>JAFZWK010000044.1 GCA_017617335.1 Bacteroidaceae bacterium | reverse complement strand
TGCTTGGGCTGCAGCTCCCGTAATGCAGTACGTCAAACTGACGGGTAATCTCGCAATCAGCGGAAACTATTACAACGTTACTGTGGACGGCAAGACTGCTGTCGGTTCTCTGGTTTATCCCACCGACGAGATCAAGGCCAACCTGACTGAAGGTGATGTGACCGTTTATGGATATGCTGTCTACACCACTACCAGCAAGGGTACTACTTATGTGAACATCATTGCTACAAGTGTTGGTTCTGATACCGCCGTGAAGGGTATCGATGCAGATCAAGAGACACAGGACATCTATGATTTGGCAGGTCGTCACGTCAACCAAATGACAAAGGGTATCTACATCGTAGGTGGCAAGAAGATTCTCAAGTAAACAGATTTTCTAACATTATTCATAAGATTTCAAAGGGGCTGGTCTTCCTTCCAGAGGTGCCAGCCCTTTTGTCTCCCAAAAGAAAAACAGACACAGACAGCATTATGGCATTAGGTAAATGGATAGGTGGTTTTCTGGGACTCCTGCAGGGCGGTCCTCTCGGTGCGTTGGCAGGCTTCGTGCTGGGCAGTCTCTTCGACACCATAACGGAACGGTATCAAACTTTCACTGTTGAGGAAAAGCGCACATATCAGCAACAGGGCGAACGCAACGGATTCCTCTTCTCGCTGATGGTGCTCTCGGCCCACATCATCCATGCTGACGGCAAAATCATGCACTCCGAAATGGAGTATGTACGTCGCTTCCTGCGCACCAATTTTTCATCACAAGCCGAGTCTGAGGGCCAGGAGATACTCCTGCGTCTCTTCGATGAGAAAAAGCGAATGGGCACTGATCGATGGAACGCCCAGATGAGAGCCATCTGCCAACAGCTGCGTGTCGTGATGCCTGCCGAACAACGCATCCAGCTCATCGCCTTCCTGTGCGAGATTGCTAAAGCTGACGGTTCCATCGTCACAGAGGAGCGGAATGCTCTCCAGCAAATTTGCATCGAGATGGGACTGGATGCAGGAACAGCCGAACAGATGATGGGGTTGGGCGGTTCTACACTCGAGGAAGCCTATCAGGTGTTGGGTCTTTCACCCGATGCCACAGATGACGAGGTACGGCGTGCCTACAAGAAGATGGCCCTCGAGAACCATCCCGACCGTGTTGCCACTCTGGGAGATGACATCAAAGCAGCAGCCGAAAAGAAATTTCAAAAGATTGGTGAAGCCAAAGATCGAATCTACAAAGCAAGAGGAATGAAGTAAAAGTCACAACGACAATTCCAAGCAATAGGAAAATATTCTCCTTCTTTTCTTCACTTTTTATGAAACTTTTTTGTCATTTTATATTTATTATCTAATTTTGTATTGTGTTTCCTTTCGAAGAAGAAGACGCAACTGTATGGACTGCGACTCACAACAAACACACAAACATTAACAGTAAAAAAACTATGGAAAAGAAACTCGGAATTATGCTGACAGTGATATTTCTACTGACAGCGTGTAAGGAAAACATTGATACCTCGGCCCGCTACGTTTTCAAGCATGACATTGCTCTATCATATTTACAGAAGCACGAGGAATACAGCCAATATGTGAGCCTACTCATGCAGACGCCCATCTCACGTTACAGTCAGAGCAAGGTAGGGCAGCTGCTCGGTGCTCGAGGACACTACACCGTATTTGCCCCCACGAACGAGGCCATCAATACCTTCTTGATAGAATTGCACAAGAAGGAACCCGACCTGCTCAGCGCTCCCTCGTGGGACGCCTTTTGCTCGGATGAAAAGCGGGACTCCATACGCAACGTGGTGGTCATGAACAGCATCATTGACTCGGGGGACATGGACGAATGTTTCATGACTTGGGACTTCCCCACCACCGATAAGGCCGAGATTCCCTTGAGCAACATGAACAACAGGAAACTGTCTGTTCATTATCTGGGCGTTGACTCCATCCTGATGAACGGAAAATGCCCTTTGGACAAGAGGCAGCGCGACATCGTGGTCACCAATGGCGTCATACACCAGGTGAACCGCGTCATAGCCCCTGACGACATCACCGCCGCTGGCTACATCCAGGACGTCATCGACCGCAACAAGCCTGGCTACCTGCTCATCGCGAAAGCCATTCAGGCCTGTGGGCTGATGGACACGCTGTCCAAAATACGAGACGAGGTTTATGAGGAACGCTACCTCAGAGGGGAGATTCCTGAATACGTATTCCTATACATCGACTGGCACAACACCTCAGAAAAGAACTACTCCCCCAAGCATCGCCTCTACGGATTCACCATCTTTGCAGAAACTGACGACTTCTGGCTCACCCAGGGCATTAATCCACAAGAACCCTCCACGACCCTTCTGCCCAAACTCGTCCAATGGATTCTGGACAATCACCAGTACTCTGACGACGACCAATTTACCACTGGCACAGACTATGAGAGCGAAGAGAACCTGCTCTACCAGTGGGTCACCTACCACATATTGCCCTTCCGCACATCGGCTGACAGACTGGTCTTCCACGTAAACGAGTCAGGCTACAACTACAGGACCAACGCAACCCTGGGCATTCCCATGTACGAAATCTACACGACGATGGGGAAACGACGACTGCTGAAGATCTATGAGAGCAAAGCCTCAGAAGGTGTTTATTTGAACCGCTTTCCCAATCTCGACAACGGGCGCAGGGGAACCTATCAAGAAATTTCCTGCGACCCTGATAAAGTGGGGTGTCGTGTCAATCGAGAGTCTGAACAGGCCGTCCTGACCGACATCATCAACTGCTGCATCTATCCTATTGATGCGCCTCTCTCCTACAACGACGAGGTACGCGACAACCTCGCCAAGCAGCGTCTTCGCTTCGATGGCATGTCCCTCTTTCCAGAAGCCATGAATAACGAAATACGACTGAAGCAATCCTCTGACTTCGTCAATCAGGATGTGTACATCCCTAACACCAGCATCTACAACTACTTCGAGAACATGCAGATGAATGACCAGACCATCTTCATCTATCTCAACGCCTATGCTTATGAATGGCCCAACATGCACTCTGACGAAATGAAAGCCAAGGGACGTTTCGAACTGACTTTCACGATGCCACCTGTCCCCAGACGCGGAACCTACGAGTTGCGATACAACGTGTTGCCCAATGGTGATCGAGGCGTGCAACAGTTCTATTTTGGTTCCGACTTGAACCACCTTCCTGTCGCAGGTATACCCGTTGATCTGACACGCTCCATCGGAAGCATGAACGCTGGGTATGAGCCAGACACAGACGATGACGATTATAACGCAGAAGTCGACAAGCGGTTGCGTAACAATAATGTCATGAAGGGAGTGCTCAGCGTCACAGGAACTGGAGCGGCAGGAAACAACGAACGTGCAGCGACCAGCAACCTGCGGTACATCATCGTACGCCAGACCATGGACCCCAACGAGACTTACTATCTGCGCATAAAATCCGTTCTGGATAGTGAGCAGAAAGAGTTCTACATGGACTACATGGAATATTGCCCCAAAGAGGTGTATGACAATCCCAACGAACCAGAAGACATTTGGTAATTACAAAGCAAAAATTACTGGCGAATCAGTTATTCCCAACAAAGTTTTCCTACAGTCCCTCCAAAAAGCATCAAAAAATCGTTTTTAGGGTACATACATACATGAATTTTACCCTTCTAACAACAACGCGAATTCGTCAGGAACAACACGTTATTCCTTCAAAATCAACGTGTTGAGTTGCCCGACTCAACACGTTGTCTTTGCGATTTCAACGTGTCGCGTCTGCAAAAAAATTTTTTTTGAAATTACCTACAAGCCTACATGCCTACATAAATCTGCTTTAAGTAAAAGATTATCAATCAAATACAATTTTTTGAGCATACATAAAGCCTACACAAAGCCTACATAAAGCATACATACATGCATTTACTATTTAACGATGTACGATTTACGATTTTATGTAGGCTCCATGTAGGCTCCATGTAGGCTTTATGTATGCTGCCATATGCCGTAATCTATTTGTTTACAGGTATTTACATTGGTTTTATGTAGGTATGTAGGCTGTTATTGGATTTTTGAAAAAAATTTTTTCTTTCAATGACGAAAAAAAATCAGGGCAGAGACAGGAAAATTCAAAAGAAAACAATATCTTTGCTGAGAAAAAAACATGGAAGAAACTTATGAAAGACATTCTTTTGGCAGTAATGATGCTTTGCGCGACCACAACTGGGGCAAAACAGCATGTCATTTGGAAAATAGGAGAAAGCGACAATTCCACCCGTGAGTTTGCATTGGCTCCCAAGAACTACGAGGATTTCGTAAACAACGATTTCGGCTTCGAAGACAGATATTTCCTCGTTGGACATTCTAACCCCAAGACAGACTTCCCTTACGTGCTGCCAGGCCCTGACGATGTGTGGGCTGGTTCATCCCATACCGCAGGATGCAGGACACAAGTGCTGAACATCCTTTTCGCCCTCGAAAAGTCCAACGAGAAAGACCAAGCCTTGCTCACGATAGATCTGGCTGGTATGTTCTGGGGACGATCGGTACTGAAGGTTATCGTCAACGAAGCGGTTTCCTATCATGAGCTTTCTAACGGTGCCGATCGTGTCATCCGCGGAGACATCAAGGCCGAGGATGAGCGCTTGCTGGAGATTCCGATTCAGGCAGGCTCACTCCACCCAGGTGGCAACCAGATAACTTTGACTATCCTTGAGGGTGCTTGGGTTGCTTTCGATCAAATAAGGCTGGAGGGTCCCGAAGAGATGCTGATGAAACCTCTTAATCCCTATGCTTTCGTGCGTTCAGTAAAAGCGGCTGACTACGAGTTGAAGACTGGCAAACGGGTACAACCTTTGTTGGTTGACGTGGAGCATCTGGGCAATTTCCATGAGTTATCCGTACAGCTGGATGGCAAACAAATCTATGCTACACATCTTGATTCTGCTCGTTATGTGCTGGAGGTGCCCATGAAGGCTGTAAAAAAGAAGAAAACATCGCGATACCAGATTCTGGCGGACAACCTTCTACTGGAAGAGGGAAATGTGGTAAGAAGCCCTCAAAAGTTGCAAACGCATGCTGACTATGTGGATACACGCATGGGAACTGCTCACTCGCGATGGATGATTGCTCCAGGTCCCTGGATGCCTTTCGGAATGGTCAAACTTAGTCCTGACAACGAGAATGCTGGATGGCAATCGGGTTATCAGCCCAGCATGGAGAGCATCGGCTGCTTCTCCCATATCCATGAATGGACGATGGCGGGATTAGGTGTCATGCCTACCAACGGACCGTTGCAAACCCAAGTGGGCGATGAACTGAAACCTGATGAAGGTTACCGCTCACGCATCGACAAATCCACAGAAGAGGCACCTCTTGGCTACTATCGCGTCTTTCTCTCTGACACCAAGATATGGGCCGAAATGACTGCTACCGAACGTGCCTCGCTGATGCGCTTCACCTTCCCTCAGGATCAAGACGGACGCGTGATGATTGACCTGAATGTCCCCAGCGAATACGGCTACGAATTGGTAGATGTGGATGTCCGCCAAGTGTCGGATCGTCGCATCGAAGGCTTCAGCCACCAGCTTTCGGCACGTCCCCATGTATGGAGCAATGACGCCGACCAAGAATACATCATCCATTTCGTGATGGAATTCGATGCTCCCATCCTGCGTACTGGCATTTGGAAAGAGGAAGAAGTAGAGCAACAAAGCCGACTGAAAGCCCAGCATCTCAAGGACGGAGGAATGTATGTGGAGTTCGATACAAAGAATCATCCTATAGTAAAGATTCGGACAGGAATCTCACTGGTAAGCATAGAGAATGCTGACCTTAATCTGCGGACCGAGATTTCCAACCCCTTTGGATGGGATTTTACAGCTGTGGTAAACCATCAGAAGAAGGTATGGAACGATATTCTCAACAGGATCGACATCACAACGGATGACAGGCAAGAGAAAATCCGATTCTACACCGATTAAATTAGGTCAAAATAGACCGAAATAAACCTTAAATCAAAGCGTGTAAAACGCTGTTATACAATTAACTCCGCTTAACTAACATTATTCTTCGTCTATTGCAGATTTGCCCCGATTAGAGTAATTTTGTACCGCCATTGTACCTCGGGTGGATGAGCAGAGGGTTCGTAGGGTGTTCCCTTAAATCACCTTATTTCCCCTTAAATCCGCTTAATTGGTTTCCGTCATGGACCGTCCCCCGAAAAACGGCAAAATAAGATAAAATTACTCGATATGGGCATGAAACAGACTTCTCAAATCCCTAACATCCTTCTGTCCGTGAAGGATGCCTCCGTCGCCATCAGTGTCAGCACTAAGATGGTGCGATTGCTTATTGCTTCTGGCAGACTGAAAGCCGTCAACCTCGGCAAGCGGATGACACGCATAAGCCTACAGGAACTTACAGACTTTGCCGAAAGGCAAGGCTGTAGTGTCGTGCTACCTTTTTCGTCCCTGCTTTTTAATAATGACAGAAGGGAAAAGAAAAAGAGTAACACCACCGCCAAGCCAGAGACGGGCAGCGTAAATAAGACCGCCAAATGCCGCATAACACCAGCCAGTGAGAAAGCCCCAGAAGGTGTAACCCACGACACCTATTATACGTTGGCAGAGGTAATGAGCAAGTTCAACATCAAGTACGGTCGCTTCTATGAAGTGCGCAACCGTTTCCAACTTCCATCCGTCCACGCCTGGGGAACGACTGCTTTCAGGAAAGAGGACGTGGAGGGAGCCATTGCCAAGTACGACGAGGAGCAAGGCAAGGCTCAGCTGGAAGCATACTACACCTGTTTCGACATCATGCAGAAGTATGGCCTGGGTAAGACGCAAGTACGCCGCTTTGCAGAGACACACAATGTCCGTATCAAAAAAGCCAAGGGCGGCAGGACAAACCTCTACCTTAAAGCGGACTGGGAAGCAGCCCGAAAGAAAGCCGAGAAAACAAGTGCCAGTACCAAGGCGAAACGGATATGAAGCTGAATATAAGAATACAAATGTTGGTACTACTTGCAGGGATGGTTAGAACCAATCCTGTAATCCGAGGCTCAAAACGGCTGGTTTCAGACCGTTGTACCCTGATTGTAGCTTTGCTCTCCCTAACTTTGCAGTGCATCCGAAAAAGATGTACCCCTCCTCTGGAAGTGTCTTGAAACCAATGGCAACAATGAATGCAGTGCAACTGTCAACCCCGTTTATAGTATGATTATCGCTGCAATTTCATACTCAAACGCTAACTCAGGTTAAATCTGATGCATTGAGTGTCAATATTTTAGGCTCAACCTAAACAAAGGGCGTACCTTTGCAAACGGTTCAAGTCCCAGCCGCCCATAAAAGGCAGCACAGGACAACCGACGATAGACAAAAGCAATACAATATAAATATATAGCAGATATGACAAACTTATGCACCAAGGTCACCGTGCGGAAGCGACCGATAAAGAACGGACAGACATCGCTGTACCTCGATTTCTATCCACCTATCCGCAACCCGAAGACTGGCCGTCTGTCACGGCGCGAGTATCTGGGATTCTACATCTACACGAACCCGACGGAGAAGTTCCAGGTGGAGTATAACCGCAGTATCATGCAGAAGGCAGAGCTTATCAAGTGCCGCCGCACGGAGTCCATCATCAATGAGGAGTTCGGTTTCCTCGACCGCTCCAAAGGCCAGGAGAGTTTTCTTGACTACTTCAAGCAGTGTATGAACAAGACAACCAACAAGGCAAACTGGGAGGCAGCCTACAAGCACTTCGTCAAATATTCGGGTGGCGAGTGCCGCTTCTGCGACCTTGATGCTGCGTATTGCCAGAAGTTTGTTGATTATCTTTTGTCGGCAGAGTGCTATCATAACGGCAAGCCGATGATGCCCACCACCGCCAACAACCACCTCATAAAGCTGAAAGCCGCCCTTCGCATGGCATACGATGACGGACATATCAAGGAGAACATAGCCAAGAAACTTGTCAAAGCTAAGGGACACGGCAACAAGCGGCAGTACCTGACCAAGGAGGAACTTGTTGCACTGTCCAAGGCAGAGTGCAAGAGTGACGTGCTACGCCGTGCCGGACTGTTCTCATGTCTTACGGGTCTTCGCCTGTCCGACTGCATCCTGCTTCAGTGGGAGAACATCAAAAAGTCGGGCGATGGCGGCTGGGTGCTTGACATCACCACCAAGAAGACAAAGACCGATGCCATCCTGCCCATCAGTGAAGAAGCACTTGCTCTGTGCGGCGAGCGTGGAGAGGGACAGGTATTCAAGAAACTGACACCGAACCTAGTTGCCGCTCACCTCAAAGACTGGATAAAGGCTGCTGGCATCACCAAGCACATCACTTTTCACTGCTTTCGTCATACATTCGCCACCTTGCAACTGGCAGGAGGCACGGACATCTACACCGTGAGCAAGCTGCTTACCCACAGCAACCTTGCCACAACACAGGTGTATGCAGAGGTTGTCAACGAACTGAAACGTGACGCATCCGAGCGCATTTCTTTGAAGGATGATGCCAAGGAAACTGCCACTTCTGGAGAAGTACTGAACAAAGAAACACTTGCTCATTGATATTCTTGACGTTTAAACAAAATTTTAAAAACTCACATGGAACAAAATGAAAGTAATCTCTCGTTCGACCAGCTGCCCAAGGCAGTCGGCGAACTCCTGACCAAGGTGGACTATGTGATTAGCCGCCTTGACGAGAAGAAAGATGCCGCAGAAGCATCCGAGAATACCAACGATGACCAGATGATGACGATGGACGAAGCCTGTCAGTTCATTGGCAAGAAACGCTCCACGATGTATTCCCTCACCTCTGAGCGACGCATACCATACCGCAAGCGTGGCAACAAGCTCTACTTCTTCAAGAAGGAACTTGTGGAATGGATTCAGAGCGGAGGGGCATACGACAAGCCTTATACGCTCTCCGAGCAGGAACAGGCAGAGTTCGATGCCCATCTGGAGCAGATGCGTGAGAAGAAACGGCACAAGCCGGCTGCCGTCCAGCAACAATGATTCTTACTTTCGGAGGTGGGACATGACAGTCCCACTTCCTCATTAAAACCACTTGTTATTATGCGATACACCAATATCAGATACAGCACGCTTCTGAATGAAGCACAGTATGATTACCTGTCGGATGAATGCCAGGATATCAGCCGCATGAAGTGTTTCAAGACCTTCATCCGCCTAACCCTCATGGAACAGACAACAGTGACCAAGACCCATTTCTCAGCAGTCCTACAGCCAGGACAGTTCATGGCCTCCAAGGTCGAGCTTTCCCTGATGTGGGGTTGCAACCGAAAGACCGCCACCCGAATCATCAGGGAGTTTAATCAGATGGGCATTCTCCGTTCTGAACCGTCAAACCGCACGACCATCCACACGTTGTTGTGTCTGTCCGTCTGGTTCACGGATCAGCGGACAATCAAGAATCCTTACTTTGTCAGCAACCCTATGGTCAAGCCCATAGAGAAGCCAACAAGACCGACTAACCATGTCCCACCTAAAAGCGGTGCTGAAACAGTTGAAGTCTGTAAACCGACACCAACAGATTCAGGTGGGACATCTTCTGCCGATACAGGCAACGTGACTAAGGTCATGTCGTCCGAATCTCTGGCAGAAGTCAAGAAGGAGCATAGCCTTACTCCTTCTCTTTCCCTACCATCTAATGATAATACACGCAAGCGCGTGAGTCCTGTCTGTCAGTCATCAAGCGAAAGTGTTGCTGACAAGCGCCATTATCCAACAAGTAGCAATCTCCAGTCTGATAATATGCGTGAAGAGGACAAACAACCTACAGCCGACAGTGTACCCCAGCAACCTTTTCGCCATCAAGATGAGAGCTTGCTCCCAGAGGTATCGACAGAAGGGAAAGGAATAGAGACATGAGCACAGCGTGGCAGTTCGGAACGTTGTGCGGGGAGAAAAAGGCTTGCCTTGTTATAGCCCACTATAACTACACGCTCCGCTTTCGTAGTTGTGGGCTCTTCCGAGGGACTCATGGCTTTGCCCTGAGAACCCACAAGGCGCTGCCCTTGACCCGTTCAGGACGCTGCCCCGAAACCTCGCTCATGAGTTTCACCCCTGAGAACCCGGAGCAAAGAGTGTCCCTCTCTTTGCAAACTCCGCTCAGTGGCATCAGCCCCCAAGACCCCTGAGCAGGAAGTGACTCTCTCCCTGCACCCTCCAATCAAGGCTCTGCCCCGATACCCTGATAACCGATTATACAGAAAACTGCAAGCAGAATTATGGCAACAACAGCAAAAGCATCCGAGCACATCAAGCCGTGCAACATCGCCCAGAGTGAGCGACACAACAGGAGGGACGCAGACTATATCGCATCTCTCAATCCTGCCATGCTCTACATCCGCAAAGACCTGGCCCATCTGAATGAAGTATATGTCGCACCTGACATGGAGGGTGTCAGTCTTCAGCAGTACTATGAAGACATCCGTGTCATGGTGAAGCAGAAGACTGGCAGGGCGATGCAGGAGAAGGACGTGAAGTTTACGGACAAGAAAGGCAAGCAGCGTGTCCGTCAGGGGTGCAGCCCAATCCGTGAAGGGGTGGTGAACATCAAGCCCGACACGACGATGGAAGACCTTTTGAGCTATGTCAAAAGAGTGCACGAGAGGTGGGGCATCAGAGCCATACAGATACACATTCATAAGGACGAAGGGCATTATGAGGACACTAACGACCCCGCATCGTGGGAACCGAACTACCATGCTCATATCATCTGGGACTGGATGGACCACGACACAGGCAAGTCCTTCAAGTTGAATGCCGAGGACATGTCTGCCATCCAGGATTTGGTAGCTGAGACATTGGACATGCAGCGAGGGCAGAAGAAATCTGAGACAGGGATTGACCATCTGGAGCGGAACGACTTCATCATCCAGAAGCAGGAGAACAAGAAGAAGCAGCTACAGGAAGAGGCAAAGAAAGCCATCGCCGAGAAGGAAGAAGCGGATGCAGAGGTCGAGGCGGCGAAAACGGAAGTGGCAGATTTGTGGAAGGAACACGACTATCTGACAAGTGCCAACCGCACGAAGGTTGAGCGCAGCAATCGCCTCGACCTTGACATCAGGAACAAGACAAACTGCTCCCAGGCACTTGATGATGCCATTGATGCCAAGAAACAGGAAGTTGCGGGACTGTCAGCGAAAGCCGACGAGAAGCTGCGGGACTTCTACACTATCAAGGAGCGTGGCAACTGGCAAGACCCGATGTTCTTTGCCATGTCTGCCTATATCTACCGCATTGACGAGGGTTTGCAGTTTTGCATCAAAGCCATTCAGGACTTTGCCTATTCTGGTTTCGGAGGTCGTGGCGGCAAACACGGCGATATTTTCTGGGACAACGAGTCATACGCCATCAAGCAATACCTGAAGATGTTTGCCGAACTGGCAAGTGCAACCCTGAAACAAGTCGCAGACTGGTTTGTCTGGCTGGCAAACGTCTTGGGCAAGTTCAATGCCAATGAACTACGACGTGCCGACCATGAAGTACACGACATTGCTGATGGCAGATACGATGGACGAATACAGAAGTTCCAACAAGGGATATCGAGATAGGCAGCTGCTATATGATAGCAGCCCGAATAAACATGGGGGACAGGTTTTTGAAGTGAATTTAATTCAAAAGCCTGTCCCCTGTGATTTTAAGCTGTTATTGATTCCGACTTGTTTTCCAGCGAGTCAATCAGGTTATCGCAGGCTTCCATCTTTTTCCTGTACGTTTTGACTGAAAACAAAACACCAGCCACACAGGTAAAGATATAAATGGCCGTCGGGAACAGCATATTCTCATCGGGGGCCGATTGTGTGTAGATTCGGATGAGAATAAAAGCAACCAGGGCTACGGCTGGAATTGCCCCAATCATCATTGACAGATGATAAAACTTCTTGTACTCTTTGACGGTCTTCGCCACAGTGAGGACGTCGTCATCAAGCATTTTCTGCGTATCAAATCTTTTCCTTCCCACAAGCACTGCGAGGAGATCAATCAATGCCCAGATCGACACGGCGGCGGCAAACCACATCGGCCACCCGATAGCATGGCAAATGACGATAATCATCGGGATGGTGATAATGTCCATTGACATTCTCCTTGCAAGGTCTTTCCCGATGAAAGAAGTTTTTTGTTTCTGGACTTGCGCCAGAAGCTCTTTGTTTACGATTCGCTGTTTATTCAGCGTTTCCTTCAGGTCGTTGAACTCAGACTTGAGTTCCTGCAGTTCCTTAGAGTTGATATCCACGGGTTCCATTGTTTTGCTCATTTAGATGTTAGACATTTGTTTTAACTGTTCTTTGATGCGAACAAGTTTGATGGAAACGTTCTTGACAGAAATGCCGAGGATGGCGCCGATTTCGTCATAGCTCAGGCCTTCGAGCCACAACAGGATGACACTTCTGTCAACGAGTCCGAGCGCATTGATTCTCTTGTAGAGATGCTTGACCTGCAGGGATTTCTCATAATTGTCCTCGTAGGGTTTGACGTCCATGTCGAGACTCACCCGATTACCAGCCCGCTTCTGCTTTTTGTCATAATTGAGGCAGTAATTGAGGCTGACGCGGTAAATCCACGTCTTGATATCACTTTTCCCCTCGAAGGAATCAAATCCCTGCCAGAGTCTGATCAGGATCTCCTGGAACAGGTCATTCACCTCGTCTTCATCCTTGGAGAACATATAGCAGACCGTATAGATTGTCCGCTTATATTCTTCAACGACTCTTGAAAATCTTTGCTCTTTTGTTTCCATTTCTTATTCGTTTTACCCGTTAGACAACAAACCAGTGAAAAAACTACAAAAATTCCGATTTATTTTTTCCCTAAAATACGAATTTACATTCTCTTATATAATGTGAATGGTAAATTCTTGTTGATGATGGCGAGAACGTGCCAACGCTTTGTGACATAGGCTTTAGACTTGCGCTTGCGAATGGCAGCACAGATTTGGCTGGCAACCTTTTCGACGGGCATCACCCAGAAGAGGCCCTCGCCTTTGGCCATTGCCGTATTGACAAGACCAGGCCGGATGTCAGTGACGATGACTTTTCCGCCAGCCTTGAAAGCCTTTTTGCGCAAAGCTTCCATATAGTTGATTTGATAGGCCTTAGTCGCGCTGTAGGCAGGCGCCATCGGTTCACCACGCAGTCCTCCTGCCGACGTAATGGCAACGAGATGGCCATGCGCCTGTTGCTCAAACAAATGGAAGAGCGTGTCAATGACGTATGTCCAACCCATCACATTGGTGTCAAGCGTAGGGCGTTCCAATGCGTAGTCAAGCGTGGGGTTAATCTCGCCCGTTCCAGAGCAGACTATGGCTAAATCCACATGGCCGAGTTCTTTGGTGAAGTCATGGATGGCTCTCTCTACCTCGTCCTGTTTGGTGATGTCGGCTGTTACGGTGATGGTGCATTCTGGGTGTTGTTGGTGGAGTTCGTCAAGCAGGTGTGTTCGTCGCCCAATGATACCTATACGGTTTCTGTCGGTTGCATATTTCTCAAACAAGGCTTTACCTATGCCTGATGTGGCTCCAATGATGATGATGTTCATTTTATAAATTGATTTTTCTGTTGCATGAATCAAACACAACGTTACTGAAATATCTCGCAAAGTTATTAGTGCCCCACTAGATTATATTCTTATTAAAAGAAAATGGGGGATTGAGGTAGTGAATCAGTGTTATTCCACCTCATACCCTTTCACGATAATCATCGGACATCCTGGAATCTTCCGCATTCTGCCTTTTACCTTATGGCGAGCGTAACTGCTTTTAAAGTTGGCAGGGAAAGACAGCCTGCCTTTGCCCTTGATGTCAACTACGCTGATTGTGACGCAGTATTTCTTTTTGCCTTTCAGAACAATGGACTCCGCTGGGCTGACGCTGAGTTGTTTGCCGTTGTCGGCTGGCGTGACACGCTGGTAGATTGGCTTGTTCAACACGTTGACAAACTTCTTCTCCCGAACTTCATAGCAGTTGAAACTCAATAGGCATTCATCGTACTCGCATTTGTCGATGGCGATCATGATGTCGGTCAGCAGATAGTCTTTCCTGTTTTTGAAGATAGGTCCCCATTCTATTTCTCCTTTGCAGTCGCCCTCGAAGCCTGCCGTGCTAATCCTTATCCACGACTTGCCCGACAGCGTGTGCGGCTTGTTCTTCTTGCCGACTACGACTTCAGCCAGTTCAATTACCTTGTCTTTCAGTGTAACGGTCAGTTCGGGCCCATCGGCATAAATCGTGTAGGGGATTGTCGCCGTCTGGTAGGAAACGTGCGTGAACGTCAGGTTGTCCCTACGTCCAGTGGGTATCGTCAGCGCGAAGTGTCCCTGTGCATCGGAGATAACGCCCACGCTATCCTCCTCAATTCCGATGCTGACGTACTCCACACCGTCGCCCCGCTCATTGACGACGTGGCCTATGACCTTCGTTTGTGCCTGCCCAGCCATTGCGACGAGGGCGAGCAGGATGGTGATGATGGCTTGTTTGTACATTATTCTTTTCGTTTTTTATTTGTATTTACTAATATTATATACGCCATTCACGCCGGAATATAACAACCAGAGGCGTTAAACTTTCCTAATCTCAGGACATAAAGATGGCGCGAGTCTGATTCTGTGCATTTGTTCCAAGGCATCGCCAAACGCCTACCTACTAATACAAGTCTCAGCTCGCGCCTAAACGCGAGCATCAACTTCTATCATCTCGTAGGTTAAAATTTTGGCGAATTTTGGAACAAGAATCAAAAAGTCAACGCTTCCTTATGTCGTTTCTATGTTATGTCCTATCCACTCATGTCATTTTAACAGGTTTCTATTATCGTCGTTCTCCAGAACACGCATCTGATTGATGGCAATCTGATTGAGCCGCACAAGGCGGTCACCCTGTGGTACTCCCTCGTCAATGAGAACGGCATTGATGTTCTCCATATTCGCCAGGCAAATGAGTTCGTTGATGGAAGCATAGTCACGTATGTTCCCTTTCAGTTCTGGATGGGCTTCACGCCATTGCTTGGCAGTCTGTCCGAACATGGCTACGTTGAGCACGTCAGCTTCTTCAGCATAGATGATGTTGGCCTGTGCAGCCGTCACCTCTTCTGGAATCAAGTTCTGCTTGATGGCATCCGTATGAATGCGGTAGTTAATCTTCGACAGTTCACGCTTTGCAGTCCAACCAAGCTGCTTCTGCTCCTCGTCTTTCAGTCGTTGGAACTCTCGAATCAGATAGACCTTGAACTCAGGGCTTATCCACATGGCAAATTCAAAAGCAATGTCCTTGTGGGCATAAGTGCCACCATAACGTCCTGCCTTTGAGATAATACCGATGGCATTGGTCTTCTCTGTCCACTCTTTGGCACTGAGACGGAAACGGTTCAACCCTGCTTGAGATTTAATTATGTCGAATTCGGCACAATTAAAATTCGGATTCATCAACCGCTCCCATATTCCAAGGAACTCAATGGTATTGCGGTTGCGCAGCCAGTTAGAAAAAAAGAACTCACCATCTTTAGCCTTCAACATGTCTGTAAGGCTGATGTAGTCATCTTCATTCTGCTTAATGACCGTTATCTGCGTATTCTGTACGATTATCTTAGCCATATTGTCAGCTTTATTGCAAACTTTGCGTGCAAAGTTACGACTTTTTCTCTAAATACAGGCAACTTGCCATCTTAAATAAGGTGAACACACCTATTTTTACTTCATTATTGCCTCAAAGTGTCACCTCAACCTTTCTTTTCCCTACCTTTTTAACCAATTTGTACCAAAGATTATCTGTCTGGTGACACATAAACATTGATACAATTGACAGCACATTTTTTATGTCATTCGTTGACTTTGAATTATTAACCGCCACAGAATCCCAGACACTTAGAGCGTCCGAGATACAATGGCGGTACAACTGGCCCAATTTTGATGCTTTTTCTTCTCTCTTTTGACTGACAAAAATCCTTGTCTTTGCTCACCGAAGTTGGCAAAAACTCAAAATGCCCCAAAATTGAAAGTTAAATAATCTTAACAAATTGTTAAATCTTGCTCACTCTTGAAGGCTGGTTTTGCTCCGCAAAACTCTACGATTTGCCCTTCTTCGCAATTGCACTTTTTTGTACCGTTCACTTTTGGGAGCATTATGCTTCTGTCTGTGTTTCAGTTACTTGCAAAAGTCTAAATCAATCCCACATGAATTCTACACCAACATGTATCACGCACTTTGCCGCAATATATGGAGCGATGTGAACGGCGATTGGGTAGCTCCTGACGAACAGGTGCGACACACAAGTCAGAAAGATCAGGTTGCCTTGGGATGCGATGCTTTCTGGAATACTTTTTGGAACCTCAATCAATTCTGGAATCTGGTGACACCAGAATGGAGCTCCCGATGGGTTCGCTCACAACTTGCACTCTATGACGCATGCGGATGGCTCGGAAAAGGACCTGCTGGAATGGAATACATCCCCGTGATGGTGGCTGAACATGAGATTCCACTTATCGTATCAGCTTATCAGATGGGTATCCGCGACTTCGATGCCGAACATGCCTTCGAGGCTATACGCAAGATGCAGACTACTCCGGCAACCCAGGTGGCTGGGGGATTTGCTGGTAATCGGGACCTGATTCCTTATCTCAAATATCACTACGTGCCATACGAAAAGGGACGATTCTCCAATACGCTGGAGTATTCCTACGATGATTGGACCGTTTCGCAAATGGCTCAAGCGTTAGGGAAGACAGAGGATGCACGGATTTTTGCGGAACGGGGAACATGGTGGAAGAATGCCATCAATCCCAAGACGGGATACGCTGAGATGAGAGACACTACAGGACAATTCCTACCTGATCTGGACCCCTTCCGAACAGGAGCAAACAAACATTATGTGGAGGGAAATGCATGGCAACTCAGCTACTTCGTGCCCCAAAATGTGCCTGGATTAGTCGAGATCATGGGCAGCCAAGCCTTCGCAGACCGTCTGGATTGGGGATTCCGTGCTTCCGAACCCTTGCGATTCAATGCTCCCAACGAACAATATTGGGCATATCCCGTGGTGCAAGGAAATCAGCAAAGCATGCATTTCGCCTATCTCTTCAATTGGGCAGGCTATCCTTGGCTCACTCAAAAATGGGCCCGTTCGGTAGCCGACCGCTACTATGGCTCAGGCATATCAAATGCCTACTTGGGCGATGAGGATCAGGGCCAGATGAGTTCATGGTTCGTGATGGCAGCGCTGGGTCTTTTCCAAACGGATGGAGGATGTCGCGTAAATCCTATCTATGAGATTGCAAGCCCAATCTATCAGAAGGCTGTGATTCATTTGGGGAAGCGCTATGGCCGTGGAAAAGAATTTGTGATAGAAGCCCGCAACGCTTCGCGAAGAAACATGTACGTTCAGAGCGCCATCCTCAACGGCAAACCTCTCCAGACCTTCCATTTCCCTGCCTCAGAACTGCTTCGTGGTGGCAGCTTAGTGCTTGAGATGGGACCTGAGCCCAACAAACAATGGGGGAAATAAGTTTGAGAAGGTGACGGGAAAGGGAAAAACAAGGAATTTGTTTTGTGTTTTACACAACTTTTCGTAATTTTGACTTCGTCGAAATTCTTGCGCTCCAGTAGGTGCTCAGGCGCAGGCGGAGTCCTCTCACTCTGAAATGAAAAAAAAACAAGCTTTTCTTTTGCATTTCGCTCGCTTATTCGTAATTTTGCCATCTGAATCGACGAACAAGTACTTAAACGTTATGGTTATTGGATATACAGCTGGTGTTTTCGATTTGTTTCACATCGGACACCTTACCTTATTGAAAAATGCGAAGGGGCTCTGCGACAAGCTTATCGTAGGGGTAACCGTTGATGAGCTGGTGCTCTATAAGGGCAAGCACGCGATGATTCCTTTTTCTGACCGCATCGAGATCATCCGCAACATCAAGTGCGTGGATGCTGCTGTGCCTCAATATGATATGGACAAACTGACCATGTGCAAGAAGCTGGGGGCAACAATCCTTTTCGTAGGAGATGACTGGTACGGGACGGAAAAGTGGGAGGAGTACGAGAAGGAGTTCCGCGAGGCTGGTATCCGCATCGTTTATTTCCCTTATACACATGGCGTATCGTCAACGAAGATCAACGAGGCCCTGCACATTGTGCGAGACAAAGATTAGTATCCGCAGAGAGTTATCAACCCATTTTCTAACCTATTCATATTCTATTCGTTATGGCATGTTATGACAAGGATTTTTGCTTGAATTCCTATATGGCTTTCCGTTACATCTGGCGCGACGGAACTGATTTCTATCCTGGTTTTTCTCATCACAACTACGAGGCTATCCCTGAAGATGAGCGCATTCCTGTGCATACATCAGAGGATATCGACCGCATGATTCAGCTTCAGGTGGATGAACTTTACAAGCTATATGACAATATCGGCATCTTGCTCTCAGGCGGGATGGACAGCGGCAACCTGGCTGCCTACCTTCGTCCAGGAAGTCATGCCTATACTTTCGTTTCTGATACGGGTGTCTTCGATGCAGACCTGGAGCGTGCCAAGAAGTATTGTGCCAAGTTTGGCCTGCAGCATCATCTCGTCAATATCACTTTCGAGGATTACACTCATTTCACTCCCATCGTGATGGCTTCCAAGTGGGCTCCCGTTCATTCCATCGAACCTCAGATCTACAAGGCTGCTATCCAGGCAAAGAAGGATGGAGTGGAAATGATGCTGGTAGGCGAGAGCGCAGACCTTATCTTTGGCGGAATGGATAAACTCATTACTCCTGAATGGACGTATGATGGTTTCGTTCGCCGTTATACGTTCCTTGAACCTTCACTTGTCCTCTCCCACCCTGTTCCTGAGGCAAAGGATGCTCTCTATGAGCAATATCGTCAGGGCGAGAACGACATCGATTACATGCGTTTCATGGATGAGGTGTTCTCGATAGAGAGTTCAGGTTCTTATCTGAATGCTTTCCACGCAGCTGATCTACCTTATTATGACCCATACGTGCGCCTTATCATGGCTGATCCCTTAGACATGCAGCGTGTACGCAACGGTGAGCCCAAGTATCTGGTGCGTGGTTTGTATGCCATTAAATATCCTGAACTGGAGATTCCTTTCAAGATTCCAATGCCTCGTCCTGTGGATGCCATTTTCCGTAATTGGGAGGGGCCAACCCGTCCTGAGTTCCGCAAGGACATCCCCATGTCTCAGTTGACTGGCAACCAGAAGTGGCAGCTGTGGTGCGCCCAGCTCTTCTTGGATATGTTTGATTAAGAAGAAACTGCTTTTGGGAGTACATATCGCATGAATCCAGCATCGCATCAGGATCCCTTAAAAACCAAGCTGCTTGAGACCTTCCTTTTCACAAAGGACTTTCTCAGCAAACACGGCATGAAGTACGTGGGTTGCGGTGGAACCGTCTTGGGGGCTGTACGCCATCAAGGGTTTATCCCTTGGGATGATGACATCGACATCTACATGTCTCGTGCTGATTATAACCGTCTTCTGATGATGGGCGATGAGTTGCGCTCAAAGGGATACGAGATTATTTCTGTGGCTGATGAAGGCTACTACATGCCTTTCGCAAAGATTTCTGACTGCAATTCCACCATTTGGGAATTCGAGCATCTTCCTTTCATCATGGGTGTTTACATAGATATCTTCCCTTTGGATGAGTTCAATGAACCTGATGAGATAATCACCGCCCGCCAGTATCGCAGTCATTATTATTTCGACAAGTACATCAACGCCTTAAGCCACTACTCGTTGGGTTCCCTCTTCCGATGTCTTTTTCGTGGTGACATTCATGGAACAGGACTTCGAATCCTCAACTTATGGCGAAAAAGAAATCCCCAACGTTATCTCCAGGCTTTCCTTGATTTCGAAAAAAAATATGTGGGAGGAAGTGGAGACAAATGTGTCTGCGTGACTCAATGGGAGGGACGAGTTTTCCAGACTCAATGGTTCCGTGATGTTATCGAACTGCCCTTCGAGTCAACCACCGTCGTTGTTCCTCGCGACTATGATGCCTACCTGACTCTTCTCTATGGGGACTACATGACCCTTCCACCTGAGGAGAAACGTGTCTCTCATCCTCATTACTTTACTGACCTCCAGCACCGTTACACGCTGGAACAAGTCGCAGCCATCAAGAAAAGATCTTATTCAGGAGCGTAAACAGGGCGAATGGTCTGCCCATAATAGCGATAATCTTCCTCACATCCCTTGTCGGCTTGGCTGGCGCCAACATAGAAGGCTTGTGCAGAAAGGGTGTTGCTCAGATTGCGTGACCAGCAGAATACAGAATTGCCATAACGAAGCAGTTCGTTGCCATCACGATAACCAGCAGAAGGCAAGAAGATGGAATTCTTGTTGGGACCCGTAATGCGGTATCCAGGAACATCCTTTTCAGTAGTCCACGTCCAGCGGCATTCAGTAAGCAATTCCACTATTTCCTGATTGCTTGGCATACGCCAGCCTGCTCCCAAATTAACGGTAGCTGCATCATCCTCTGCCTTGAGGGAAGTAAGGCCATCGCTCACGTTATAGCGTAGCATATCCTCCTTGCTTCCATCATCGCATAGCGTATAGGTCGCCCACGTATAAGTGTCCTTTGTCTTCGTCTCACCCCAAGCGTAGTAACCTCCAGCCTCCTCAGGCCGTGTGGCTCCCAGGTTAGAAGTCGCCCAGCAGGTTCCTGACGAGAGACCCAAATCAATCCAACTGTGACCATTAGCCTGCCCCGTTCCATCCTTCGTGCTCAACGTGTGGATACTGCCAGGAACGGCTACACCATTGCAACTGGTATAGGCACAATAATAATAGAGCGTACCAGCTGACAAAGCATCCATGTGAGCAGTAAACGTGTAACTGCTGTAAGGCATATCCTTGGCGGCAAAGAATGTATCTACGCGACATGTCAATCGACCTTCATCATTGGGATAAAGTCCTGCCTCACTTTCAGAGTAAGCCACTCCGCAGAAATAGAGTTTCTGGTCTGCCTCAGTTCCTGTCATCAAATTGGGATTCACAGACACAACAACGTCTGCAGATATGGTAGTGACATTCTCAAAAGATTCACAACTGGCAATGTTGCCAAAAGTTTGAGTGGTAAAACTCTCTATCTCACCATAATACACAACTCCCTGCGCATCGACATAGGCTCGATACTCGTATGTAGTATTGGGCAGAAGATTCGACAGGTTGCAGGTGAAGAGACTACCTGAAAGACCTTGAGCGACATAGGTGACAGGGGTAGAGAATCCATGGGAAGCTACATCATATTCAACGCCAATCACACATTGTGAGGCCACCAAGCCCAAACGTGCGATGCTTGCGTTTCCATAAACGGTAGCCTCAGTCAAGCTGATATTGTTAGCATTTCCAGTAACGGCAATGTTGCCTGTCGCTTCAGGTTCATCATTACCCTTGCAACCCACAACCAATAAAGCAATTATTGCGATACCTAAAAGAGTGATTTTTTTCATTTCGTTTCTGTTTTCTTGTCTATTTGCTACGCAAAGTTACATAAAAAAAACAAATAGGGTTCCATATTATGACTTTTTTTATACCTTTGCACACAATATAAAAAAGGTATCTGATAGAAGAATGGCTGGAAATATAGGCAAGATAGCACAAATCATCGGTCCCGTTGTGGATGTGCGCTTCACGTCAAGCGAAGAAGGAGAGGCTGTAAAGCTCCCTAAAATCCATGAAGGTATGATCATCCGTCGTGCTGACGGGAAACGGTTGACTCTGGAAGTTGAACAGCACATCGGCGAAAACACGGTTCGTTGTGTGGCGATGGACAGTACGGACGGATTGAGTCGAGGAGTCGCAGTAGAAGCAATGGGTAGCCCCATTACGATGCCCATTGGTGACCAGGTAAAGGGACGCCTGATGAATGTCACAGGCGATGCTATCGATGGCATGCAGAATCTGGATCGCACAGGATCTCTTCCCATTCATCGGGAGCCTCCCAAATTTGACGAACTGCAAGCAAGCAAGGATATCCTGCCTACAGGTATCAAGGTAATAGACCTCTTGGAACCTTATCTAAAAGGTGGCAAGATTGGTTTGTTTGGCGGAGCCGGAGTAGGCAAGACCGTCCTGATCATGGAGCTTATCAATAATGTAGCCAAGCGTGGAAATGGTTTTTCTGTTTTCACGGGTGTAGGAGAACGTACCCGCGAAGGAAACGATTTGTTGCGTGAAATGATTGAGAGCGGTGTAATCCGCTACGGCGAAGCTTTCAAGGAAGGCATGGAACGTGGCGAATGGGACCTTACGAAGATAGATACCGATGAATTGGCGAAAAGTCAAGCCACCATGATTTATGGTCAGATGAATGAGCCTCCTGGTGCCCGTGCATCTGTAGCCTTAAGCGGATTGACGGTAGCCGAGAGTTTCCGTGACAGCGGTGCAGAAGGAGAGAAACGTGACATATTGCTCTTTATCGACAACATTTTCCGTTTCACTCAGGCAGGTAGTGAGGTTAGTGCTCTTCTTGGCCGTATGCCTTCGGCTGTAGGTTACCAACCTACTCTGGCCAGCGAGATGGGACAGATGCAGGAACGCATAACCAGTACCAAAAAGGGAAGTATCACCAGTGTGCAGGCAGTTTATGTGCCTGCAGACGACTTGACGGACCCTGCTCCTGCCACCACCTTCAGTCACTTGGATGCTACTACTGTATTAAGCCGTAAGATTGCTGAGCAAGGCATCTATCCTGCAGTTGATCCTTTGGATAGTACCAGTCGCATATTGGATCCCTTAATCGTTGGGAAAGAACATTATGAAACTGCAGAGCGCGTGAAGGCTATCCTGCAACGCAACAAGGAATTGCAGGATATCATCTCCATCCTGGGTATGGAGGAACTTTCCGACGAAGACAAATTGATTGTTGCACGTGCACGTAAGGTACAGCGCTTCCTGTCTCAACCCTTTGCTGTGGCTCAACAGTTCACTGGTGTACCTGGAGTAATGGTTAGTTTGGAAGATACCATTCGTGGATTCCAAATGATTTTGGATGGTGAGGTCGATGATCTGCCAGAACAAGCCTTCCTGAATGTAGGCACCATTGAAGATGTAAAGGAGAAAGCAGAAAAGTTAAAAGCTGCTGCTCAGCGATAAAGATTAAGAGAATATGATAAGGGTAAAAATCATCATGGCATCAGGAGTCGTCTTTGAGGGCGAGGCCCAACAAAGCGTGGAACTGCCCTCCGTGCAGGGACGCATGCAAGTGCTGCAAGACCATGCTCCCTTATTGGCAGCTCTGGATAAGGGCGTTGTCAAGGTGGATAGCCAGGAGTTCCCTATCAATGATGGAATAGCCCGAGTGGAGAACAACGAAGTAACGGTACTCTGTTGATGAATACAGAAGAGATTATAAGCGAACACATAGGCGATTCACACGATTGGCACATTGTCACGTGGAACGGTCATCCCATCGAATTGCACCTGCCCATTCTGGTATGGAGCAAAAATACAGGGTGGCATGCGTTTTCTTCATCTCATCTGGCGGAAGGACAAACATACGAAGGTTTACACTACAACGAGAAAGGCAAGATAACTGAGATAGACGCTAATGGTAGCGAGAGCCGTCCGTTGGATATCAGTATCACGAAGAACGTTTGTGGGCTTTTCATGGTTAGCTTCATTACCATTGCATTGATTCTCTATTGTGCCAATTGGTACAAGAAACATCCTTTGCAAGCTCCCAGGGGATTTGTTGGACTGATAGAATTGGTGGTGTGTTACCTCTATGACAACGTGGTGGACAGCGTGATTGGTGGCCGCAACAGCGTACGGTTTGCACCTTATCTGTTAACCGCCTTCTTCTTCATCCTGATGTGTAATTTGGTTGGATTGATTCCTGTTTTTCCTTTTGGCATGAATCTGACTGGAAACATCGCAGTTACTGTGACTCTGGCCGCAACAACTTTCCTGATAGTGAATCTGACAGGTACAAAACATTATTGGAAAGATATCCTATGGCCGAATGTGCCTTGGTTCCTGAAGTTCCCCATCCCATTGATGCAAGTGATAGAAATCGTGGGATTGTTTACCAAACCATTCTCTCTCACCATCCGATTGCTGGCAAACATCTTCGCAGGTCACACCATCATATTGAGCTTGATCTGCATGATATTTACCAGTGTGTCTATGGGAGTCACCATGCATCGCAGCATGACTGTTGTAGCATTGCTGTTTGCGGTCTTCATGAACATGATGGAACTTCTGGTGGCTTTCCTGCAAGCTTTCGTGTTTACCACGATGAGTGCCAGTTACATCAGTCAAGCACAAGTCGGAAGTGAGGAGGAATCAGAGATTGAAGAGACATAAATAGTGAATTGACAAACAAAAACAAATAGAATAAAAACAAGAAGTTATGTTAGGACTAAGTTTAATGCAGGCAGTGGGTCATGGGATTGATTTGGCTGCCATTGGAGCAGGTATTTCAGTGATTGGTGCAGCTTTCGGTATTGGTATTATCGGCAAGGCTGCTATGGAGGCTATTGCACGTCAACCTCAGGCAAGTGGTAAAATACAGTTGGCAGCTATCATTTTGGGCGCTCTCATAGAAGGTGTCAGCTTGTTTGCAGTTGTCGTATGTATGAACGCAATCGGTAAGTAATGTCCCTGTTTACACCTGACTTTGGACTCCTCTTTTGGATGGTGATAGCTTTCGGCATCGTATTTGTGGTGCTGACCAAGTGGGGATTCCCTGTCATTGTGAAGGCGGTGAATGACCGTAAAAGTTACATTGACCAGTCTCTGCAGAACGCACACGAGGCAAATGAGCGATTGGACAACATCAAGGTAGAGACTGACATGCTGGTGGCTCAAGCACAGGTCGAAAAGCAAACGATTCTGAAAGATGCAGCCAAACAGAAGCAACGCATTCTGGCTGAGGCTCAAGAGCAGGCCAACGAATTGACCCGTAAGCAGATGGAGCAAACCAAAGCTGACATTGAGGAGCAACGTCGACAGTCTCTTCGTCAAATTCGAAAGGAAACAGCTGACCTTGCTATTGAGATGGCCAAGAAGGTAATGCAGAGCGAATTGCGTGATGAGACAGCTCAACGACAAAGCATTGAGAATCAATTAGAGGACTTGGAGAAAGGATAGAATTACAGGAAAGCGAGGATGAGTATTTCCACACGATACGCCAGAGCACTTTGGGAATCCGCTAAGGAACGTCCAGTAGCAGAGCAGCGTCAGGTTTATGAGAAAATGATCCTGCTCAGAGGATGTCTCTTGTCTATGCCTGAACTGCGAGAAGCATTGGAAAATCCAACAACCACAAACGAAACAAAGCGGGAACTCTTGTTGACGGCAGGTGGTGCGAACAATTCTCCTCTCTATGAATCCTTTGTCAATCTGGTACTCAGTCATCGCAGAGCGAATAAATTAATTTGGATTGTACCTGTCTATACTGATATGTATCGCCGTGCTCAAGGCATCGTCAGTGTGACGGTGGAGAGTGCTGCCCCCATAAGTGATGAGACACGGGAAAAAATTGTCATGCAATTGAACACCATGCTGAAAAGTGAGGTGGAATGCCACTACAAGGTACTTCCTGAACTTATTGGCGGCTTTCGACTCCGCATTGGAGACAAGCGTATTGATGCCAGTTATAAACGCAAGTTGGAAGATATTCGACGTGAGCTGATGGAAAATTGAGAAGCTTGCATTTTGATGATTTATTAATAGAAACAAATGAGTGAACAGATAAAGGTAAGTGAAGTGACTTCGGTCTTGCGTCAGCAACTTGAGGGAATGGATACTCACTCTCGTGTAGAAGAAGTGGGTACTGTCCTCCAGGTGAGTGATGGTGTTGCCCGAATTTATGGATTGCAGAATGCTGAAGCCAGTGAGTTGCTGATTTTCGACGATGGAATGGAAGCCATCGTGATGAATCTGGAGGAGGACAACGTGGGTGCTGTCTTACTGGGGCCAACAGACAACGTGGAGGAAGGAGACACGGTAAGACGTACTGGTCGAATTGCCAGCATCAATGTGAGCGAAGAGATGATTGGTCGTGTCATCGACCCTATGGGAAATCCTTTGGATGGTCAAGGTGAAATAGGAGGCAAGAAATATCAAATGCCTTTAGAGCGCAAGGCTCCAGGTGTTATCTATAGGCAACCTGTGAACGAACCTTTGCAGACTGGACTCAAGGCTATAGATGCCATGATTCCCATCGGACGAGGGCAACGTGAGCTTATCATTGGCGACCGTCAAACTGGAAAGACTGCTATTGCCATTGATACTATCATTAATCAACGCTCCAATTATTTGGCAGGAGATCCCGTCTATTGTATTTATGTCGCCATCGGACAGAAAGGTAGTACTGTGGCAAGTTTGGTACAGACACTGAAAGAAAAAGGTGCTATGGACTACACGATTGTCGTTAGTGCCAATGCCAGTAGTCCTGCTGCTGTTCAATACTATGCTCCCTTTGCAGGCGCAGCTATCGGAGAATATTTCCGCGATTCAGGTCGACATGCCTTAGTTGTCTATGATGACTTATCGAAGCAAGCTGTAGCTTATCGTGAGGTAAGTCTAATCCTGCGTCGTCCCAGTGGCCGTGAGGCATATCCTGGTGACATATTTTATCTACATAGCCGTCTTTTGGAACGTGCAGCCAAAATTATCAATCAGGAGGAAGTTGCTCGTCAAATGAATGACTTGCCTGAGAGTATGCGGGAAATAGTAAAGGGTGGTGGTTCATTAACAGCCTTACCTATCATTGAGACTCAAGCTGGTGACGTTAGTGCATATATTCCAACCAATGTAATCTCTATCACCGATGGTCAAATTTTTCTTGAAACTGATTTGTTTAACCAAGGTGTACGTCCTGCCATCAATGTAGGCATCAGTGTGAGTCGTGTTGGTGGTAATGCTCAATTGAAGGGCATGAAGAAAGTAGCTGGCACACTGAAGATTGACCAAGCACAGTACCGCGAATTGGAGGGCTTTGCCAAATTTGGAAGTGACATGGATGCTGTAACTGCTTTTACTATTGATAAGGGAAGGAAAAACAGCCGATTGCTGATTCAACCTCAGTATAGTCCTATGCCCGTAGAAGAGCAAATTGCCATTCTATACTGTGGAGTTCACGGATTGCTCAAGGAGATACCTTTAGAATCAATTCAGACATGGGAGTCTCAGTATCTGGAGAATTTACGTCTAAATCATAAGGAAGACGTGTTAGATCCTTTGAAAGCAGGGAATCTAACGGATGAAGTAATCAATGCTTTGGAGAAAGTTGCTAAAGAAACATTTTTCTAAATAGGAAAAGGAATGGCTTCGCTGAAAGAGATAAAAGGAAGAATCAATTCAATACGAAATACGCAGAAAATCACTTCGGCTATGCGTATGGTTGCTACAGCCAAGTTACGTCGCGCCCAAGGACGTGCAGCACAAGTGACAACGTATGCTCATGAATTGACCACCATTTTGGTTCATCTTCAAGCCATGATGCAAAGCAAAAACATAGTGCCTAAAACTGAAAAACGCCCTTTGAAACACGTGACACTGATAGCTATTAGTAGCAACAATGGATTATGTGGAGTTTTCAACACAAACTTGTTCAAAGCACTGAAGGCTCGTATTCAGGAATATCAAAACAAAGGTGCTGAGGTGAACGTCGTTCCCATTGGTAGGAAAGTGGCCCGTGAATTAGCAAAATTAAGTTTAGAATACTCTTCCAATCTGATTGAGAATGGTGAAAAATACACTTCGAATCCAACTCCAGAAACTCAAGCTCCTTTGAATGATTTGTTAAAATCTCTCAATGAAAATTATGAGTCAGGCCAGTTGGATTATGTGGAAGTAGTTGCTCCTCATTTTAAGTCAATGGGAACACAGACTGTAGAAACCTATCAACTCGTCCCTTTCAAAGTTGAAGTAGGAAATGACGAATATAGCAGTCTGACAGATTATATTGTGGAACCCTCTCCCACAGACCTGTATCTACACATAGTTCCCCTGTTGCAAAGAACACGATTGTTAGAGATTCTGTTGGATGCTGCAACAGCAGAACATGCAGCCCGTATGTTAGCCATGCAAACGGCTGATGATAATGCCAGTGACTTGTTGCAGGAACTAACTTTGCTCTATAACAAGACACGCCAGCAAAGCATTACGAATGAACTTATTGATATTATGAGTGGAAAGGGATAGATTTGAGGTCAAAAGCAAAAGAAGAAAAGTTCCCATATCCCCCTTATTCCAACATGATTCGGGTCGCTTGGATAGGTTGTCCCATAAATATATTGGCACTTTGGTTAAACTGTTCTGGCTGATCTGTTGTTAGATAGCGTACAGTTCCACCTAGAGTAAGCCTGCTTTTCATCTCAGGATGACGAAGAAGATAGTCCTGCAAGCTATGAGCCACATAATCTCCCTGAAAAATCAATTGTACATTCTGAGGCGTATATCGCAGGATTTTCTTCTGCAAGAGAGGATAATGAGTACACCCTAAAATAATACTGTCTATCTCTTTATCGCGTTCTAATAACTGGTTGATAGATTTCTCTACAAAATAATCTGCTCCTGGACTATCAAATTCAAAGTTCTCAACTAAAGGAACCCACATGGGACAAGCTTCACCCGTAACTATGATATCAGGGTAGAGTTTAGCTATTTCCATATCATAAGTACATGAGCGAATCGTACCAGGGGTAGCCATAATGCCCACATGTCGAGTCTTGGTAATGTGCCCTATACATTCTGCCGTAGGACGGATAACTCCCAAAACACGCCGTTCTGAATCCATTTTTGACAAATCATTTTGTTGAATACTGCGCAACGCTTTGGCCGAAGCAGTATTACAACCCAGGATAACCAGATGGCATCCCATTTGAAAAAGGTAGCGTACAGCTTGAAGCGTAAATTTATAGACAATTTCAAATGAACGTGTCCCATAAGGAGTTCGGGCGTTATCTCCCAGATATAAATAATCATACTGCGGCATAAGTTCACGAATCTGTCGTAGTACCGTGAGGCCACCAAAACCAGAATCAAATACTCCGATGGGGCCTGGAATTTGAGGAAATTCAATGTTCCTCTGGAGCATTTTCAGTGGGTACTGTTTCTTGTGTAGGTGTAGCCTCTTGTGCAGGAACCACTTGTACAGGAGCCACATCCGTTCCAGCCTTTGGAGCATCAATAGGAACAATTTCAGCTTGAGGAGTAGGTTCTTCGGGAACTTCCAAACCCAGTTTACGCTTAACAGCATTCGTAACATCAACACCAATAACAGGATTAATGAATGGGCATGCATTCTCGTCGATATTTAGGATAAAAGCATATCCCAACTCTACTCCTACAGCTAAAATAGCATTGTTGAGAATCTTTTCAACCTCTCCCATAGCCTCTTTTTCCGCATCAACCAACAATCCTTGAGCCTGATTGCGGAAACTCAATCCGTTGTCCATCAGGTTCTGTAACTCAGCCTGCCGCTTCTGTAGAATAGTGGCAGGAAATTCTTTCTGACCTTGCAAGAATTCCACAAACTTCTTCTGAAACTCATCTTCACCTCGCTGTGCCTCCTGCTCATACTTAGCACGCAAAGCTGCCATATTGTTTTGAGCTTGTGTGTATTCCGGCATCTGCTTCATGACTGCACTGTAGCTCAAGTATCCAAATTGAACTTGTGAAAAAGAGGTTGTCGCAATGGATATTATAATAAAAATAAGGCTTAAGACTCGTTTCATTGTTTTCTGACTTTGAATGTTTGAGTTTTAAATAAAAAATAACGATGATGCAGGCTCTTTTTGTACCTGCGCCATCGTTATCAAAAGATTATTACAAACCGACCTCTTTCTTAATCTGGTCAGTTACATCAGTACTCAAAGTGGTGTTAATAAAAGGAATAGCGCCAGTGCTGGTGTCAACTACATAAACAAAACCACCTGCTTCACCTACCTTCTTCACAGCAGCCATCACCTTCTCCTGAATGGCGCCCAACTTATCCTGTTGAGCCTTCTGCAAAGCGTTCTGGTTATCTTGATAAGACTGCTGCATACGCTGGTACAAATCTTGAAGCTCTTGTTCACGACGCTGCTTTACATTGTCTAACAGGTTAGCCTGTTCCTTTTGATATTCGTCACTTTTCTTTTGTAGTTCATCTTGCATCAATTTCAAATCAGCATCATACTGCTCTGCCATTTTTTGAATCTCAGCCTGAGCATCTGTATATTCCTTCATGTTGGGAATAATATCTGCACTATTGAAATGTGCAAACTTTTGTGCCATCAAACTCATAGGTGCCATCATCAGGATGGCAATCAAAATTTTTTTCATCATTTTCAATTAATTGTAATTTGTTCTTATCGTTGTTTGTTCGTTCTCTTAGTTGTTAGCATAACCTAATTTGGCCAATACTTCATTCGATATATCAATCTTCGGACTGGCAAAGATGATTCCAGAATCACTGGCACGATCCAAAACCAGACTATATCCCTTTTGGTCGGAGATTTCCTTCACTGCGTTGTAGATCTCATCTTGAATGGGGGCCATCAAGCTTTCACGCTTCTTATAGAGTTCACCCTCTGGACCAAAGTATTTCTTTTTCAGTTCAGCAGCTTCTTTTTCTTTTGCTATGATGCTCTCTTCCGATTTTGTTTTTTGTTCCTCACTCAAGAAGACCGCCTCTGACTGGTAATTCTTATAAAGAGTCTGAGCCTCTGTGGTGAGAGCATCAACCTCTGCTTGCCATTTTTTGCTGACTTGGTTCAACTGTTCGTTTGCACGCTCGTATGCAGGTACATTTTTAAGAATGTATTCCATGTCAACCAAAGCGAATTTCTGAGCCATTGCATCTACACTGACTAGAACCAATAAAATCATTAAAAGTTTTTTCATATCTCTAACATTCTTCTTTTATGTTCAACATAATTTTATTTAACTCTCTTTCATTAGAATTCCTGACCTAAGATGAAATGGAAATGGCTACCTGCATAAGTCTTTTTACCCAAGACATTGTCAAAACCATAAGCCCAGTCAATACCAAGCAGACCAACCATCGGCAAGAAGATACGAACACCAGCACCAAGTGAACGCTTCATGTCGAATGGGTTGAATTTCTTGACTTGATTCCATGCATTACCACCTTCAGCAAAAACAAGACCATAAATGTTGGTACTGGCTCCTAACATGAAGGGATAACGCAACTCTACCGTAAATCGATCATAAGCATAACCACTGTATCCTTGGGGAGTAAGAGAACCATTATCATAACCACGAAGGCCAATAGTCTCAGTAGCATACGTACTGGTATAACCCGACATTCCATCACCTCCCACAAAGAAAGTCTCAAAGGGTGAACGCTTGTGAGAATTATAAGAACCTAAAATACCGAATTCCACACGGGTCATCAGTACAAAGCACTTATTGCTGCTGGACAAAGCTGTATATGTACGGCTCTTAAACTTCCATTTATGGTATTCTATCCAACGGTATTTTTCTTGCAACTCCTTAGTGTAAGTGCTGGAATAGTAATTGGTTGCAAGATTTTTATAGTCTTTGTTGTCGAAAAGACTGTAAGGAGGAGTCACACTGACAGTGAACGAGAAGTCTGAACCTCGACGAGGATAAATCTGATTGTCAGTACTATTTCTGCTTAAGTTCATGTTCAGACTGATATTGTTGCAGTTACCATTAGCTATCAAGAAATATTGCCAATCCTTCAACATATAGCGTGTGTAACTCAAATCAGCACTTAGATAAAAGTAGTCATCAGGCCAACGTAAACGTTTTCCCCACCCCAAAGAGATGCCCATAATCTTCACAAACTTGTCAGGATCATAATAATTCTCATAATAGTTGTAGCCATTAGTGCCGTAACCATAAAGGTAACTATTATAGTAACTGTTATAGTAAGCAGAGTTATAGTAGTTGTCGCTCACGTCAGTCTGTTTAGAGAAGAAAGCACTTACGTTTAGCGTATTGGGACGCTTGCCGCCAAACCATGGATTCATATAGCTTAGGCTATAGGCCTGATAATATCGGCCATTTGTCTGACCGCTGATACTGAAAGTCTCACCATTACCTTGAGGCAATATGCCACGACGTAAGCCATCTTTATTGAATAAGTTGGCCATACAGAAGTTGCTGAACTTCAAACCTATTTTACCAATAACACCTGTTTGTCCATAACCAAGCGAGAATTCGACTTGGTCATTGCTTTTACTAGTCAGTCCCCAACGTAAATCTACAGTTCCATTTGTTGGATCGGGTTCGACCTTATAATCAATGTTTTCCGCATCGAAATGCCCTAACGAGGCAATCTCACGATATGAACGCTCTAAAGCATCCTTTGAAAAGAGATCTCCTGGCTTGTTACGCAATTCACGGCGTACAACATTCTCATACACACGGTCATTACCTGTAATCTTGACACGACTGATATGAGCTTGAGGACCTTCAGTAATCCGCATCTCCAGATCCACAGAGTCTTCCACAATGTTCACTTCTACAGGATCCAAACGATAGAACACATAACCGTTGTTATAATAAAGGTTTCCGATAGCATCATCATCGCTGGTAGTTCGCTCATCCAATAATTTTTGGTTATAGACATCGCCTTTTTTTATGCGTAGAATTTGGCTGAGAGCATCAGTTGGATAAAGTGTATTTCCTACCCATTCGATGTTACGGACATAGTATTTTTGTCCTTCTTCCACCTTGATGAAAACATCCACAGTCTTGTCATCATGGGGTACTACGCTATCTTCTGCTATGATGGCGTCACGATAACCAAGTTCGGCATATTTAGCAATCAAGTTGTCCTTGGCTTCCTTATACTTGCTATCAATGAATTTCTTTGAACGGAACCAGCTGGCCATTGTGCCTTTTTCATGGATTTTCTTCAATACGCCCTTCTTTATTAGAGTTCCTTTTATCTTCTTGGTTTCCAAGGCTTCATTGCCAGCAATGTTAATGCTATTGATCTTTACCTTATCCTTCTTCTGTACATTTACATCCACAATGATCTTATCAGGAGCGGAAGGGTCATCATGCGAAAGTATGTTAATCTCAGCATTCTTATATCCTTTATCGTCAAAATATCTCTTAGCCAATATCTTGGCGCGGTCAATCATATTAGGTGTCAGTTGATTTTCTTTTACTAATCCCAGTTTTTCCGTCAAATCATCTTTTTCACCTTTCTTCATTCCGTTGTAGTTGATCTGAGAGATACGCGGACGTTGCGTCAGTTGAATATGCAAATAAGCGGAGTCCCCTACCAGACTATCCACGCTTATAGCTACGTTGCTGAAAAGTCCATTCTTCCAATAACGCTTAACTGCTTTTGTAATGTCCTCACCTGGAATGGTTACTGGCTCACCCAAAGTCAAGCCACTCAGTCCTATCAGTAAAAACTCATCATAGTTCTTTACCCCATCCACTGTGATATTCCCTATATAGTAGGTCCTCGGTGTACGGGTATAGTCAATCACGGGATTAATTTCCCTATTGACAAGTTGAGCCGTCAGGGCTTGTGCTACAAACAATATAAATATAAGGTAAAAAAACCTTTTTATCATTGGTCGATATTTTGTATAATTCCGACTTATTTCTTTTCGGCTTTCTGTTGATTCTCTACTTGGTCCTCTGTCTTGCCAAATCTGCGTTGGCGTTTTTGATAAGATTCGATGGCTTTGTGCAAGTCCTCTTCACCAAAGTCTGGCCAGAAGGTATCGCAAAAATAGAATTCACTGTAAGCACATTGCCAAAGCAAGTAATTGCTAATTCTTAATTCACCACCCGTACGAATGAGTAGGTCAGGATCTGGCAGAAAGTTGGTCTGCAGGTGGCTGGAAATATATGCTTCATTGATATCCTCAGGCCTTACTTTCTTTTCAATAGCATCCTGGGCAATTTGTTTTGCCACCTCAGTAATCTCCCAACGACTGCTATAGCTTAAAGCACAGGTTACTATCAAGGTTTTGTTGTTGCGGGTTTTATCCATGCATTCGTTCATACGCCTTTTCACGCTCTCAGGCAAACGTTCGGTGTCGCCAATTACGCGGAATTGCATGTCGTTTTCCATAAAGACATCGTCTTCAAGTTCATCGACAAAAAGCTTCATTAAGGCCTCGACTTCCTCTACCGGACGATTCCAATTCTCGGTCGAGAAAGTATAAAGCGTAAGGTATTTCACACCTAAGTGACCGCTTATCTCTATAATACGCTTTACCGTCTCTACACCTTTTACGTGACCTGCAGAACGTGCCAATCCTCTGGCTTGAGCCCATCGTCCATTTCCATCCATAATGATGGCAATGTGGGTCGGTATATTTTGAGTATCTAAATTCATTTCTTTTTCCTTCTATATTTTTTCTTAATCATCATTGTTGTGACATTCCTTACACTTAGGACACAAATCGTAGGTCAGAAACACCATCATGAAAGAATAACAGTCTTTATTTTTGAAACCTATACTTTTTATGCCATACGGATGGATCAGTTGGCTTGTTTCTTTACTGCTGGCATCCAAGGCATCGCTTGTAGTGAATCGCATGGTCCATTCCATACCAATATTCACACGAGGACGCAACTTGAACTTTACGCCCACCCCAACAGGTAAATTCAAGGCAAATTGGGTTCCTGCACCTCCTGGGGCTACTGTGAATCCCACGCCTGCTAATGCATAGGGCGTAAATCGGCTGTTTTCACTATAACCGCTGTTCATAGTATATCCCCAGAAGTTCATTTCAAACTGGGCGCCGAAGTCTATTACATTCCTGCTGAATGATACGGTTGTGGGTATTCCACCCTCTGGCGTCTCGCTGGTTGCATCTGTGGGAATGAAATAGCCTTGGCTATTCCCACTTATATGACCCAATGCCAAATTGCCTTTCAGCATCATGCGAGGATTGAATATCTTACGGGCAATGATACTTCCCATACCACTCATGTGAGCAAAGGGTGTTCCATTCGCATCGCCCATGTAGAAACTGGTTCCTAGTCCACCACCCAATTCCATCTGATACTCAACATCATCTCCACTTTGTGCCCGTATTGTGGCAGTAAGGCAGAATAGAATGACGATTACTGGCGTACGAAGCCGAGTCTGTTTAAGCGTCCTCGCCATACTTGTTGATTGGCTATGATCCAAATAAAGTTATTGTCATCCACGGCAGCTGTGAGAGGTCCGCTGACTCCCAACAGTTCATAAGGCAGGTGCAGTTCACTGTCTGCCTTCCATGTAACACCGTGATCGTTGCTTATATACAAATGATCCATCGCTTTGTGGGTACCTCCGTTCACAGGGTCGCCTCCGATGGCTATCATTCTATCATCATACGGGATGATGGTCAGATATTTAAGACAGGGACAAGCATAGGGATTCTCAGGGGTCTGGGTATAATAAGTCCATTCTGTTCCTTCTTCTTTCATGTCATCATACCAAACCTTACTCCATACTACAGCAGTAGTGTCTGTCTCCACGTCTCGATTCCCACAAATCAGTATTCTATGATTGCCATTGTCTTGATCATAAACTCTACTGTATATCAAACTGCCAGGAAGGTATTCCGAACTACTATCCAGAGATTCCATAGTCCAGTCAACAGCATTCGGTGAGCTATATAGCAGTCCTTCAATCAGTGCATAATAGAAATTAGCACTCACTGCCAGCAAAGTCAGAGTTGGAATGTTTTGCCCTAGTTGAGTCCATGTGATAGCATCATTACTCATATAGATAGTCCCTTCACTGGAAGACACATATAGATTATCGCCCAATTGATGCAAGGTGCTCACAATCGTCGTCTCAGGTAAATTGGTAGCTGCAAGGGTCCATTTGCCAGTGGAGGCAATTCCTGAACGTGTTGCCACTTGGATGCCATCAGGAGTTTGTCCCAGCACTTTCAACATCCCTTTGTTCATGGTAGCCCGCATTTCACTCATATTAGAAAATACAGTCGTCTCTTCGTCGACATGATTCCAATAAAGAGAATCACCTTCTTGCTGGTGTACGTTTAATTTCAGCGTATAAAGGCGGTAACTTTGTGCGTCGTTAGCATAAACTAACAGATGCAAAGGTTTTCTTAGGTCCAAACTGTCCGAACTATCATATAAAGTCCATTCTGTATCTGGCTCATCAACAGGTCTCCAATGTAAAGTGGCACCTTCGTAAGTAATGGTGGCCAACACAGATGAAACAACAGCACCATACAGAATCGAATCGCGGTTCTCGATGGTCTGAGCCCTTTGATCTACGGTCATCCTATACGAACTGGCCGTAAAAGTCGTATAGTAGATACTGTCGTTTCCTATGCTGTCAGTCGTGTGAATTGCACGTTTAATAGTTCCTAACGTTACCGAAGAGATATAGCAATAATTATCCTGCACCGTCTCCTCATCATCCTTCCAGCAAGAACTTAACAAGAGAAGCGGCATGAAGAATAACAGATATAGAGATTTTCTCATCAGATTATGGTCATACTTTTTAATGTATACACTCCTACTTTTGCTTTGAGTTTACAAAAATACAGACAATATTTGACTTACAGGCATAATATAGACTCGAATTAAGTAAAATTAGTGTTTTATTTCTAATAAGACTCCATTTTATGTTCTTTTTTACGTTTTCGAAAGTTTCGTTATAATTCATTTCATTTTGATTAACATTCAAAAGACAAAGGACGCAGGATTTGAATGTTGTTTCCATCAATTTCTATTTCTTCGGTAACGTTAGTTTCTGGAAGTTGGGGAGCGCAGATTCCTTTCTTCAGCATTATCGGAGAAGTTTCAACACGGATTTTATCCCACAACCCTTCGTCCATAAATGATTGGAGCAACTGCCTTCCGCCTTCCACCATCAGTGACTGGACGTTTCGTTGATGCAGGTCACTTAGGATTTCCCTTAAATCCCCAGTTTGATAGATAACTGTCTCTGCCTCAGTTTTTTTGATATTTAAATCGTCAGGCAGGATGTTACGACGGTCGATGGTTACCCTCAGCGGATTAGGACCAGGCCAAAGTCGTGCTGTCAACTTTGGATTGTCAACCAGTGAAGTCCGCGTACCTATCATGATGGCTTTGCTGTAGGCACGTAATCGGTGCACCAGCACTTGCGTTTCAGGAGTGGAGAAGGATACAGAAGTCCCATCTTCTTGTGCGATGAATCCATCTTGGGATTGTGCCCACTTCAACAAGATCCAAGGACGTCTCTTCTGGAGGAACGTGATAAAGCGTTCGTTCAAGGCCAAGCATTCTTTCTCCATCACCCCTACTGTCACTTCAGCTCCGGCTTCTCTCAATCTCTTGATTCCCAATCCGTTTACCTTTGCGAAAGGGTCCAAGGTTCCCACCACTATTCGAGGAATTCTGTTCTCTATGATCAAATCAGCACAAGGTGGCGTCTTGCCATAGTGGGCACAAGGTTCTAAACTCACGTAGAGTATGCTTTCAGGCAGCAACTCTGGCTGTTTCACACTACGAATGGCATTCACTTCGGCATGAGGTCCTCCACAATGATGATGGTAACCCTCGCCAATGATTCTTCCCTTGTGTACAATAACAGCTCCAACCATCGGATTTGGAGCGGCACCAAATTCTCCGCAACGAGCCAGTTGGATGCAGCGCTCCATGTATTTTATGTCGAAATCCATCTTTTCTTTGTTGGTTCTGTTTCCTATTTCCACTTAAATTCGTATCTTTGCTGTCATGAATCACGTCCAGCAATTGCAGCAAATATATCCGCCAGGTGAGGCTCGAGCACTCTATCGAATGGTGATGGAAATGCGTTTTGGCCTCTCTCAAACCGATTTGATGCTAGGCAAAGATACACTTTTATCGGCAAATGACAGCAAAGAGTTGGAAAATATTATCCAAAGATTGATTCAAAAAGAACCTGTGCAGTATATTTTGGGGCAAACAGAGTTTTTGGGTCATATTTTCCGTGTGACACCAAATGTGCTCATACCTCGTCCTGAAACAGCAGAATTGGTGAAGTGGATTTTGGAGATTGTGTCCCCCAAATGCCGTTCCTCTTATCGATTGTTGGATGTAGGGACAGGCAGTGGATGCATTGCCATCACGTTAGCCCTAGAGGGATTTCCTGTCACAGCTATGGACATTTCTACTGAAGCGTTGAAAATTGCTCAAGAAAATGCAAATTCTCTTCACGCCAAGGTTGATTTTATGTGCGAAGATATTTTACATCCATTACCCACTAACGAGAAGTGGAAGCTTATTGTCAGCAATCCACCTTACATTTGCGAGAACGAAATGGGTGAAATGGACGATAATGTGTTACTTCATGAACCTCACCTTGCTCTTTTTGTACCCGATGAAGACCCTTTGTTATTTTATCGCGTAATTGCAAACTTCGCGCAATCCCATTTATCACCTTGCGGTATGCTCTTTTTCGAGACAAACCGCATATATGGGAATAAAGTGGTTAATATGCTTTTAGAAAAGGGCTTTACAGAAGTTGAACTTCGGCAGGATCAGTTTGACAATCCCCGATTTGTAAAATGTGTTTTGAGATGAAAGAATTGACTTATGAACAAGCACTCCATCGTGCAGCTTCCCTTTGCAGTAGTGGTGAGCATTCTTCTGACGAGATACGCAACAAATTACTCAAATGGGGTATCTCTCCTTCTGAAGTGAATCGTGCAATCGATTATCTGATTAATGAGAAATATATTGACAATTACAGATTCGCTCGCGCTTATTGTCTTGACAAGCTTCGATACAATCATTGGGGACGAATTAAGATTCAGCAAATGTTGCGTATGCAAGGACTTGAGGAAGATGCCATCCAACATGGTCTTCAGCAAATTGATGACGACGAGTATCTTCACATAATGGATGATGTCATTGCACAGAAATCCCAATCTCTCTCTAACGAGAGAAATGAATACCAACGGAAGGCAAAAATCGTTAAGCACCTAATGTCTCGAGGATTCGAAATGGGAATTATCGTTAAAAGATTAGACTTTTCGAATCTGGAATAGGGTAAATTACAAAGTAATTCCTTACCTTTGCAGCCAAGAAAAGAATCAACGCTTTAAATTAAATTCAAACATATGAAAACCTTAGAGAAAATCTTTGCAGACAAACTTCTGAAAGTCAAGGCAATCAAGGTGCAGCCAACCAATCCTTTCACGTGGGCCAGCGGCCTCAAGAGTCCTTTCTATTGCGACAACCGCAAAACTCTTTCTTATCCTGAGCTTCGCAGCTTTGTTAAGTTGGAGTTAGCTCGTATCATCCTTGAAAATTTCTCTGAGGTGGATGCTATTGCAGGTGTTGCCACTGGAGCTATTGCTCAGGGCACTTTGGTAGCGGATCTTCTCAACCTTCCTTTTGTATACGTCCGCAGCAAACCAAAGGATCATGGCCTGGAGAATCTCATCGAAGGTGAACTTAAGCCTGGCATGAAGGTTGTTGTGGTTGAGGATCTCATTAGTACGGGTGGCAGTAGCCTCAAAGCTGTGGATGCTATCCGCAACAATGGTTGTGAGGTTGTGGGTATGGTTGCATCATACACCTATGGTTTGCCCATTTCCATCGAGGCATTCAAGAAAGCTGATGTCCCTTTGATTACTCTTACCAATTACGAGGCAGTAGTTTCCGAGGCACTTCGCATTGGATATATCACTGATGACGAGGTTCCTGTTCTCAACGAGTGGCACAAGGATCCTAATCATTGGCTGGTCTGAAACAAATCCGCAACATCCAAACCTTATAAAGATATGACAAAGTACGAGAGTAGTGTAAAGCAGATTTACGCCCCGATTGAGGCTGTGTACGAGAAACTGAGTGACCTCACTCACCTGGAGGCCATCCGCGAGCGTGTGAATGATCCTGATTTCGAGCAGATCGTGTTGGAGAAGGCTGGCGGACAGGTCAGCCCTGACCAGGTGGGCAAAATCAAGGAGATTCTTGGCAAGATGGAATTCACCAGCGACACCATCGCTGCCGATGCGGCTCCCCTGGGCAGGATTGTCCTGCGCATCATTGAGAAAGAACCCAACAAGTGCATCAAGTTTGCCCTCGAGGGCGCTCCCATCCAAGCTAATCTTTGGCTTCAACTGCTTCCCATGGAAACAGGTTGCAAGCTACGTGCAACGGTGGGTGCCAACCTGAATTTCTTCATCAAACAGCTGCTTGGAAGCAAGATAGAGCAAGGCGTTGAGGGCCTGGCCACGATGCTTTCCATGCTGCCCTATTGAAAGTCACCTGAAAGGTGCAGAAACGTCGGCAACAGCTCTTGCATAAGGCAAACACTTCATTATCATTCCATTCATCAATGAAACTCTGGGAGAAGAATTTTCAAATCAACGAGGAGATTGAACGGTTCACCATCGGACGTGACCGCGAGATGGACCTCTATCTGGCTGAACACGACGTGATGGGTTCCATTGCCCACATCATCATGCTTGAGAGTATCGGCCTTGTCAGCAGGGAGGAGCTCGAGTCCCTCTTGGCAGAGTTGCGCAGGATTCACGCAGACATCAAGGCAGGAAACTTTGTCATCGAGGATGGCATCGAGGACGTTCACTCTCAGGTCGAACTCCTGCTTACACGCTCCTTGGGCGATGTGGGGAAGAAGATCCACAGCGGACGCAGCCGGAACGATCAGGTGCTGGTTGACATCAAGCTCTTTACCCGCCGTCAATTGAAATTGGTTGCCGAGGATGTTCGCACGCTTTTCCATGAACTCCAGCAGCAGAGCGAGCGTTACAAAGGCGTGCTCATGCCTGGTTACACGCATCTCCAAGTGGCCATGCCCAGTAGTTTTGGCCTTTGGTTTGGTGCGTATGCCGAAAGTTTGGTGGACGACATGATGTTCCTGCAGGCTGCCTTCCGCATGACCAATCGGAATCCCCTTGGCAGCGCAGCAGGTTATGGCAGCAGTTTCCCCATCAATCGCACTCTGACTACTCAACTCCTTGGTTTTGACTCCTTGGATTACAACGTGGTATATGCTCAGATGGGACGCGGCAAGATGGAACGCAACGTAGCATTCGCTTTAGCCAGCATCGCAGGTACCATCGCCAAACTGGCTTTCGATGCATGCCTGTTCAATAGTCAGAACTTTGCGTTTGTGAAACTTCCCAACGAATGCACGACAGGTTCCAGCATCATGCCTCACAAGAAGAATCCTGATGTCTTTGAACTTACTCGTGCAAAATGCAACAAGATTCAGGCATTGCCTCAGCAGATCACGCTTATCATGAACAACCTTCCCAGCGGCTACTTCCGCGATCTTCAGATCATCAAGGAAGTCTTCCTTCCTGCTTTCCAAGAGCTCCGCGATTGCCTCCAGATGACCACCTATATCATCAACAAGATTCTGGTGAATGAACATCTTCTGGAAGACCCTCGTTATGATCTGATGTTCTCTGTCGAGGAAGTCAATCGTTTGGCAAAAGACGGAATGCCTTTCCGCGACGCATACAAGAAGGTGGGACTTGACATCGAGGCAGGGAAATTCGTTCCCTCCAAGGAGGTTCACCACACCCACGAGGGGAGCATCGGCAATCTCTGCACAGAGCAGATAGCAGCCCTGATGGAGGAAGTCTGGGCGGGCTTCAATTTCCAGCGGATGGAGGAGGCTGAGCGAAAACTGGTGGAGGGCGAATAATGCGCAGCTCTTTACTTTTCCGCATGTACTGTTGTCTTTTTGCAGCGGCATGCTGCCTCTCTTGTGGCGAGTCCGATACTCTTTATGCCCGCATGCCTGCCAAGTTCATCATGGACAACATTTACTCCGTACCCCAACTCTATACGGCTTGCAACAGCATGGGCGAATTCTGCACCATCTATGGGAGCAACAACCAATATATCTTCGCCAGCCCCACCGGCAGCACCCCCATCAACAAGACAGCCCTCAGCCAGTATTCAGGCTTCTATTTGGGCCTCAGCGGCGGCTTCATTGTCGGCCTCCCCAACATTCCAGAGATGGGACGCGATGTCCCCGTCGTCGTCTGCTTTGACCTGGCCTGCTCCAACTGCTACGACGAGGGCAACATTGCCAAGCGGCTAATACTCCAGGAAGGCGGTTTTGCCTACTGCTCGCGCTGCCACCGCACCTATGACCTCAACAATCTGGGCATTGTCAGTCTGGGGGAGGGTGGACGCTCCCTTTTCCGCTATCGCGTCAACTACATAGCCTCCAGCGGCTCGCTTATCATCAACAACTGAACAGCGGGCGGAAAGCGATCAATACATTATGTCAAAGAGTAGCAGATTCCTGCTCGTCCTGCGCTCAGGACAACGTGTCGAGTTGGCAAAGTCAACGTGTTGAAACCTCAATCACAACGTGTTGTCTTCCCCTTTTTAACACGATGCAAAGGTACGTTTAAGCGAGCTCCGTGCGATAAAACTCTTTTTATCTGTAAGGCCGAGCGGAAGTACCTTGGCGACAGCAAAGTTACGAACTTTCTAAGGGGTAGCCAAAAACGACGCCCCTTGGCTTGCAAAAATTTGTTAACAAGGCAACAAGATTTTCTTCATTGATGACAGATGACAGATGACAGTTATTGAAAAATCCTTGGACTTAACGTTTAGTATTATATATTAATATATAATACTAACTCTCTTTCTCTCTCAATTTCGAAAACTGTCATCTGTCATAACTGTCATCGGGGATTGTTACAAACCATTGGCACACAATGCATTACGACAATTCGGCAAGAAAGGAAAACCATAAAAAAGAAAGGGGAACTTATACCGTCAATGCCGCGGAGAAAACTTTTTGGGGTACTAATGATGTCTTTTTTATGCAAAAAAACACAAGATTTGTGGATAAATCCTTCTTCACTTTCACATTATTTTGTAACTTTGCACCCACATTGATGCCCAGATGGTGGAATTGGTAGACACGAGGGACTTAAAATCCCTTGACCATTACCGGTCGTACGGGTTCGAGTCCCGTTCCGGGCACCAAGGAGATTTGGCTGAATCATCAGCCATTTTCTTTTTGAGTTGTTTCTTACATTTTCCATTTATATGAAGCCTGTATTTGTGTTTTGTTCCCTCGCTGGTTTTTCTTCTTTAACAGCCTTGTCGCACGAAAAACCCAATATCATTTTCGTTCTTTGCGACGATATGGGATGGGGCGATCTGGCGTGCTACGGCCAACAATACATCAATACTCCCAACATTGACCGTCTGGCCAGTCAAGGTATGCAATTCATGCAGGCTTATTCGGGAAGTCCTGTCAGCGCTCCCTCCCGTGCTTCACTCATGACGGGTCAGCACACGGGGCACTGCGAGATTCGAGGCAACAAAGAATACTGGAGTTTTAAGAATACCATCAAATATGGTAACAATACAGATTTTGCCCTCGTTGGCCAACATCCTCTGGACCCTAATCATGTGGTACTGCCAGAAATCATGAAAGATCACGGCTATGCTACTGGGCAGTTTGGCAAATGGGCTGGGGGGTACGAGGGAAGTGCTTCCACGCCTGACAAGCGAGGCGTGGATGAGTTTTATGGTCCTATCTGCCAATTCCAGGCTCATGCGTATTATCCGAATTTCCTGAACAAGTTTAGCAGGGCTGAGGGAGATACTGCAACGACGCGCCAACTGCTTGAGGAGAACATCGCACATGATTTCTACGGAAATGATTACTTCAATCGTCCCCAGTATAGTGCTGACCTGATTCACCAGCATGCTTTGGAGTGGCTTGACAAACAGACTTCCGAACAACCTTTCTATGGGCTTTTCACCTATACATTACCTCATGCCGAACTTGTTCAACCCGAGGACAGCATCCTCATAGCCTACAAGAAAAAGTTTCGCGAAGATAAAAGTTTTGGTGGCAGCGAAGGCAGTTGGTACCACGCCATCAACAATGTACATGCCGAGTTTGCTGGCATGATCACACGTCTGGATACCTACGTGGGTGAAATTATGGAAAAACTTGAAGAAAAAGGCTTGTCCAACAACACCATTCTTATTTTCTCCAGCGATAATGGTCCTCATGAGGAGGGAGGTGCTGATCCCACTTTCTTCAATCGAGACGGTGTGTTGCGAGGATTGAAACGCAGTTGTCATGAAGGTGGTATCCGCGTGCCTTTCATCGTTCGCTGGCCAGATTACGTGCCTGCTGGTGTGAAAAACAATCATCCCATTGCCTTCTGGGACATCATGCCCACCTTCTGCCAAATCGTAGGAGAGAATGATTATGTAAGCAAGTATCAGAAGTCAGAGACTGATTACTTTGATGGCATCTCTTTCTTGCCTACCCTGATAGGTGATGATGCCAATCAAAAATTTCATGAATATCTCTATTGGGAGTTCAACGAGACAGATCAGATAGCTGTGCGAAAGAAAAACTGGAAACTTATCGTGAAAAAAGGTACCTGTGAACTGTATGATCTCGACACGGATATTCATGAGGACAACAATGTGGCGGATCAGTATCCTGACAAGGTGGCTGAAATGGTTGCCATTATCAAGGAGGCGCACACACCCAACGAGAACTTTTCTGTCACATTGCCTGAATAACAAAACCTATTTTCTCTTAGGAAGAGTGTTTTTCCTCTGCTCCACTTTCTTCATCGTGTATGCATTGTTCGTTAGACGTTCAATGTCCAAAGGGACATACACCATTTCATATATTGATGGTCCTTCCTCATAAAAAAAAGCAATACGGTTATCTGCTTGTAAGCACATTGTGCTGTAGGCACTGCTTGTGGTGCTGACTTGGGAAGATTTAATCCAGCCAGATGCAATTTCCGCAGGAGTATATGTCTTTCCCGTATCCAACACTTTATAATAAAGTCCCACATTGGCTCGCCCCGTACCATAAGGTACTGACTGGAGAGCTATGGGAGTAGAGACACCTGTCTTTGCATTATTTGCCCAAATGATGAGCAGCTCGCCATTGGTGCTGTTCCCTGTAGCTTTGATGCCGTCAGGTTGCGAAGCGCTATCCACAGCACTACCCCATGTTCCAGTGGTGGTACTGTTCTTGTCATACGTCCAGATGTTGAAGCATCTGCCGCCCCACATTCGACCGCTCAAAAGGATGCTGCCGTTGGGAAGTTCCTCCACCTTCGGCTCGTCACTATGACTGCAGGCTTGGATAGTGGCATCACCGCCCAGCAGATTCCATGTTTCACCCATGTCATCAGAATAAACCACATACGCACCACGCAATCCCGTGCCACGCACCAAAAGAGCAGCATAGAGACGGTAATACTTGCCCTTCTTCACGATGCGACTCTGCAGGATCTTACCGCTGCCGAAGAATCCAGCATAGGCAAACACCTTGCCTTCTCCATCGTGTTCACTATCCTGGAACATGCTTTCAGTGCTTCCCCAGAACTGAGAAGTGATATCCACAGGTTTACTCCAACTATGTCCGCCATCAGAAGTTTTCTGCATGGCAATCAGTGGACGCTGGGTAGCTGTTGCATAGCTGTAAATGGTTTGGCCACTAACGGTAATCAGTACTCCTGCGCCACTTTCACGATCGAGCGCAAGAGCAGGGTCTCCGTAGGCAAGGCCGAAAGAGTTTCCACCTAATGAACCATTGCCATCAGCGATGAGGGTCTCTTTGCTCCAAGTCTTCCCGTTGTCTGTACTGTAACGCATAGCCTGATCCACTTCACCAAAACCCACGTCGTTACGGCATTCACGCACATCATAGACAACTATCAATTCATCGAGATAATTCTTGGCAATGGCGGGAATCCGATAATACTGCGTCCCATAATCAGTATAAGCCAAGTACTGATATTCCGATCTGTTGTTGGCTATAAAGTGTGCTTTTGCAATGCCATCCGTTACGGTGACTCCTTCGAAATCCCACCCATGATATGCCTCACCACGATAACTGACAGCCTTTCCTGACGGAACTTTCATTTCTAAAGTTTCCCCATTTTGGGATGCAAGCACTTCAATGGTGGAGGTGCCCGATCCATAATTTGCCGTGATGTATCCACAACGCTGATTAGTCGGATAAGTTACCTTTCCCTTTACAGAGACAGCAATCTTCATAACCGTAGCTTCACTTGTATCATCCGCAAAAGCCTTTGTTCCCAGTATGCTGATGACGAGCATAGAAGATAAGAGCAGAATTCTTTTCATGTGTGCAAACGTTTATTTTTCTTCGTCAAAGATAGATGGAAAAAAGTGTTTTTCAGTAGAAAAAGCTGTTAAATAAACTTAATCTAATCAAAGGGAATCCATCTCAATCGAAGAGAATTGAGGACGACACTAAGACTGGAGAATGCCATCAAGGCACTCGCCCACATGGGGGTAATCTGGAATCGAATACCGAAAACATAAGGGAGTCCTGCTGCAAGGGGGATACAGATCAGATTGTAGATAAAAGCCCAAAAGAGATTCTCCCAGATCATCCTGACGGTACGCTTGCTGAGACGGATGGCAAAGGGTATACTGCGCAGGTCATCGCCCATCAGGGTAACTTGAGACACGTCCATCGCCACATCGGTTCCGCGCCCGATGGCCATGCTGACATCAGCCAACGCGAGGGCTTGGGTATCATTGATTCCATCCCCCACCATAACCACATGATGACCTTCCTGCTGAAGCCGTTTTACCAGATTCTCCTTGTCCTTGGGGAGAACGTGACTCTGGTAGTGACGGATACCTGCCTGCTCAGCCCAATAACAGACAGCTTCCTCCTTGTCTCCGCTCATCATGTAAACCTCTATGCAACACTGCCGGAGCTCCCTGACGGCTTCTTTGACACCAGGTTTCAGGGTTTCTCGTTCCTCCAAAGGAAGATTGTCAGCACGAGTGAAGTCTATGCTCTGATTGGGAATGGTCAGAGTTCCAGTCTTATCTATCACAATGGTATCCACATGACGTAAGTTCTCCAAGGCAGAAGCATCCTTTATAAGTATCTGTCGATCAGCTGCTTTCCCAATACCTACCATCAAGGCGGTAGGAGTAGCTAATCCCATGGCACAGGGACATGCAATCACCAGCACAGCCACAGCAGACATGATAGCCTGTGGAAGCATGACATTCCCTCCCCAAAAACACCAAGCAAGGAAAGTAAAAAGGGCAAGGAGGGCAACAACAGGAACGAAAACGAGGGCTGCACGGTCCGCAATTCGCTGCACAGGAGCTTTCGAACTCTGTGCTTCCTGCACCATACAAATGATATGAGCCAAAGCTGTCTCTTCGCCTATTTGACGAGCTCTCATACGCAATCGGCCCTGACTGGGAATGGTTCCTGCCAACACCTTGTCGCCTGCTTTCTTCTCGGCAGGAGTGGGCTCCCCTGTTACCATCGATTCATCAACGTAAGCCGCATCCTCAGTCATGAAACTGCTTGCCCAAATGACTTCGCCATCCACGGGAATCTTCTCGCTGGCGCGAACTTCCAGAAAATCGCCCTTCTCGATGGTGGAAAGAGGAACTTCCGATACCCTGTCCCCATCCACGATATGCGCTGTCTTGGGTTGCATACCCATCAGTCGACGGATGCTGCTTGCTGCACCATCCTTGGCTTTCTCTTCCAGCAACCGACCAGTCAGCACAAAGGTAATGATCATGACGGAAGCATCGAAACAGGTGTGCCACCCAATACCTCGAATACCCCACACAGCATCCCCAAAGAAAGTGTTGAAGGTGCTCAGCAGGAAAGCTATCAGCGTACTTAGTGCCACCAGCGTGTCCATGTTGGCAGTCCGATGCAGCAACTGTCGCCAGGCGGACACATAGATATTTCCTCCGCATAGCAACATGCAGGCAAGAGCCAATAAAAGAGACAGCACATTGCCCACAAGTACATTCCCCACAGAAACCCATCCCATCGAGAAGCACATCACCAAGATAGCTAAAATCCAAGAAAGAAAAGTGCGGCGCGAGAGCAAAGTGAATTCCCTCCGATGAATTTCTTCAGCACTACGCCCGCTTTCTATAACCAGATCGTAACCGATATCGTTGATCTCCCTTTTCATCTGTTCTAAAGAGATGACAGCAGGGTCAAAATCGACAAAAGCAGTACGGCCAACGAGGGATACCGAGGCACTATGGATACCAGGCAGGGAAGAGAGTTTCTTCTCCACGTTGGCCGAGCAGGCTGAACATGCCAATCCTACTACGGGAATCGTTTGCTTCATGAAAAGGATTTTGGGGAAGAGAAAGAGATAATCACTAAAGAGTGAGTTCAAAGCGGCCACTCCCGTCGACCGTCTTCTTGATGTCGGCGGGAGTGACAACAGCAGCGTCGTATTCTACAGTGACACAGCGCGTTTCCAAGTTCGCCTCAGCACCAATCACACCATCCAATCCGCGGAGAGCACTCTCTATGTTAGCTTTGCAATGCATGCATTTCATGCCGCTCACAGAAAAAGATCTCTTCTCCATTCTTTCTCTTTTTAATAAGGATTGGATTACAGGTTGGGGCTGATAATCTCAGGCAATCAGAAAGTCCAACCGATGCGGAAGAGATGATCCTTATGGTTGCCGTCGTGATGCATCAAACCAAGGCCATAACCCAGGTAGAGATGCTCTTTGATCTGCAGACCAACCGTGAAATCCATAGCGAAACAACTCACATAGTCTGAGAACATGCCACCATAACCAAGATCTACAGCTGCGAAAGCCTTCACGTCAGGACCGAAGGAAGGACTGAAGCCGCGCAAACCAGTAGTGAAGCTAATCTCACTCCAATCATCGTATTTGTTGTAGTCATAGGCATACTTCACATGCAGCACATCCCAAGCCAAGTACTCGTTGAAATTGTGCTGTGCGCGAACACCCAGCTCCAATTCAGTTCCTACACCTACTTCAGCTGCCCATGTAAAACCTTTCAGGCTCTGAGCCTTCAGTGATGAAGCACCCAGCAACACCACTGCAATCATTAACAAAAACTTCTTCATTGTTGTTTGTACTTTTTTTAACGGTACAAAAGTACTCATAATCTATAGATTCACCAAACAAATCAGTAAAAAAATGTTTTTACTAACATTGCAGCATAATGATGATGCAAACGTAGATGATGACAGGATGAGAGGGCTGAAAAAAGACAACGTGTTGTGTTGGCAAAGTCAACGTGTTGTCTTTGCGATTTCAACGTGTTGTGTTGGCCGTTTCAACGTGTTGCCTTTTTTTCTTCCTTTGGAGACATAAAGCGAAGAGGGCAGTGGAACCGTCTGCCTCTTGGCAACAGATATACCTCTTTAAAATAGAAAAGAAGAAGCGAGATTGTGTTCATTAAGGTCGAAAGACGATTTGACAAGTCGGAAGTAATGGTATGAGATGGGGATAAAAAAGCTCCCCTTCGGTGAGGAAAGGGAGCCAGGGAGTTATATATGGAACCAATAAGTCAAGCGAATGACTTAATGGCAGAGAGCACCAATGAGGGTGCCGAGAGCGACTGCTCCAGCCACGCCAGCCACTACGCGACCATCCACAGGGATATAGTGTGCGCGGAAGTGGTGGGGGCGATGAGCGAAGTAATATTCAGGCTCGAAGTAGGTGTCATACCAGAACCATTCGCTGCCACGGAGATAACCCCAGCGTCCGTTGAGATAGCGTACTCGACCTTCCCATCCTGGCAGGTACCCACGATGGTCGATACGAGGGGCTCCAGCGAAGACTACGTGACCAGCTCTGTGATGTACAGGGCCTCCCACTACTGCGTGGTGGCGTACATTGTGCAGAGCGTGTGCTCCATGTCCACCCATTACCATCTCATGGCGTGCGTGGTTGCCTGCATGACTCCTGCCGCGTCCCTGAGCATTTACGTTAACACTTGCCATCATCATGGCTATCATGATCACTACTGAGAGAATAATATTGCGCTTCATAGTTGTAAGTATTAAATGGTTCAACATCTTGTTTTTTGTTTTGGTACTGCAAAGGTAAGGCTTTATGGAGGGGATTTTTTCGTATTTCACCTAAAGTGTGATGGGAATTTGTCTCTTTTTGAGAGGAATTTCCCTCTTCACCTTTTTGATAAGTGAGTAAAAATGATTATATTTGCAAGAAATAAAGGAACGCGTATGAGAGACCTACGGAACGTTTTGATGCTGGCGATTATAATGGTCAGCTGCATCGTTGGAAATGCTCTGGCAGAGGACGTGCAGCTGGAGTATCCTGCCCCTCAAGAGGTGAGGATTCGCGACCCATTCTGGACGCCGCTGCTAGATCGCATGGAGAGCGTCACGATTCCAGATGTGCTGGACAAGTTCGAGGGGCGGCGAGTGGATAATGTAGGCAATACCTTGCGCAACTTTGAATTGGTTGCTGAAGGGCATGTGGCAGATGGAGGACACATCGGATTCCCTTGGTTCGACGGATTGATCTACGAAACCATCACTGGCTGCTCTGATTTCCTGCTGCACTATCCCAACGAGCAGACGGAGAGGCGACTGGATGACTACGTAGACCTTATCGCAGCGGCTCAGGCGGCTGACCCTGACAGCTATCTGAATACCTACACGTCGCTGGAAGAGAATCAACATCGATGGGGCGAGAACGGAGGCAATCTGCGCTGGCAGCACGATGTGTACAACAGCGGCTGCCTGGTGGAGGCTGGCGTACATTATTATAAAGCCACAGGAAAGACTAAACTGCTGGAAGTGGCTACACGACTGGCAAACTACATGTATGAATACATGGTGGAGCAGAAGCACAACGTGGTGCCAGGTCATGCGTTGCCCGAGTATGCCTTGCTGGAACTTTATTGTCTCTACAAGAACGAGCCCAAACTGGCCAGCAAGCTTTCTGTTCCTGTGAATACGGAAAACTATCGACGTTTGGCCGAATTCTGGATAGAGATGCGAGGACATACTGAAGGACGCAGGGTTTTGGAAGCCTATGCTCAGGATGCTGAATCTGTCTTCGAAGCCAAGACAATCGAGGGACATGCTGTGAGAGCCACGCTCTTGGCCACAGGTGTGGCGAGTGCTGCCTTAGCCAACGGAGAGACCCGTTACAAGGAGGCTGCTAATCGTCTGTGGGAGAACATGGTAGGACGCAGGATGTTCATCACAGGTGGCGTAGGTGCGATTCATGAAGACGAGAAATTCGGCCCTGATTACTACCTGCCCACCGATGCTTATCTGGAGACGTGCGCTGCTATTGGGGCTGGCATGTTCTCATGGCAAATGAGCAAGTTGACAGGTGAGGCCCGTTACATGGACGTGTTGGAACGAATCCTCTACAACAGCATCCCTGTGGCCGTCTCGCAAAAAGGCGACAACTACACCTACCAGAATCCGTTGAATGCTGACAGGATGAATCGCTGGCCTTGGCATGACTGCCCCTGTTGCCCCCCAATGTTGCTGAAGATGACAGGTGCCCTGCCTGGCATGATATACTCATACACAGAGGGAAACCTCTACGTAAACCTGCTCATCGGAAGCGAGGCAAGTCTAACGGTTCCAGGAATAGGAAAGGTAAGCGTAAATCAAGATGTAAACTGGAGGACGGGTGAAGTGAAGATACACATTCAGAGCAGGAAACCGAAGAAACTGCGCGTGCATGTCCGCATCCCTCAATGGACTCAAGGTGAAGAACTCCCCTTAGGACTCTACAAAAACAACATTCGCCCCATAGAGACAGGAAACATGGAAAAAGGCTATCGCACCTACGAGGGAAAGGAAACGACAGAGATAGTGATGCATCTGGACGTGAGCCCACGCATCGTGAAAGCTGATTCACGCGTAGAACAATTGCGAGGGAAAGCTTGTCTGGCTTCAGGACCTTATATATATTGTCTGGAGAGACTGGACAACGAGTCAAGTTGGAACAGAAAGAACCTGGCTGGCCGAGAGTTTTATCTGGATACAAAAAATCCCATGACAGGAAACATTCCCACTATCCGAAGCCGCGATGGGGAGCTAACTGCTATTCCTTATTATATGATAGCAAACCGCTGCAGAGATACCAGTTATCGCGTATGGGTTTCATGTCAGGAAAACGTACTGACGGTGTATCCCAATGAGGTGCAGGCCCACATCACTCCGTATCTTTATGGAGCTGGCATGGAGGACGTGAACCACGAAATCTATGGAGGATTCTATGACCAGCAACTCTTTGGCGAGAGTTTCGAGGAGGAACCTTTGCCTAACAATCTGAAAGACTTCAGCACTTATGACCACCCATGGAACACACGAGAAGACCAAGTATACATCCGCGACTGCAAGACGGCAAAACTGATCTATGATCCCATCACGCTTAAGCAAGGTACAGTTGAGGTGGATGTGCGATACGACGAACCAGAGGGGAACGGCAATGCGGCAGGACTTATCCTCTCCACCAATGATTGTGGCAACGGAGCAGACAATTTCCGTGGCTATGAGATAAGCCTACACGGCTCAGGCAAACATATCATCCTAGGCAAACACAATAAGGATTTCCGTTCGTTGGGCGAATTTCCTGTAACCTACAACGCTACTGAATGGAACCGACTGAAAGTAGATTTGGAAGGAGCCTGCATGACTATTTACCTGAATGGCAAAGAAGTATGCAAGTACGAGGATAAAGATAATCCGTTGGCTGCAGGGAAAGTGGGATTGAGAACTTACGAGGTGGCAGTCTCTTTCCGTAATCTTTCCATCACGAAGGTGAACAAGAAAGTGGCAGTCGAGTTTATTCAGGAAGAAAAGGATCAAATAAGCGGCATGTGGCGCGGTTTCTCGACAGATAAAGCTCAACCGAAATATGCCATCGTGGAAAAGAACGTGTTGCACGGCAAGCAAGCACAGCAGTTACAGAACCTGTCAACTGAAGGTTACGTGGGAATTGACAATATGGGACTCAACCGTTGGGGAATCTGCGTTCGAAAAGGACAAGAATTCCAGGGACACGTCAACTTGCGTGGTTCCGCCAAACATGTCTACGTGGCGTTGCAGAGCAAGGATGGAAGCCAGGAATATGCTCGGAAAGAACTGCATAACATCTCCAGCAGATGGAAGAAGTTCCCTTTCGAACTTCAAAGCAATGCAACTGACACCTGTGCCCGTTTTGTCATATATATAGAAGGAACAGGAAATATCGTGGCAGATGCAGCAGAACTGATGCATACAGGCGCTGATCAATACAAGGGACAGTCTTTGAGAGCCGACATTGCTGACATGTTCACTCAGCAAAAATTAACTTTCCTCCGCTATGGAGGCTCAATGGTGAACTCACCAGAATACCTTTATGGCAATATGCGAGGAAAACGTGATGAACGTCCACCATATCATGGATTCTGGTATCACTACAGCACAAATGGCTTTGGGATTCAAGAATTTGTGGATTTCGCAACAGCTCAAAACTACGAGCTCTCCTTCGCTGTGAACATCGAAGATAATCCAGAAGACTTGGCTCAGATGATTCGCGACCTGAAAGGACGAGTGAAATACGTGGAAATAGGCAACGAAGAGGTACTATTCAATGGAGATCGAAGTGATGAATACGATCATTATGTGGAACGTTTCCTACTGCTCACAGAAGCGATGCTGAAAGTGGATTCCACACTGCAATTTGTCTGTTCAGCTTGGTGGCGTCCAGACTCCCCAAACGTGGAGCGAACCTTCCGCGCGTTGAACGGTAAGTGTGCTTACTGGGATTATCACCCTTGGGTGGATGACTATCAATCGGCTTTGAATGTGGAAAAGGAATTGCGCAGAATGAAGCAAAAGTTTCATGAATGGGACCCCAATACCACCATGAAGTGTGCTATCTTCGAGGAAAATGGGAACACGCATGCTGTGCGACGCATGCTATGTCACGTGATTACTCAAAATGCTGTACGACGCATGGGAGATTTCGTGTTGACCACCTGCCCTGCCAATGCCCTGGAACCATATAAACAGAATGACAATGGATGGAATCAAGGGCAGATTTTCTTCACTCCCAGCCAAGCATGGGGCATGCCTCCTTACTATGCCCAACAACTCAGTTCTCTGAATCATGAACCCTTATTGGTAAAAAGCGTGATGACCGATGAAAATCCTCAGCTAGACATCACAGCTACTCGCAATGAGAAAGGTGACGAATTTGTGCTTCACATTGTGAACATGAGTGATGAAGGACAACCTCTCTGTCTACGTCTGGACAAAATATCACTCCCAGAACAAATCACCCAAATTTGCATATCTGGTGATGAAAATGATTGCAACACACCAACAGAACCATGCAGAATCATTCCTGAAGAAAAAAAGGTGAATCCGGGAGAAACAGTTTGGTTGGAGGCAAAATCGTACACAGTGATTCGTTTCTGATGAAATGTAATTTTCTGCCAGATAATGGAAAAAATCCCATCCTACCAGAGCAAGATGGGGTATCACGTTACAAATAAAAAGAGGATTGCACTGATTCACGGTACAATATAGGACAAAATTTCGTTGCTTATACGATGCCCTGAGCCATCATGGCTTTAGCCACACGCATGAAACCTGCCACATTGGCACCATGTACGTAATTGATACTTCCATCAGGACGCTTTCCATATTTCACGCATTGCTCATGAATACTATGCATGATGTGGTGCAAACGAGTATTTACTTCCTCTGCACTCCAACTCAGGTGCATGGCGTTCTGGCTCATTTCCAATCCACTGGTAGCAACTCCGCCCGCGTTTACAGCCTTGCCAGGAGCATAAAGCGTGTGAGTTTCAAGGAAATGATCAATAGCCTCAGGTGTGCAACCCATATTACTGATCTCGCCCACACAGAGGACACCATTCTCGGTCAGATGACGCGCATCTTCGCCATTGAGTTCATTTTGGGTAGCACAAGGCAAAGCAATATCAACTTTTTGTTCCCAGGGTCGACGATCAGGATAGAAAGTTGCTTCAGGGAAGCACTCTGCATACGGAGCCACTACATCGTTTCCACTAGCTCTCAACTCCAACATATAATCAATCTTCTCTCCACTGATTCCTTCAGGGTCATAGACATAGCCGTCAGGACCACTTAACGTCACGACTTTAGCACCCAATTGAGTCGCCTTGGTAGCAGCTCCCCAAGCCACATTGCCAAATCCACTGATAGCCACCGTCTTACCTTCAATAGTTTGTCCAGCATCCTGCAACATCTCACTAACAAAATAAAGTCCTCCAAATCCAGTGGCTTCTGGACGAACTAAGGAACCACCATATTCCAATCCCTTACCTGTCAACATACCACTGAAATCGCTGGTCAGTTTTTTGTATTGACCGAAAAGATAACCTATCTCTCGCGCCCCTACTCCAATATCACCTGCAGGAATGTCAATGTTAGGACCCACATAGCGATAAAGTTCACTCATGAACGCTTGGCAGAAACGCATAATTTCAGCATCGCTCTTGCCACGAGGACTGAAGTCACTACCACCCTTACCACCACCCATGGGCAGAGTTGTCAATGCGTTCTTGAAAGTTTGCTCAAAGCCCAAGAACTTCAGAATACTCAAATTTACGCTTGCATGAAAACGCAATCCGCCCTTGTAAGGACCAATGGCGCTATTGAACTGCACACGATAACCCAAATTGACCTGAACTTTCCCTCGGTCATCCACCCATGGAACGCGGAACGTAATGATACGCTCAGGCTCCACCAGTCGCTCTATCAACGATGCTTTCTCAAACTCAGGATGTTGGTTATATACTCCTTCAATACTCATCAACACCTCGCGTACTGCCTGCAAATATTCACTTTCACCTGGATGTTTGGTTTCCAGACGATTCATAAATTCATTAATATTCAACATAAAAATTACTTATTAACATGTTTTTCTATGCAAATATATAATTTTTTGTCAACGAGTGTTCTTTCACGTGTGTGAAATTTCACTAACAAACTATCCTTTTGCAAACTGCTCATAGCATTTTGGTAATAAGAAGGCTTGTTTCATCTCACATATCAAAATTCATATTTATTCATAGCTTATATTTTTTGACGCGTTATTTCTTTTTCTTTTAGAATATCTCAAAACTCAATTTCTCTTTTTTCCAAGACCGTTTTGTTAAAGACAAATCATGGTGTCAATATTTACATATTTATGTATATTTGAAGGTATGTATAAATATACATGAATATATATAAAATTCTATATTCATTAATAATAAAGAAAAATCAATCTGAATATTAAAGAATATGTAAGGATTTAAGTATTTTAATATATAAATATTGAAAAATATTCAAAAATGTTTGCTTTTTTTTTGCAGAAAAGAAAAATCATAATAAATTTGCACCTAGAAAAACTAAAAGGTAATCTTTCTCTTCGATAAAGGAATGTCAAAAGTTATCTGTGTACTCCATGACAAAGGCGGTTGTGCCAAGACAACGACGGTGGTCAATCTTGCTTTCGCTCTTTGGCTTCTTGGCAAAAAAGTTCTGTTGGTTGACACAGATCAGCAATGTAACCTTACAGACACAATTGACAAGACAGTGCATAAAGAGGCCGAATCTACTATCTACGATTGGATGCACGACAGTAAATCAGGAGAAGTGTTACCTTTTCCCATCTATACACGATATGATGGGTTGGATTACATCCCTGGCAGTCACAGCATGAGTAACATCAATGCAGAACTGCAACTTATGAACAATCGTGAGCATCGATTAAAGGAGTTCCTTTCCATAGTGGATCCTGAGAGTGGAATTACAATTCGTGACATGTACGACTATGTTTTTATCGATTGTGCACCAGGTGGAGAAACATTAATGAACACCAACGCGCTTGTAGCAAGTGACTATACGATAGTTCCCGTCGAGGCGAGTATCTATAGTCTGCAAGGTTTGCCACGATTGCTCGCATACATAGATAAAGTGAGAAAACAAATGAAGGCTCACGTGGAGATTTTAGGATATCTGTTGGTTCGCTGGAATCCACGTCGATCCATTTCTCGAGAAGTGAAAGCTTATTATAGTGACATCAATGAAGTGAGGGCACCTTTAATTCCTATTTATATTCGAGAATGTGTGCGTTGCAACGAATCGGTAGCTTACGAGATGTCTCTCTACGAATATAGTCCAGATAGTACAGCAGCTGATGATTACATGCGAGTGGCTGAATATCTTATAGAACGCAAGACTCGTCCTCATAGTTGGACACCTCTGAGATGGGGACAATTGGCAAATGCAGCATACAAGCGTTTCATCCGTGAGCGAAACAAAATAGAGACAATAATAGAATATATCCATTAATATGGCGATCAAGAAATCATCTCTCAATATAGCCAGAGTGGCTCAGGAAGCAAACGAAACTTTCGTTGCTCCACAGCCTCTCCCATCGAATGAGGCGGTGCGTTCAGAGATTGTACGCAAGGCGGCCATTCAGAAGATGCCCCTCAAGCGCGTATGTTCAATTCAAAAAATTGGCGGGTTCAGTTTCTTCACTACTGAAGAAGACCGTATTGCCCTAGATTACATTTCCTTCCTAAACAAGTTTGAGAAACAGAATGTGGTTCGTGTTGCTCTACGCACGTTCCTCGAAGAACATTATGTGGAAGGGGTGGGGCTCGATGAAGAAGCACGCCAAATGATTTTGGAGTACGAGAAAACAATCTATCATTATGTCAGAAAGAAGTGAACGACAATATATAAAAGCAGAAGGTAGCGAAAAATCTACATATCGGAGATATGATCTACGGTATATTGACTTTTCGTTTCGTTCATCTTGTGTGAAATCTGAAATCTGAGTTCCGGCAAAAGTCGGACTCAGATTCAGATTTTGTCTTTCTTTCAAAGAGAAAAAGAATAAGATATAGCTTTTAAAAATTTGCACAGTGAAGAGAATATTCATTCTAATACTTGTTACAATCGGTCTAAATGCTAAAGCTCAGACAGTTAGCATTATGGGAACGAAGTCTACTCTCATAGACAAGTGGGTTGCACAACATTTTGCACGAGGCAAAGTACCTCCTTTTTCTTTTACACTTGATGGGAAAACTTCTTCTCAATTTATCACTAAGTGGAAATATAACGCGTCTCTTTTAGCTAGTGAGGATGAACAAGTTACACGTCGTCGTTTCACCTACACTGATCCAAAGACATCAATGAGAGTAGATTGCGATGTAACGTCGTATTCTGATTATCAAAGTGTTGAATGGGTTATCCATTTTACTAATGGAGGTTCACAAAACAGTGCTGAATTGTCCAACGTGTTGGAAGCAGACATTCAATTCCAATTCCCAACCCAGGGAGAATCCGTACTGCATTACTTCAATGGAAGTATACCCAGCCGAAGTGATTTCGCACCTCAGGATCGCATTTTCCATTCAGGTGACACACTCATGCTGCAGAACCGAGGCGGGGGACGTAGTTCTGCACAGACAGCTCCTTTTTTCAACATTGAACATCCTATTTCACATCAGGGTATCATGTCCGCTATTGGTTGGACAGGTAACTGGCATGCACAGATGATTTCAACATCAAGTCGCGATTTCATTTACAGAACAGGTTTAACTAATTTGCAGACATATCTCCTTCCTGGCGAAAGCATCCGCACCGCCAGTGTGGCTCTGCTTTTCTGGCAGAACGAGAACCGTTTCGAAGGTCATAACCAATGGCGACGCTTCATCTTGGCTCACCATACTCGCAAGATAGACGGCAAGTGGGCACATTATCCCTATTTCTTTGGATTCAGTTGGGGTGATCCTGCTCCATGCAACGAGTATACTTGTATGACAAATCTGATGGCAAAAGCTCTTTTGCAGCGTCAAGAAAAATTTGGGCTCAAGGCAGAAGCAAGTTGGCTAGATGCTGGATGGTACATCGAAGCTGATCAATACCAAGAAGGGAAAAACTGGGCCAATACGGTAGGCAATTGGGTTGAGAATCCTGACAACTGGCCGAATGGATTGCGCGAGCTTTCCGATGCCTGCCACCAAATGGGACGCAAGTTTATGGTTTGGTTTGAGCCAGAACGTGTCATGGAGGGAACCAAATGGGCGCGTGAGCATCCTGAATTTATGCTTCGTTTAGAAAACAATCCAACACTCCTCTTTAATCTGGCTGACTCCTCCGCGGTAGATTGGCTCTGTCAGTATATCGGTGATTTTATCGAGCGGAATGCAATTGATTACTATCGTCAAGACTTCAATATGGATCCAGCTGCTTTCTGGCAGGCAGCCGACCAGCCTGGACGTAGCGGGATCACTGAGGTTTGTTATATCTGCGGTCTATATCGCTATTGGGACTATCTGCTTCAGCGCTTCCCCCATCTGTTGATTGACAATTGTGCTAGTGGTGGTATGCGTCTCGACTGGGAAACCACACTTCGAAGTGCTCCCATGTGGCGCACCGATGATTGTTACTACAATGACCCCTCCGATATGCAGTGCCATACCTACGGCATTAATCTCTTTCTACCTCAGAGCGGTACAGGATTCGGTTTACCTGACCGAGAGGATAAGTACAGCCTGCGTTCCAGTATGGGAAGTAGCATGGTCTACAACTGGAAAATCATGACAAACGGAGAGAATTTCACCAAGATGCAAGAATGTCAACGTGAGTATCTACTTGTGCGCCCCTATTTCACTGAAGACTATTATCCGCTAACGGGCACAAGTGGTTCAGATGCGCATGATAACTGGCTGGCTTACCAACTTCATCGTCCATCCGATGATACAGGATTCGTGATAGCATTCCGACATCATGACAATATGCAACCTACCCATTCTGTCCGTCTCTATGGTCTTTCTCCAGAGGCATCATATCGAATCACAAATCAAGATGATGGTACGTCCCAAATTAAACTTGGAAAGGAATTGATGGAGGGACTTCAACTAAGTCTCCCAGAAGTAGACACAAGCCTTCTGCTGTATGTTGAGAGAAACTGAGAAAAAAACACTCGCCACTGACTGCATCAAAGGCTAACACTTTAAAAATATTATTTCGTTTCATTCTCTTTATGCTCCATCCTTTTTCTCCGGTTTTGGAGAAGAGGGATGGATTTCTATTTGCCTATCATTTAAATGTAACAATTCAAAGAAAAGACAAAGGAGAGAAACCAATCAAGACGGATTGGATGAAAACTAATATTCAGTTAGGTTAATAGAATAAACATACTGTTTTTCAAAATTCCAGATAGGGAGATAAGCGACTGATGTCTTCTTCGGTAAACTCGTCTAGGAATTGAAGCTGGCCCAGATTCTTCAAGTCACCATGTTTCTTTCGATATTCTACTATCGCGCGCGCCTGATAAAAAGTAATGTAGGGATGACGCATCAGTTGACGCAAAGAAAGCTTATTCACATTAAGGCGATGCAAAGGAACATCTGACACACAGAACCACTCAAAAACCTCATCTGGCATCTCACAAGACTCCATCACCTGTTCTACTTTAACAAAACCTCCTAAAGACTCACGGTAAGCAACAATCTTTTGGGCACGATAACTACCTATCTGAGGAATCTTCTTCAACTCAGTTGTATCCGCTACATTTGCATCTACCACAGTACCCTGAGGGTATTTGGAGTATTTCCTTCCTGTCTCTCCAACACCATGATAAGAAGACGATTTCTTTTCTTCTAAGGAATTATCTTCATTACGTGGAGTTAAGTCACGCTTACGATCCTCTCGATTAGATGAATCTGATAAAGCATGGGGTGAGGAATCGTCTTCTTTCTCATCACGAGAAGAAATTTCCGTTGATTTTGAGGGAGAAAGATGTTTATACTGACGTTGGGAAGACAAATCGGAATCAGTGAGATAACGAAACTCGTCGCTGATACGAATATAAGGTGAAAGGCGATTCCACAACTCCATAGTCATGCCAGGCAGACGCTTGAAATCTTCAGGAGCATGATACCTGCCATGCTTAGAACGATACTTGTATATGGCACGAACTTGCCACGGAGCCAAGCCAAGGCGCAACAACTGAGTACTATCAGCTGTATTAGGATCGAAAGGGAAGGTTTCTATAGATTCTGGGACAAAAAAAGAAGATTCTTTCCTTCGTCCGGCTCCTTTATGGAAAGAAGATGATTTATAATCAGAATAGAGAGAAGTTGAATTACTTGATATACTATCAGCAGGGAGATTCCCTTGTGGCATAGGCTTATGGATAGTACGTATCCACAAAGCAAAGATACCCAAGATAAGAATCCATTCTAATATCAAAAGGGCACGGCGATCAGATTTAGTCAAAAAAGGAAGGCGACGCATCAACGGAACAATAATTCGTTAACAAAGATAAGGGTCATAGCCACAGGAACCACATAGCGAACAAGAAAGATGAAGCTTTGGAAAAAGCGGAAGGGAACAGTGCCCTGATTGGTTATCTCGTCATGGACAAGTTTTTTGTCGAGATACCAACCAACAAAGAGACAAATGACAAGTCCTCCTATAGGCATAAGAATCTTGCTTGCAACAAAATCGAAAAGGTCAAAAATCGTCATGCCAAAGATCGTGAAGTCGCTCCACAAACCAAAAGAAAGGGAACACGTAACGCCCAAGAGCATACAACTAATGGACACAATGGCGGATGCGGTGCGACGAGACACGTGGACAACCTCGTGAACATACGCAGTTACAGACTCATGAAGTGACATAGCACTAGTGACTGCTGCTAAAAGCAACAGCATGTAAAAGAGGCCAGAGAATATATATCCCAAAGCAGGCACATTGTGGAAAGCCATAATGAACACATTGGGCAGGGTAATGAAAACAAGACCAGGTCCTGCATTGACTTCAACTCCCTGCACACTGAAAACTGCAGGGAAAATAATGAATCCACTGAGAACAGCAACGCAAGTATCGATGACACTTACGCTGACAGCAGTCTTGACCAACTTGGTATCAGGACCAAAATAGGAAGCATAAGTGCAGAGACATCCCATTGCAAGACTTAACGAGAAGAAAGCTTGCCCCATCGCGGAAAGAACGACACTGGGAGTAACCTTGCTGAAATCTGGTTGCAGAAGGAAACGGAGACCCTCGCTTGAACCAGGCATATTGAAGGAACAACCGACAAGAACGATGATGATAACGAGCAGCAAAGGCATGAATATCTTTGAGAACTTCTCGATACCTGACTGCACTCCTCGTGCAATGATTACATGCACAATAAGCATGACGATGGCAGCATAAACAACTGGCTCCCAGGGATTTGTAACAAAATCATTGAAATATGCAGAATAATCGCGTGAGACAGAGAGTGAGTTGATGGCGGATTCAGTGAGATAGAATAGGGTCCAACCTGAAATGATGATGTAGTAGGAAAGAATAAGGAAAGCCACAAAGACGCCTGAAACACCCTGAAGACGCCACCAAGTGCCAGGAGCCAATTGACTATAGGCCGAAATCGTATTGGCATGGGTATGGCGTCCTATCACGAACTCACTGACCATAACAGGTACTCCAACAAAGACCACACAGAGCAAATATATAATAATGAAAGCGGCACCACCGTTGTTGCCCACTTCAGTGGGAAAACGCCACACGTTACCCAAGCCTACTGCAGAGCCTGCGGAGGCCAGAATCACACCAAACTTGCTACCAAAACTACCACGATCATTCATGATGAAATACAATCTATTGACTTAAGAAAACAATTCATTTAGAAATATGATGCATACCCCAACGGGAGCTACCCAGCGAATCAGCAAAATGAGAAATCGAGCCGTACGTAAACGCAACGTGCCGTCATTGGTAAGTTCATTCTGAACCACCTTGCGTTCAAGGATCCATCCTACAAAGAGAGAAATGAAGATACTGCACAACGGCATGATGAACTTAGCGGTAAGATAATCGAAAAGATCAAAGATTCTCAAGTCACAAACCTGAATCTTCTCCCAAGGACCAAAAGAAAGGGAACATGCAGCGCCAAGCACCAAGCAGACAGCCGTGACGATGGCAGCTGCACGAGGTCGGCTAAGATGAAATTTCTCGTGAATGAAAGCCGTGTCGATCTCGTGCATGGAAATGCTGCTGGTAAGAGCAGCCAAAAAGAGCAGGATATAGAAAAGACTTGAGAAGAGATAGCCAATAACAGGCACATCGCTGAAAGCCATATTGAAGACATTGGGGAGAGTGATATATACCAAACCAGGCCCTGCATCTACCTCAACTCCAGGCACACTGAAGACAGCAGGGAAGATAATGAATCCGCTGAGAATAGCCACCATCGTATCAATGAAACAGACGCTGAATGCAGACGAGACAAGTGGCACATCACGCTGGAAATAAGAAGCATAAGTGGCCAGACAGCCAATTCCTACACTAAGGGAGAAGAAAGCTTGACCCATCGCGGAGAGAACCACAGAGGCTGTGACCTTACTGAAATCAGGATGAAGCAAGAACTGGAGTCCCTCTCGAGAACCAGGCATAGAAAGAGAGCAGGACATCAGGACGAGTATAATGACGAGAAGAGCCGGCATCATTACCTTAGAGTATCGTTCAATACCAGCCTGCACGCCTCGCGCCACGATGAAATGAGTGAGCAGAAGGAAGACAGCAACATAGATGAGTGGCTGCCAAGGATTGGAAACAAAATTGCTGAAGAATGCCCCGTAATCCTGATCACCAGTCAACTGATAAGCAAGAGAGGAAATCGTGTAATGGAGCGTCCAGCCAGCCACAACGGAATAAAAAGAAAGTACCAGTATTCCACCCAATACGCCCAAGAATCCTACGATAACCCAAGGCTTACCAGGAGCCAATCGACGATAGGAATCAACCGTATTGGCTTTGGAAGCGCGACCAATAATGAACTCGCTCACCATAACAGGCATAGCGAGAAAGAACACGAAGCAAAGATAAACGAGTATGAAAGCAGCACCTCCATTGCGACCAACTTCAGTTGGGAAGCGCCAGATGTTGCCCAATCCGACTGCACTTCCTGCAGATGCCAGAATGATGCCTAATCTGCCACCAAAACTGCCTCGATTCGTATTTTGCACGTTTAAAATACTTTAATTCTTCCTATCAAAGCGCAAAATTACAAATAAATCCTCTAATTTTGCAACAAATTGAAAACTAAGATGGCAAATACAGTAACAAATCATATCAAACGATACCCCCTGGCAACTGTCTTGCTGCTGGTCATCGTGTTCCTCTCGCTCTATCCTTTCCAGCACATTCACCTTATGGAAAACGTCCCTTTGTCGGATAAGTGGACACACATGCTGATGTATGGAGGGTTCTGTCTGGTACTGTGGGCTGAATATTTGTGGCGACACGATCGAATCCACTGGGGAAAGGCTCTCTGCTGGGCCGTTCTGGCACCGATAGCGTTCAGCGGCCTGATGGAACTCTGCCAAAAATACCTGACGACCTATCGCAGCGGAGAATGGCTGGACTTGGTGGCAAACACAATAGGAGTCGTTTTGGCCACAATCATCGGATCAACTCTCCTCAAATGGGTGCTGAAGAAGATGCAGGCACGAGTTAAATGATCTGCAAGATTGAATCACTCTTGCATCCCTCAAACCAGAACCTTAAGGCAAAGAAAAAAGGCTGAGTTTCCCATAACACGTCGAAACTCAAAAGACAACACGTTGAAAGTGGAAAGACAACGTGTTGAAATGGCAAACACAACACGTTGAATCCTCAAAGTCGACACGTTGTCTTTTTTGCCTCAACTTTTTCTATATGGAATCCTTCCAAAGTTTGAAAGGAAACCTGCGCATGTGAGCGTTGTAGAATCGACGGTCACCTGTGACTTCTGGTCCGATGAAATCGGGCTTTTCGAAAGGTTCGTTCTCATCAGCCAACTCTACTTCAGCCATGATGAGTCCTTCGTTGTCGCCATAAAATTCGTCAACCTCGAAGATATGCTTGCCGCTGCGAACCAAGAAGCGAGTCTTGTCGATGATGCCAGGCTCACAAATGCTCATGAGATCTTCCGCATCAGAGAGTGGAATCTCCATTTCGAACTCATAGCGGGCTAAACCTGCACGATTGCTTGGCCCCTTGATGGTTAGATATCCCTTCTCGTCGCGTATGCGCACTCGTACTGTTCTCCCATTGCCAGAACTGATATAACCCTGACGAATGCGGCTGCTATCGTAAGCCTGGTCACGGAATTCTCCTGTAACCAGAAACTTACGTTCTATCTCGAAATGCATTTTCTACTTATCGAGAGAAGCCGATCAGGCATGCAACAAACAGGATAACAAGTGCTGCTACGATGTAAAAGACAATTTTATTTGCTTGCTTACTTTCACGGGCAGCTCTCTCAGCAGATCTTTTCGCCTTTTTTGAAGATTTGTTACTCATAACTTTATGGGTTTGTTTTTAAGATTAATTATTCTTGTGCGCCAAACTCCATGAGGTAGGCTTTGATGAATGCATCTATCTTGCCATCCATCACACCACCCACATCACTCGTCTGGTAGTTTGTTCTATGATCCTTTACGCGGCGGTCATCAAACACGTAACTGCGTATTTGACTACCCCATTCTATCTTCTTCTTGCCAGCTTCAACCTTGGCCTGCGCCTCCATGCGGTGCTTTAATTCCTTGTCGTAGAGCATGGAACGGAGCAGTCGCATGGCGTTCTCTTTATTCTTGGGCTGGTCACGAGTTTCAGTATTCTCGATAAGAATCTCTTCTTCTTCGCCTGTATATGGGTCTTTGTATTGGTAACGGAGACGCACTCCTGACTCCACTTTGTTGACATTCTGCCCTCCTGCGCCGCTCGAGCGGAACGTATCCCAAGAGATACGAGCCGGCTCGATGTTGACTTCAATAGAATCATCGACCAGTGGAGTGACAAAGACAGAAGCGAAGGAAGTCATGCGCTTTCCTTGTGCATTATAAGGGCTGACACGAACCAAGCGATGTACGCCATTCTCGCTCTTGAGGTAACCATAAGCGTACTCACCTTGAATCTCAAGAGTACAAGTCTTGATGCCAGCATCGTCGCCTTCGAGGAAATTGCTTATCACACACTTGTATCCGTTGTTCTCAGCCCAACGCATATACATGCGCATGAGCATTTGAGCCCAGTCCTGAGCTTCAGTGCCTCCTGCTCCAGAGTTGATCTTAAGGACTGCATCCATAGGATCTTCCTCTTGACGAAGCATATTCTTTAACTCGAGATCTTCGATGGCAGCGATGGAACGTGCATAAAGATCGTCTACTTCAGCTTCTGTTACAAGCTCCTCCTTGTAGAAATCAAAGGCTGTTTCCAGTTCATCGCTAAGAGTCTTCACCTCATCGTATCCCTTGATCCATTTATCCAAGCCTTTTACCTTTTTCATCTGCGATTCGGCTCGCTTGGCATCTTCCCAGAAATCAGGGTCCTGCGTACGGAGTCGCTCTTCTTCGTACTGCATTTTCTTGCCATCAATATCAAGATAGCGATTGAGTTGCTCAGTACGTTCCTTTACCTCTTTGAGTTGCTCTATGGTTATCATTATTCCTCGTACATCTTATCAATTTCTGCCGCAAAGTTCTGATTAATAACAGAACGCTTTACCTTGAGCGTATTGGTCAACTCGCCACGTTCCATGCTGAAAGGATGAGGCAAGAGAGTAATCCTCTTTATTCTCTCGTAGCTGGCCAAATCCTGCTGAAGCGTTTCGATACGATCCATCACAAACTCTACAATGGTGGAATTAGAGCACAGATCCTCGATGCTCTTATATTCAATCTTTTTCTTTTGTGCTAATTCCTCAAGCAGCTTATACTCAGGGATGATGAGAGCAGACACGAATTTCCGCTGGTCAGCAATGATAACAAGCTGGTCGATGTAACGATCCACCACCAGTTTGCTCTCCAGCATCTGAGGCGCAATATACTTGCCGTTGCTTGTCTTGAAGAGATCCTTGATACGTTCTGTGAGAAAGAGTTCGCCATCCTTCATGTAACCAGCATCGCCTGTATGGAACCATCCCTCTTCATCGAAAGCAAGGGCCGTCACTTCTGCCTTGCGGTAATAACCTTTCGTAATGGTATCACCCTTGAGGAGAATCTCATTGTTCTCTCCAAACTTCAACTGAACGCAATCAAGGACACGTCCCACAGACCCCATCGAAACAGGTTTGTACCAGCGATCACAAGAAACGGTAGCAGTGGTTTCAGTCATGCCGTAACCTGCAGTCATGTTTATGCCCACAGAATGAACAAATTCTTCGACAACAGGCGGTATGGCAGCCCCAGCTGTAGGAAAGAAATTGTGACGTTCCAGTCCTAATGTCTTGAGGAGGAGCGAAATGATGGTCTTCTCATAGAATTTGTATTTCATGCGGAGTCCTACAGGAGGAGTCAGGCCACGCATCTTGTAATCCACGTTGTAAGCCTTTCCTACCTTGAGCGCATCAAGCATAAGTTTGCGCTGCAAGGAACTGCTGGAATTAATCTTTTCATACACGCCAGAATAGACCTTCTCCCAAAAACGTGGTACTGCACACATGCAGGAAGGATGCACCTCACGAAGACTTTGAAGAATATCCTGAGGATATTGATTAATCGCAAGGGTGGAGCCCGTCTTGAGACAAAGATACGACCAAGCACGTTCAAAAACGTGAGTAAAGGGAAGGAAGTTCATGATAAGGTCCTTATCACTCAAATCCACCGCATCCTCGTGAGCTTTGATAGCCACATTGTACATGCGATGAGTGAGCATGACACCCTTACTCAACCCTGTGGTACCACTTGTGTAGAGAATGTTTGCCAAATCATCCACATCCAGCTCAGCGGTTCGACGGTCCACCTCTTCCTGATGCGTCAAACCATCTCCCAATGCAAGGAACTCATTGAAATAAAGGCTCACCTGATCCTGAACATCTTTCTTGACAGTATTGTCGAAGATGATAAGCCTGCTGACTGCAGGGTCAATCTTCAACACACGATAAGCCGTATCGTACTGAGCCTGCTCACCCACGAAGATATAACGTATGCGGGCATCGCTGACCATGTATTTCACCTGTGCTTCGCTACTGGTGGCGTAGAAAGGAATGGTTACAGCACGAATCCCATAGGCGCCAAAATCAACGAACATGCATTCAGGCATGTTTTGAGAAAAGACTGCAACATTCTCCTGCACGCTTACTCCCAACTCTATGAAAGCATTGCTTACCTTGCGTACTGTCTCTGAAAAAGTGTTCCAAGAAATCTCTTTCCACACTTGCAGGCTCTGGTCGCGATAAAGCATGGCTGCACGATTGCCATAAACCTTAGCCTGACTATGAATCACAGAGGATAACGGACTGGGATTTTGCATATCAATTCTCTCTTTTATTACCACAAAGATAGCATAAGTTAGCATAATTGCCAAATTTATTTGTTTTTTTGTAAATTTGAGCGTAACTTTGTTTACTCAAAAAGGGAAAAAAGATGAATATCGAGCAACTTACCAGCGAGGCGTTGGAGATTCTTTGCCATCTGATAGAGATTCCAAGAACAAGCAGAAACGAAAAGAACGCGTCAGATTATTTGGAGCAAACAATGCGAGAAAAATTCCATCTGGACGTTCATCGCGAGAAGAACAATTTGTGGTGCATCGCTGACGAATTCAACGAGACGCGCCCCACTTTGCTGCTGAATGCCCATATCGACACAGTGAAGCCTGTGAGCAGTTGGAAGCTCGACCCCTTCAAGGCAACCCATGAGGGAGAACGCATTTATGGGCTGGGGAGCAACGATGACGGAGCCAGCCTGGTCTCGTTGCTGCAAGCCTTTCGAGTGCTGAATGGGAAGAAATTGCCCTGTAATCTGATCTATCTGGTTAGCGCAGAAGAGGAGGTAAGCGGACATGATGGCATCGAGCACGTACTGCCCTTACTACCTCGTATAGATATGGCTCTGGTGGGAGAGCCTACAGGAATGCAGCCTGCCATTGCGGAGAAAGGCCTGATGGTACTGGATGTGACAGCTCACGGAAAATCAGGCCACGCAGCACGAGACAAGGGCGACAATGCCATCTATCATGCAATAGACGATATACAATGGTTCCGCACCCACAAATGGCCAAAGGAATCTGACCTGCTGGGACCAGTAAAGATGACAGTAACAATCATTCAAGCAGGCACGCAACACAACGTGATACCTGATACCTGCACGTTCACAGTAGATATTCGCACCAATGAATGCTACCAGAACGAGGAGTTATACCATTTGATCTGCGAGCAAGTGAAGAGTGAGGTGAAAGCTCGCTCCTTCCGTCTGAATTCATCGAATATCCCCATTTCTCATCCGCTGGTTCAGCAAGCTATCACGCTGGGCAAGACTCCCTTCGGCTCGCCCACTCTAAGTGATCAAGCTCTGATGCCCTTCCCAAGCTTGAAGATGGGACCTGGTCAAAGCTCGCGCAGTCATACTGCTGATGAATACATCGAGGTAGGCGAAGTGAAGGACGCAATCGAGACATACGTGAAGATGCTGGGAAGAACGTGTTGAAACTACAAAGACAACACGTTGAAATCGCAAACACAACACGATGAAATCGCAAAGACAACACGTTGTCTTTTGCTTTTCAACGTGTGGACTTTTCCGTCTTGATGTATCAGGAGAGAAAAAGCCTCTAATGAGCTTCCTCACTTATAGAAGAGCATGAAGATGGGGATACCTTAATATAATATAAGGTGAAGCTTATTTCCCTATCCAGACTTCAGGATTGAGCTTAGCAGTCTCCTTCCTCAACTGGAAATGGAGAATGCAATTTCCGCTTCCATCATCAGCAACAGTTCCCAGAATATCCTTGGCATGTACTTGCTGACCTTTGCTGACAATCACAGAGGAGAGATTGCAATAGACAGAGATGTAACTTCCGTGACGAACCAAGATATTCTTTGTGCCGCTGAACTGGAAGACAGCAGTCACTTCGCCATCAAAGATGCAACGCGCACGTGCGCCTGGTTTTCCTATATAATTGGTCCCTTTGTTGTCGAGCTGGACATTTCTCAGACCTGGTACATTATAGAGGCCGAAACGATTACCCAACCTGTACTGTCCAGTAATAGGAACAGGGAGACGTCCCTTGTTTTGAGCAAAAGTGCCATTCAATTGCTTGTCCTTAGCGGTCAGCCAAGAGTCTGAAGATGCCTTTCCTTTAGGCGATGAGGATGATTTCTCTGGTTTAGCAGATGAAGCCTCAGTCTTGCTGCTGGTTCCTTTCTTTGCTTTCGCCTTGCGGGCTGCCTCTTCAGCAGCTTTCTTACGAGCTGCTTCTTCGGCTTTCTTGCGAGCTTGCTCGATTTCATAAGCAATCAGGGCATCGATTTTCTTATCCAAAGCTGCCAACTGCTTCTGCTGTTGGGCTATTGTGCTTGCCAAGCCAGACTCTTTCTTCTTAAGTCCGTCTACATTCTTTCGCTCTGCAATTTGCTGGATATTAAGCTGCTTGCGTTGTGACATCACTTCTCGCAAGAGATTGTTCATCTTGCTTTTCGAGCTAAGAAGCTTGTTTTGAGCCTCCAACAATTCAGATTGTTTCTTGAAGACTTGTTCTCCCAAATTCTTCTGATAGGAAGCAAACTCATTGGCATAGCGAGCTCGACGATACATCTGCGTGAAAGTACGCGCAGACAGGATAAAAACGAGAGGACTCGTCTGCTGACGATTAGCTCGCGCATAACGCACTACTTGTTTCAACTTCTCCTTTTCTTGAGCCAGCTGGGAGTCAATGCGAAAGATATCGCTCTGAAGAACCACCATCTGGGAGTCTAACTGGTTCATCTCCGTCTCCATATTGCGGATATGCTCAAGACGATTATCAAGCTGATGACCCAGATATTGAATATTTTGTTGCCCTGTCTTTACTTGCTTCTTTGTCTTATCAAGCTCATTCTGCGATTTCTTCAGAGTCTTCTGTAATTCCGTTTTCTGAGCCTTGAGAGCCTGTATCTTCTTGCTGTTCTGAGCCTGACACAATAAAGGGACAAACGCCAAGAATAACACTATCACGCGGAACTGCTTCATTGCTCTACGACTATTGGATAACATTTATTTTGCCAATTTCATAATACGGTCAAGTACCGTGTCGAGTGAAACCTGGCTATACTTTTTCTTATTTATTTCTGTACGTGTTTCCCAGCCATCATTTGTCTTCAGGTTACTCAATGAAATGGTAGCCTGGATAGGCTTTTTGCCCGTATTGATGTTAATCTGCATTTGGGTAGGGAATTTCTTTTCACCCAGTTTGCCGTAAGTCTGATATTGCCAATCAAGGGAAATATCCTTCGTATTGGCTTGACGTCCTGTTATAGTTGTTTGGCTTACCATATTCTGGATCACATCGGCCAAGAAGGTAAGCGCCATCCATTTTGAGTCTTCATTCGTCAACTTTACTCCATTACTTTCTCTTCTCAAGTCAAAATTCTTAGCTGAAGGCGCTGATCCCTTGCTGCCAAAAAGAAAAAGCTCGTCCCAAAAAAGCGACTGGAAGACATAAAAATCAATTCCTGCCTTCTTAAGGAAATCCACTTCTTTGTATTCTACCTTAATATATTGGTGATCCATTCGATCTACCACAAGCAAGTAATCGGGCGTCAATTCCATGCATCCCAAGTCAAATAGTCCCAAAGCAGAGAGAGTAATCTGTATCACATCGTCTCGCTTCATGCGCAGATTGCCACCAACAGACATCTTCTTAGAGCCAGAAACCAATTGGAGGTTCATCTTGGAAGTCATCATACGAGTTGTCTGACGATTCTGGTTGATAAGTTCCACTATACGCTTTTCTGTCTTCACAGCATCAGGGGAAGAAGAGACCTCAGTAGAGACAACATTTTTACTACTTTTACAGGACGCAAGAGTAAGCATCATGAGAAGCAGACAGAAGAAGTTTCTTACATTATTCTTCTTTAATTGAGATTCCATCTGATTCTTGAAAAATGTATTCTTTTGATTTATCTGCATTCGACTTTATGTTTTACCTCAAGCATCTCAACTTTTGGAAAGATAAGTCAAGAGGCATATTATTTCACATATTTTTTCTGTTTGATCTTCTTGGGGAGCGTTCCTGTATCAGTACCTCCCTTTTTCTGAGCAAGTTGCCAGTATCGTAGAGCCTTCTCTGGTTCACTACAATGAAAATAGATATCGCCTGCATGTTCCAATAAAGCAGCAGTAGCCTCATCGTCAGAAAGTAGTTTCTCGTCAGTCGCTTCAGGTGATATAACACGATCCATATAGATACGAGCCTCCGTAAATTCCTTCTTGGTAAAAAGAATCCAGGCATACGTGTCAAGATATGTCTTGTTGGTGGGCTCCTTCTTTATTGTCTTATAACTCATCTCCTCTGCCTTATCCAACTCGCGATTCTGCAGACAGAGGTAATAGGCATAATTGTTAAGACAACTGATGTTATCCTCCTGATAAACCAAAGCAGAGTCATAGGCAGCAAAAGCCTGAGCCTCCATTTTCTCTTCGAAATACTCATCTCCCAAGATACCGAACACATCGGAAACTAACGATGGAGACGTGTCGGAAGAACGTGTGCGAAGTCCTTGCAGGAAGACATCAATGGCCTCCTTTGCTTTCTTCTGCTGAGCCAAAGCGACACCCAAATAGAAGTGATACCCCAGTTCCTCAGGGTGGTAATTGACTCCATGACGACAGATGTCCTCCATGTTGGTATAATCATTGCGAAGAGCATAATATTGAAGCAGTCGAGACATTGCCAAACCATTCGAAGGATCTACCTCGAGAATCTTTTTCATCACATCCATCACATCAGAATCAGGAGCCTTGATGTGTATCAAATAGGAAGCACGCAACATCAACAACTGAGTATCATGCTGAGGTTGGGAAAGAATATATTGGAAGGCATTTTCCATTGGTTCTCTGAGTGTAGAATCACGCTGAGCCTTATCAATATAGTCACGCATAAGGGCCGTCCTAAGTTCAGAGTTCCCATTAGAATCATAAAGCAATGAGTCACGCAGATGGGCATATTTCTCTGGTTGCTTTGCTTCTTCGTAATAGGCCAGCATACTTAGCAGCAGATGATGATTCGATGGTGCCACTTTAGCCACTTCATCGTAAATCTGCTTGGCTTTCTTCAACTCACCTGATTGAAGGTACTGGTTACCTACCAACACTTTATAGTTCATTTCATGAGGAAATTCATCACAAAGTGACTGCAATTCAGCAAAAGCCTTTTCTTTTTCTTTAAGATCGAGAAAAAGCGCATATTTCTCTATACTCAGCTGAGCCGATTTGCCTTCGAGCAACTCAATGCGGTTAAGCGCATCAATGGCATCCTGACTGCGTCCTGTATTTTTGTACATTTGAGCCAACTCAGACAGCACATCACTACGTCTGGACTGCAAAGAAGCGATTTTCTCTAACACAGGAATAGCAGAATCTATGTCACGCTGGTTTATGTATACACTGGCCAACGTTTCGAGATACCAGGGATTCTTTGAGTCTAATTCTGCGGCCAAACGAAGCCTCTGAATTCCCAAACTATCCTGACGCAGATAAAACTGAATCAAGCTTAGACTATAAATAGCTTCTGGAGCATCTGGACGAATGTCGAGACAATGCTGATACAACTCGGCTGCAGAGGCGTAATCTCCTGCCAAACGACATTTCTCCGCCTCCATGTAATAATAGTCGAACTTAGTCTGTGCATGCAAACCTGTCAGCATGCCCCAACAGAGGAATAACCAAATCGTCAGCGTCTTCACCTTACGTCCGCTCTTATTTTACTCCACTATGTCCGAAACCTCCTTCACCACGTTCCGTTTCATCGAGTGTCTCAACAGGTTCCCACTCTGCTTGTTCACAACGGCCTATCACCATTTGGGCAATGCGATCACCATCGTTTACCAAGAAAACTTCTTGGGAGAGGTTGGCAAGAATAACACCAATCTCACCACGATAATCCGCATCGATAGTGCCTGGGGAATTGAGAACAGTAATACCTTTCTTGAGAGCTAATCCACTGCGAGGACGCACCTGAGCTTCAAAACCTTGAGGCAAAGATATGCGCAAGCCAGTAGGAATAAGCATACGCTGAAAAGGTTGCAACGTGACGGGATTGTCCAGATTAGCTCTTAAATCCAATCCTGCAGCCTGAGGGGTCGTGTACTCGGGTAGAGGATGGTGGCTACCATTGATTATTCTAACTTTCATATCCTTATATTTTATTAATAACTTAAACAATAGGCAGACTCATGCCTTTGATTTTACGATAGAGATCCAGTGCATATACGTCAGTCATACCAGAGATGTAGTCCAGAACAGCCATGATACGCTCATAGAGAGTGTTGGCCCTGATGTCATACTGCGTACTGACTCGATTGATGAGCAACTTCGAGAAAGCCTTTTCCGGATTCGTCACAGCATGTACCATCAAGTCTGTTAACGTGGTAATCACCGTATAACCAGCTATCTCGATATCAACCACATCCTTACAATGATAAATTTTGCTGAAAGCTACTTTCTCGCAATCCTGAAAAGCTTGGCGAGGAATGTCACTTATATGCCTAATCAGACTTCCCTCGAATTCTCCAGAAAGAATTTCATCCTCGTTTTCCACAAAAACTTTCACGCACTCAGCCTCAAGACAATTGATAACACACGAACGGAGATACACAATCTGCTCGTTGATATCATTCAAGGTATGCATACGGGTACGAATATGTTCTTTCTGTTCTGAGGGGAAGAAATTGAGCAGGAGTGATTGTGTCTCATCTGTGGTAAGTATCTTCAATTTGTGGGCATCCTCGATATCCATGATTTCATAACAGATATCATCGGCAGCCTCCACCAAATAAACCAACGGATAACGAGCATATCTGCAACTCCCATCTCTTTCTTCAAGACATAAAATGCCCAATTCATCGGCAATTTTGCGGAAATCTGCTATCTCGCTTTGGAAGAATCCGAACTTGCGTTTCTGCCCAGCCAAGTCCGACGAAAAAGGATACTTAACAATACTGGCCAGCGTACTATAGGTCATTACGAATCCGCCCTCACGTCGCCCCACAAAATGATGAGTAAGCAAACGAAACGCATTTGCGTTACCTTCAAAATGAATCAGGTCATTCCACTGCTTCTCTGTAAGGCCGTCACCAGTATCAGAACAAATATAGTTGCGCAGGAATTGTCCCTCGCCCTCGCTGAAATAGGTTCCTATGGCTTTCTCCCCACTGTGTCCAAAAGGAGGGTTGCCTAGATCATGAGCTAAACAGGCTGCGCTGACAATGCTGCCAAGTTCTGTAAAATGAGTATCATAGAGTTGTGGATGACGTTCCAACAAGAGACGGCAGGTATCGTTACCCAGACTACGTCCTACGCTACTTACCTCTAAGCTATGAGTCAGACGATTGTGAACGAAGATGCTTCCTGGCAGAGGGAAGACTTGTGTCTTGTTCTGGAGCCGACGAAAAGGAGCTGAAAAGATGAGACGGTCATAATCGCGCTGAAATTCAGTACGGTCGTCCTTGCGATGAGGTAATTTCTCCTGCCCCAATCGTTTGTTGGAGAGTAACTGCTGCCAGTTCATCATGCTACTGCTCATTCTCCTTTTTGACTTTTTGACTTATAAAAAACTCTATTCGCACCACTGGTGATGTTGACCAGTTCAGGATGCTCAGCAGCAAAGGTGTCAATGTGACGCATGCGTTTTTCTTCCAGAATCTCGTCAACAGCAATCAGGATTCCCGTTTCCTCCACATCGCCAAATCCATCGTTGATTGCAGTCCCAAAGAGTTTCATCGTAGGACTCAGATTCATGTAGGCATTCACCAAAGGAGGAATGTTGTAACCCAACTTGCGAACCTCGCGATTTAGAATGCGGTAATCCTTGCGGAACTCATCATTGGTGAAAAGTTCCTCGAATTGTTTGGGATCGTGCCACAACTGTAAGGGCTTCATGGGTTCTATCAGATGGTCAGGATCTGGGAAATGCTTTTTCAGGAAATACAGTATCATGTCGCGAGCCAAACGGTCATAACTGGGATACATCGTAAACTTGCCAAAAAGGTATTTCACATCAGGCTCTATTACAGTCAAGGCTCCCAGACCATCCCAAAGATTGTCTAAAGCAAAGATACCCTTTGTTCCCATGCGGCTGCTCTGATATTCAAAAGTAACGAAACTACGTCCCAACTCGATGGTGTAGGGAATGTATTCCTTCATGAACTTCTCAGAGAAATGGAACATGTGACTCGTTGCCAAAAGAGGTTGCCCATCAGGTTTCAGCTGAACCTGGCTGCCCAAGAGATAACGGTATCCACCCAAAATCTCCTCCTCGTCAGGATCCCACACGAGCAGCTGCTTATAGGGATTCTCCATCGTATCAAACTCATCCAAATCCAAAGACAAACCTGTCCCTCCGCCTGCCTCACGGAATGCAATCTCGCGAAGTCGTCCCAACTCACGCACAACATTGGGAGAATCCTGCCATGTGACAACGTAAATCTCATTGCCACTTTTGTTGGTCATTCTCAACTTCTTGTCTTCCGTGAGTTCTGATTTCAAGAGCTCGCGTGGTACCTTGGGGATAATCTCTTCCATATTTTTCGTCTACAACTGATAAACACATTCTTTGACCCACTGAGCCCATTGCTTAGCGGTCTTGCTCTTGTCGAAAGTCTGCCAGGGAATAGGAGTTCCTATCCTGACCGTATACTGATTGCCACGACTGCGGTACATCTCATCCGGCAGTAAAGCCATTGCCAGATTGGGCAGATGAAGTCGCTTGCACCAACGAGCCACATTGTAGAAGCGGTTGCTGTTGTGCCCCAAGAAATGAATAGGCACAACGTCATGCTCATATTGGATACTTTTGGTCACAAAGGCCTTACCCCACTCCAGATCGCGAACCACACCATCATCACCCTTGCGGCTACATAAGCCGGCAGGAAACATGATTACATGATTCTCGCCTGAGAAAGCACTCTCCACAATGGCAGGAAAACTGCGAGACTGCTTGCCCAATTTGTTGATAGGCACACACAGAGGAGCAAGTCCCTTGAGATTCATTAGCAGATCATTCACCAGATATTTGATTTTTCCGTCATAGTGCTCGCCTATCACCCATCCAAGCGTAACCCCATCAATGGCACCCAAAGGATGATTGCTCACAAAGGTATAGTATCGTCCGTCCACAGGCAGGTTTTCGCGTCCCTCAACGTTTACCTTCACCCCCAGATACTCGACAGTTCCCTTGCAGAAAGCAACTCCTTCATCACCACGTCGCAAATATTCGTTGATAAAATCCTGATGAATCAGCTTCTTCAACCAATTGATCAGAAACTGAGGAATATATTTCGCCTTGCTTCCAGCTCTACTGCGTATAATATCATCTAAATCAATCTCGGAGACAAAATGCTTGCCCTCTTCCATATTGCTGTTTTATATTAGCGTGCAAAAATAACATTATTTTCCCTAAAACCCAAAAGTTTTAGGGAAAAAGTGGAAAAAAACATTCAGATAATACGAAAACAGACTCAGTTGATGCGGATAGGACGATTGTTTATGAAATAACGCCCACGAGGCAAACCTGTCAACCAATTGGTTCCCTTATTCAACCGCATAGCCATATAGAAGGCTCCGCTCTGAGTGTAAATGGGGAGAATCTGATTATGGTCACTTACCACACGGATGCTGCGTCCTGAAATATGCATCTGGATAGGGAAGGCCGAACTGCTCATGCGCTGGCGGATGCTCAAATCACGCATCTGATTCTGCAGGTTGGCAGTATCGACCTCTATCTTTGGCGGATTGGCAGCATGCTGAACCTTATTACCCGCAGTCAGGCAGATGCCCACAAACAGCATCATTATCCCCACGAACAAAGCCCTCATCGATTGTTTCATAGCAAGCAACATTCTTCTCACCTTAATCAATTTCTGGGCAAAATTACAAATTTTGGATGAAAGCACCAAGAAAAACACAAAATATTCAATAAGGAGGACAGGCCATTACCTCACGTACTTCACTTCTCCATCCCACACGTTTACTTTCCTGCTGATATTGGCAGACCAGGGAAGAACGACTACACGCAGGTCGGGACATCCGTAAAACATATCCTCATAGAAAGTGTCGCGATGCGTGTTCGCCACATAATGATAATGACTGCCACGCTGCTCTATGCGGTGACCTTTGAGCCTCCTCATCCCCATCATGTTCATCTTGCGCAGATCACGCGGCTCCACCGGCTGGGTGAAATCTATCCATCGAGGCCCATACCAGTCCATCCCCTGCTCATTCACAGCATTTATGTATATTTTTCGGTCATTCAGTATCACCCACTGGTCCACCAACGGATCCAGAGAAACCTTCACACGATGCAACACAGCATCTATGTCCAAGTATGGTCTGTCGTCAGATACGATACGGGCATTACTCAAATCCAGCAGACGCAACGTGCCTCGCCTCCCTTCTCCTCCACACATGGTGCGCAGAGTAACAATATCTGCAGAGTTGATGGGCCCATAAACCTTCAGGCTGGAACAAGTGTATTTCTCTGCCTCAGAAAGTGCCTGGCCGAGGGTGCCTGGCCGCATCAGCATCACCTCCCTGATGCCTGACTTATAACGGAAATTGGGGTCCAGATAGAAGGTCATGTTCAGCTCTACCCGCTCATCATTGTTGTACGAGAGATTTCCCTTGGGAACCCATCGATGGATACTTTCGAATATCGACATGACACGCAGTACCAGCTCTGGGCTGGGATTTCTGGGATGAAGGATACGCTTAAGGGCAATGGTGCTGTCACCGTTGAGATAGAAAGAGACCGTGACCTGCATCCGTTTTCTCTTCTTGATGTCTCGCGGATAACCCACATTCTCTTCCAGATACTCACGCAGTTGAGTTATTCCCTTCATCACAGGGATGGTTTGCGTGGCATCCGAATCCACCGTCAGCGTGTCCATCGTCTTTGGCTTCTTTCTGTGCATGACAATATGTCCCACTTCGTATGAGTCAGGATGAATGAAAACAGTATTGTAGGAAACATGACTGAAACGCAAGTATGCCTTTTCACAACGCGAAGGAATTACAAACACGCCAGTTTCACCACTTACTCCATTACCTATTATGGAGGAATCAGCGGGATTGAGCAGGGCGACGTTCACCTCTGGAAGCGGCACGCCGTCAGAAGACACCACCTCACCACGATAGCGGGGCAACCCCTTCCCGTAGCTCTCCACATAAACAGTCTTCCCTTTACCCTCTGTGACACGCACTGGATAATGACCTACCAACTGCCGTATCGCCTGGGGAACGGTAGCGTCGCTGATCTCGGCACTTACGATGAAGTCTTCCAAATCATTGTAAATGAAACTGATATTGTAATCGGGTGAAACGCGTGCCAATTCACGTAAGGCAACAGGCAAAGGCTCCCCACGGATTGACAGATGGATAGGCTGGGCTTGCAACACGCCACCCAGCAGATTCAGCAATACAATAACCAGCAGTTTACGTCCTCTTGATCCTATCAACACGATTCTATCCTCCCTAAATTAGTTCTTACTCACAATCAACTTATCTTTCTCGCGACGGATACGGATCTGCTGGAAATGATTGAGCATACCTACCACATCATCGATCTTTTGGCTGTGGTCCCAACGGAAGAAGAGACGGATTTCTTTTGCATCAGGTTCGATGAATTCGACACTTACGTGATAAAAATGTCCCATTTCATCGAGAATCGAGTCGAGACGAACATTATCGAAAGTCTTGAATTTGTCAGTCGCGTCCGATGCTGGAATCTTATCCTCCTTCAACTCAGCGGTAGTCTCCTCGGCCCTCCAGGAGCGGGTAAAGAGATGGGCACGGAAAGCTGCATAAGCAATGCCGCTCAGCAGGACGATGCCGACCAGTATGGCAGCATAGCGTCGCCAGCCGATTGAATGGGATTCCTGACGTGAAAATTCCGCCTGCAAAGGTTCATCCTCTTTCTCCGTTCCTTCCGCCGCAGCCAGATCAAGCATCATCTGGCGGTAAGGAAGCAGGGACTGGGGGATATCGTCCTGCTCGCGAAAATACTGATAAAGCTGTTGCTCCTCCTCCAGAGTAGTATCTCCCTCAAGGTATCGCTTCATCAACTCATTTATTTGCTCCTGTTTCATAATAGTGGGTATTGTTTGTTATACATGTTCAACAGCCTCTTTCTGGCTCTGCTCAGCGACATCCTGACAGCTACCTCAGAAATGCCCAGCAGCTCAGCGATATCCGGTATCTCCATTTCTTGCGTATGTCGCATCCTCATGACGGTCTGCTGCATGACAGGCAACTGGTTGATAAGACTCATCAAGCGGGAAATCCTCTCATCCTTCGATGGATTCGGCTCTGCAAGAAAGTCATCCATGAAGGATCGGTACTCCACACGACTCCGCTTGCGCAAACGGTCAATGCAAAGGTTGCGGACTATCACATGGGCCAAGGAATCGGGATGACGGATAGATTCATCGCGAATTTTCCAAAGCTTGAGCATCGCATCCTGCACAAGATCCTCTGCCTCTGTGTCGTCCTCAAGCCAATTCTGAGCCATCAGCAAAAGCCGTGGTCTCATCTGCTCCAGCTCCCTTATGAAAACATTCTTTTCCACACGACCAGTTTCCGCTTTATAAAACATATCTCTACCCTATAGACGCAAAAGAGGCAGTTTTGTAACACGAAAATACAACTTTTTCTTCATTTTTTTTTTGCTACAACAGATAAAGGTGTTGCAGATTCCCTACACGTACCTTGTCGTTCTCTTGGTGATTCCAAGGCATCATGACGTATTTCAATTGCGGACAGCGGTAGAACATGTCCCTGCAGTAGGTTTTCTTTGTGGTATAGGCTTTGAAAATGCATCGCCCGTTCTCCATAGTCAACGTGTGACCCTTGAACTTCCACATATCTTTCTCCTTCAGTTTTGCCATATTCAGTTCCTTCTGATCATACCAGTTGCCTGCGGTATTGCCTTGAGACGTGGCTTTCTCGTCCAGTAGGAATACCGTACTTGTAATGGACACCTTGGCCATTTGCTGATTCAGGAATGGTCCACCCTTAAAATCAAGATGGGAATAATCAGCGGTTTCAGGAATTTGCATTCCTCCATCAACAGATTCTTCCTTTCGCTTTGACTTTATCCTCTCATCGAAAGCATCAATGACAAGATAAGGAGTTGTGCGGTCCGTTACAATCTCAGCATGAGTCAGGTCCAGCATCTTCAGTCGGCCCTTTCCTCCATCTGCGCCAGCCATCTGCCTCAGAGTCAGGATGTCGGTGGAATTCAACTTTCCTTTGATGGTTAGAGCTGTACAGGTGTCCTGCTGTTCCTGTGTGAGTTGCTGAGCCAGAGTTCCTGCATTATTCACTTGCACCACCATTTCATTCTCACCCACATAAAGACGGTGGGTGAAGGGAATGGTCAACTGCACAACGCTCTTTTCCGCTACAGTCTTACCCTCTGTGTTTCTGCCTATTGCAGGTTCCCATGGGGGCATGGAGTTGATCAAATGTTTCACCTCGCGCAATACACCATCTTTGGCACCTTTTGTTTTTTTCAACTTGCCGAAAACCGCAGTGCCGTCTTCCTTGATCAATATTTCGGCTATCACTTTGAAATCATTCTTTTTCTTTATATCACTCGGGTAGATGGCATGAGTTCGAATGAACTGCTGCAAGGCCTTGTCCCCACCAGGGAACTGCGCATCTCGAACTTCCTGCGCATAACTATTGTACAGGCCCCCCAATAAGAGGACACTCATCAATGTAATTCTACGTCTAATCATATCTTTTTTCTTTTTGGTTTTACCCTAAAGACGAGAGAACAGCAAAAATGTAACACCAAAAGTGAACTTTTTTTCATTCTCGCGTTGCAAAATAAGCTATTTTCTCCATTCCACCAAATTTTTGGCTCTCCTTTTTGCTTTTTAAAGGGGAAGAGAGGGGGATCTTATTGTAATCCACACCCCCTCGCCTCTCTTCTTCGCTTCCACAATCTTTGCTTCAGACGTTTCAGCCAGAGAGTTGAATTGATCAGCTGTCCCAACCGCTTGTTCTCTCCCACCAGGATGCCTACCGACAATCAGTAACATAATAACATTATAACAAATTTGTGTTAGTTACAAGTTACAAGTTACAAGTTACATTTTGTATCTTCGGTTAGTTACATA
>JAFZWK010000043.1 GCA_017617335.1 Bacteroidaceae bacterium | reverse complement strand
TTTTTTTGTTTTTATTCATATTTTATTCACAAATATGCAGCTAATATGCACAAAATGTTGTATCTTTGCACCAGAAAATGAAAATTTATGCAGGATAAGCAAAACAAGAAAACTAGACTTCAGGTAATCCGTATGATTGTAAGCTCACAACATATCGAGAGCCAAGATGAATTGCTGATTGAACTGGACAAAGCCGGATTCCCATGCGGTCAAGCCACTCTCAGCCGCGACCTGAAGCTATTACGTATAAGTAAGGTACGCGGGCGCAATGGACATTCTGTATATGCTTTGCCACGTGAAGGTCAATTTGCGCCAGTTCCCACTCAAAAGGAAATCAACAATTCAAAGTGGGGCATTCGAGCCTCTCACAATCTGTTAGTTATCCACACTCCACCTGGGCATGCAGGAATGGTGGCCTATGATATAGACTCTACCGAAAATCCGATGATATTAGGTTCCATCGCAGGAGACGATACTGTCCTGATTGTCTTGACAGAGGATGCAGATCGCGACGAAGTGATATATCAAATGCAAAGGTTAATCCCTCAATTGAATTAATACATTTTATTTATAAGGAATGGATAGTAAAACAGATATAAAAGTAATGGTGGCTGATGAATGTCACGAGAAATACGTTGACACCATCCTGAAGACAATAGAGGAGGCTGCCAAGGTTCGTGGAACTGGTATCGCCAAGCGAACCCATGACTACTTGACTGCCAAGATACGCGAGGCAAAAGCCGTGATTGCCCTCGATGGAGACACGTTCGCTGGGTTCAGCTATATCGAGACGTGGGGAAACAAGGAATATGTCACCACGTCAGGTCTGATCGTCCATCCCGTCTATCGAGGATTGGGATTAGCCAAGCGCATCAAGGATATGACGTTCTCTTTGGCGCGTACACGTTGGCCTCATGCAAAGATTTTCTCCCTGACAAGTGGCGCAGCCGTAATGGCCATGAACACTCAATTGGGATACAAGCCTGTCACCTTTGCTGACCTGACAGACGATGAGGCATTCTGGCGAGGATGCGAAGGGTGTGTCAATGTGGATGTACTGCACCGCACTGGACGCAAGTATTGCATTTGCACAGGTATGCTCTATGACCCTGAGGAATATCTGCCTGTCAAGATACCCAACGAGGTGCTTGAGAGAATAAGGAGGATAGAAAAGGGAGAGAAGAAGGAAACAAACGGATAATACATTATATAATAATAGATATGGAAAAGAAAAAGGTAGTCGTCGCTTATAGCGGAGGTTTGGACACCAGCTATACTGTGATGTATTTGGCCAACGAAGGCTATGAGGTACATGCAGCATGTGCCAACACTGGCGGTTTCAGTGCCGAGCAGTTGAAGACAAACGAAGAGAATGCCTACAAGTTAGGCGCAACGAAATACGTCACTCTTGATGTAACTCAGGAGTATTACCAGAAAAGCCTTCGATACATGATCTATGGCAATGTGCTTCGCAATAATTGCTATCCTGTCTCTGTATCCTCTGAGCGTATTTTCCAGGCCTTGGCCATCGCCCGCTATGCAAAGGAGATTGGGGCAAGTGCCATTGCTCATGGCAGCACAGGCGCTGGGAACGACCAGATTCGCTTCGACATGACCTTCCTCGTCATGACTCCTGGAATAGAGATTATTACCCTGACCAGAGACAAGAACCTGACACGTCAGGAAGAGGTGGATTACCTCAACGAACATGGGTTCCATGCCGACTTCACAAAACTGAAGTACAGTTATAACGTGGGCATTTGGGGAACTAGCATCTGTGGCGGAGAGATTCTCGACAGCAAGCAAGGCCTTCCTGAAAGCGCTTACCTGAAACACCTGACCAGACACGAGCAGGAGAACCTGAAACTGGGATTCGAGAAGGGTGAGTTGGTGAGCGTCAACGGCACGAGATACGAGAACAAGATCGAGGCCATCCAAGCTGTTGAGGAGATCGGAGCAGCGTATGCCATCGGACGCGACTGCCACGTGGGAGACACCATCATCGGCATTAAGGGACGTGTTGGCTTCGAGGCTGCAGCTCCCATGCTGATCATTGGGGCTCACCGATTCCTTGAAAAGTACACACTCTCGAAGTGGCAACAGTACTGGAAGGACCAGGTATCCAACTGGTATGGAATGTTCCTCCACGAGAGTCAGTACCTCGAGCCTGTCATGCCAGACATCGAGGCTATGCTCGAGAGTAGCCAACGCCATGTAAATGGTGAGGTGACATTGGAATTGCGCCCCTATTGCTTCCAGACTGTTGGCTGCGACACTGCAGACGATTTAGTGAAGAACAAACTGGGTGAATATGGCGAGGGCGCCAAGGGGTGGACCAGTGATGAGGCAAAGGGATTCATCAAGGTTACCTCTACGCCGCTGCGTGCTTATTATTTGGCTCACCCTGACGAGGAAAGATAAAACAGGAAGATGGTAAAAGTTGGCATTTTAGGCGCTGCCGGCTACACTGGTGGCGAATTGATCAGGGTACTGCTCAATCATCCCTCCGTGGAGATTGTCTTTGCTAACAGCGAGAGCAATGCAGGGAACCCAGTGAGCGATGTCCATGAAAGTCTGGTGGGTGAGACAGATCAGCGTTTTACCAGCCAACTGCCCTGGGATCAGGTTGACGTCGTGTTCTTCTGCTTTGGTCATGGCAAGAGCGAGGTTTTCATCCGCGAGCATGAGATTCCTTCCCATGTGAAGATCATCGATTTGGCTCAGGATTTTCGACTCGTTGGAAACCACGACTTCACGTATGGACTTCCAGAAGTTAACAGGTTGAAAATCCGAAGTTCTCAGCATGTCGCCAACCCTGGCTGCTTTGCCACTTGTGTCCAGTTGGGATTGCTGCCTCTCGCCAAGGCTGGACTGCTGACACACGACGTCAGCATAAACGCCATCACTGGCAGCACGGGTGCAGGGCAGAAACCGTCTGCAACAACACATTTCAGCTGGCGAGACAACAATTTCAGCGTGTACAAGCTCTTCACCCATCAACACCTGCATGAGATTTGCCAGACACTCAACGAGTTGCGCCCCGCGTCGGCTCCTCGCGTCATAGACACGCTCAACGAGGGATTCTCCTCCCAAGGCATCACGCTCGACTTCATTCCCTACCGTGGGGATTTCACTCGCGGAATCTTCTGCACCGAGGTGATCACCCTCGATCAAGAGATGGCTGCCGACAAGGTTGCCTCCCTCTATCGTGAATTCTATCAGGATGCAGTCTTCACTCATTATTGCGAGAAAGAAATCAACATGAAGCAGGTGGTGAACACCAACAAGGCACTCCTCCATACAGAGGTCTTTGGGCGCAAGATTGTCGTCACGTCAACCATCGACAATCTTCTCAAGGGAGCCGTTGGGCAAGCCGTTCAAAATATGAATCTGATGTTCAATCTCCCTGAACAGACAGGACTCGTCCTCAAGGCGTCAGCCTTTTAGGGAAGCACTCTTGTCAGTTGGAAAATTTTTTACACGCAAGAATATTTTTATGGAACTTTTCAACGTTTATCCCCTCTTCCCCATCAGCATCGTCAAGGGAAAAGGTTGCTACGTATGGGATGAGGAGGGAACCCAATATCTCGACCTCTATGGAGGCCATGCAGTCATCAGCATCGGCCATTGCCATCCACATTATATCGAGAGGATGACTGACCAGTTGCAGAAACTGGGATTCTACAGCAACAGCGTTATCAACAAGCTTCAGGCAGAGCTGGCTCACAGGTTGGGCAAGGCAAGCGGTTACGAAGACTACAGCCTGTTCCTGATAAACTCAGGTGCCGAGGCAAACGAGAACGCCATGAAGCTGGCCAGTTTCCACACAGGCCGCAAGCGTGTCCTCTCTCTGGAGAAAGCCTTTCACGGCAGGACTAGCCTAGCTGTCGAGGTCACCAACAACCCTAAGATCATCGCACCCATCAACGACAACGGCCATGCCACCTATCTTCCGCTCAACGACCTGCCAGCGTGGGAGGCTGAGCTGCGCAAAGGCGACGTGGCATGCTGCATCATAGAGTGCATCCAGGGTGTTGGAGGCATCCGTCTGGTCACGACTGAATTCATGCAGGGCCTGCGCAGACTTTGCGACGAGACAGGTACAGTCCTCATTTGCGACGAGATACAATGTGGCTATGGCCGTTCTGGGCGGTTCTTTGCGCACCAGCTTTATGGCATCCAGCCCGATCTGATTACTGTGGCCAAGGGCATCGGAAACGGCTTCCCCATGGGTGCTGTGCTCATCCATCCCAAGTTCGAGGCTGTCTATGGCCGTCTGGGCACCACTTTCGGAGGCAATCATCTGGCTTGTACGGCTGCCTTGGCAGTCCTCGACGTCATGGAACAGGAGCATCTGGTCGAGAACGCCGCTTTCGTTGGCAGATACCTTATCCATACGCTTCGCGAGATGAAATCGCCCCACATCGTGGATGTTCGTGGCGAAGGCCTGATGATTGGCATTGAACTGGATCAGCCCTACAAGTCGATACGTGAGAGACTGCTCTTTGAGGAGCACTGCTTCACAGGTTGCAGCGGCACGAATGTACTGCGGCTGCTTCCCCCTCTCTGCCTGAGCATGGACCAGGCAGCTAATTTCATAGAGAAGTTCAAGAGATGCATAGAATCATAATCTGAAGAATGGCTTATGGCAGAAGACATTAAACATCTGGCTCAGCGGCTCAAGGGCTTGCGCGAGGTATTGGAGATTCCCATCGAGCAGATGGCTCAGGTCTGCGAGACCAGCGTAGAGCACTACCTCAGGATGGAAAGTGGCGAGGCAGACCCTGGCGTCTATCGTTTGAGCAGAGTGGCTAAGAAATTCGGCATCTCGCTGGATGTATTGCTCTTTGGCGAGGAGCCGCGTATGGTGGGCTATTTCGTGACGCGCAAGGGGCAGAGCACTCAGGTGGAGACTCGCAACGACTACAAGTACGAGGGACTGGCCAGCGGATTCAAGGACCGCAAAGTGGAGCCCTTCTTCACCACCATCGACCCTCTCCCAGAAGGAAAGAACCGCAGCAAGAACAGCCACGATGGCCAGGAATGGGATTACGTGCTAAGTGGTGTGCTGGAAATCACGCTTGGCGACAAGATCATCGTGCTGAACACAGGAGACAGCATCTATTTCGACGCCAACAATCCGCATTGCATGAGGGCATTGAACAACGAGAAGGCGGAATTCATTACTGTTATCATCTAAGCTCATGAGTAATTCTATTCTAAGGCGATTCCTTAAACAGACTGAATTCATCTCTGAGGAGGATTACGCCCAGAACCTGGAGTTCACCATTCCAAGCAATTTCAACTTCGCCTACGACGTGTTGGACGAATGGGCCCGCATCAAGCCCAACAAGCTCGCCCTGCTTTGGACCAATGACAAGGGCGAAGAACGGCGTCTCTCTTTCCTCGATCTGAAGAACAGAAGCGACCAGGCTGCCTCCTATCTGCTCTCGTTGGGCATCGAGCGCGGCGACATGGTGATGCTCATCCTGAAGCGTCGCCTCGAGTGGTGGATCTGCCTACTCGCCCTCCACAAGATTGGCGCCATTGCCATTCCAGCCACTCACATGCTGACCAAGCACGACATCGTCTACCGCAACAATGCGGCTTCCGTCAAGGCCATCGTCTGCGTGGGCGAGGAATATGTATTGGGAGAGGTGAAGAAGTCCATCCCTGACAGCCCCACGGTCGACACGTTGGTTTCCATCGGCCCACTGGTTCCTGAGGGATTCCACAACTGGCACGCTGAAATTGACAATGCCCCAGAATTCACCAAACCCAGATTCGTGAACACCAACGAGGACACCATGATCATGTACTTCACGTCTGGGACAACGGGTGAACCCAAGATGGTGGCCCACGACTTCCTCTATGCGCTGGGCCATCTCTCCACAGGTGTCTTCTGGCATAACCTCAGCCAGGACAGCATCCATCTGACAGTGGCCGACACAGGTTGGGGCAAGGCTGTGTGGGGCAAGTTCTACGGCCAATGGTTTGCTGGAGCATGTGTCTACGTCCATGACCACGAGAAGTTCACAGCCCAGAAGATTCTCGAGCAGATCCAGAAGTATCGCATCACGTCGCTCTGCGCCCCTCCCACAGTCTATCGCTTCCTCATACGCGAGGATTTCTCGAAATACGACCTGTCCTCCCTCAGGTACTGCACCACCGCTGGCGAGGCGCTCAATGCAGCCGTTTTCCAGCGTTTCCATGAGCTTACAGGCATCCCTCTGATGGAGGGATTCGGGCAGACAGAGACCACCATGACCCTGGGCACCATGCCCTGGATGACTCCCAAGCCAGGCAGCATGGGCAAACCCAATGCACAGTATCAGATCTGCCTTCTTCGTCCTGACCTCACACCCTGCGAGGACGGTGAGAAGGGCGAGATAGTGGTGCGCATCCCTGACGGAGAGAAGCCCATCGGACTCTTCAAGGAATACTATCGTGACCTGCGTCTCACTCACGAGGCAATCCACGATGGCTACTACTTCACTGGCGACATGGCATGGCGCGACCACGACGGCTACTACTGGTTCGAGGGGCGTGCCGATGATGTCATCAAGAGCTCTGGCTATCGCATCGGACCCTTCGAGGTAGAGAACGCCCTGATGACCCACGATGCAGTGGTGGAATGTGCCATTACAGGAGTCCCTGACGAGACGCGAGGCATGGTGGTGAAGGCCACCGTCGTTCTGGCTCAGGAATGGAAGGAGAAGGCTGGTCCTGACCTCATTCTCGAACTTCAGAACCACGTCAAGCGGGTGACTGCCCCCTACAAGTATCCTCGCATCGTGGAATTTGTCGACGAGCTCCCCAAGACCATCAGCGGTAAGATCAAGCGTGTGGAGATTCGCGAAAAAGACTTCAGAAAGCAATAACCAATTTATATTTACTATTTAGCCATTTACCATTTACTATTTAGCCACTATTTGGTCAATCGGCTAATCGTTATGAAATCATTAAAAATTCAATCGTTAATCGTAAATCGTAAATGGTAAATCGTAAATGATTAAATCGTAAATCACATAGGTATGAAAACTTTCCTCAACGTGCAAGACCTCGGCGATCTGCATCAGGCATTGGCCGAGGCACAGGAGATCAAGCAAGAACGCTTCAAGTACGTCCAGATGGGGCGCAACAAGACAGCTCTCCTCGTTTTCTTCAACAATAGCCTGCGCACACGTCTCTCCACCCAGAAGGCAGCGCTCAACCTGGGCATGAATGTCATCGTGCTCGATGTAAATGCAGGAGCATGGAAGCTCGAGACGGAGCGTGGAGTCGTCATGGATGGCGACAAGAGTGAGCATCTGCTTGAGGCGATTCCCGTCATGGGAAGCTACTGCGACGTCATCGGCATACGCTCTTTCGCAGGACTCGTCGATCGCGAGTACGACTATGCAGAGACGGTTTTCAACCAGTTTGTGCAATACAGCGGCCGACCTGTTTTTGCCATGGAGACAGCCACCGTGCATCCTCTGCAGGCCTTTGCCGACCTCATTACCATCGCCGAGACTCCTGTCGCTGGCAAGAAGCGCCCCAAGGTGGTTCTCACGTGGGCTCCCCATCCCCGTGCGCTGCCTCAGGCCGTCCCCAATTCCTTCGTGCAGTGGATGAATGCTGCCGATGTAGACATCGTCGTCACCCACCCCAAGGGCTATGAACTGGACCCTGCCTTCCTGGGCAATGCACCTGTCGAGTACGACCAGATGAAAGCCTTCCAGGATGCTGATTTCATCTACGCCAAGAACTGGAGCTGCCCTGGCATCACCTGTCCCTCCGACTACGGCAAGGTGCTGGGCGATTACCGCGACTACCTCGACTGGACCGTCAGCAGCCGCCAGATGGCAGTCACCAACCAGGGACACTTCATGCATTGCCTGCCCGTTCGTCGCAACATGATCGTTACTGACGAGGTCATCGAGGCTCCCACCAGTCTTGTCATCCCTGAGGCAGCCAATCGCGAGATCAGCGCCACCGTGGTGCTCAAGCGCATCCTGCAAAGCCTCTAAGGGGTCCTGCCCTATTTAAAAGATAAAAGAAAACAAGGAAAACCTCTCTTGAAAGTCCTTGGCACTATTGTGCCCATGTTCTGCCATCGCCCTGAATCTGGTTGGAAGCCTGCTTCCACCATCTTCCCGTCGATACCATAACCTATCCCTAGGGATATCATGACTTTCAAGAGAAAAACCACGCTGCGCTAAAAAACCGATGCTTCCAGTCAAGAGTCGAGAGCCTTCTATCGTCAACGTCGGTTTTCATGGTTTTTCTTTTGTTCAGGTTGAAAATTCCAAAGGAATGGATGGTGTGGCTGGGGGCTTTTAGCTGGGAACTGGTTCACAAGGAAAAGGGCACAGGCACGGCATCAGAGACATCGTCTCAACCTGAGCAAAAGAGGTTTTTATGGTTTTGGTTAAATCTCCCCCTGCCCCCAACTGAAAAGACGCCTTCGACTCCAGACTCTTGACCCTAGACTCTTGACCCTATATCTCCCTCATCCACGTTTTTCCCTTATCTTTTTTGGTCATTTCAGGGAAAAGGTGTAACTTTGCTCTCGTTTTCGGGGGTGCGGCATTTTTTGTGCCGCTGAGATCACACCCCAATATCTGAACCAGGTAGTGCTGGCGTAGAGAGTATGAACAAATTTTCTTCTTTTCTGAAATGAACAGACTTTGTGTTTCCGTGGCACTCATGGGCAGTGCCCTCCTGGGTTCCTCAGCCTTGGCTGCAGAACCTGACTCCATCAAGATCAACGAACTCAACGAGGTGATAGTCAAGGCCGTCAAGGCACCTCAGAACGCACCCTTCGCAGTCAGTCGGATAGGCCTGCAGGAACTCCAGCAGTTCAGCCGCACCGGCCAGGAGCTGCCCTTCCTCTTCTCGCGCACTCCAGGCGTCATCTCATGGAGCGAGAACGGATTGGGCACAGGCACCACCTACATGCGCATACGTGGGGCTGCCGATAGCCGCATCAACGTCACCCTCGACGGCGTTTCCCTTAATTCCCCTGAGGACCAGTGTGTCTTCTGGGCCAATACCAACTCCTATGCCTCCCTGCTCGACAACGTCCAGATTCAGCGGGGCGTGGGCACCAGCACCAACGGCGACGGAGCCTTTGGGGGGACCATTGCCCTCACCACCAAGTCGTCGTCCTATCTCCCCACCCTCGACGTCAACGCCTCCTATGGCTCATACAACACCTACAACGTGGGAGCCAACTTCTCGACGGGCATGACTGGCATCCGCATCCCTCGCGGCTTCCTCTCCCTCGATGGCGCATACCACCACACAGGCACAGACGGCTATATGCACGGCACCTCAGGCAACAGCGGAAGCTACTTCGCTGGCATCACGTGGATCAATCCTGACGGAAATATCAAGGTCAGCTACAAGAACATCGGCAACTACGAGAAGACGGGACAGGCGTGGAATGGTGTCGATAGCGGCGAGCTCCTCGACTGGAACTACGGAGGCATGGGCACAGGCCTCTTCGACTATCACGACCTCTACAAGGCAGGTCTGGGACGCTTCAACACCCTCTACGAGTACCTCAACGACAGCTACGACCCCTCGGCTGGCACCTCGCGCTACCAGATGGCCGACGGCTCCCTCTGGCCTCGCACCACGGATAACTTCTGGCAGAACCACAACCTCCTCTCCCTCGCCTATCAGGTCAACTCCCATTGGAGCACCAGCGGAACCATCCACTACACCCATGGGCACGGCTACTACGAGGAGTTCCGCTCCAGCAACAAGCTCTCCAAGTTCGGCCTCTCCGACTATCCCCTCTCCGACGGCTCCCTGCTCAAGCGCACCGATTTCGTGCGACAGAAGGGACTCTCCCAGGACACCTACGGCATGGTGTGGAACGCCAACTACCAGGATCGCCGCTGGGACATCATCGGCGGAGCCTCCTTCCAGAACTTCCAGGCCACCCACTACGGCTATCTCACCTACGTCGCAAACCCTGAGCTGCGCCAAGCCATCCTCGCCCAAGGACGCTATCAGTACTACGACAGCAGCGCCGACAAGAGCGACATCAGCTCCTTCCTCAAGGCCACCTGCCACATCACCCCCGCCTGGGACATCTTTGGCGACATCCAGTACCGCCACGTGGGCTTCTCCACCAGCGGCATCAACGATAAGTTCTACGCCCTCGACGACGGCACCTACGCCAACCAGCAGCTCGACATCTCACGCAAGTACAACTTCGCCAATCCCAAGGCAGGCATCAGCTTCCATCATAGCGGACACAACGCCTACGCCTCCTATGCCCTCAGCCATCGCGAGCCTGAGCGCAATAACTTCACCGACAACGGAGCCTACCCCGCCCCACGTGCAGAGATACTCAACGACATGGAGCTCGGCTACAGCTTCACCCGTCCCCTCTGGAACGCAGGAGCCAACCTCTACGCCATGCTCTACCACAACCAGTTCGTACAGACAGGGCAGGTCAGCGACATCGGCGAGTCCCTCACCACCAACATTCGGCGCAGCTACCGCCTCGGCATCGAGCTCACCGCAGGCCTCACCCTCACCCCCTGGCTCTCCCTCCAGGCCAATGCAGCCCTCAGCCAGAACCGCATCCAGGACTTCGACGAATACATCGAGGACTGGGACTGGACCAACGGACAGCAATACACCGTCCGCCACTACGACCACTCCACCCTCGCCTTCTCCCCCTCCGCCATCGTCAACGGCTTTGCCGACTTCCATCTCCACGGCTTCCAGGCCACCTGGCACACAGGCTTCGTCTCCCGCCAGTACCTCGACAATACAGCCACCACCCAGCGCTCCCTCCCCAGTTATAGCCGCACCGACCTCACCCTCGGCTACACCCTCCCCTGCGGTCAGCGAGGCCTCAAGCAAACCATCTTCGGCCTCCACCTCAACAACCTCTTCAACGCCCACCAAGCCACCAGCGGATGGGTCTACAGCGCCCTCTACGCCAGCGGAGGCAATCCAGAAGGCAACCGCTTCACCCAGATTGGCTACATCCCCCTCTCCGGCTTCACCCTCCTCGGCACCCTCACCCTCAAATTCTAACCCCTAAATGACTAAATGGGACTCCGAGCTTGCTCGCCTGAGCACCAACTGGAGCGCAAGAAATGGTAAATAGTAAATGGTAAATAGTAAATCGTAAATGATTAAATCGTAAATGACTAAATGGTAAATTTCCTCGATTTTCTCGGCACCACCCTCGGCCTCCTCTACCTCATCCTCGAGATACGCGAGAACGCATGGATGTGGGTTGTAGGCTCCATCATGCCCCTCATCTACGTCTTTGTCCTCTTCGACAAAGGCCTCTATGCCGACTGCGGTATGGAAGTCTACTACCTCCTTGCAGGCATCTACGGCCTCCTCTACTGGCTCCGTCATCGTCAGGGCAAGGGAGCCAACCGCCGCCAGCTCCCCATCACCTCCACTCCCCCCAGGCTCTATCTCCCCCTCGCCGCCATCGCCCTCATCCTCTGGGCAGCCCTCACCTTCATCCTCGTCCGCTTCACCGACAGCAACGTCCCCCTTCTCGACGCCCTCACCACAGCCCTCTCCATCATCGGCCTCTGGATGCTCTCCCGCAAGTACATCCAGCAATGGTGGATCTGGTTCGTTGTCGACGCCATCTCCGTCGGCCTCTACCTCTACAAAGGCATCTATGGCCGCGCCCTCCTCTACGGCATCTACACCCTCATGGTTTTCTACGGATACCGCCAGTGGCATCGCCGCATGAAAGCCTGAAGTCAAGAGAAAGAGTCACCGTCGTTTTCTTCTTGGTGTTATGTATAGACATGGGTGCTACGTAGGTTTTTGAGCCCAAAGGGCGATGGTTTTTCATTCATTCTGATTGAACCCCAGAGGGGTGATGATGGGGTTGCAGGCTTTGTCCGGGTGCTTGCACACAGGGGAAAGCCCGCAAACACATCCTCTCAAGACGCAGTCGTAATCAGAATGAAAGGGTTTTCCTGGTTTTTGTAAAAACTCCCCTGACCCTCAACCGTCAACGTCACCGTTTCCCCCCTGGTAAGACCATAAAAAAACAGCAGCTTCTTCACAGAAGCCGCTGATCGAATTACATTTTCTCAACTAAAGGTCTCACGACCTACCCTTTTTTTCAGAAATCCATTTACGAAAGGGGGAAAGAAAAAACATTCAAAAACTACTTTATATCCTAATATATAATACGATTAGCTCTTCTTCGCCTTCTCAGCATTCTTAGCTGCCTCAGCAGCCTTCTTCGTAGCCTTCTCAGCCTTATCCTTAGCCTTCTCAGCGGCATCAGCGGCCTTCTGGCTAGCCTTCTCAGTCTTGATAGCCTCGTCAATGATCTTCTTCTTGTTCTTCACCTCAGCCAGTTCAGCCTTCTTAGACACCATCTGGCCAGCCAGGGAAGAATCCTCAGGGTGCAGTTTCTGCTTAGCCTTCAGCGTTTTGATCTCCTGGGTCAGGATCTTAATCTCCTGCTTATACTGATCACTCTTAGCCTTGTTATCGCTCAGGCTGTCGGCATTCACCAGCAGGGGAGCGCAGAGCATCAATGCTGCAATCAAATACTTAATCTTTTTCATATTCAGTCAGTTTAATTGTACGTTTTTACCTATTTTTTTACGTTCTCACACCGCAAAAATAAGTCATTTTCTCCATTCCACCAAATTTTTCGCTCTCTTTTTTGATTTTTAAAGGAAAACCAACAATCATCTGGAATGAACAAGACGGAGACGGTATGTGGACTTTGCCCCTGCATTTGATACCGTTGTATTGTCAGCAAAAGAGAATGTTTTCAATCCATCGTCACACAAATATCGCACTTTGTCACCCTTCTCATCTATATCACTCAAAGGAGTTCCGCCCAAAGTCTGTAAAGACTCATTCAAACTGGCAAGCTGACTACCACCATATAGGTTCTTCAGTTCTTTAGCTTCATCAGCTGTTGGCATTCTCCAGCCCGTCATTCCCCCTTCGCTATACTCAGCTGCTATTTCTTTCGCCTGCTTGGGATTTCCTTCGTTATTGGCAGAGACAATATCAGTCCATTCCATCAAAGACAAATACAGATTCTCGGTAACAACCAAATGATCACCGTTTCCATCTAGAGTTCCTTCCACATTAGGTCCAAATTCAAACTCCACAGTTTCCTCCTCACCCCAATCTTCCAGATAAATCAATCCTGTCACATCGAATGCATCATCACCTCCTTGATAATTGCCAACAAAATTATAAGGTCTGTTGCGTTCCAAAGGTTTTCCATAGACATAACTATATGATTTTTGCTCCGAATCACTCGATATAGTCAAGGTGAATGTTGTTGTAGAACTAGTGGAAGGATAAAGCAAAATCTCACCTGTTTTCCAAGTATCATTCTCCTTCGTTAGTTCGAAAGATTTTGTCCCAGAGCCAGAAAGTTCCCCATTCAATTCCAGTGCAGTATATAACGGACTTACTGTCACTCCAATATTCTTTATTTCGTCAGGCAATCCTGACAGACTCATACTGATTCGTGCATTTTGCTGTACCATTGTGATGCTCACACTCAGTCCCTTAGAAGCTACTGTAACGTCTGCATATCCCAGAGCAGTTTCATTTCTTGCCACAATCCTGTAAGACCCTGGGGGCAATTTAAGGTTCAACGTCTGGTTACCATCGTTCATACTTTGTTCTGCTACTTTCTTTCCTGAGGCATCCAAGGCATAGATACTAATGGGAAAATCTTCCTTCGAGAAAGACGTGGTAGCACGTGTAGTCACCTTCACATTTTGCTTCTCCATCTCGCTCGACAAGTCCACTTTCTCGCAACTTATCAGCATCCATGACAGAAGCAATAAAAGAACACTAAAGAAATTGTAATTCTTTTTCATAAATTTATTTTTTTATGCGTTTACTAATGAACACAAAAGAAGTATATCATATTCACAACACATTATATGATAACATTAAAAATCGGTGTCGGACATGTGGTATGTTTCATGGTACAAAGATACAAAATCTTTTTGAGAACACCAACTCCAAAAGCATTTTTTTGAATAAATAAGAGCAGACAACCATATATCATTATATTTGCTGTCGAAATCCCCAAATTTTCAACAAGAGAGGATTTCGTCCACCCCTCCGCTTTTCAAATTGGTTTTGTTTGACGATGGAACGAGAAAGGGGAAGGGGCCTGCTCTAACGAGTGGACCCCTTCTGAGGTAAGAAAAATCTAAAATGGCCCTCTTCACAGAGGGAGGGAGGAAAAATGTCTTACTTTACACGACCCAGATAGCTGCCATCGCGGCTGTCGACCTCCACGGTCTCGCCTTCTTCGATGAACAGGGGAACACGGATCTCTGCACCTGTCTCTACGCGGGCGGGCTTCAAGGTGTTGGTGGCGGTGTCGCCCTTCAGACCTGGCTCGGTCCATACGATCTGCAGGTGTACCTTGACAGGCACATCGGCATAGAGCACGGTCTCGGTGCTGGCGTCAACAACAACCTCTACGTTCTCGCTCTCCTTCATGAACTTCACACCGTTGACCTGGTCAGGGGAGATGGTGATCTGCTCGTAGGTCTCGTTGTTCATGAAAACGAGGTCGTCACCGTCCTTGTAGAGGTACTGGTAGGGACGGCGCTCGACGCGCACATCCTCGAGGCGCTCGCCAATGTTGAAGCGCTTCTCGATAACGCCACCGTTGACCACGTCCTTGAGGGTTACATTCATGATGGTATTTCCCTTACCTGGCTTGCGGTGAAGGAAATCAATGCAGAAATAGAGCTTGCCGTCCATGCGGATGCAGGTGCCCTTCTTGATGTCTTGTGAATTAATCATAAGGCTTGTTATTTTACTGTTTTTTGAATCTTTTTGTCTGAAATCGGTCACAAAGGTAAGAAAAAAATGTGAAAAGAGAAACGGAATCGACGAAAAATATACGGAAAGTTTTGCAGATTGAAAAAAAAGTCCTAATTTTGCACCCCGAATCCTAAGTTGTACAAACAATAAAACGAATATAAGAAAATGAAAAGAACATTCCAACCCCACAACCGTCGCCGCAACAACAAGCACGGTTTCCGTCAGAGAATGGCTACCAAGAACGGTCGCAGAGTATTGGCAAGCCGCCGCGCCAAAGGTCGCAAGAAGCTGACTGTGTCTGACGAAGTTCACGGCAAGAAGTAATCTGCGGATTTGCGCAGAAATGCAGAAATAGAAAAGAAGTAAGCCCCTTACTCCTTTTTTGTTTTTTATGGAGGTTTGCGTTGGGGGGAGAACGTCAATTTGCGTCAATTATCCGTCAAAATGATATTTCTCAAAGAAAACGGCTCTTCTGCAATTCAGTTGAAAATGATAAAAGAAAACCTTTAAAACCTCTCTAATGATGTTTTGCTCTTCGAGCCTTGCGCTACTGTCATGGCCTTGTGCTTGAGAGCGAACTCTCAGCACCAGCCCTTCCATCAACGCTTGTTGCCTTGCAACAGGAAACATCATCAGAGGGAAAACCCCGCTTTCGCTGAAAAAACAGTTTCACCAAGAAATGACTTGTCGTCTTCTTCATGAAAGTGTTAATGCCTGTATGGTTTTGTTTGGGCTGGCGCCGAAATTCTTGCGCTCCAGTTGGTGCTCAGGCGCAGGCGGAATTCTCCCGCTCGACAAAAAAAGGAGGAAATCTCTTTGTTTTGTGCTCGCTTATTGAGCCGCTGGCTCCAAATTTCTTCCGCTCAAGAAAAAAAACATTTTGTTTTCTCTTCGCTTAACCGAAATTTTCGTAACTTTGGCTGGCGCCGAAGATACTTCCGTTCGGACATGCAAAGAAAAACAGGGCCGTTTTCTTTGCATTTCGCTCACTTATTCGTAACTTTGGCCCCAAATAGGGCTTCGCGCACTCGCATACATAGAAAATATATGAGAAATTTCCTGAAAAAGATATTCAGCCCCATCATTTGGGGGAACTTGCTGGCCATGGTGGTGGCGGTCATCGTGCTGGTGTTTCTGATTTGGCAGGCCATGCGCATCTATACCCACCATGGGGAGAAGATCGAGGTGCCCAACGTGAAGGGCATGCTCCTGGAGGATGCCAAATTCCATCTGGAGAAAACAGACCTGGAGGCGGAGGTGAGCGACAGCAGCTACAACCGCAACCTGCCAGCGGGCACCGTGCTGGACCAGACTCCCAGCAAGGGCAAGATGGTGAAGTCAGGACGTACCATCTTCCTGACCGTCAACAGCCGCGAGATGCCTACCCTGGTCATGCCTGACATTGCTGACAACTGCTCCCTGCGAGAGGCTCAGGCCAAGCTGAAGGCGCTGGGATTCAAGCTGGGGAAGGTGGAGTACGTGCATGGCGACAAGGACTGGGTGATGGACGTGAAGACAGGAAACCATCATGTGGCAGCCGGCGAGCGGGTACCCATCGACGTTCCTGTCATCCTGGTGGTGGGCAACAACGAGGATGTCTTCGACGAGTACGAGGAGGATACCACGGAGGTGGAGACCCTGCTGGATATCTCCGACATAGGAGACGAACTGAAACTGGAGGATGAGTAGCACCCTGACTGAAGCAGATGTCCTGTCGGCCCTCCCCTTGCCCAACGAGGAATGGGAGAACGAGGAGGACCTGGACGAGTGGGACGGCTCGCCGCAGGACGCTCCCTCTGAGCATGAGCATTGGCGCATCGTATCGGACAAGGGACAGGCGGTAGTGAGGGTGGACAAGTTCCTGATGGACCACATGCCTGACACGAGCCGCAACCGCATACAGAAGGCTGCCGAGGCAGGCTGCATACGCGTGAACGAGAAGCCCGTCAAGAGCAACTACCGCGTGAAGCCAGGCGACGTGGTGACCCTGGTGCTGGACCATCCCAAGCGCGATTGGGAGATAGTGCCTGAGGAGATTCCCCTCAACGTGGTCTACGAGGACAGCCAGCTGATGGTCATCGACAAGCCTGCAGGCATGGTGGTGCATCCTGGGTGCGGCAACTTCAGCGGCACGCTGGTGAACGCCATCGCCTGGCACCTGCGCGACGACAAGGACTTTGACCCCAACGACCCCAACGTGGGGCTGGTGCACCGCATCGACAAGGACACGAGCGGACTACTGCTGGTGGCGAAGACGCCTGAGGCAAAAACGCATCTGTGCAAGCAGTTCTTCCACCACACGACAAAAAGGCAGTACAACGCCCTGGTGTGGGGCAGCTTCCGCGAGGACGAGGGCACCGTGGAAGGCAACATAGGGCGCAACCCCAAAGACAGGCTCCAGATGGCCGTCTTCCCCCCTGACAGCGAAGTGGGCAAGCCTGCCGTCACCCACTACAAGGTGGTGGAACGCCTGGCTCACGTCACCTTGATAGAATGCAGGCTCGAGACGGGGAGAACCCACCAGATACGTGTCCACATGAAACACATAGGACACACCCTCTTCAACGACGAGCGCTATGGGGGCAACGAGATAGTGAGAGGCGAGAAGACGGCCAGTTACAAGGCATTCATCCACAACTGTTTCGAGCTCTGTCCGCGTCAGGCCCTCCACGCCCGCACCCTGGGTTTCCAGCATCCCAGTACAGGTGAGGAGATGTTCTTCACCAGTCCCCTCCCAGCCGACATGGAGGCGCTGCTGGCCAAGTGGAGAAGATATGTTCAGGCAATGAAATGAAGCCCCCTCCCTCCCCACGCTCCCACGAGGAGTCCTTCGAGGAAGACAGGGCAAAGATATAAGAAAAGATGAAGAAAACAATTGCTATCGTTTGCGGAGGCGACACCTCTGAGCACGACGTCAGCCTAAGAAGCGCTGCAGGCATCGAGTCCTTCATGGACCAGGAGCGCTATATTTCCTATAAGGTGGAGATCCACGCAGGCAAGTGGGAAGCCATCCTGCCCAACGGCGAGCGGACTCCAGTAGACCGCAATGACTTCAGCTTCCTGGTCGAGGGGCAACGTGTACGTCCTGACTTCTGCTACATCACCATTCATGGCGCACCAGGCGAGAACGGCATCCTGCAAGGCTATCTCGACCTCATCGGCATGCCCTACAGCACCTGCAACGTCCTCATAGAGGCCATGACGTATGACAAGTTCGTCCTCAACAACTACATGCGCTCGCTGGGCGTAAGCGTGGCCGACAGCCTCCTCATACGCCAGGGACGTGACAAGGAGGTGAGCGACGAGGACATCATCAGCCGCATCGGCCTGCCCTGCTTCGTGAAGCCTGCCAGCGGAGGCAGCAGCTTTGGTACCACCAAGGTCAAGACAGCCGAGGAACTCCGCCCTGCCATCGACTTCGCCCTACAGGAGGGAGAGGACGTCATGGTGGAGGCCTTCATGAAGGGAACGGAGATCACCTGCGGCTGCTACAAGACACGCCAGAAGGCTCACGTCTTCCCCATCACGGAAGTGGTTTCAAAGAACGAGTTCTTCGATTATGCTGCCAAATACAACAATGAAAGCGATGAGATCACCCCAGCACGCATCAGCGACAAGCTGACCAGTCGAGTCCAGAAACTCACCAGCATGATCTACGACATTCTGGGCTGTTACGGCATCATCCGCATCGACTACATCATTACGGAGAACGACCACATCAACCTGCTGGAGATCAACACCACCCCTGGCATGACGCCCACCAGCTTCATCCCTCAACAGGTCCGTGCCGCAGGACTGGAGATGAAGGAGGTACTGGCGGACATCATCGAGGACAAGTTAAACTAAAGCATCGTGATGCATGAGATACGAATATTTACCTGAGTTCGATTCCATCCGTCCCTACAACGACAACGAGTTGAAGGGCGCCCTGGATTCACTGCTCAAGGACCGCCAACTGAACGTGATCCTGCAGGGAGCCGTTCCTTGGTTGCCCCGCTGGGCCCGCAACGGTATCATTCGTCTGGCCTTCATCGGAGTGAAGAGTCCCATGGACTTCCAGCTGCGATTCATGAAGCCCATCGTGCGCTACATCCTCCACAAATGCAGCACTGGCTACTCCTTTGGCCACGACCGCATCGAAGCAGGCGAGCCTCGCTACACCTTCATCAGCAATCATCGCGACATCGTACTGGACAGCGCCATCCTCGACATCATGCTCCACGATGCCCGCTTCCCCACCACCTGTGAGATTGCCATTGGCGACAACCTGCTCATCTATCCCTGGATAGAGACCATCGTGAAGATGAACAAGGCCTTCACCGTAAAGCGTGGACTCTCGGCCCGCGACCTTCTGAACAGCAGCCTCACCATGAGCAAATACATGCATTATGCCATCAATGCCAAGCACGAGAACATCTGGATCGCCCAGCGCGAGGGAAGGGCCAAGGACAGCGACGACCGCACCCAGGAAAGCGTTCTCAAAATGCTTGCCATGGGAGGTGAAGGCAATCCTGTCGACAAACTGCGCGACATGAACATTGTACCTCTCACCATCAGCTACGAGTACGATCCCTGCGACTACCTAAAGGCCACAGAGTTCCAGATGAAGCGCGACGACCCCTCCTACAAGAAGACTCCCCAGGATGATTTGAAAAATATGGACACAGGCATACTCGGCTTCAAGGGAAAGATTCACTACGAAGCAAGCCCCTGCATCAATGCTTGGCTCGACGAATACGCTGACCTCCCCAAGACGGAAGTCTACAAGGAGATTGCCAAGCGCATGGATCACGAGATACACCTCTCCTACCGCCTCTTCCCTGGCAATTACGTCGCCCTCGACGAGTTGAACGGTTCGCATGACTATACTGACAAGTACACGCCAGAGGAGAAAGCCGCCTTTGACCAGTATGTCGAGGAACAGCTGAAAAAGGTCAAACTGGAGAATCCTGACTGGGACTATCTCCGCGAGCGGATACGGACGATGTATGCCAATCCTGTCAAGAATAAATTCAAGGCGTTGGCAGCCATGAACAGACCTGATTCCCAACAAGATAAAGCATTAGACGACGCATGAAACGCCTCCCCATACTCCTCCTCTGCCTCACGCTGGCCTTCACCTGGATGCTGACAGGCTGCTCCTCGGATGATGAAGGCACCTATCCCAGCATCATTACAGAGTTTGCCAACATGAAGACCAACGAGTCAGGCGTCATGAAGTCATTCACCACGGATGACAATCATACCTACCAGATTACCAATCTGCTGGAGGGATACCTCCACAATACCCTTTATCGTGTGGTATGCGGCTTTGTGCCTGAAGGAAATAAAGCCAGGGTTTACCAGCTGTATGGCGCCTACCTGCTGCGCGACAGCCTTAAGCAGGCCCAGCGCGACCCAACAGGAGTCGTCAGCGCATGGCGTCGCGGACGCTTCATCAACCTCCACCTCTCTCCCCTTACCCAAGGCGGCACCCAGTATTGGGGCTTCATTACAGACAGCATTCATCCCCAGCATACCTTCCTTAGTCTCCATCATCGCCAGGGAGAGGACCCGTTGTCCTACACCAAAACCGTCTACGCCAGCATCCCTTTAGACAGCATTGCCACCTACAACGCTACCGATACCGTCACCCTCGTCATCCAGACGTTCCAGGGGGCCAAACGCTTTGATTTCACTCCCTAACGTTTCTTTCTATGGGTAGGAACAAATTCTTTTTACACGTTAAAAACGAACTGATTTAGATGGAGAGTTTAGCAGTTCTGATATCTGGCGGAGTAGACAGCGCGGTGGTAGTCCATCTGCTGTGCGAGCAAGGATACAAGCCTGACCTCCACTATATAAAAATAGGTATGGAGGGAGAGGACAGCAGCTGTAGTGCCGAGGAAGACATCGAACTCTCCCAAGCCACCGCCCGCAAGTACGGACTCCATCTGGAAGTGACTGACTTGCAGCAAGAATACTGGGACCAGGTGGTGGGCTATGCCATCGAACGCGTCAAGTCAGGTCTCACTCCCAACCCTGACGTTATGTGCAATCGCCTCATCAAGTTTGGTGCCTTCGAGCAAAAGATTGGCTATCAATACGACAAGATAGCGACGGGTCACTATGCTACTCGTGTGGAGGAAAATGGCAAGGTATGGCTCGGAACAGCCAAGGACCCAGTCAAGGACCAGACAGACTTCCTGGCTCAACTCGACTACAGCCAGCTCCAGCACACTCTCTTCCCCATTGGCCACCTCATGAAGGAGGAAGTGCGACAGATTGCCCTCGATGCCAAATTGCCCAGCGCCCGCCGCAAGGACAGCCAAGGAATCTGCTTTCTGGGCAAGATCAACTACAACGATTTTCTTCGCAAGTTCATGGGTGAGCGCGAGGGAAAGATCATCGACATCGAAACGGGTAAGGTCATAGGTCATCACCAGGGGTTCTGGTTCCACACCATCGGCCAGCGTAAAGGTCTCGGCTTGGGTGGAGGCCCGTGGTTCGTGGTGAAAAAGAACGTGAAGAAAAACATTATCTTTGTAGCTAACGGATGGGACACCCAACTTCAGTATGGCCATGATTTCCGTCTCGCCGACATGCATTTCATCACTCAGAATCCCTGGTCTGAGCCCCCTCATGAACTTCCCATTCAGTTCAAGATTCGACATGTAGATCACTTCATGCCAGGAGTCATCACCCTCGATGACCAAGGCTATCACATTCACAGCGACCTGCCCATTCAAGGCATTGCCCCTGGCCAGTTCGGCTGCATCTACGACCATCAGGCCCGCATCTGTTACGGCAGTGGTGAGATAGCCATCTACAAAGATTACTGAGCCCGCCCCTTTCACTCCTAACTAAAAACAAATGCCACAAAAGACTCGTCTAAAGATACTCTCCCCGCTGCTTCTCATCATGTTGTCCCTTATGACTCAACACGTTGAGTCGCAGGAGTCAACACGTGGAAAAGCCTCTTACTACAGCGACAGACTGCATGGACGTCTCATGAGCAATGGACAGAAGTATCATCGCGACAGCCTGACGTGCGCTCACCGCAAGTTTCCCTTCGGCACAAGGCTTCTGGTTCGAAACGTCACCAACGGCAAGGAAGTCGTTGTCACCGTCACCGATCGCGGTCCCTATTCAAAGCGTTACATCCTCGATCTCAGCCGAGCTGCTGCCTCCCAACTGGGCATCATCCGTGCCGGCTTCTGCGTGTGCGAGATTACCCCCATCCAAGAAGACATCAACCCCTCACTACTCAGACCTGAGGACGAGACAGAAGAACTCCCCAAGCTAATCCTCAATTGTGATACCATGGCAACCTTCCCCAATCCAGCATGGCAACGCGACACTATCACCAATTCCCGTGCTACTGTTCTCCCCCTTCATAGATAGAGTTGTGTTTTTATGTCATAAATGCTGTCTCGAAATCATCAATAAAGTCACTTCATTTAAATAGTTTCATCAGTTTTTTGTTTTGTTGTCGCATTTTTCGCTGAAATTGATAGAAAATTAATTAATTTTCCGTATCTTTGCACGGCAAAATGTGGATTCAACGTCCATTTCACCCCTTTGGGGTAAAAGATTATGATTCCACAGACAAGAATTGAACAAAAAAACATTAAATACAGATGAGATCAAATTTATTTATGAAATTCGCAGGTACCATAGTGATGGTACTTGCATTAGCAGCCTGTAGCACTCCCAAGGACGTTGCTTATTTTCAGGATAGGACAGACGGTGCCTCTATCCAGATACTCAACCAGCAAGTCATCAAGGTTCAACCCTCTGACAAATTGTCTATCGTTGTCAATAGTAAGAATCCCGAACTGGCTAACATGTTCAATCTGCCAGTCTACACGAGTCGTATAGGAGCAATTGAGAGAACTTCCAACCTGACCGCAAGCCAACAAATTTCATGTTATACAGTGGACACTGAAGGGAACATCGACTTCCCCCAATTAGGCAAGCTTCGTGTAGCAGGCATGCAGCGTGAGGAAATTGCCAGACTTATTAAGGGAAAATTGGTTGAAACCCAGCTGGTCAATGACCCTGTTGTGACTGTTGAGTTTGCGAATCTATATTTTTCCGTTTTAGGTGAAGTGGCTCATCCTGGTCGTTTCACAATTGATCAAGACAAGATTTCCATCTTGGATGCCATCAGTATGGCAGGTGACCTCACCATCAATGGCAAACGCCAAAATGTCACAGTTCTTCGCGAGAACAATGGGAAGCAAGATATCTATACTCTTGATCTTACTTCAGCCTACAATCTTTATTCTTCCCCTGTTTATTATCTCCAACAGAAGGATATCGTATATGTAGAGCCTAATGACACCAGGATTCGTCAGTCCACCGTTAACGGCAACAATGTCCGCAGCACATCCTTCTGGATTTCTGTGACCTCATTGCTTACCTCTATCGCAGTACTTGTTGTAAATCTCACGAAATAATGCAACAGCGAAACTCTTTGTAAAACAAAACGAAAAAATCAGCAATATGGCAATCGATAGAACTAATGTAGAGAACACCGACAACTCTTTAGACCTTCGTGGACTTTTAATGTTGTGTCTGGCCCATTGGAGATGGTTTGTTCTTTCTCTTGCAATCTGTTTGGGGTGCGCTATCTATTATATTCTCACTACCCCTCCCATTTATACCCGTTCAGAGACTATTCTTATCAAGGAAGAAGGCGCTGGCCGCAGTCGTTCATTGTCTTCCCAACTCAGTACCAACGTTGATTTGGGAATGTTTAATAACTACACCAACGTCTACAACGAGTTGGAGTTCATGAAGTCTCCCGCTCTTATTCTTGAGGTAGTCAGACGGCTTAATCTTGAGATGAACTACACTGAGGATGGCACCTTCCATATCAACACATTATATGGACGTAATCTTCCCATCAAAGTATCCATTCCCGATTTCCCCGACAACAAGTCATGCTCCTTCACCCTTCATATCAGTAAGGGGAAGAACCTCACCCTTTCCAAGTTCACTATGAGCGGCCAAGAGGAAATTGACGAAGCCATCCAGGCTAAAGGACAATTGGGCGACAGCATCCCAACTCCTATCGGATTGGTTTGCATCGAACCATCTCCTTATTTCAACAAGGAAGACAACGAGGATCGCACCATCTACGTCAATCGCAACAGTATGTTGGGAAGCATAGGCACATGTCTTGGCAGATTGGGAGCCAACCTTCTTAGCGAAGAAACCACCATTATCCAACTTGCATATCAGGATGTTTCCATCCAGCGTGCAGAAGAAGTACTCAACACCCTGGTTTCTGTCTATAACGAGAATTGGGTGAAAGACAAGAACCAAATTGCTGTCAGCACTTCTAAGTTCATCAACGACCGTCTGAAAGTTATTGAAGAAGAGTTGGGTAATGTGGACACCGACATTTCTTCCTATAAGAGTGAAAACCAGATTCCCGACTTACAGTCTGCTGCTGACATGTACATGAACCAAGCCCAGCAGGCCAATGCACAGGTAATGGGGCTCAATAATCAATTGTACATGGCTCGCTACATACGCGATTTCATTTCCAATGCAGCCAACAGCAACCAGCTACTCCCTGCCAACACGGGTATAGCCAATGCACAGATTGGTACGCAGATCACCTCTTACAACACGCAGTTGCTTCAGCGCAACAGCTTGGTAGCCAACAGTAGTACCAACAATCCATTGGTTCAGGATATGGATGCCAACCTGGCTTCCATGCGTAGTGCCATCCTCACTTCAATTGACAACGAAATCAATTCACTCAACACACAGATTAGAAGTTTCCAGGCTAGCGAGCAGCGCAGTACTGCCAAGATTACTTCCAATCCCCAACAAGCCAAGTATCTGCTCTCTGTTGAGCGTCAGCAGAAGGTGAAGGAATCTCTCTATCTCTTCCTGCTCCAGAAACGTGAGGAAAACGAGTTGTCTCAGGCTTTTACTGCTTACAACACTCGCATCGTCACTCCTCCCATCGGTAGCATGAGTCCCACCGCACCTGTTCGCAAAAAAATTCTGATGGCAGCCTTCCTGCTTGGATTGGCCATCCCCGTTGCTATCATTTACCTCCGTGAAATCTTCAATAATCGCATCCGTGGCCGCAAGGATGTGGAGAAACTCAGTCTTCCTTTCCTTGGCGAGATTCCATTCTACGGAAAAGGCAGACGTAAGTGGTGGCAGTTCTGGAAGAGTAAGCAGGTGCCCAGGACCCGATCCATTGTGGTCAAGTCAGGCAAACGTGATGTTATCAACGAAGCATTCCGTGTTCTCCGTACCAATTTGGAGTTCATGGCTAATAAGGCAGATCAAGGCAATGTTATCCTTTTCACCTCATTCAATCCTGGTAGTGGTAAGTCCTTCATCAGTGTCAACACCGCCATCAGTTTGGCCATCAAGGACAAGAAAGTGGTAGTGATTGACGGTGATATGCGCCACGGTTCCACCTCCGCAGTCATCGATTCTCCCGAGGTTGGTTTGAGTGATTACCTCAGTGGTGCAGTCAATGATCTCCAGAGTATCATTGTTCACCCTCAGGAGTACCCCAACTTGGCTGTGGTACCCATTGGAACCATGCCTCCCAACCCCACGGAGTTGCTCTTCAGCGAACGTCTCGAGCAGATGATCAACCAGTTCCGTTCTCAGTTCGACTATGTCTTTATCGATTGTCCTCCTATTGAGGTTGTGGCTGATACTCAGATTATCGAAAAGTTTGCCGATCGTACCATCTTTATCCTGCGTGCTGGCTTGTTTGAGCGCAGCATGCTTCCTGTTCTGGAGAATCTCTATGATGAGAAGAAGTACAAGAACATGTCATACATCCTCAATGGTACCTACAGCGCCAATAGCCGTTACGGTTATAGGTACGGATACGGATATGGGTACGGATATGGATATGGGTACCAGTACGGTGGCAAGAGCAAGAAGTCAAAGAAGAAGTAAAAAATTCAACGATAACGATAACGTTAACGATAACGTCATCGTTTAAAATATGTCTTTATTCAAAAAGAATTATCGCAAGAGCGGAATCTTTCAGGGATTCACGGAGTGGCATTGCCATATCCTGCCTGGAGTGGATGATGGAGTGGAGACCATGGAGGAATCCCTCCAAATCCTCTCATGCTACGAAGAACTTGGCGTTCAGCAAGTATGGCTTACCCCCCACATCATGGAGGATGTTCCTAACACCCCAGATAAGCTACGCCAGCGTTTCGACCAGCTCTGCCAGTCCTATCAGGGGCCCATTACCCTTCATCTTGCAGCCGAGAACATGGTCGACAACCTCTTCCTCGAGCGTCTGGCAACCAATGACCTCCTTCCTTTGGGCAGCAAGGGCGACCACCTCTTAGTAGAGACCTCCTATTTTAATCCCCCCTATCGTTTCCGCGACATTCTTGAGGACATCAAGTCTCGCGGCTACACCCCTGTTCTGGCCCACCCTGAGCGGTATATGTACATGGACGATGCCTACTATCTTGACCTCAAGAAACGTGGCATCCTCTTTCAGCTCAATCTCATGTCCATGCTTGGGTACTATGGAGAACCCGTTCGCAAGAAAGCACAGAATCTCCTCATTTCAGGACTCTACAGTCTCTGCGGCACCGACATCCATAGCTACGACACCCTTCTGGATGCCCTGAGCGACAAGTCACTCACCAGCAAGCAAGTCACGGCCATTAGCCAACTACGCTGGTAACAGGATAGAGAAAGGGAAAGCCTCCAGTATCATTTCCTTTACGGAAGAATACTGGAGGCTTTTTCAGTTAGCCAACGTCAACGCGTTGACGTCTATATTATCATCATCAATTCTGGGGAGAGTCTAAAATTTCATATTTAGAATGCTGGCTCTTATACTCAGGCACAATTTCCTTCATCTTAGCCACAATCCTCATGTCATCGAATGAGAAAGAGAGCTTGTAGAGTTCCTCTTCATTCTTGAGTGCCTGATTGTAGGAATATTCTCTCACGCTAGCTACTCTAATTTTCGGATGAGATGTAACCTTTGACTGTTCAGTATCGCTGAGAACCTCCTCATAGAGTTTCTCTCCATCACGAAGCCCCGTGAATCTGATCTCAATATTCTTCACGCCACTAAGGTCAATCATACGACGAGCCAAATCTACAATCCGAACAGGTTTACCCATATCAAAGACAAAAATCTCTCCCCCTTTACCCATGGTTCCAGCTTCAAGTACCAACTGACATGCTTCAGGAATCAACATAAAATAACGTATGATTTTCGGGTCTGTCACCGTCACGGGTCCACCTTTCTGAATCTGCTCCTTAAAGATAGGAATAACAGAACCACTAGAGCCTAGTACATTACCGAATCGTGTTGTTACGAACTGGGTGATGGCAGGAGAACCATCGACTTGCAAGATCCTCTCTTCGCGGTTCTGGTCATGAATCGCCCTGTCGAGACTCTGGCAATAGATTTCACAGATACGCTTCGAGCATCCCATCACATTCGTTGGATTCACCGCCTTATCCGTAGAAATCATCACGAACTTCTTGGTTCCATACTTCACGGCGAGGTCTGCAATCACTCGCGTACCATATATGTTGTTCTGAACTGCCATGCCAGGGTTATCCTCCATCATTGGAACATGCTTGTATGCCGCTGCATGGAACACATAATCTGGTCTATGTTCACTGAAAATCTTCTCCATGGATTCTTTGTTTGTGATACTCGTGACTATAGTTTCAACCTTTATGTATGAATAATTACGTGCCATCTCTAAGCGAACATCATGCATCGGAGTCTCGGCCTGATCAATGAGTATCAACTCTGCTGGTTTATAAACAGCAATCTGGCGAGCCATCTCACTTCCAATAGATCCTGCTGCGCCCGTGATAAGAATCTTTTTCCCTTTGAGCAATTCACCAATGGCATCCATGTCCACCTCAATCTTGTCTCTTGGCAACAAGTCTTCTATATCCACCTCGTGTAACTGTCCTTGACGAAAATCTGACTTTCCATCCCATTCCTCCTCCCTCGAAAGCATCATTATTTTGATGTTATTCTTAACGAGTAAGTCAACAATCTCGCTACGATCACGGAAATGATTCGCCTGCAATGGAGATACTATCAAGACAGTTGCCCCTTTCTTCTTCATGTTTTTTACAAGGTCAAGATTGTCATGGTAAATATTCTGTCCCATAAGTAGTTTCCCTGGGAATTCATCCGTAGGACTGACAAAGCCTACAACCTTATATTTTTGTGGATCCTGTGTTTGTAAGTTTCTTGCAAGACCAACGCCACCCTCCTTTATGCCATAAATAAATGCTCCCTGGGTTATTTCTGTGATACGGAACACGTCATATAGTTGCATCACGGCAATTCTAACAAACCACATAAGAACCGTAGCAAAGAACAACATATAGAAGATTACTCTCCTCGTTGGCAGCACGAAATACTTAAAATCTATGTCAGAATAATGAAATATCTCAAAAGTTATCCATATCAGAAACGTGCTGCATATCACGGCATAAGCCACTCTTCTCAGGTCAACGAAAGAAGAATACCTAATAATACCAGAATAGGTGTGAAAAATCTTAAAGAAGAAGAGGAAGAATATCAATGAAATCAACAAACCCCATGTCAATAACCAAAAGTATTTGGCAAAATTGAGTCCTCCTATCGTATAATACCATCCCACATATCCAGAAAACATAACGATAATGCAATCCAAAAGCATGATACACCAATAAGGTAAAGCATTCTTCGAGAAATACCAATTTGTAAAGTTATTTATCCACTTCATAATATAATATAAAAAGATAAAGGCAAAACCTCTGGGGTCATCTATTAAACACTTACCTTCTTTCCAAAGAAAATATTTAAAGATTTACAATAATCTGTATTTATAATCACTCGATCGCTTCTTTAATTTTTTCAACGATATAACGCACCTCTTCGTCACCCACCCAGGGTCCAGCAGGCAAGCACATCCCCATCCTGAATAATGCTTCTGATACACCATTCACATATGCTGGAGCATCTTTATATACAGGTTGCAGATGCATAGGTTTCCACAGGGGACGAGCCTCAATCTGTGCCTCATTCATAAAGAGACGTAAGGCCTCCACATTGTCATTTGGCTGACAATCCGTCGTCATTGTCTCCACTGCATGAACGACACCTGCCGCTCCCCCAACAGCCCCAGTAATCTTCTTTTTATAAGCATTCTCCTGCCCTTTAATTCGTAAATGGGGATCAAGGGTAATCGTGCAAAGCCAGTAATTGGAGTCATACGCCAGAGGTTCATTGGGATTAAATCCCATTTCTAAATTAGATGGCGCCTTGTGTACGGTAATACCTAACACATCAGCCAGCAGTTCTTCGTACATTTTCTGAACATGCTTGTGATGTTGCAAGTGATTCTCCAGAACTGTCATCTGTCCACGCCCGATACCGGCACAGACATTACTCAACCGATAATTATACCCGATTGCTTCATGCTGATAGTATGGATATGCCTCTCGTGCCTGTGTGGCATACCAGAGAATTTTATTCTTAGATTCTTCAGCAGATACCTCAGACAACAGTTTCCCTGAGTCCTGACTAATACATCCCTCCCCTTCAGTCTTGCCATCTTTCGCATTCTTCTCGCCATTGCAAATTAGTGCACCTCCCCCAGAAGTTGTAATCATCTTGTTACCATTAAACGATAGCACACCGTATTTTCCGAACGTGCCAAGTACCTGTCCTCTGAAGCGAGAGCCAAAACCCTCAGCAGCATCCTCGATGACAGGAATATCATAACGGTTAGCCACCTCCATAATCTTATCAATCTGATAAGGCATGCCATAAAGCGCCACTGGAATAATAGCTTTAGGTTTCTTGCCAGTCTTCGCAATGCGGTCTTTTATGGCTTTCTCCAGCAAGACGGGATCCATGTTCCATGTTTTAGACTCAGAATCCACAAAAACAGGGAATGCACCCAGATAAGCTATCGGATTTGCAGAAGCACAAAAGGTAAAATCTTGCACACAAACCTCATCTCCAGGTTCTACCCCCACGGCAAGCAAGGCCAAATGGACAGCCGCCGTACCAGCCGACAAGGCTGCCACCTTACTATGCAACACATCCTTTGTTCCTTCAATCTTATTAACAAAGTTCTCCAGATCAATCTCAAATGCATCAACATTAGGTCCCAAAGGTACAACCCAATTCGTATCGAAAGCCTCATTGACGTACTTCTTCTCCAGTCCATCTTCACTCATTCGTGCCAGACAAAGATTAATCTTCTTTCGTGATCTGACATCATTATCCTCCATCTCACCCCTAAAAGTTGATGAAGAACGGAATGGAAAGAAATATCTGACCTTACCCTTTTCATCCACACGTATCACTTGCTTAGCCACATAACGATATAAACACTGGAAAACAGCAGCCAAAATCACCGTCAGGATCGTCGCACGCAAGGAGGGGCGGAACGGGAACACCACATCCGACAACATCCAACTAAGCAACTGGAGCATTATGCCACCGATTACAAGAGCAATACATACACGAATCAGATTATCCGATAAAGACTTTGTAATCACTCCATCGTATGTCCGAAGCATAAACATGGGAAGGATGAAGATTGGCAAGGAAAATATCCAGATATGGACATAATCCCAGAATTTGCCTACCACCTCCAGACCTCCCAAAGTCAGATAGATAGAAAGTAGTCCTGCCAAGACAATGGTAATGCAGTCCCAAAAGGCAATTATCCAATATGGCAAGGCAGCTTTAGAAAAAAACTTACGTGGAAAAACAGTACCAAAATTCATCGAAATATGTTTTTAAAAAAAAACGTCAGCGTTATCGTTTACGTCATCGTCAATTCCTTACTTCGCTGGCGAATCCAGCCATGTCTGGAATCGATCCCACCAATTCTTGTTCTTCAGTTGAGCTTGAACCGAGAAACTCTTCAGTCTCTCATAGGTACGCGTCTTGCGCGTCGTATGGTAGTTCAGGAAAGCGTATGCGCCCCATATCAGCGCGGCACCCGCGATACACACCAGATAGAGTTGGTTTGTGATGCTCAACTTCAATTTAAATCCCATCACGAAGATTCCAATCACCAGCATGTCCAGCAAAATCTCTACCAACGTAGTGAAACTGTGCGACATTCCAGCAGCAATCAGTGCATGATGCAGATGTGTCTTGTCTGGAGCAAAGGGACTTTTTCCATGAAGCACACGCATCACTGTCACTCTTGCCATGTCTGCCAGAGGCACGCTCATGATAGCCAGACACATAGCTACTAAACAAATGTTCTGTTTGAGAATATCCCATCCGATGAACGTATCCGTGCGCAACACGGTTATCGAGAACCAAGTCATCAGGATGCCCATCACCATCGTTCCGGCATCACCGATGAACATCCTCGACTTCTGGCCATACACATTATGGATGAAGAAAGGTAGCAAGGCACCCACCATGCTGAAAGCCAGAATAGCATTCACCCAATCGCTGCTCTTTACGAATGCCACACCAAAGGTTCCGCTATATATGATACACAGTCCACTCGAGAGTCCGTTCACGCCATCCACCATGTTTATGGCATTGATGATGGCCACTCCCCCGAATACCGTCACTGGCACGGCAATGTTCCAACTGATGTGATAGATACCCCAGACACCATGCAGGTTATCCGCACACGCCCCACTCCCATAGATGATGCCCAGGATGGTCAGCACTTCTATCACAATTCTGTGACTGGGTTTCACGGCGATGATGTCATCCACCACCCCTGTGTATACCATAATCCCCATGCCAAGGAGCACTGGGAGTAAGCTTCCCATGATCTGCCAGATATCCTGATGCTTATAGAAGACCGTCGTGCCATCTGTTCCCATCAGACAGCATCCCACCAGTAATCCACACAGGACGCCGAAGAGCACCGCCATGCCACCAAGCACAGGTACAGGCTCCTTCTGCAGTTTCCTCGCTTCCGGGTTGTCCACTATATTCTTCTCTTTCGCTATCCTCAGGATCTTGAAGAACATCCAGCGTACAGCCACCATTGATACCAATACCGGCACCACCGTCTGCACGATGCGTAATAATGCATGTTGTGTCATATCTTTATTGATTTGTTGTAAAATCTATGTAAATGGAAATTCTGGCTAAAAACCTAGCCTTATAAATGTTGTTAAAAAATGTAAAGTCGATATACTCGTGACACGCGAGATACGTGGAGACACATTCACCTACTCTCCCCCTCTGTACCTCGCCCTCCACCACCTATGCCAAATTTTCCAGGGCATCATCCATAGCACCTCTGTGGGGTAATGTTTTGCCATCATCCAATATCGAGCCCATATGCCGTCCGTACCAGAATCCTCAGGATTTCTGCCCTGTGTGATTTCCTTCAGCAGGAATCTTCCTTCCTTTTCATTCGGCTCACATAGTAAACATTCGCGAGGCATGCCACATACATAAGACAACACCCACATCATTGCTCCTGCAAACTTTCCCATACCCAACTGATGTATGATGATGTATGATGTGTGATGTAAAACATCGTCATCTCCTTCTCTCAATTTACGCATGATATAGAAATAGTCAACAATGTGCCTGAGCGCCACTCCTTCTGCCACAAAATGTCTGAATGTATGCACCAGCGAGAACACCGCATCAAACTCCACTGTCGGACGAGCAAATCCCAGCCTTTCGTCTTCGTCAGCCATCATCTTCTCTTTATGACTTTCAAAGAATCGTTGCAACCTTTTGTTGTGCCAAGGATTCCAAAGCCATGCAGGATGAAAATGAATCTCCACTAACACATCTTCAAAAACGTTTGCATTCACTGTATGCCAAAGAATATGGCTCGTTTGCCATCCTTTTGCTCGCAGACTCATCATTACATCCTTTCGCTTACCGTTTACCCACAAGTCTATATCCCCACATTGTCTATGAAGTGGCTCAGGATAATACAGAGCCATCGCTACACCCTTCAATACGCAGTTCTTATAACCTGCCTTCAAAACCAGAGAAACCAGTTCCCTTGTCCGGTCTAAATTCAGTTGTGTCGATTCTTCTACTTTTTGGATACTTCCAATCCACGGCAATAGTGTCAACTTCGATGGACGATATTCTTGAGGTATACGATCCAATCCGTCCGCAAACACTCCAATAATCATCTGCCGAAACATTTCGTTCAATACTAGTATCCACTCACTCTCCTTGGGAATCCGCGACAGTGTTTCCCGTGTGCCCAAAGATACCTGAAGTAGTTCAATAAGAAAACTAGGCATAAGTTAGTAAAGATTAAAGGTTGGGAGTAAAGATTAGGGAATAGTCAAATTGATAATATCGGCAAAACGATACCACCCTAGTGTTTGAATCGGTACTACTGCAGAACAGTCGCCATACAGTAACTAACTCCTTTCATATCATTCCCATCTTCACCATCATCAAGAACCTCACCAGATGAATCTGCCGCTTAATTCGGGATGGTTGCTTAATCAGTCTATATGCGAATTCTAAGTTATGATCTACCCACCATTTCGGAGCCCGCTCCACATGCCCCGTATACACATCAAAGCTACCACCTAATCCCTGATAAATAGCCGCATGTCGCTCCTGTATCTCTTCCATCAGAAGTTCCTGTTTCGGACTCCCCATCGCCACAAACACCACGTCTGGCTTCTTTATAGCAACATCCTCAATCAGATCCTTTTTCTCCTCGTCCGTTTTGATATACCCGTTCCGATACCCCACAATTCGAATCCCTTTGAAGTCCTCGCGAAGCTTCTCCACCGTTTCGTTAATCACTTCCTGTTTACTACCAACAAGATAAAATGACTTTTCCTCCTTGTAAAGGCGTTCAACTATCTTCAGCCACAGCTCACAACCTGGTATCTTCATGGCATCCTTGCAGTCATGTTTCTTCAGAGCCATCACCGCTCCAATGCCATCGCTGTAACCAATGTTGCGGTTAATGATATCTCTTGTCTGGTCAGTAGCATGAAGTATCTTCTCCGCATTGATAGCTACCAAAATACCCTTCTTCTCGGATGCATATTCGATAACATCATCAAACGAGTTGAATGCATAGCATTTCACCCCGTTCTTAAATGTCACTCTATTCTTTTTGTCTTGCATAATTCTCGGATCCTTTATTAATATCTGCGAGATCTGTGTGAATTTTAAGATATATCTGCGTTTTCCGTGCTTTCTGTGTGACTTTACTATTCGTGTCATCCATGCAAATCGTGTTCAAAAGATAGTACGTCATCGCACAAGATATAAAAGCATTGCTCCACCGCACATGACAGATTCTCGAGTTCATGCTTTTCTTCAACTGATAATAGAAATAACCTCTCCTACTCAGATAAACATCTAAGTATTCTTCAATAATTTTCCATATTTGCCCGTCATTATTCCACTTTTGATGACTTGGGCTGGATTGCCTGCAACAACAGAATTTGCCGGAACATCCTTAGTCACGACTGCCCCAGCTCCAATAATACAATGATCACCTATACTGACACCAGGAAGAATGATGGAGCCTGCGCCAATAAAACACTGTTTACCAATTATTGTTTCAGCATGTTTTCTTCTACAAAAATCATGAGATAACACTAGCGCTCCAGAAGCGACAAAACTCTCATCACCGATAGTAATCCCCTTCCCGTTTGTCTTGTCTAATTTAGCTCCAAATGAAATCCTTGCAGAAGGGGAGATATGCATACCATACAGCCCAAGATATCTTTGCCGAGGATAGATAGCCAATAATCTAACGATTTCCCTAAACTTCTTAATCATATCCTTATCATCTTATTAAATCACCATTTTCTTTATGGCCTCAATATGTTTATCCACCATATTCTTTAAGGTCGCCCTTTGAAGTACTATGAAGACACTCTGTTGAGACATCGCCAGTTTCTCTTCAGGAGATAACTTCATGAATTGCCTCAAAGCAGTCTTCTGTTCCTCCACATCCCCCATGTTGTTGAGCAGATAACCATTACCATCTATCAGATCTACAACTGTTTCGTCACCCATTGTAGAGATAATTGGCAAGCCATACGCCATAGCTTCATTAACGCCTAAGCCACCTGTGCCAGGCATCAGGAAAACATCTGCATTTCGGAAATAAGGGATTAAATCATCACCGTACTTGGCACCATGAAAGTGGATATGCCGTCTTGTTTCCTCAGGAAATCTCGAACAATATTGCTTAAGATAATCGAGCTCAGTTCCTCCACCTACAATATCACACTGTATATCCAGGCCCTCAGCAAGCAGCTGGGATACGGCTTCGATGGAAGAGTCGATACGTTTCTGTGGTGCTAATGCCCCCACATAAACGACATGTGTTGTATCGTGATGATAGTTTTTGGGGAGAAACTCTTTCTCGCGTTCTGCAATGCTTTCGACATCGATGGTGTTCTGTGCCGTGATAACACACTCTTCTGGCACTCCCGATTTGACCAAGAAATCATGGTATAGGCTTCCGTATGGAATGCATATATTGGCATTCCGATAGATGAATCCATAAATAAGATTCCTGATTTTCACCAAGAAACCTTTCAAGTCAGCTCTTGTGTAGTTACATCCCCAAATACCATAAGGGTTATGATTTTTCATACACCAGCGCAGGACTTGCCATTCGGTGAGATTCGTCTGATTGAATTGGAATATTATGCCGTCAGGTTGTTCCTCCTTGACTGCCCGCATCAACCCAGCCATACGCGAGAATCGAAGCAGCTTAAAATCATTCAACTTGGTCTCAAACTTCTGTGCCTTGAAATCACGAGCTTCGGCCTGGCGCGTCAGTTTGTTAGCAATGTAGCCATACATCACCTTCAACTCAATCCCTTCCTCCTCAAGACGCGATGACAGTTGCGTAAAGAACTCTTCGCGGTAAGAAGGAAGATTACCGTAAATATATAGAATCTTTTTCATTGTTACTTAATAGATCGTCCACTTGATTCAAATCCAAAGTAAATAGACAACAAATGTGAGAAAGGCTTTCCGACATCATTATGATCCTTGAAGTTATCTATTATTTCTTCAAAGGGAATCCCATACTTCTTTAAATCCGCTAACAAATATATGATATGTTTATCATAGGTATTTTCATTCGGGGAATAAAGAAGATGAATGAGTGAAGTAGAACCTTTATGCTGTCTAAGATGGGCTGGCATCATGTCGTTTAACTTTGCTATCACCACCTCATTAGTTTCACCCATCATTGCATTTAGTATATCTGGTTTGTCTGACAGATAATTACCGACATAATACTGACAAGCACCAGCGAAGATATGCTGTGCGCCAAACATCAACCCATAATAAATCGCACAGGTTCCACCTTTACTTGACCCAATCGTCACAAGATTCTTGTATCCCATTCGATTGATAGCAGCCTGTATCAATGACTTAACTAAGATCAAGGGCGTATTATGTCCGTTTTCATACCAATAGTAACTACCTTTATAACCAAAATCATCCAGGATATATAACTTGTCAGCATTCCTAAGTTTCTCAAGTGTATACATATAGTTATAAACAGGACGCGGACTAAAAGCTGAGAAAATAATTACCAGCGTATCAGATGAATTATTCTCAAGAACATATTTCAATCTGCCTTGATAAATTTTCTCTTTCAATTTGAGCTTGAGAAGAAGAATAGCCTTCTTAATTTTGCTTTTTGTCAGCATAAAGATAATTTCTTTTAAGGTAGCATTCCTATTGACTTTAGTGCGATGTTCTTTAGATAAAATGAAGGTGCGGCTGAAACAGCTTTCTTTTTGAGAGAATAGTATTGATCCGTAAAATGTAGTTCTTGGAGAATGGATGATATACTATCAACATTAACCTCCTTCTGAAGAATAGCATTACCATTGATGTTCACATGCTGGATTCGATCCCAGAATCTGAACACAGCAGGAGTGCCACACGCCACAGCCTGTTCCCATAAGATAGAGTGAGTACCTGGGAAAAAAGCAAGATCCGCAGCCATGAGTATCTCATAACATTTTCGTGAATCAGCCCATCCGAGCATTTTTATATTGGGACACTCGCTATATAAGTCAAATTGTGGCTTCATTTCCTGAGTAGGTGTCCCAAACAGCAACAGATAAATGTTTTCCGCCTCAAGCCGTTTTACAGCCTCGCACAACAACACTTGCTGCTTTCGCTTGTCTAACTTGCCGCCTGTGGCTACAATGAAGGCATCAGCAGGGATGTCATATTGTTTCATTATTTCTCTTCTTACATCATCTCTATTTATACCTTGAATAATCTGTTCATCTGCCCCCATAATAAGTAAATCAACCTTTTCTGTCGGAGCGTGGTAAACCTCCTTTAAGTAATCCATTCGCCATGGTAGCGTGCCCCATATTTTTTCAGACAAAGCAAACAAAAACCTGGCACGAAGTCGAATTACCAATGACACAAACTTTACAAGTAACGAATTAATTGGCCGGTTAAAATAATCGTTATGACAATCTACAAATAATTTTGTTTCTGGATGTTCTTTCTTGTACCTTATTACATAACGAATATCCCTTGTTTTAAAATCATGTAAAAAAATTATATCTGGTTTTATTAAACATAAAGCCTCATATAATCCCTTACATTTATCAAATAGTACAAACCGTTTAGTATTGTGGCTCGTACATGGAAGTACGTTAACCTTCACTCCGTAATCATTAACATACGACTTTGGCTCTTGAAAATGAATCTTACCATCTATGTCAACTTGCATTTGAGTGGTAATAACATACACGCCTAAACCAAGTTCTTTCTGCTTACGAGCCAAATTGTTATGCTGATATGAATAACCTTCAGACCAGTGTTCTGAAATAAGTACGTGAACTATCTTCTTCATGTTGGAGAGGATATTTTTAATCTTTTGGTAGGCCCTTTTCGATATTTGCAACCTTTAGCTGATCATGAAGCCATTTTCGTGAAAAATCCACAAAAGGTTGCAATTTAACATTGACCAGTTCATAGTTTATTGGATTGTTCAATCCATTCTCCACAATATCATTATAGTTCATAAAATGGTGTTCAAGTTCTAATAGTTTTAAAATTGATTTGATACGTCCTGCACACTTCAAATTAAATGTGGTAAAGAATTGTTTTTGAAAAATCAAAGATAATGCAATCCCATGGAATGAAGTTGAAACAACAAATTCAGCTCCACTTATGAGAGACAGAAATTCTTGAGCATCAGCAGTTAGCCGGTAACAACATCCATAATGAAAAAAAGGAATATAGCCACGCATTTCTATTATCTGCATCCCTGTCTTTTTAGTGAGTTCATCTACCATTTTGTCAGTTTCCACAATGGGTTGTAAACGATAGTATAAAATATATTTGTAAGTAGGAATATATTTCTTGTCAATGTGAGTATTCCATTGTTCTTTAGTTAATAAAAAGACCGGATCACATACGTGTTTATATCGAGTACCTAACTCCTCCTCCAAACGGTCTAATAAGTCTTTCTCCCTTATGCTGACATCATGGAAATTACCTAAATGATGTTTAATAAAAATTTTATCCTCAGGAGTGTCAATCTCTATGTTACCCATGCTTGCTGCATATGCAATCTTTACTTTGGTCTTAACTAAACCTTCTCCCCAAAAAACAGGATCGAAATAATCAAATGCCGGCTTATGTTGCTTACGCCAAATTTGATCGCTACCATATATTACCGCATCGAACCTACAAGAATCCGTTACAGAT
>JAFZWK010000042.1 GCA_017617335.1 Bacteroidaceae bacterium | reverse complement strand
ATCGGTAGTGAGGTTGAGCGTGGTGACGAACTTCTCGTAAGCGTTCTCAACGGTAAGGGTGTAGCTGCCTGGCTCGTAGGTCAGGAGGTCAGTATTCAGCGCCAGAACGTTGTCCGTCAGCACGTCCTTTGCATAGACTTCATTTCCTGCTTCATCCGTCAGGGTGATGGCATAGGTGCCGAAGAGACCGTTCAGGTGAACGAACAGCTCAGTGGAGGAATATTCGCCCTTCAGCGTCTCTGGACCTTCCTGCTCAGTGTCGTGTTGCGGAGCCTTGACTATCGTCTTGCCTCTCTCGCGACTCGGCATAGTTGAAGCGAGCTTCACTCTGCTCTTGCTGCTCGGAGCCTTAGGTTGAGCCTTGACAACATGGGTGAAATCCAGCTTCTTTTTCTTCACCTCGAAATCCTTTGGCATCAGCGATGCGTCGTAGTAGAGCACCTCATCGCCTACCGTGCAGGACAGGAGACAATATCCAGCAGGGAGATTGAAGAGTCCCACATAGCCTACGCCCTGAAGCCAGGTGATGGTCTTGCCATTGAAAGACACTTCCCGTCCACAGCCCTTGTAAGTCTCTGTGTCAATGACATGCCTCTCGCCAAGGGTGACATGATAAATCTCAGCTGTAAGCATTAACCAGTTATGATACCACTCACTCGTACCTGCAGGGGAGGTAAAGTCATAGATCTTTTGAGAATCTGCTGCGCCTTGTATGCAGGAAGAGACGATTCCTTCATCCTCTCTTACAGCCCCAACATACTGCGCTGGCATATTCTCGTCATTGGCTATCAAGCATCGCTTGTATTGCAGCCCACCAATGATTGTATCACCCTGCAAATACTGGTACTCTATATGTGTTGGTTCTGACTCTTTGGGGTCTGCACCATATTCATAACGCCCCAACTTCCACACCTTGCCTTCCTCCACGAAGGGACGATAGGCAATAGTGGCAGGCAGTTCGCTCATGTCACCCTTGGCATAGCTTAGTACGCCGTCTATCTGATGGATGACACCTGGATGGTAACTGAAGACACGCGCTGAGGTGCTGCTGATGGGACCTGCAGGGTAACTGCGCACTTTGTCCACCGTGAAGATGTTCTTGCTCGCCAGCACAGTGCGGACGTGCTCGCCATCGCTTACCGTCATCTGTTCGTTGCCCTTGCCGCTCACTTCCAGTTGGGCAGTCTCGCCTGTGCTGTTTATCAAAGCTGAAGCGTGCGTGCGAGTGAAGGGCAGCTGGTCGGCTATCTCCACACCCATCATGACGTGTGCCTTGATGAAGTTTATCAGAGTGAGACACTCCTTGGCCACACGCTGTCTGTTCTCCTCGCTATCCCACAGGATCTTTCCATTGGCATCAGATGTGGTGTGGGCATCCACGTGAGAGCGGATGCTTTGCCAAGTGGGCAGGCCGTTGTTGATTTCCATCTCAATAGCCTTGTTGGTAGGCACGAAGAGCGTGAAAGGTTTGTCTTTTGTGTAGTTCAGTCTGTCCTCTAAAGAGGAGATGTAGGGGAGCAGTTCCTCTACATTGGTGAATCCGCAGGCGGTGAGACATTCCCTATCGGCACAGGTCAAGTCGTAGAAGGCTGAAAACGGACAATCCGCCCCATCCCCTTTCAGCACCCATTGAACGCTGTGGGGCGAGTGGATGACGGGCTGTGCTATCTTATACAGGTCGAAGTTCCCGTTGTGCCAGGATCTTTCGATGGCACATTGGTTGAATGCTTCCAGTCCGGCCTGCTCGTTCTGCATCTGGAAGGCTCCCTGGACTCCTGCGAGGTCACCATTCCCGTCCTTCTGAACCTTGATGACACTGCCGTCCATAGCTCGGAAATAGCAGTTGCCACTGTTCAGTCCCTTTTCCGCATCCTCAGGACGTGTCAGGGCGATGGTGTGCGACTCCAGCATCATGGCCAGATAGTCCACCGTGGCGCTTTGGCTCAGCGATGCAAGGTTCCCTGTCATCCTGCCTCCCACGGTACCTGTAGCGGCATCGTACCTGTAGTTCTCCGTTCGGATGGGGAAATCGGCATCCTTCCATAAAAGGCTGACCATCATTTTGTTGGTAGAATTGTCCAAAGAGGCTGCATCCACATAACTCTTCAACGCCTCGTCGGTAGGCATCAGCAGGACGCAGCGCTCTCCATTCAGGGCTCTCAGCTGCTCGTGGAACCGCTGAGGCATGTAGCTGGTCTTCGTCTCGTCAGTTCCATCCAGCTGAGCCCAGCGATAAATGGATATGTCAGATGCTGACTCAGGAAGGAGATTCTCTATTGTCTGGTCAGGCTCTTCATCTGGAGCTTTACTGGTATGCCCCTTGCAGGATAGTTCTTTCCCATTAACGGTATATGTGCCTTCTGCAAAGCCAGGGAAGTAAGCGTCAACGTGAACCTGCCCTATACCCTCAATCAATGATTGGCTCTCAAACAGCGATACGGTTAGCTTGCCACCATTTTGAGTACATATTGCATAGTCGATGTGCCCGCCATGGACTGCTGACCGTCCCGTTACATGCAGGGTATCTGAAAGAAACTCATATTCCAGATCTTTTCCATATAACCACTTGGGGTAATCATCGTCCTCCTCAGGTTTTCCATAACCCAAGCTATAGGACTCTACTGCGGTCGTCTTCAGATATGGCAGATTGTAATGAAACTTGTGTCTGGCAGACTCGAATCCCCAATCACATGTGAGCAGGTTCTGGTGTATAAACTCGGAATGCAATCCTGGTCTGAGCAGTCCATAGTGTACAGACCCGATTCCCTCTATCCAGGTATCCTGTATGTCTCGCCCATCTGTAGAGCATAGCCTCAGCACCTTATATTTCTGGTATGACGTGTTGAGCCATTCTTCATGGGAGACCATTAACGTGTCTGACACTTCCTGAACTTTATAGCGAACACCATCGTAGGGATCAACATACTCGTCTCCCTCGCTCAAGCCGAAGTCATAAAGCATGTGTTCTGCCTTCTGGCTATCATCATAGATGTAGATGCATTCCTTTTCCTGCCTCATATAATACGTGTTGGTCACGTCTCCAATTTGTTCCAAATGCCGTAGATACGTTTTCTCGCCAACTGCAAGTACGTCAAGGGTGGGAGTTGGCTCTATATATGTGTTCAGGGTTGAACTGACATGTTTTCCGTAGTGGTCCTCGAAATCATACGTCCATGTCTTCACATAGGGATAATGCATGACTGCATCTGGCAATATGACACACAGATGACTCAGAGAGTCTGCGATCTCATTACAAAAGGAAAATAATGAAGAAAGCAGCGCAAAAAAAGTAATTGAAAATTTCTTCATATTGCTTTTGGGGGTAAAAAAACTATTATCAAATGCAAATAATAATGTCTTTTTCATAATCGTAGATTTTTGTTAATAGTTAATAATCTTCTTTCCATATTCCTGTGGCTTCTGCATGCGAAAAGACCATACAGGCCATGATTAGGGTGCATAGAAAATTCTTCGCTTTCATGTTCGTTATTATTTTTAAGTCAATATTTCGCTCATAAATTCTTCTTGAAAATTGAAGCAGGTGAGGATGCAAAACTGCATGTCCTGCAAACAACAAAAAAGACGATTTGGGTGCTTTCATTTCGATTATAGTTGAATTCTGCGGCAAAATTACAGCTAAAAAACAATGCCTGCAAGCTTTGCCCATGGAAAATTTTTGGCATCGAAAAATGGCCGCGAGAGCCCATGAACACAGGGCTCATTCGATTTTGTCCCCCTCTTGTCCCCATGGAAACTTTTTGGCGGGGGTGGAAGAAAATCTTCAAAAATATGTTAAAATCGGTGTTTTGACCCCATTTTTCGGAAAAAATCGCCTCCCTCGTTTTCTTCTCCTTCACACCTCATTACGTCACCCTTGAAAACACAACACGTTAACTTCCCAAAGACAACACGTTGACTTGACGGTTTCAACGTATTGTCATCTTTTTTCAATAAGGAAATCGTTGTGAAAATGCTCAGAATCTCACCCAAATCTCAGACCAAAGTTCGTTGTAGTTCTTGTCGGCGGGATTGCTGCGGTCGTTCACGAAGTTATATTGAAGTTGGAAGACCAGATTCTTGTGGACGTTGAAATTGGTGCAGAGGCTGTAGATGCTGGTCGCTGTGGATTTCGTGTAGTCGCCACGATAGACGTCGTATTTCAGGAACGCCTTGAACCATTGTGTCACAGGAACACCCACCATCATGTACCACGCATCGGCTTTTGCCTTGCCTGTCCAGGTGTTGTTGTCTGCGTCGTAATCACTCAGTTTGTGTCCCTTGTGGTGAGCATATTCGGTTCGTACGGTCCAATCTTCATGCTCATAGTTGGCACCTATCGCCCAGCGATTGCGATCTACCGTGACCTGATCTTTCGTGTAGGTTCCTTTCCATCCGAAGAAACCGAGGTAGAGATCCTTGATGGGTTGCAGGTGTATGCTGCCGATGAAATCCTTCTTGCCGTTGTTGTCCTTGGTGTTCTGACCGTTTCCGTTATGGATGGCTGCCTGATAACGGAGGAGACGGCGACGATCCTTTCCCACGGGGAAGAGGTCTCCCTTGAATTGGATACCGATGTCTCGACCAGACTGAGCCGTCTCGCCGCTGTAGTCGCTGGTTCCTGTGGCGCAGAACTTCCGAGTTATCTGGGAGAACTCACCTATTTCCGCTCCCCATGGACCAATTGGATTCTCGTAGCTGAATCCTCGCTTGAACTGCCCCACCTTGATCTGGAATTCCTCCCAACGAATCCACTCGAGGGTGTAGTCGCGCATCGAGGGAGTGTTCTTGAGTTCAACCTGGACACGATATTTGAAGTCATGCAGGATGGTGCCCGTAACGTGGGCTCGTACCTGACGTGCATCGAAACCGTCTCCTCCATGACTGCCCTTGAGGTCGGAATAGCTGTATTTCCCAATGATGTGACCTCCGAATTTGGGTGCACTCATGAAGTCGGAGAGGTGTCGGCCATACTTGGGTTTCTCGTCATCCTTGCTGCCGCTGGAATTCTTCTGCATGGATTGCTCCAGATAGCGGTTCAGATACGAGGTCAGGAATCCTTCCTCGTATTCTCCTTCGGCATGCATCATCAGGAAGGATGCCAGCAGAATGGACATCAAGACGATTCTTTTTCCCAATATCCTCTCCTCCTTTTTTCCTTATTTATTCTTGATGTAGCTTACGATCCAGGCACCAACTTCCCTGGTTCCATACTTCTCGCCACCTTCCACCTGAATCTCGGGGGTACGGACGTTCTGGTTCAAGCTGGCGTTTACTGCCTCGCGAATCAATTGTCCTTCAGCCTTCAGATCGAAATACTCATAAAGCATGGCTACGCTGAGAATCTGAGCCAGCGGGTTGGCTATGTTGAGACCCTTGCCCTGAGGCCATGAGCCATGAATGGGTTCGAAGACGGGTGTGTGCTCGCCTGTGGATGCGCTGGGCAGCAGTCCCATAGAACCTGTGATGCAGGAACCTTCGTCGGTCAGGATGTCGCCAAAGGTGTTCTCTGTTACCATCACGTCGAAGAACTTGGGATCTTGAATCATGCGCATGGCAGCATTATCGACATACATGAAATCTGTCTGCACATCGGGATACTCGCCCATCATCTCTTGGGCAACTTTACGCCATAAACGGCTGCTGGCCAACACGTTGGCTTTATCCACAACGGTAAGATGCTTTCTGCGCTGACGGGCATACTGATACCCCACACGCAGGATACGCTCCACTTCAGGACGGGAATAGTAGTTAGTGTCCAATGCGTCCTCCACGCCCTTCTCCTCGTTGAAGGCAGGCTCCTGCTTCTTGCCGAAATACATGCCGCCAGTAAGCTCGCGGATGCAGATAAAGTCAGCGCCTCGTACCAGTTCATCCTTCAAGGGAGACTTGTGAACGAGACAATCGAAGGTTTCCACGGGGCGGATGTTGGCATAGAGACCAAGCTTCTTGCGCATCGCCAGCAGTCCCTGCTCAGGACGAACCTTGGCGGTGGGATTGTTGTCGAACTTGGGATCACCTACGCTGGCAAAAAGGACTGCATCAGCATCCATACAGGTTTGGAAAGTTTCCTCAGGGAAGGGGTCGCCCACCTCATCTATAGCATGTGCACCACAAAGCGCCTCCTTATAAGAGACCTCGTGTCCAAACTTCTCGGCAACAGCGCTCATCACAGCTACTCCTTGCTCCATAATCTCTGGCCCGATGCCATCACCGGCCAATACTGCAATCTTCAGTTTCATGTTATCTTAAAAATCTTGTTCTATCAGGTTAAGCATCTTGATGGTTGCCTTGATGGCAGCCTCCGTTTGGTCAGCATCAAGTCCGCGGGTGCGGATGATCCGATCGTCCCAGTTCCAGGTGATGACTGTCTGCACGAAGGCATCCGTACGTCCACCAGGAGGAATTGTTACCGTATAGTTGGTCAGCCAGGGGAATCGGCGTTCCAGTTTGTTCTTGTAGATGTGTCGGATAGCACGCACGAAGGCATCAAACTGACCATCTCCGTATGCGCTTTCCTCATAGTTCTGTCCATTGATTTCGAGTCTCAGGCTGGCCAGTGGCTTTAGCCCATAGGCTGTTGTAACCACGTAGGAGAGAAGTTTCACGTGATCCTCAGGCGTGTCGTGCTTCAGTACATCGCTCACGATGAAGGGTAGATCCTCTTGTGTCACCTGTTCCTTCTTGTCGCCCAGCTCGATGATGCGCTCCGTCACACGTTTGGTTTGCTCAGGTGTCAGTTCCAATCCCAGTTCCTCCAGATTCCTCAGGATATTTGCCTTGCCTGAGTTCTTCCCTAATGCATACTCCCGTTTACGCCCGAACCGTTCAGGGATAAGATCATTTTGATAAAGTCCTGCCTTGTTGTCTCCGTCAGCGTGGACTCCTGCCACTTGGGTGAATACGTTCTCGCCCACGATAGGTTGGTTGGGGGGAATGGCAATACCACTATAGCTCTCCACCAGACGGGATACTTCGTTGAGCCGACTCTCATCAATATGGGTGTGAGCATGGAACTGGTCCTTCAGGATGGCTTGAACACTGGCTAATGGTGCATTACCAGCCCGCTCACCCATTCCGTTCACGCTGGTATGGATCCCTTGACATCCAGCCATTACGGCAGCCAACACGTTGCTGATGGCCAGGTCATAGTCGTTGTGAGCATGGAAGTCGAAACGCAGGGTGGGGTAGCGCTTCACCATTTTGCGTACAAAACTGATGAGGTCCAGAGGATTGAGCACACCCAATGTGTCAGGTAACATGAAGCGTTCGATATTGGTGTCCTTCAGTTCGTCCATCATTTCGAAGACGTATTCGGGCGAGTCTTTCATGCCGTTGCTCCAGTCCTCCAGATATACGTTGACAGCCACTCCTTTACTGGTGGCGTATTCAAGCGTGTCCTTGATGTCGCTTATGTGTTGTTTCAGCGTCTTCTTCAGTTGACCCTCACAGTGACGACGCGATCCCTTGCATAGCAGGTTCATGTGGCGGCATCCTGCTTCTTGTATCCAGTCCACACTGGCCTCTTTGTCCACGAATCCAAGGACCTCCACACGATCAATACGTCCTGTCTGGCTTGCCCATTTGCAGATGCTTTTTACGGCTTCCTTTTCTCCCTCTGAAACACGAGCCGATGCTACCTCGATGCGATCCACATTGAGATTCTGGAGCAGGGCACGTGCTATCATCAGTTTCTCGTGAGGCATGAAGCTGACGCCGCTGGTTTGTTCACCATCGCGCAAAGTCGTGTCCATAATCTCGATTGTTCTCTTCTCCATGTCTTTTACTTCGTTTTGGGGTATCAAAAGTAGTTTCGTGCAACTCTCAGGGCACGGTTCATGTCAGGAACTGTCTGCATATTGTCGTTTACGTGGCAGAGGTCGCTCAGGGCATAGATGTCGGTACTCTCGTCAGTCGCTTGGTGAGGCATTGTCTGGAACAAATGGTTTCTGGCATCCAGGATTCGTACAGCTCCCTTGATGTACTCACCATCCTGTGTCCATAATGCTTGGGTCACATACTGGCAAAGTGCTTCGGCAAACTCCTGCATTACTGGTTGGCTTTTTCCCAGTCTTCTATTTTTTCGGTGTTGGACAACAAGAAATCGATGTCATCGTAAGCGTTCATCAGACAATATTTCTTGTATCCGTTAATCTCAAAGGACTCGCTGTGACCTGTTGCCAGATTAGTAACAACCTGTTTTGGCACGTCCACCCGAACTTCCGTTTGTGGGTCTGCCTCGATGCTGGCAAACAGCTCCTGCTGGAATTCTCGGCTGACGATGACAGGCAGCACAAAGCAGTTGAGTAGATTGTTGCGGTGGATATCAGCGAAACTACTGGAAATGACCACACGCACACCATATCCAGCAATGGCCCAGGCAGCATGCTCGCGACTGGAACCAGACCCCCAGTTTTGACCACCTACAATGATCTCGTGAACGCCTTCGTGTGGAGCCTCGCTATATTCTGGCTTGTTCAATACAAATTCGGATATGGGATTGCCCTCTGCATCGTATCTCAGGTCATGCATGAAAGCGTCACCAAAGAACTTGGGATCGCGAGTCGTGCTTGCCAGATAACGGGCAGGGATAATCAGATCTGTGTTGCAATTGTCGATCTGCACAGGAATGCAGGTTGATTGAATGATGTTGAATTTCTGCTTCATTACGAGGAAAACCCTCAGTCTTGCTGACATTCTGGTTAGAGAGAACCTTGTCGCCTGCTTCGAGGGTTGTTTTTAATGTGTTTAATATTTATTTTGCTTTATGCTCAGTAAGGATTAACTTCCTGGGGTCTGTAATCTTGCCTGTGATGGCAGAAGCAGCCACTGTGAGAGGACTAGCCAGAACGGTGCGTGCGCCAGGCCCTTGTCTGCCCACAAAATTGCGATTGCTGGTGCTGATGCTTAGCTTGCCGGCAGGTACCTTGTCAGGATTCATTGCCAAACAGGCCGAACAACTGGGAAGTCGGAGTTCAAAACCTGCTTCCTCCAGAATCTTATCAATTCTCTCGTCGATGATTTGCTTGCGCACAAGCCAACTGCCAGGAACGAGCCACGCAACTACGTTGGGAGCCTTCTTCTTACCTTTTACCACACTTGCAAATGCGCGGAAATCCTCGATACGGCCATTGGTACAGGCACCCAGGAAAACATAATCTACAGGATGGCCTTCCAGTTTCTCGCCAGGTTGGAACTGCATGTAGTCCAACTGAGCTTTAAATCCCGCTCTGTCTGCTTCAGGAATGCTCTCCAGAGTGGGAATAGACTCGTCGATAGCGATACCTGCACCTGGATTGGTTCCATACGTGATGCGTGGGGCAATGTCTTCTGCTCGATACGTCACTTCCTTGTCGAAGATGGCATCGTCGTCACTTCGCAGTTTACGCCATTCCTCCACAGCCTTGTCCCAGGCTTCGCCTTTGGGAGCGTACTCGCGTCCTTTCAAGTACTCGAAGGTTGTCTCGTCAGGAGCAATGATACCTGCGCGACTTCCCATCTCAATGGATAGGTTCGACAGGGTTAGCCTGCCTTCCATACTCAGGTTACGGATGGTGCTTCCTGCATATTCCACCACATATCCTGTGGCTCCACTGGTAGTCATCTGTGCCATGATGTAGAGAGCGATATCCTTGGCTGTCACGCCAGGTTGCAGTACACCTTCTACATTGATGCGCATACTCTTGGGCTTGGCTTGCAGGATACATTGAGAAGCCAGCACCTCAGCAACCTCACTGGTACCGATACCCATAGCCAAAGCACCAACAGCACCATGAGTACTGGTGTGGGAGTCACCACAAACGATGGTCATGCCTGGCAGTGAGAGAGCCTTCTCAGGACCAACTACGTGGATGATTCCATTGTCTTTGGTTCCCATTGCAAAGTGAGTGATACCAAATTCCTTGCAATTGGCAGCAAGCGTCTCCACTTGTTTCCGACCTATGGGATCGTGGATCACTTCTTGTTGGTCGCTGGGTGTATTGTGATCGGGCATAGCATATATGCGATCAGGACGGTACACCTTGATTCCCTTGTCACGCAACGTGTCGAAAGCCTGAGGTGAAGTCACCTCGTGGCAGTACAAGCGATCTATATAAAGTTGGGTGGGGCCATCCTCCACGTTCTGGACTACATGCTTGTCCCATATCTTATCAAAGAGGGTAGAAGGTCTTCTTTGTCCCGTAGAGGGATCAATTGCGTGCGATGTGTTGTTTGCGTTACTCATCTTTTCTGATTCTCTTTTTCTCTTTTTGTGGTGTTAAGAACTCAGTTTTATGTTGAATTACCTCAATCTTTGTTCTCTTGCTGAGGATGAGAGGATTTTATCTGAACTTGTTGATACAGTCTATGTAGGCTTCCACAGAGGCGGTGACGATGTCGGTGTTGGCACCAAAACCATAGTAAACATGGCCGTTGTATTCCACCTGCATATGCACCTTACCCATGTCATCGCTACCTTTGCTGATGGCTTGGATGGTGAATTCCTTCAGAGTCATCTCTCGTTTGATGATGGTCTTCAGTGCCTTGATGGCAGCATCTACAGGACCATTACCAGATGCAGCAGACTCAAACTTCTCATTGGCGATGATAAGACCGATGCTGGCTACACTTCTTACACCCTTTCCAGTAGTTACTTGCAGGTAGTCTAACTTCACGTTATGGTTCTCTGAACGATCTGCACCAGCCAGTACCATAATGTCGTCGTCTGTAACTTCCTTCTTCTTGTCGGCCAGATTCAAAAAGTCTTGATAAATACTATCCAAACGGTCGCCATCCACCTCGATGCCGTTTACATGTAAACGATGTTTCAGGGCAGCACGTCCACTACGAGCAGTCAGCACGATTGCATTGTCATCGATACCCACTTCCTTCGGATCCATGATTTCGTAGGTGGAAGCATTCTTCAGCACACCATCCTGATGGATTCCACTGGAGTGAGCGAATGCATTACGCCCCACGATAGCTTTGTTGGGTTGCACAGGCATGTTCATCAGGCTGCTCACCATACGGCTGCTGGGGAAGATCTTCGTAGTGTTGATGTTCGTTTCAATGTTCAGATTGGGATGAGTCTTGAAGGTCATTACAACTTCCTCCAGTGAGGTGTTTCCTGCGCGCTCTCCGATACCGTTGATAGTCACCTCTACTTGGCGGGCACCATTCAACACACCAGCGATGGTGTTTGCAGTGGCCATTCCCAGATCGTTGTGGCAGTGGGTTGAGAGAATGCTTTTACCAGCAGCGAAAGCATCCACGTGCTCGTAGAGGTACTTGATCTTTTCTCCGTATTCGTAAGGAGTGCGGAAACCTGTTGTATCAGGGATGTTGCATACTGTTGCGCCCGCCTTTGTAACTGCATCAATTACGCGGGCTAAGTACTCGTTGTCAGTACGGCCAGCGTCCTCAGCATAGAACTCAACGTCTTCCACATATTTCTTTGCATACTTCACGGCAGCTACGGCACGCTCAATGATTTCCTCGCGGTTCGAATTGAATTTGTAGAGAATATGACTATCGCTGGTACCAATACCAGTATGAATGCGCTTGTGCTTGGCATATTGCAGTGCCTCAGCGGCCACATCGATGTCTTTTTCCACAGCACGGGTCAAGGCACAGATGATGGGCCATGTCACGGCTTTGCTTATCTCTATTACAGAATTGAAGTCACCAGGGCTACTGATGGGGAATCCTGCTTCGATGACATCCACTCCTAAGGCTTCCAACTGACGGGCAACCTGAATTTTCTCCACCGTATTTAACTGGCATCCTGGAACTTGCTCTCCATCACGCAGTGTGGTGTCGAAAATAAATAATCTGTCACTCATTTTTCTATCTAAATTTGAATCTTTTATCTTTTCGGGGCACAAAGTTACAAATAAATAGTTTCGCGCGCAAATAATTAAGGTGACAAATGTAGAATCTGCATGGTGAAAGAAGAAAAAAATGAAATGAGACCTCTGTTATGACAATTATTTGTACCTTTGCGACGTATGTTTGACAGGAAGCGATGAAACTGATTATCTGTGAGAAACCTTCGCAGCTGACTCCTGAATACGTGAGTTCACTTGTGAATCAGTTGCCATCATGGCGACGAGAGCAAGCCTTGAAGTTTCGTCATCTGAACGGCCAGATGGACTGTGCTCTCTCTTATTTACTTCTTTGTCAGCTTCTTCGAGAGGAATATGGCATCATGGATCAGCCCACGTTTGTATATGCTGAGAGTGGTAAGCCTTCCTTGGTAGAATTTCCCAACCTTTATTTCAGTATAAGTCATTGCAAGGTTGCAGTGGGTTGCCTACTTTCCACACGTCCTTGTGGTTTGGATATTGAGTCACTCCGCATCAATATTTCTTCTCTCATCACGTATACAATGAATACGGATGAGGCTCATCTTATCCAGTCGGCCTCTGATCCCAACCTCGAATTCATTCGTTTTTGGACTCAGAAGGAGGCCATCCTGAAGTGCAAGGGTACAGGCATTGCTGACAATCTGAAGAACGCCCTTGTTCCAGCATCGTTGCAGGGCTATGAACTCAAGACAACAGTCAAGGACGGCTATGTGTATTCGACAGCAGAGCAGACTGTTGCTGATGTCAACGGATGAGTTGCCTATTTGCTGCTTGCAGGTTTCTTTGAGAAAATTGCACGGATGCGATTCATGTCAAACTTGCTGCTGCGATCATAGAAGTATACTCCGTTCTGCTCTTGTTCCACGTCAGTCAACTGCGTGTAGCAGTAGCCCCATACGTTTTCGCTGATTTCCATCAAAGCGTCCACCTGACCCTCCAGACGAGTGTAGAATTCTTCCAGAGAATGGGGAGGTTCACCGTAGCCCCAAGACTTGTTGCTGTTGCCAGTCTCTTTGTCTTGACCTTTCACCCATTTGATGCCTCCAAACTCATCCAGGATGTAGGGCATCGTGGCAGCATCATACGTTGGGAAATCATATTTCTCGTTGTCTGTCGGACGGTTGAAACCCACATTGGTGCGATACAGCCCCTGATATTCATTGGGTGTCTGGAACCAGCGGGTACCGTTGTAGATGATTTCTTTCAACTTTGCAGGGTCTTGCTCGTAGTGATGGGTTGTCCAAATGTCCGTCTTGATGTGTACGCCACCACTCACGTCACAAACGGGGCGAGTGGGATCCAGCATCTTGCTTAAGTCGTAGACGTCACTCACAAAACGTGGATACTGTACGCGGTCAGGCCACCATTCCTCGTTCATCGGCGTCCAGGTTACGATGCTTGGATGATTGCGGTCGCGAATGATTTCTTCACTCCACTCTGTCATGAAGTTGCGAGCCACCTCAGGATCATTGGTGTTCATTCCCCAGGAGGGAGCTTCGCCCCATGTGATGTACCCTAAGTGGTCGGCCCAGTAATGGAATCTTTCCTCGAAGACCTTTTGATGCAGACGGGCCCCATTGAAGCCAGCTTGCATGCTCAATTCAATATCGTGCTTAAGAGCTTCGTCGCTGGGGGCTGTCCAGATGCCGTCAGGATAGAAGCCCTGATCAAGCACCAGACGCTGATAGAAAGGTTCGTTGTTGAGATATGTCCTGTTGCCTTCAACGTGGATTTTGCGCATGCCCACATAGCTGCTTACTTCATCGATCACCTCCCCTTGAGCGTTCTTTACTTGGTAAGTCAAATCGTAGAGGAAGGGATTGCCTGGATTCCACAGCTTGGGCGACTTCACAGGCAGGATCACAGTGCTTGTGTTCTGGGCCTTCACGCTTTGAGAGGCCACAACCTTCTTGCCGTCTTTCAGGGTGACAGTCAGAGTGCCTTGTGTCTGGCTGTAGAACTCTGGGTGAATGATAATCTGCTTCTGGTCGATGTCAGTAATTACTTGAGCACGCTCCAAACCTTCTGCAGCCACAGGCTCCATCCAAACAGTCTGCCAGATACCAGTCGTGCGGGTGTACATGCATTCAAATTGGTTCAGACGTACGTTTTGTTTACCAGCAGGCTGTTTCGTTGTGCGGGTATCGCTGTAAGCATGAACCACCAGAGAGTGGCTTTTCCCATCGCTCACAAATCTCGTTACATCCACCGAGAAACTGGTGCTGCCACCAAAATGGCGACCTGCCAGCTTGCCGTCGATGTAGATTTCAGAGTTGTAGTATACAGCGCCGAAGTTCAGCTTGATATTCTTTCCCTTCCAAGCCTGGGGAGCAGTAATGCTACGCTGGTACCAGATGTGGTTGATAAAATCAGTATAGCCCACGCCAGAGAGTTTGCTTTCAGGGCAGAAGGGGACCGTGATACGGCTGTCGAATCCCTTGCTTTCTGGGTAGTTCTTTTCCATTCCGCTTCCAACGAAGTCGAAGGTGTAGGTCCATTGTCCATTCAGGTTCTGCCAATCGGCACGCTCAAACTGGGGACGAGGATACTCGGCACGAGGCTGTGCCCATGCGATAAGGCCCATTGCCAACAGGCAGAGGCAGGATAAGATCTTCTTCATGAGAGATGTTTTTTTATTAGTTGATGTTTCTTTGGGCAAAGATACGAAAAGTCGAGAGCAAAACAAAAGAACTTGTCCTTTTTTTTGCCGAGACGGAGTAAGTTCGTGATTTAGAATCGTAATGTTACGAAAAAATAGGAGGAATGCAAAAGGAAAACTTGTTTTTTCTTTTTTCATTCGTCGAATGATGGGATTCCAGCTTGCTGCTTGAACTCCTGCTAAAGCGCAAGGACTTCGGCAGAATGCAAAGTGGCAATGTGGCGTTTGTGAAACGGAAGCAATATCGATTTTACAGCAACGTCAAAAAAACCATTTCTTTCTTTTGCAGGAACTACCATTATTTATTACTTTTGCAAGCAATGTATGAAATCAGAAAAAAAAGTTTCATTTTCGTGTAGTTTTTTCGAACATAACGCGTCTAATGGGTAAAAACGAATTCAACAGACGAAACAATGACAACAGCAGAACAGCAATTTGCACGAACCGTAAAGGAACACAAAAGCACTATCTACACCGTGTGCTACATGTTCTCACAGGATGCCGATGAAGTTAATGACCTCTTCCAGGAAGTACTAGTCAATCTATGGAAAGGGTTTGACGGATTCCAGCATCGCAGCGACATCCAGACGTGGATCTATCGCGTCGCGCTCAACACCTGTATCTCCCTTGACAGGAAGAAGCGCCGCGCAGCCACCGTCCGGCTGACGATGGACATCAACCTGTTTGAAGACAGCGACGAGGACACCAAGCAAGTGGACATGCTCCACAAACGCATTTCCAAATTGCAGCCTTTCGACCGTGCAATCGTCCTCCTCTGGCTCGAGAACCTTCCTTATGAGGAAATCGGTCAGATCGTAGGCATTACTGCCAAGAACGTCAGCGTCCGTCTGGTCAGAATCAGAGAGCAATTAAAGAACATGTCTTACGATTAAAAAAGACCCATTATGAACAACGGATTTCAGAACACTCAGACCGATATGGAATTAGAGAACATGCGCCAGCAGATGAATATGCTGAAGAACAAGCTGGAGCAGCAAGAGATAGTGAACGACCGCATCATCCGCCAGTCGATGAAGAATACGGCCAGTAACATCACACGCAGATATTACATGATCATGCTTTTATGCCTGCTGATCATTCCTCACAGCTATTGGACATTTATCAAGTTGTCTGGTTTCGACTTCAGTTTCTGGATCGGTACCACCATATTTATACTTTGTTGCGCAGGTGCCACCTTTTATAATCTGAAACGTAATATAAGGGCTTCGGAAATGATGCACCACAATCTGGTGGATGTTCATCGCAACATAGCTCGCGCCAAAAAGCTCGACGTCAACTCGCTTTGGGTAGGCATCCCTCTCGTGATCCTTTGGGCCGGCTGGTGGACCTACGAAGTCTGGAAGTACAATGGTCCCGATGCTGCACAAGTGTTTTTGGTTGCAGGAAGCATAGGTGCAATCATTGGTGGTGCCATTGGTTTCTTCATACACATCAAAACCCAGCGCCAGTATCAGGAAATCATCGACCAGATCGAAGAATTGACAAAGGGAGATTGAAAATTTCTGCACGAGGGAATCAACACGTTGAAACCGCAAAGTCAACACGTTGAAACCGCAAAGACATCAAGTTGAAAAAAACGCCTCAGAGGTATCTCTACTTCTGGGGCGCTCTTCGTTTCTGTCTGCTTTTCTTTTTCGCTTGCTAATTGTCTTGATTCATGGCCTGCAGGATGAAGTCCACGATGGGTTGCGGATTGCTCAGCGAGTGGGGGTGATGACCTATCGAGGGCTTGTGAATCACCTTGATGGGGGCACCCAGTTCCTTCATCTCCTCCTCGAAGACTCTGGTGTTGTACTGATAGCGCACTCCTTCGTCCATATCGCCCACCACATGGAGGATGGGGATGCCAGCGCGAGCCATCTTGCGAGCATGGTTTATGGGATTTCCCTTCCACGCTCTCGCCTCTTCCTCACTTCGGAATCCGTAGGCCTTCATCATCCGTCGAGTGTTTTCCTTGTCGCCTTCGAGGGCCATGGGCCATTGCGTGATGTCCATCACAGGGGCATCTGCATATATGCAAGCCACCTTTTCCGGATTCTTGGCTGCCCAGTTGTAGATGATGAGGCCTCCGCGACTCATTCCCTCCAGAGCCATTTTGCGGCTGAAGCCCTCCTTGATCATGTGTTTGTAGAAAGCATTCCACCGCTTAACAGCCTCAGGTGAGCCGAATAGGTCCGCCACATCGCAGTAGGCCACGTGATAGCCTCGTTCCAGCAGGTCAATATCTGTCTGTGGCTCATGTCCCCAGAATCGTGCTCGCCAAATCCAGGGCTTTCCCTTGGCCACCACACGAGGTTCCACCACCTTGCACTTTACTCCGTCGCTCTCGAAATCATAACCCTGGAATCCGTGAAAGTTGAAGGTCGAGGCTCCTCTCTTGTAGAAAGGCTCCTCGCCACTCGTTGTCCCTATTTCTTCCTTGACGTTCAGGTGCTTGAAGATCTTTAACGCCATGCTGCCGGCACCCAATGCCGAGGGATGTACGCGGTCAGGCATTATCGTAGGGTCCCAGGTGTCGCCCACCACGTTATACATATTGATGATGTCCAGCTTCTCTTTGTATGCTATTTCCTCCACCAAGGGTCTCACCTCCTGTCCTATGCATTTGCTGAATATGCCAGGATCGTTGTCAGGCAGGAAACAGCGCAGGGGAGTGAGCAGAATGATTCTGGGCTTCGAACTCAAGGCTCGATAGGAATCGATGAGCGTCTTGTAGTCCTCCATGAAATCAGCCTTGTGCTCCCAGTTCCAAGGTTTCGTGTCATTGGTCCCCAGCTTGATGAGCACGATGTCAGGCAGGAAGTCCAGCGATTGCTTGTATTGCTGGCTTTTCATGTAAGGGTAATCCCCTTTCAGGAGTAGCGTCGCGCCATTCATGCCAAAGTTCATCACCTCGAAATTCTCGCCCAGATAACCTTGCAACTGTGCAGGGTAATTATATTTCTCGCGGTTTTCTATGAAGGCTCCGTACGTGATGCTGTTCCCCACGCATGCCACCTTTACCTTCTTCGCGAAAGCTTGCGTCATGGTCATCGCCATGACTGTCATCACTAAAAAAAACAGTCGTTTCATTTGTTTTTATATGTTTTTAAACCTCTATTCTCACACGGACACTGCTCTCCGTCACTTTCACCACATAACATTCAGTAGGAGTTTTAATTACGTCGGCCAGTCTTCTGGCATCCGCTTTCATGACGTATGCCCTTTTTTGTCCTTTTCTGTAGGCAGCAATTGCGTAGGGATCCACCTCGTTTTCTGGTTCAGGTACCAGCACGAAAACATCTCCCTTCTGGACCTGCTTCAAATAATCCTCATCACAGTGATAGCTAAAACCAAGCAGCAAGGCGGTAAGCGCCTTTTCTTTCTTTTCTTCTTCCTCTTTATCAGCCACGAATTCCTTTGCGCTGTATCTCTTTATCCTTCCTGCTCCTATGTATTCATTAAGGGGCTTATATTTACTTTTTACACTGTCTATCGTAGGATAGGCCAATATATATTTCGGTTCAGGCAAATCTATTAAACCGATAGTTATTTCCCACTGTTTGTCATCAGTCTCACAGAAGTCTGCTATAAACCCCCTCCGAGTATTATCATTTCCTTTTCGACATTCTTCTACAATCTCGACATTTGTAAACTCCATCACAACAATAGTGCTTGTTGAGAACTTAACTGTTTTGTCGTAAAAATTCTGGGATGATTCATACTTTGCAATGATTCTATCATCATCATAAGGAATAAGGGTAAGAAGGGGTTGCGAATCCTTTAAAAGGGTTAGTAATTTCTCATCACAGACAGATTTGGGGACAATGCAGTCCCAACATGTAACTTTAAGACTAACTTTTCCAACATCCCCCTTCATTTCTAAAGCACCGTGATTCGTGCCACTCGTGTCAAGCATCTTACGAACCCAGTTTCTTGCTTCCTCGTTTATCTCGCCAGAATCCTCGTCATCCCAGTCATCATCTTCCTGTTCCTCATCCAAATCCTCGTCATCTTCATCCGAATCATCGTCCTCTTCCTCATCGCTATATGGGTTGCTATTATCCTTACCCCATGTCATTTCTTCCCATTCCTCACGTTCTTGCTGATGTTTCCTTTCCAGGTCTTCGCGTTCCTGTTCCCATCGCATACGCTCTTCTTCGTGTTCTTCCTCACGTTCTATACGTTCATTCTCGTTAATGGCATCGTTGATAGCCATAAAGCTAAAAAGATCCTTAAAGTTGAACATCTTTCACCTTCTTTATTATGATATATGCAGCAAAATTAAGAGAAAACAGGCAAACATCCAAGTATTCCTCTCTTTTTTATTCTATTGTCTTGATGAAGAATCGAATTCCTTCGTTCATTTGGTAGTTCTTGATATAGGGAAATGTAACGTTAACAAATGAAATAACTCTTTCGTAAAGCATCAAGATTACAAAAACCTTCAATAAAGTGTGCACTTCCTTAAAAATAAACTTGCCCCAATTGCTTATTTTACTTTTACAAAGGTTCAAATATGCATTAATTTCATAAAAACAGAACTCTCATTCCCGTTTTTTTCCTAACTTAGCACTCGAAATAAGGAAAGTAGAATTGATAATGGATAGAAGAGCGTTTTTGAAGACTACCGCCATAGCTGGTGCAGCAACGTGGTTGGCACCTTGGCAGGAAGCCTGGGCACGGGGTAGAATGCATGCTGCCGTTGGAGAAGCGTGGCAGGGATGGAAACAAGGGGAGTTTCAGGTACACTTTATTTATACAGGTGTGGCAGAATCGATGTTTTTCATCATGCCTGACGGAACCACCATGCTGCTTGATTGCGGCGACCACAATGCCATCGGACGTGGGAAACTGGCTGTGCCCGTATTGCCTCACGAGGGACGTCATGCTGGGGAATGGATTGCCAGGTATGTGGAGCGGGTGAACCCCAATGGACGTGACGTGGACTATATGATGCTTTCCCATTATCACAACGATCATGGCGGATGCAGCGAATTCTTTGCATCGAAGGAAATACGTGATGGTCGAGATTATGCGTTGAGTGGGTTTAGTCAAGCTGCCGAAACCCTGCATTTCCATAAAGCGTTCGACCGCTGTTGGCCAGATTATAACGACCCCATTCCATTGATAGACAAGAAGGGTGCCGACAATGTGGAACACATGAAACTTTTTTATGATGAACAGATTAGAAAGAATGGTCTCACCGTAGAAAAGTTTCAAGTGGGTGCTACAAACCAGGTAGCTTTGTTACGCAAACCAAAGAAATATCCTCGTTTCTCTGTGCGCAACATTACAGGCAACGGACGCATAGCCTTCCAAGACGGACGCATCATGGACCTCTATGCTGAGCGAAAGAAGAATCCACCCGTTGCTTTCAATGAGAACGGCATGTCGCTGGGTATGATTTTCAGTTATGGTCCCTTCCGCTTCTACACAGCAGGTGATTTCTCTGATAGCTGGAAGTTGGAGGACGGCACCCGTTTTGAAACAGAGGAGGCCCTTGCAGAAGCCGTACCATCATGTCATGTAGCTAAGATCAATCATCATGGTCACTACAGTATGCCCAGAAAATTGATTGCGGCACTACGTTCGCAGGTTTACGTCAGCTGTGTTTGGGACCAACTGCACAATGTGGCGCCCGTCATGGAGCGTCTATACGACCAAACTATCTATCAGGGTGAACGCTACGTCTGTCCAGGCATCTTTCCCAAGGAACGTCGTGAAGAAGATCAGGGTAAACCCTTCCTTAGCCTGATGCCAGAAGCGGCTTTCGAGGGTGGTCATGTAATCTTGAATGTAGCCAAAGGGGGTAAAACCTTTACCATCACTTATCTATCTGCCCAGGATGAGAGCATGACAGTATGTTCTCGTCTGGATTTTGAAACCACAGATTTGTGAGTTTCGTGATAGAGTAAAAAATAGTCCCTTGACTAAGAACTATGGGTTATGACCTGTCTTGACCCTATTCTTGCATAGAGGAGCATGATGATTTCGCCCATAAGGACGAGAAGCCATGACCATCGCCAACTGCCAAGCGCATCGGCGGCAAAGCCTTGTACGAGGGGAAGGATAGCTCCACCCACCACGCCGATCATGAAGACACCTGAGGCAGCAGACGTATAGCGCCCCAGGCCTGCAGTAGCCAAAGTGAAGATGGCTCCCCACATGATTGAATGGAAGAGTCCTACCAAGACCAGTAGCCACGGTTGGTTGAAGGCGACGGCCAGCAGGAGCATCAATGAGGCCATCAGGGTGGTGAAGGTAAGTTGAGTGCGCGGAGAGATGCGACTCAGACTGCTTCCGCAGAGACGCCCCACAAGCATCAGTCCCCAATAAAAGGTTGCCATCAGCGTGATGACCGTTGTGCTGAGTCCCAAATCGCTGCGCGCATAGAGGTTAATATTGGCTCCCACGCAGACTTCGCATCCCACATAGAAGAAGATGGCAACAACGCCTAGGGTGAGATGACGGAATGACCATACGCTTCGCTCTAAAGGTTCGGAATCGGCTCGCGTGCCTGCAATGTCAGGCAGAGAGAGTCGGCTCAGCATGATTACCAGAAGCACGATGATAGCTGCAATGGATAGGAAGGGGAAACGTAGTTGACTGACCTCGACCTGCTCCAGTGCCATACCTCCGAAGATAATGCCTGAGACAAAATAGGGAGCTATGGTAGTTCCTACTGAATTGGCAGAACCCCCAATGGCAAGGCGTTGGATGGGTTGCGTTCCACTGACGTGGCATGCCATCAGATAGGGATTGATAACCACTTGAAGCACGGTAACAGCACCGCCCAGCACGAAGGAACCCAGCAGAAAGATAAAGAATCCTATGGGTACTACGGCACCAAGGAAATTGATCACGCTGTCAGGTTGCGCCACCGTATAGACAGAGGAAAGGAAGAAAAGCATCAGTCCCCCAACCATCACTGTCAGTCCTCGCAGGAGCGTCCCTTTGTAGCCGTAATGGTCAATCCAGCGCGTGCCCAACCCTCCGCAAACGGGGTAGGCCAGAAACCAAGAGAAGGTGACCATTGTAGCCAGCGTGTTCTTGAGCGAGCCTACACGTGCCAGAAAAGCGGATTGCAGGGGACCTTGCAACTGAGAGTTGACCGTAGTGAGGAATCCAATGACGAGAAAGAGGAACACCATCGTCAGGAAAGGAGCAAGATAAGAGGGCTTGTCTCCTTCTGGCTTTACCTTTTCACGAGGGAGAGATGAGGCTGCATCAGCATCGAGTAGTACCTCACAATTCGGATGACGCTGAAGGATAGAGGCAGGAACGTCTGTGCTAACGGGACCATGAAGCACTTGGTTCACGATGTCAGCCTTTGTTGCACCCTTCACCACCAGTATAATGCGGTGGGCTTGCATGATGTCAGAAAGACCCAACGTGACGCCTCCAAGAGGATGTTCAGTAGATAGGTTTGTCTCCCTGCGTATACGAGCCTCCAGCATAGGATCCATGCTGCCAGCTCCTGCAGTACTCTCGAAGGGAGTTCCTGGTTGATTGAATCCCAGGTGCCCGTTCTCGCCCAGCCCAAGAATAAGTAAGTCGATGCCTCCTCTTTTTTGTATCTCATTGGTGAAGCGTTGGCAATCGAAAGACAAGTCATCGCTCTGAGTGGGCAGCATCAGGAAATGCTCATCATCTACGCCCAGATCGTCGATGATCTCAGTCTTGAGCATCGTGTAGCAAGCACCGGAATAGGAACGGGGTACGCCTGTCACTTCATCTACTCCGAAGAAGGTTGCTCGGCTGGCATCAAAAGGTTGTTCGCGATGAAGGTGGGCCACTAAGCGGTGCATGTTACCTGTGGTGCGACCCGTGGAGAGTCCTATCACGCTGTCTGGCTTCTTCTTAATCTGACGAACAATTCTGTCAGCAGCAGCGAGGTCGAACGCCTGTTCGTTTCTTTCAATGGTTATTTTCATAGAGTCCAATTAAAAGGATGGTTATTATCCTATTTCTTGAAGGGATCACCCTGAGGGTCACGGCTTACTATCCAGCGGAAAGCGTTGACGAAAAGCAGGTTCTGGGTGGCATCGATGAATCCTTCGTCACCGTGTCCCATGTTCAGATAAACCATACGATATTTTGTGTTGGTCCAGACGATGGGGAAGTCGCCGAATTTCACCACGTCCTTCAGACCAAAGGGATACATCTTGGGAGAGATGGAGACAAGAACCTCCACGTCAGGATTCTTTCTGGGACTGGGCTGCCACTGATAGAACTCGCTGGCGGGCACCACGAAAGAGGAGGGGAGGGTAAGGGTGACAGGGTGCTCCTGAGTGTCGCATTCCACCAGAGCGGGTTGTGGTGGCCAGTTGTTGCAATAGAACGGTCCGCATCCCAGAAACTTGTTCAGCCACGGCCATTTCGTGTTGCGGTCGTTGTAGGCTGAGGCGTGGAAACCAATCCATCCGCCTCCGTTCTCCATGTATTTCTCGAAGGCTTCACGCTGTTCCTTTCCTCCAGGCGCAGCATTCAAGCTGATGATGATGCAGTAGTCTTTCAGTTTCTCGTAGGGATAATCGGCCAAGGAGGTGGTGACATCCATGATCCATCCTTCGCCATAAGTGAGTTTGTGGAAGAACTCTATGGCCTGCTTGTCGAACTGCACGTGTGCCTCTTCGGCACGAGGCTCATAATGTAGAAGTGCCTTGAAGCGTGGGGCACGGGCATAGTTGGCGGGATACTCCTCGGGTTCACTGAAGACTTTTTCCTGAGCCATCAGCAGGTTGCAACACATGATGCCCAACAAAAAGGCATACAATCTGATTAATCTTTTCATATTGGTCTTTTTTATGGTTAATATTCAGAGAGTAGGGAGAAGGCACGACCTGCTGAGGTCATCCATACCTCCTTGTAACAAGCATTGTTCGTTTGTGGCCAATAGGGTACATCATCATTTTCAAATGAGCGGATTCCTACAGGTATCTCACCCACTATCTCGCCTGAGGAGAAGCTGTCCAACGAGGGATAACGATACCCCTCCCCATAAATGAGGGACTGGCCGAAAGGATTCTTGCCTACCGTCCAGTAAATTTGCTCCAACCCTATCTGCAGGAGGGCTTCATCGTTCAGGTAATGTCCACACAGCGCAGCACTTTTTCCGCTGGAAAGGATGATTGCTTCGTTGCCGTTGAAGATGCTGAGACTGATGGGGAAGCGCCGCAGATAGTGCGTCTCGTCAATCCTGACCCCACTTTGCAGTTGACAGTCAAAGAGCTCCTGGGCATTGCCTGGGGCGAAGATATGCAACGAGTGGAAGCCTGCGGAATCAGCATACTCTTCCGTCTGCCAAATCCCTGAGGGTATCATACCGTATGGTTCTGTATAAGTCATGAGACGTTTCAGATAGCTGGCGTAGCAACCAATGGCATCGTTCCACGATGTGACGTCAGGATGCGAGGGTTGTGACTGGCATAGGGCGATGAGAGCCTGAGCGAAGAGTTGCTCGCGTGACTGGTGGATGAAGTGAACGGGAACCTGACGTGTCGAGTCGCGATAGAAGTAGCCTGCGAATCCCTTTTTCTCCTGACATTTCAAGACATAGCGCATACTGACGGCTGCTGTTTGGGCATAAGACGTCTCGTTTGACAGTAGATAAAGCTGTGTGGCCGCCCAGCTTCTGGCAGCCTGGAACAGCGAGGGAGACGTGTTGTAGGTATGCTCCATGATGTGCGGAAAATGGTCGTAACCATCGCGTTGGAACTTCTCTTCAGCAAAGTGGAAGTCTTCCTTCGCTGCCTGAGCAAGACTGTCTCGAAGTGAGGAGGGAGGCATGACCTGAGTGGCATAGGCTTCGTAGGCGGCATAGAGATAGTTGTCGAAAGCATTGTTCTGCTTGCGGACGGTGTGAATGTCGTCGTAAGTTCCCCTCTTGGAGTCTGTCCAATGAAGCAGTCCCATGCTGCTGGCTCTGAATCCGTCCTTCAGTCGGCAATGCAGGATGAAGCGCAGACCCCATTCCGCCTCTTCCATCAAGCGTTTTGCCATCAGAGGATGGGACTTCTTGTGATGATGGTAAGCTTCAAGGAGAGAATAGGCCACCTCTGCTGTCTGCAGGGTCTGTTGCGAGAGGTCGCCAGCATCGTGCCAGCCGCCACCATAACAAACCTCTTGTCCCTCGTGGTCGCAGAAAAGGTCCTGATGGCAGACGCCATGAATGCCTGGTACAGCGTAGCCGCAACGCTGGCAGAAGATGAAGTTAAGCAGTCGCCACTGGGTATCCAGAAAGGCATCGTCAGAGACGGGGAAAGGTTCCGTCGTTGTTTCTCCCACGCGAAGGCGGTAACGTCCTGCTTTCCTGAAACTCGAGAAGTCTAGGATGCCAAACGTTCCCAGGGTGGTTCTTGCAGGTTCCACTTTGCCCGTGAAGTACACCTTGTCGCTTTTCTCACCTATCAACGAGAAAGATCCGCTGAGAGTGCTGTCCGCCAAAGCCGTCTTTTGTCCCTTCGTCAGATATCCAGAGTAGGAATAGACAACGCGTCCTGATGGAATGTCCCAACCAACCTCTTTGGGACTTTTCTCCACTTGTTCGAGGCGCAGGTTCCTCAGGGAGTACGAGATGCTGTCACACGTGGCTTCGTTCCTTCCCTTCAGATCCGTATAGAAGGAAAGACTCAGAACGGAGTCACGCCTCAGCCCGCTGATATCAAATACAACTGTATTCCAACAGTTGTTGGTCAGGTTGATGAGATGAGCTCCCAAAGCATTCGGACGGACATTCTGCAAGACGGTATTCAGGTTCATAATCATCGTACCTTGGCAGACAGGCTTTACCTCCACGACGATTCTGCTGAACGCTTGCAGGTCACGCCCGTTCATGTTCAATGAGATACTGGCTCTGCCGAAAGTGGCGTAGTCAGGATCGTTCTCAGGTCCCCTTGCCCTTTCTCCTGTGTGGACAGGAATTGTCAGGCACAATCCGCTGTCCGCAAGGAGTTCCATCCGCCCAAAACCTTTGTGATGCCATCTGTTCAGATCATCATCAAATGGAATCTTTTCAGCTCGCAACACTTTCTGTCCGAGTTGCTCAGCCTCCAACGAACGGCTGTCGTCCAATGGCAACGGACTGTGCAGCAAGTTGCTTGAACGGATTTCCCTGTTCAACCGGGTGTCCGCAGAATACCGTTGAGGTTTGCATTTCAGAAGGAACAGAGCCCCTCCGAATATTACTATCAATATGACGACGAGACGCCTCATTCTGTGTCGCCTAACGTCCAGCGGATGGCATTCTCGAAGAGCGTGAGGAAGGCAGGGCTCTCATAAAGCAGCTTGCTGTGTCCGAATTGAAAATAAACGTTGCGGGCCTTCTTGTTCGGATTGGTCCAGATGACAGGATGATCACCCATCTTGATGTCAGTCTTCAGGGTATAGCTGCACTCGTCAACGTGTGCCAGTACGTGTACGTTGGGTCGAGGATTGGTCTCATACGTGTACCATTCATCATCAGCAACGATGAAGGTGCCCGGCACATTCCGCATGACAGGATGTTGGCGGTCCTCCACCTGGACCGTTCCATCCGATTTCTCAGCGATGTAGTTCCTGTAGCGAATCTTTCCCAAGAAGTCCGAGAACCAGCCCCACATGGGATAGCCGTCGAACTCGCCCAGCAGACTGGCGTGGTGGAAGCCGATGTAGCCTCCCTGACCTTTGTCGATGTACTTCTCCATATCTCTCATCGAAGCCTCGCTCCAGGCGTAGGGAGGATAGTTGAGTTGCAGTACCAGCTGGTACTTCTTCAGTTCACCCTGAGGGATTTCCTTGGCTGTGTTCAGTACCGTAAGTTCTATGTTGAGGTTCTCGCGCTGCGACTCCAGCCACTTCAGCCCCGTGGCGGTGAAGCCTTCGTGGAGTCCGCCCCGTTCAGCTAGCACCAACACTCGTCGTGGGGGATTGGCAGCGGAGAGGGCCACTGGCAGTATCAGGATGGCCAGCAGCAATAGGGTTTTCATTAGGTTTCTCATTCCGATTTGTCGTTGTTTCATTACTATCCTTTTCATCGTTTCTCTTGTCCTTTAGGTTCTCTTTTCGGCACAAAGATAACAATTTATTTTGATTTATCCGTGAAAGTCTTTCCGGAACTGAAAGATGAAGATGAATTTTTAGTATTTCGAACGCGAATCGACCCAATTCTTTGAATCCTCGCCAAATACTTTTCTCGAAAGATTGTGAAACACAACGTGTTGTGTCGGCAAAGACAACACGTCGTGATTGCTTGTCCCACGCGTGGGATTCAGCCTTTCAACGTGTCCCCTCCCCCCAAAGCCTTGATTCAATCCCAGACTCTCGACCGTTATCGTTATCGTTGATTCTTCCTACTTGCTCCAGAGCAAGGTGCCGTCGCTGGCCTGTCCTTCTGCCTCCACGCTGATCTGGGTGGTGCGAGAGTTGTTGTAGAACGTGATGTGAGCCTGCCCGTTCTCGTCGAGCTGCAGGTTAGGATTCCAGTAGAGTGTGCGGCGGTAATCGGTGGGCTCGGGCGGTGTCTGCTTTGAGTAGTCGGGGCTGTAGAACTCAGCGGGATAGGCGAAACCAGGGAGAATATAGCGGCGATCGCGGTAAACGGGTCTACGGCTTCCATCAGAATAGGGGTAAATCGTGAGTGTCGTTTCAGGAAGATTACTACCTTGGTAGCGCTTGTTGCCTTCCTTTCGCGGGCTATAGTCAGTGTAGACCACCATTTTCTCCAGCAGACTCAAGTTCTTGTACTCTTCCAATTCAGCTGGGTCGAAATCCAACCCTTCGCTTGTGATGTCGTCCTTCGCCTTCAAAGGATAGGATTTCAGGTATTTGGGATGGTAGATGGAGTCACGTGGAATCTGGTTCAGATCCTCCAGATTCCTTCTGGCATAGTTGATGCCATAGCGCACACGGATATTCCCTTTGCGCCCCATCCCGTCCTCGACGCTGGAAATGTAGGGAAAGGGTAATCCGTAATCGGCCAGATAAGAACGGATGATGGAGCGGTCTTCGTAGAATTGAATCCAGTCCCTGCTGAGCACATTCCCCCGTTCATCGCCCACAAAGTACATGTACTTCATGCCAGCATCGTAAGCATTGTTCACGGCCTCGTAAGCATCCAAAATAAAAGCAGGATGCGATTCGTCGAACTTGCGCATCCCTCCGTGGCTGGCATGAACATCCACTTCTCTCATTTGCGACACACCATCTTCTACCAGAGGCGAGGTGTCCACATCCATGCCGCGCAGGCTGGTTTGATAGAAGTTGTACGGCTTCACGAAACGGGGATACGGGAAATCTATGCGGACGTGGAATTCGGAAAGATCCATAGTATACCTTTTGTGGTAAACCCGTGGGAAATCGTTTGCCTGCAGAACGTGTACCCACTCGTAACTCTTGCCTTTTTTCCATCGGGTGGTGTCTGATGCGCTCAGGAAAAAGAAGGCGTCACCAAAGAAGGGGGGAAGCTGCATGAAGAAGCGGCCGTTTGTGGTCTCCACCTCACCGATGCTGGGTCTCTCGAATCCTGGTGGGTTCAGTTCGGCATGAACTTTCACCCTGTTCTTGGCCAGTTCAGGGTCTATGATTCTGCCTCCTTTCCCTTTCCAATATGTGTTGTTACTGATGGTTCCCATGATGACCTGAGATTTCTCTTGTGGCTGTTTCAGGCTCCACTCGTCATGTACTGCCATCTCCCGCCAAGCAAACCTGCGCCATCCTTGGGTCATCATCAGCAAGTCCAGACCGAAACGATGCTCCTTGTCGTCTTTCTCGAAGTACCATTCTGGATCGGGGACAAAACCCTTGATTTCCGAGCAAAGCAGCATCTCTGTCATGATGTTCCCCGTATCGTGATTTCTGGCACCGTGGACAGCATCCCGCACAGCCACAGAGACAGTTCCTTGTGAACCAGCCTGTTGCAATCTGATTCCGAGCGAAACTTTCTCATAAGGAGCATACTGCTCTTTTGTGCCTTCAATCCTTACAGAGGGAGTCAGGGAGTCGGGATGCGTGACGAAGAAGAGACGGTCGGCCCAGACACGTCCCTCTGCATCGAAGACAGTTGCCTGATGGATGCCCGATGGGAGCATCGATGCTGGAATTGTCATGCCTTGACGTTCTGCCAAAGAGAAAAAGGCTTCCCTGTTCCCTTCGTGCATGAGAGTCATGCCCAGTTTTCCAGGAGTCAGACTTCCTGCGATATGAGTCTGCAAAGTCCACTCTCCTTCGTTGAACGAAATGCTGATAGCAACACCATCCTTCTGGACTTTGGGAAGCTTCGCTGTAGCAGTTTTTCCATCAATGGTAACAAATCTGAATTCCCTCTCATCTCCTTGTCGGGGCGTGACAGTAAACATTCCACGCCCACGATTTACAGCTGGCACGGAATCTTCTCCCACAAGCAGCCAGCCCTCGGCCCACTCGCCATCGCTCCATGCAGCCTCGAAAGCCACATGGCAAGGTACATCTGCCACCAGATTTCCTCCCTCAGGGAAAAAAGTCAGCATCAGTTCTCGCTCATCCATGTTCTTGCGGAAATAACGACGCAGGGGACGCACAGTCATCTCTTGGTAGTACTCACCTTCTTCCTTAGACTTATCGTAGACAGGAAATACGCGGCTGTAGAGCTTGTCGTAGTCACGAAAGAAATTCTGCTCCATCTCTTTGTTGAGAAACCAATCCTTGGATGCGTGGGAATGCTGATGCTCGAAACACCCCCAATTGAGTTGCCAGCGGGTGTAAGCACGAAGTTCATAAAAGCCACTATACATGAGCGGTTGCGACAGGGCAAAGTATCCGTTGCCATGTCCTTCCTTCATCTCGATAAGTTTCCGTTCCACCAGATATCCGTCCTCGTTGAACAGTTCCACGTAGAGCACATTACTCAAGCTTGATGGTTTGTCGGCGTTGGTCTGCCGTGTATAAGCCGAGAACCAGATGGTATCACCAAGGAAGTAGCAAGTATTGTCCATGTGGAGAAAAACCTTCTCCTGAGGAATCTCCTTTCCGAATCTCTCCAGCCGCTCCGCCAATGAAATCAGCTCGTTACCTTGCTGTGCCCACGCGGAAAACATGAACAGACAGAGTTGGATACTGGATAAGATTCGTTTCATCGTATCAATTTATTTCTTGTTCTACGACTAAGACGCAAAGATAGCAAAAATGTAACATGAAAAGCAAATTTTTTTTCATCTTGACCGTCAACGTCATCGTTATCGTCAACGTTGAATCTTCCTACTTGCTTCGTTTCATTGTTTTGGGCTTTTATGTCCTATCCGTTTCTTTTCAGGAATGCTCATTCTATGGTTGCTGCATTGGGAGAGTTTACAGCTTAGGCAGTCTCCAAGGCTTGCGGTAATCGGGAACGAGGAGACGGTCAGCCACCTTGTCGTGGAAGGTGCGACGCTTTTCATCATAGGTGAGAGCCTGTCCTGTGCGGGCCGCAATGTTGCCGAGATGGGCATACTTGGCGCAGAAAGCTCCGTTCTGGATGGTGCAGGCTGTATCGAAGCGACGCGAACGGACACATTCTATGAAATTCGTGGTATGGTCATAGTGTTCGTTGTTGGTTGGCTTCCACTGTTGCGAGGGCTGATTCTCTCCATGTGAGTAGAGTTCCATCTTTTCCCGATTGACGACAAGCGTGCCTTCGGTACCCTTGAACTCAAGTCCGTAATTCATGCCGAACGGGCCTGATTCGATGGTGACGTTGCTCCACTGCAGGAGGAAGTTGGGGAAGCTGTAGAGGACACTAAGGGTATCGAACGTCTCAGCAAAGTTATTGGGATAGGTATGATTGGCTCCAGAGCCCACCACGCGAAGCGGCATACCTGTGACGTTCATGCCCCAGAGAGCCATATCCAGTAGGTGAACGCCCCAGTCGGTCATCAGTCCTCCACCATAGTCCCAGAACATGCGCCACAAACCGTGGAAGCGGCTGGCATTGAAGGTTCGCGTAGGAGCCGGACCGAGCCACATGTCGAAATCCACTCCTGCAGGTATGCTGCTGTCTTGGGGAGGATTGAGTATGGCGGCATAGGCGAAGTTGGCCCATACGTTGACGCGAGCGATGGTTCCCAGCTGTCCGCTGTCGATATAGCGTTTCATCTCATGCCAAAGATGGGAGCTACGCTGCTGCTGTCCCACCTGGACGACACGACCATAGCGCTGCTGGGCGGCCGCCATAGCGTCGCATTCGGCGAAACTGTTGCCTACAGGCTTTTCCACATAGACATCCTTGCCGGCAGAGCAGGCATCGGTCATGATGAGGCAATGCCAGTGGTCTGGGGTACCGATAACAACTGCATCGATGTCTTTCCGATCAAGAACGCGGCGGTAGTCGGCATAGGCGTCAGGACGGTTTCCCCAAAGCTTTTGGGCTTCTTCGGCACGATTGGTGAGTATACTCTGATCTATGTCGCACAAGGCGGCACAATACATATTAGGATGGTTCATCAGGTCAGTAAGGTCAGACCATCCCATGCCCCTGCAGCCGATGAGCGCCACGCGAAGTTGGTCGCTGGGTGCTTGGGCAGAGCGAAAGGTTCGTGACTGGAGCACTTGAGGCACAAAGAGGGTAGCTGCAAGCGCAGAAGTTGACTGACGTATGAAATCTCTTCTGGTAGTCATAGGACGTATAGCTAATTTTAATTGTTATTATCTGAACATTTTCCAAGGTTTACGATAGGGGTGAGCGATCAGCTTGTCTGCTGTCTTGTCGTGGAAGGTGTGGTTCTGGTCATCATAACGAAGCACCTTCCCTGTACGTGCGGCGATGTTACCCAGATGGGCGAACTTGGCACACAGGACTCCATGAGTGATGGGGCAGGCCAACTGGTCGAATTGACGCGAACGGACACATTCCAGGAAGTTTCCTGTGTGGACTACATGTTCGCCGGGAGTCGCCATCACCTTCATGGGTTCCATGCGTCCGCCATGAGGCAACACTTCCCACCAGTCGTAGTTGGTGATAACCGTGCCGTTTTGGCCAATGAACTCGAGTCCGTTGACACTTCCATAAGGACCTGATGCGATAGCTGTATTGTTCCAGAATATGCTGAAGTCCTTTAGCTCAAAGTTAACGCTGAGGGTGTCGAACGTCTCAGCCTTGTTGTTTGGATCAACGAAGTTGCCACCAAGGGCAGATACCTTGAGTGGTGTTTCCGTGACGTTCATGTCCCAAAGAGCCATATCCAGCAGATGAGGTCCCATGTCGGTCATCAGTCCGCCACCATAGTCCCAGAAACAGCGCCAGCTGACGTTGCGAGTCCGGCTATAGGGACGCTGAGGTGCAGGGCCGAGCCACATGTCATAGTCGAGCGTGGCAGGCGGTTCTGCGTCAGGAGCCAATTCCTTCAACACCACATAGGTGAAATTGGCCCAAATGTTGATGCGTCCGATGCGACCTAGACGGCCGCTTGCTATGAAGTCGTGGAGCTGTTTCCAATGCTCTGCGCTATGTTTCTGCTGTCCTACCTGCACCACACGACCGTAGCGTTGCTGAGCGGCTAGCATGGCATCACACTCAGCGATGCTGTTGGCTGCAGGCTTTTCCACATAGACATCCTTGCCGGCCGAGCATGCATCAGTCATGATGAGGCAATGCCAGTGGTCGGGCGTACCTATGATGACAGCATCAATGTCCTTACTTTCCAAAATCCGTCGGTAGTCGCGCTCCTGTCGTGGACGACGGCCCCAGATCTTCTCTGCCTCAGCAGTCCGCTTATCGAGGACCTCCTTGTCTACATCACACAAGGCCACCAGTTGCACTCCAGGGTTCTGCATCATGGCGTTGAGGTCAGCCCATCCCATGCCTCGGCATCCGATGAGGGCTATGTTTATCGTATCATTTGCTACCATATCATTTGCTATTTACTATTTACCATTTACTATTTCTTGCGCTCCGGTTGGTGCTCAGGCGAGCAAGCTCGGAGTCCCATTACCATTTACTATTTATCATTTACCATTTACTATTTAGTTTTTGTCGATGAGCTTTTGTAGATACTTGCGTGTCTTGACCATGTAATCCGTCGTCCTGTCGCTCATCTCGTACTCGATGGTAATGGCTCCAGTATAGCCTTGCTGTTTCAGGAGCTTGATGATGGCAGGGAAATCAACGTCACCCTCAGGAATGGGCTTCTCTTGTCCCAAATGATAGGGATCATCGGCAGAGGGATAGGTGCCGTCCTTGGCGTGCATGTCGCGCACCAGATGGCCGAACTGACGAATGGCATCCGTGGGATTTGCCTTGCCATAGAGCAGCAGATTGGCTGTGTCGCAATTGATGAAGCAGTTGCCTGTGCCGATGTCCTTGATGGTGCGGAGCAAGGCAGTTGGCGTTTCCTGTCCTGTCTCAAAGTAGATGTCAACGCCACGATTCTTGGCGTAGGTGGCCAGTTCTTTCATGGCAACGATGAACGTCTTGTACTGTTCAGTAGCAGGGTCTTCAGGAATAAAGCCGAAGTGGGAGTGCATGGCTGGAATCTTTGCTTTCTGGCAGAAATCAATACACTTGCGATACTCGACCAGTTTCTGCTCGCGCCCCTCAAAGGGAACAAGGCCGATGGTTGATGGCCCCTCGGTGAAGTTCCACACGCAGCGTCCTGGTATGGTGATGACGGTGGTAATCTTGATGCCGTACTTCTCGCGAGCCGCATTCAGTTTGTCGATCGTCTCTTGGGTGTAGTTCGATGGGAATCCTATCTGACACGAAGTGAAGCCCATTTCCTGCAGATTCCTGAATGTAGCATCCACATCGCCGCCTGCACCCACGATGCATCCGATGGTGATGGGCGACGTTTTTTTCTTTGCAACACAAATCTCTTGAGTGCCGAAGGCCATGACCATGACCATCAACAAGGTAAAGTAATTCCTGTTCATAATTCTTATTGTATGATTGTTGTTAAACTTCTGTTGTTAGGGTAAAGGCAGGTAATAATCCTCTGCCTCACACATCTCGCGAATGAGCGAGGCGTATTTTTGTGCAACAGCCTGTGCAAACCGCTTGCCCTTCTCAGCGGTGGAGGCACGCGGATCGCCAACCCCTGTATCGCGACTCACCTTGTCCCATCGCCGAGGCATCCAAGCCACGCCCTCCTGCAGCGAAGGCAGAGCCCAGCCGCCTGTCCTGCCGTCACCTGCCATCGAGAGGTCCACCAGTTCGGGATGATAATGCATCATCACGCTCGTTTCCAGCTCGTCGGCATGGTCACCTGGCTGGTCGAAGAAATCCTTGGCAGGCATCACGCGGAACCAGTCAGAGACAGCGACCACCATATCAGGAAACTCCACGTTGAGGTCGCGTATCATGTTCTTGAAGGAGTTGCCGCCGTGTCCATTCACGATGAGCAGTCGCCGCAGTCCTTGGTAATGGAGCGAGGCCACCGTATCAGTAAGGATGGCGCGTTGGGTATTGTAGCTGGCATGCACGCAGAATTTCAGCTCACGCTGTCCCTGATTCTGGCTGCCCAAGCAGACGGGGGGCATCACCATGCAGCGTTTGCCGTATTGCTTCAAGGCCAGAGCAGCAGCATCCACCGCCACGTCGTGACTCAGGATAGCATCCGTCAGGTAAGGCAGATGCAGGTTGTGGGGTTCTGTGGCTCCCCAGGGAAGCAGGGCCATGTCATACGTCAGGTCGCGTGTGAAGCCATAGGCGCTCACCATAAGGTCGATTGTTCTGTCCATGTTATTTCTGAATATTATCGTTTTTTTAGTCTCTCTGGTCACCCCCAATTCGTTTCTTGTAGAATCTCACGTAGTCTATCTGGTAGCGATAGGGCAGCTCCTTAGGGTTGACACGTCCCAACCAGTAAGCTCCTAGCTGCATGTCGAGCAACAGGTACATGGGGCGGTCGTAGGGATACTGTTCGGGACCCAATTCTGACTGGCGGCAGTAGGTGAAGGTGTGTTGGCCATTGATGAAGAAACTCATGCTGTCTGGATAAAGCTCCACGCTGTAGACGTTCCATTTTCCCTTGCGTATGGGTGCCGTGATGTGCCAGGGTTGTGTCTTGCGGCCGATGGTATCGTATTCGGTAGTGTAGGAATGAACCGTCTGGTGGGCAATGGAGTCGTAGTTCAAACGTTCCATGATGTCTATCTCGCCATCGTGAGGCCATCGTCCCTCGGGAAGGAGCCAGGCGGCAGGCCAGGCACCTGACGCGTCGTCCATGCGAAGGCGAATGTCGATGCGACCACGCTGGAAGAGTATCTTGCCACGAGTGTAGACTCCACCTGTCAGGAAGCTGGCTGTGTCCTGAGGCAGGTAATCGTTGGTGCGGCCATAAAGGATGAGTCGTCCACGGCGGACACGAAAAAGACGGTCATCGGTACTCATGTATTTGTTCCACTCCGATGGGTGATGGAATCGAGGGATGCGTGTCCACACATCAGAAAGGCTCCGACCATTGAACTCGTCGTTCCACACGAGCTCCCAGCCTTGTCGCTGGGACGAGTTACGTGTCTTGGCTTTGGCCTGCAAGGGAGTAGAGAGGGTACAAAAGGCGAAAAGGAAGGGGACAACCAGACAAAAGCCGGATTTCAACTTGTTCTGTCCCTGATTCTGACTGCTCATGCGAGCGTGATGAACACGATCCACAATCAGCGAGATAGCTCCGTCGCCAGTAACGTTGCAAGCTGTGCCGAACGAGTCCATAGCGATGTAGAGGGCAATCATCAGGGCGCAGTCCTGCTCGCCGAAGCCAAGCAATGACGACAGCACACCCAGCGAAGCCATGATCGCACCACCTGGCACCCCTGGCGAAGCCACCATCATCACTCCCAGCATCATCACAAAGCCCACAAACATGGGTGTGGTGAACGTCAGCCCCTGCATCAGCATCAGCGCTACAGCACAGGCAGTAATCTTCATGCACGAGCCACTCATGTGGATGGTTGCGCACAAGGGTATGGCGAAATCCGTGACCTCCTTCGAAACGTTCATCCGTTGTGCCTGGCGTACAGTCACAGGTATGGTGGCAGCCGAAGAAGACGTTCCCAGGGCCGTGAAATAGGCTGGCATCATGGTCGCCAACAAGCGGAACGGGTTGCGCCGCACCACGACTCCTGCGATGCAGTATTGGATGAGCAGGAGCACAATGTGCATACCGAAGATGACACCGATAATGGAGGCGAAAGTCATCAGGATGTGCCAAGCCTGACCTGTGCGCGTCATCTCCAGAAAGATGCCGAAGATGTAGAGGGGTAGCAAGGGAATGACCACCACGGCAATCGTCTTCTCTATCAGCACCTTCATCTCGTCAGCCAGATCCTTCATGCGGGGCAGGTTCAGATAGGCCATCCCCAGACCTGCCGTGAAAGCCAGCACCAAAGCGCTCATCACATCCAAAAGCGGAGGAATGGCAAGCGTGAAGTAAGGGGCTATGCTGGTCGTGTTGCTGTCCACCGTCTGGAGAACCCCTGTGGAAGGCAGCAGATGGGGGAACACAGAGGCCGAGACACCATAGGAGAACAGTCCAGAGAGTATTGTCGAGCCGTAAGCGATGCACACCGTAAGGAGCAGCAGCCGACCCGCCGAGCGTCCGATATCGGAAATGGAGGGCATCACCAGGCCCACAATGATCAAGGGAATCAGGAACTTCAGGAACGACGAGAAAACAGCGTTGAAGGTAGTGAACACCGCCACTCCCCATTCAGGCATCAGCCGTCCCAGCATCACGCCAAGAGAGATGGCAACGACCACACGCAGCAGCAATGGCATTTTGATTCTCTGGATGAGTGTCATGGTAGGGATATTCTTGTGTTGGTAAATATGTCTTTTCTGCTACAAAAATACAAAACCATGATGAGGTAACCAAATAAAAAGGCGAAAATCGAATGTTCTCTTTTGTAAAACTGTTGCAAGAGCCAGTAACTTCGGTAATTTTGAGTCAATGTCCTGGAGTGCTGAAGTCCTGTAGCGCGGAAAATAAGGTTGTGGCAGCCGTCAAGCCAGCTCTGGCGGTTTCCTACCAGATGTCTTCTGGCTTCTCAGGGTTGTCGTAGACTTCCTTGGGGCATAGCTCGATGTAGTCCATATAGAGCTCGTTGGTCTGCTTGTCGAGCAGGGACTTGAACCGCAGGTAATAGGTTTCGGCTGGGTCTAAGGTCTGGCGCAGGAGGATGCGTCGTAGGCAGATGTCATTGTGTCGCTCGGTTCGTCCTGTGGAGCCTGCGCTGGTCACCGAGAGAGCTCCGTTCATGAATCCGTTGTTTCTCATGCGGTGGTCTATTTCCTCGTTGTAGTCCATGTCGTCGGTATCGGCCTCCCATCCAGTGATGGGATTGGTGAGATCCATGCGCAGGTCGATGGGGATGCCCGCCACATGAAGGTTCTGGGGATCAGAGCCGAAGTAGACTTGCGAGATGCCGCGTGCTCCAGTGGCAATCACCTTGTAGCGGAGTTCATAGGTCCCTCGTCGCGGTACAGGTGGCAGGGTGAAGGTCATGTCGTAATTACCGATAGCCTTCATCTCGTCGTTGGTGTAGTTCTCCCAGTCGTAGTGGTATCCGTTGAAATAGACGAACATGGCATCGTCGTTGACGCTCATGTTGCTGAAGTACTGGTAGATGCTGTTGGGGGGAATGTAGATGTGCATGAACTGGTCTTGGTTGGAGTCCTTCTTGCGTATCTCGTTGGTCATGGCTTCAGGGAAGAGGGCCATTCCGTCGAACCGGATTCGCTCTTGCGAGAGGTAGTTGCGCACTTCGTCGCTGTAGGAGAGGGGGCGGTCGATGGGATAGATGGCCGCGTTGACCAAATCGTTGACTACGGTGAGAGGGCCTTCCCTGTCCACTCGGCATCCCTCCTTCTTCGGGTCACAGGCTATCTCGCGCCCTGTGCCTCGGCGTCCGTTGTCGGTGATGGGGAAACGGTTCAGGCAGACTCCGTTGGAGAGTGACGACTCATAGAGTTTCAGCAGTCGGCGTGTCCCCATCGTAGTGTAGTATTCATAGACAGGGCAGGTGTATCGGTAAGGATTCCTCCACGTGTATCCGTATTCATTCTCGTGGTAGACCATCTTGTTGGCTTGCAGACGCATGGGCAGGATGTGATACGTCGTCCACTGGTAAAGCATGTTGTCGGGCGAAGTGTAGTTGTCGTCGGCCCTCAGGTTATAGTCTTCTGAATACTGATGGTTGTCCACGATCCATCTTGTCAGTTCCTCCAGCAGATTCCCGCTCTGGGGGTCAATTCCCTGCTCTCGCCAGAAATCATCGGTCTCGGGGAAGAAGGTGAAACCGATGAGACGGTGGGGCGGCGCGTAGGCTGTGGCGTCCTGATTGGGGCGATGGTCAACGAATCCCTTGTGGAGAAATTCCTCGAGGTCAGGGATGAGGCCCCGCTGATAGAGACTTTCGTAGACCTCGTCGCGCACGGTCTGAAGGGTGTCCAGCAATCCGCACGCCTGTAGGGCACGCGCAAAGACTAGATAGCCCTCGCGCCGATTGTCGAGGATGTCCTGGAAGAACATGGCTGCGTTGATGTCGTTGGGAGCGATGACACGATGAATCTGATGGATTACCCCGTTTAGTACCTCGATGTCGCGGTTCACGTCGTCCACGAGGCAAGAGCCGTTGATGTAGTACTCGCCCGCGCTGTTCTCGGGCCAGAATACGGTCAGCTTGTGGTCAGCCAGGTTAGCCAGGGGGAACTCGCCGTTCCTTTGTGTAGGGAACAGAGAGAGGGTGAAGCGTTGCGTGATGAGGTCTGCCCCGTCGATGATGCTGTTCTTGACGATGACGGCACGGATGGAATCGAGTTTCGTGCTGTCGGGGAAGGCGCGGAAGGCATCCCACGAGGGCGTGGCGATGAAACCCGTGTCCACCAGCTGCTGCAGATAGTCGTGGATAGCCTGGTTGGTGGGGGCAAAGCACGTGTAGTTGCCGCGTGCCGAGAGAAGCTGGTAGAGGGTCGACTGGCTTCGGCTGCTGACGGGTACCGTCTTCAGCAGACCGACGTATTCCGAGTAGTCGTCGGGATGCTTCTCCAGATAGCTGACCACCGTATTCCGGCTGAAGACATAGCGTGCCGAGGTGTCTATGCTCTCCTGACATCCCAAGAGGGGAAGCATCAGCAGCACCAGAAGAGAGAGGAATGGGATTCGCTTCAACCCCCTGCTGTGTTCCTCGTCCCAGACGGAACGCACCTTATGCCCTTTACAAAACCGGATTGATAACTTGCTCATATCTCGTCTTACTTTATTCCTTTTTATACAAGAGGAACCAACTATGCCGGTATCAAAGATAGTGAATTAATTCATTCCCCACAAGAATGTTCAACAAAAAATGCCATTTCCCACAAAAATTCAAGGCTTCATACTTCTTCCATCTTCCATCTATCAGATATGTCGTGCTGTTTTTTTGCGAATTATACAAACATTTCTGATTATTCTTTGTATATTTGCAACAGTTTTTTGTAAAACCATGCACTCGCATCTGATGCGATAGGATATTCCACATCGGACATTTATTAAGGAGGAAAATCCGCCTGGCTCCGTAAGGAAGCGACAGGTTCTTTCAATAATCCAGTTCAAAGCTCTCACTCCCGACTCTCAGGGTGGGAGTTTTTTTCTGCTTCGCATACATCGGACCGTAAGCCAGTCTCGCTGCGAACGACCTCCAACGAGCTCAAGGGCATTGTAGAGAAGATCAACGTGTGTGACAGTTACAGTTGTGACAATTAAAAAACGAGGGGTATACCGCTCTTTATAATCATTATAACT
>JAFZWK010000041.1 GCA_017617335.1 Bacteroidaceae bacterium | reverse complement strand
TCCTTATTTATTATAGTACAAAGTTACAAAAAAAACACGAATTTCGCAAGAAAATTCATTACAAATTATGGGCAATAATGGACAAAGATAGACAATAATAGACAATAATAGACAAAGATGGACAAAGATAGACAGCCATCCCCCCGTTCTTCGTACCTTTGCATCGTGTTAGAAAGAGGAAATCGACAAGTTGAAAATCCGGAGTCAACACGTTGAGGAACTTCATCCGACACTTCGCCCAGGCGCGCAGGGCGAATGAGAGAGAAAACGATTTGTAACTAACTGACATTAAAACAATTAAGAGGTATGATTAACTATAGTATTGTGATTCGTGGTACGAAGCCTGGAACCAAGACGGAGGACATCACTGAGACCAAGGCCTACGGCGTGGCTCAGATTTCTGAAATCCTTACAATCAACGAGTTCGCGAAGCACATTGCCCAGCACGGTACGCTCTACGGCCGTGACGTGATCCAGGGTGTGCTGGTGAAGATGGTGGACTGCATGCGAGAGCTTCTGCTCGAAGGCAAGAAGATCCAGTTGGGCGAGCTCGGCAGCTTCGGCATCGGCCTGAGCACCAAGGGAGCCAACACCGCCGCCCTGTTCACCGCCGAGAACATCAAGAAGGTGAATGTCAACTGGGATCGCGGCAAGATGTTCCAGAATCTTCGCGACGATGCTGTCTTCAATCTCGTCCCCAGCCGCAAGGCACAGGAGGATGCGGTAGCTGAAGCCAAGCGTCAGGAGACTCTACAGCCTGAGGAACCAGAGGAACCCTAAAACCTCTCCCCCTAAGGGGAGGTTTAGAGTTTAGAGGTTAGAGTTGAGAGAAAGGAGGTAAATATGGCAATGAAACGTGAAACGTGGAAATTCATCTTGCAGACTTTGGCGGCTATCATTAGCGCCATCCTGACGAGCCTGGGAGTCAGCAGCTGTTTGATGTAAGAGAGAAAATGAGCGGAGAGGGTGTGTCAAAATGCGTTTGTGTTTGACACGCCCTCGTGTTTTTCATCATTCGACGGACTCTTTGAAAGCAACGCTTTGGGAAGTTGTCCCAACAATGGAAAAAAGTCGATGGGTTTGCGTGATTGTGGGAAAAAAGTATTATCTTTGTTGCCGATATGTGATAATATGCTCTTAGGTGCTGTCTGTATGGCTCCCTTTAGCAAGTACGAATACATTCGGATATTATTAATTTAGAATTAGTAGGCTATGAAACAAAGAATTACTCATGCCTTGACGGCATTGTTGTGTACGTTCGGAGTCATTAGGGCTCAAGTGCCCTTCAGCCAAGAGGACGGGTACTATTTGCTTAGTACACCTCAGGACCTCGTGCAGCTGTCCGCCCTTTCTAACGACGGAGCTACGCGTGAAAGCGTGTGGACTGCTAGTTTCAAGTTGAAGCAGGACATCGACATGAGCAGTATCGAGAACTTTACCCCCATTGGCTTTGCCAGTGCAAATACTGCGGCTTTCAAAGGTACCTTCGATGGCCAGGGGCACACCATCTCGAACCTGACCATTACCGCCAGTGAGTCGAATTCCAACCATTTGGGCTTTATCGGTCTTCTGTACAGCGGTACCCTTCGCAACCTGTGCCTCAAGAACGTGACCATCAACAACAACAGCACGTCTCCCGTGGCTCGTGGTGCGATGGTAGGTCGTAACGGTTCAAGTACGATCGAGAACTGTTGCGTGATAAACTTTACCTTCAACGACCAGTCCATCGCTGAGACGGGAACATCGGCTCCTGGAGGTGTGGTTGGTTATCTCTCGTCGAGCGAGACTTCCATCTTCAGGAACAACTATGCGTTTCAGGCTACCCGTGTGGTGGACGGCAGCAGTTATGGCCTGTCCTCGTTTGGCGGCAAGGGAGCTAAAGCTACCCTCGTGACAAACAACTACGATGACACGAATGCTGCACCTGACGTAGGTTTACACTTGCCGCATGGCTTACATCAACATGTTGAAGACCGCTGAAAGCCTCGTAGACCTTTCCACCAAGCTTTATCGCGGTGAGATGCTCAGCGAGGACGACTACAAGGCTGTGACAGCTGCTGCCAACGAGACGTGGGATGATTATATCAAGGGTTCCCTCACTGAGGAGCAGGCACGCGAGCGCATCGCTGCTCTTGGTAAAATCTACGGAGACATTTCCCTGCCCATTGATGAGGCTGGCTTCTATCACCTGAGCACACCTCGCCATCTGATCATCTTCTCGTCTCTTGTCAACGAAGGTGAGATCAAGGCTAAGGCTATGGTCGATGCTGACATCGATATGAGCGAATATGAGAACTTTACGCCCATCGGCTTCACCAGTGCAAACGGTAGTGCTTTCCAGGGTATATTTGACGGCCAAGGACACACAATTTCAGGCGTAACCATCAACGTCGAGAGCGATAATTCGAACCACATAGGCTTCATCGGTCTGCTTTACACGGGTACTCTACGTAATCTGTGCCTCAAGGACCTGACTATCAACAACAACGGCGCGACAGCCGTAGCACGTGGTGGTATGGTGGGACGCGACGGTTCAGGTACCATAGAGAATTGCTGCGTAGTGAACTTCACCTTCAATGATATTCCCATCGTCGAGGCATCAACGACAGCCTTTGGTGGTGTGGTTGGTTACCTCTCATCGAGTGCCACATCCGTCTTCTTGAACAACTACGCATACCATGCCAACCATGTTGTGATGGGTACGGGCACACCTATGTCCTCGTTTGGCGCCAAGGGTTCTGCTGCCGTCAACGTGATGAACAACTACGACAGCGGACACACTACCGACGAGCAGTTTGCCAGTGGTGAGATAACCTATCTGCTCAACGGCTCGCAGAGCGAAGTTCCCACTTGGTACCAGACGCTGGGTGAGGATGCTTATCCCATGCTGGCCTCTACCAGCAAGGTTGTCTATAAACTGGAGGATGGCACCTACAGCAACGAAGAACCTTCTGTTGGACCCTCTATGCCAGTGGCTGACCTGCTTGATGTCGTCTTCCACGAGGACGGAACAGCAGAGGACGTATCGCCCATGCATAGCACCGTTGAGATAGGCGGAACGACCGCAACGACTTACTACAACGAGACCTACCAGCGCTATGCAGCCCGCTTCGACAATCCTTGGGGCGGCACCTGCACAGGCTACTACAAGGTGGATTTCGAGCAGAACGATGCGATCCGCAATGCCCTGGCCGACGGCCACACCCTCGAGATGCTCGTGATGGGCGACTACGAGGGCGCCATCGAGGACAAGGAGGCCAAGCCCTTCAGCGCCATGCAGGGCGGCGGCACGGGCTTCCTCATCTGCAAGACAAACAGCAGCGGTCGCCAGAACGAATGGACCTTCCTGCCCAACGTGACGGAGAACGGCAACAGCACCTGGCGCTGGACGAACAGCGGCATCGTGCCTCAGGCAAAGACCTATTACCATGTCGTTGGCGTATGGAACAAGGCAGCTCAGAAGGCCTACGTCTATGTCGATGGCGAGCTGAAGAACACCGTGGATGCTCCAGGCGAGTTCCGCTTCGCCAACGCAGGCTGCAACTGGTTCTGCATTGGTGGTGACGTCGATCCAAGCGGCGGCGGTCAGGGCTGGAAGGGCGACGTGGTGATTGCCCGCGCCTACGACAAGCCCCTCACCCAGGAGGAAGTCGATCTTCTGTGGAATAGCATACCGACAGGCATTAAGTCAATTCACAATTCACAATTTACGATTGATAATGATACCATCTACGATCTGATGGGTCGCCGCGTCCAGGAGGCCACCATGGGAATCTATATCCAGAACAGAAAAAAAATACTGGTAAAGTGAGAGCAGAACTTAGGAATCCCAATCTTGAGTTTTTACATAGGTAAATGAATATGATAGGTGGGCAGCAGTGCTCGCCTATCGTGTTTTTGAATTCATTATTTGAGGGGGGCATTGATGCCATTCGTTAGAATTTCTGGTGGAAAAACAACTATTCGATGGACTTGAAGAGAATGTGATTAAAAAGGGAAAAAGAGCATAAATGGGTAAGAAAAATGGAATCTCAACTGTAAATTGCTCGATTTCCTGATATTTGTAGCAAAATTTGCCTGATTAGACCTAAGCCTTTGGGTGTAATCCCAAGAAAAAACAGGGCTGTGTTCGTCTTCATTTGAAGTCCGAATTGGATAAAAAAAGAGATTGGTTCCCCCCCCTAAGCTGCCATATTTTCGAAATTGTATCGGAAAATGAAAAAAATGACGGATGAACGCATAGAATTGTGAAGAAAATTATTACCTTTGTTGCCAATATGAGAAGCAAGATAACTATTATGCTGCTTTTGGTAGCAGCCTTTGTGATGGCTCAGAACCCTAAGAGGGAGTTTCGTGGAGCCTGGATTCAGAGTGTGAATGGACAGTTCCAGGGCATGAGTCGCGATGTGATGCAGAAGACTCTGTCGGAACAGTTGGATGTTCTTCAACGGGATGGTATCAATGCCATCTTCTTCCAAGTTCGTTGCGAGGGTGATGCCCTCTATGACAGCAGATACGAGCCTTGGAGCCGCTTCCTGACGGGACAGCAGGGACAGGCGCCCAATCCTTATTGGGACCCTCTTGCCTGGATGGTGGAGCAATGTCACCTGCGTAATATGGAGTGCCACGCTTGGATCAATCCTTTCCGCGCCAAAACGAAGGCTACAACCACGCTGGCCAATACCCACGCTTATTTCAGTCACCGCGACCATTTCTTTGATTATGATGGACTTTTGCTTTTCGATCCTGGTATACCTGAGAATTGGGATTTCATCTGCGAAGTTATCAAAGATATCGTGAAACGTTACGATGTGGACGGCATCCACATGGATGACTATTTCTATCCCTATCCTGTCGCTGGTGTGGCTATTCCAGACGATGCTACCTATCAGAAATACAGCAAGGGTGGGGATCGTGGCGATTGGCGACGCGAGAACGTGAATAAGTTCATGAAGCAAGCCTTCAAGACCGTCCGTTCTACGAAGCCTTGGGTGAAGTTTGGCGTCTCCCCCTTTGGTATTTACCGCAACCAGCGTACTGATCCAGAAGGAAGTGCCACGACGGGTCTGCAGAACTACGATGACCTCTATGCTGACGTGTTGAAGTGGGTCGAGGAAGGTTGGGTTGACTACAATATTCCTCAGCTTTATTGGGAGATTGGCAACAAGGCAGCCGATTACGAGACTCTGATCCGTTGGTGGAGCCAACATGCTGGCCAGCGTCCTCTCTACGTGGGACAGGATGTGATGCGCACCATTAAGCACACAGACCCCAGCAATCCCAATGCTCACCAGATGGGCGCCAAGTATGCTCTTCAGCGCTCGTTGCCTGGCATTTATGGCAGTTGCCAGTGGTACGCTAAGGCTGTAGTGGATGATGAAGGAAATTACGGCTCTTTCCTCCGTCAGTATTACCACAATACCATAGCCCTGCAACCCTTATGTCCATGGATTGATTCTAAGGCTCCCAAAAAGATACGCAAGTGCAAGATAGTATGGACCAATGATGGTCCTGTCCTCTTCTGGTCAGCTCCACGTGGACGCAAAGAGATGGATAAGGCACGCCAATATGCGGTGTATCGCTTCACGGAGGATCAGCCCGTCGACTTCAAAGATTCCAGAAACATCTTTTGCATTACTCAGAACACCTATCTCAACCTTGAGTATAAGGGTGGTGAGACAAATTATGTCTACTACGTCACAGCTCTCGACCGTCTGCAGAACGAGTCAAAACCTGTGAAGCAAAAGGTAAGTCTGTAGCACGAGAAAAATTCTTCGAGAAATCCTCTCTAGTTGGAGAATGGATTACAACGTGTCATCATGAAGAACACGACACATTGGAACGAGAGGAAGAACAGCATGTTCCTGAAGAGGCATGCTATGCTTGTTTGTCTGCTCCTTATTTGCAGCTTGCAGGGAGAAGCGCAACGATTCATGTGGTGGAATGTAGAAAACCTTTTCGACTGCAAGGATGATTCCCTGCACGAGGATGAGGAGTTCCTTCCAGAGGGTGATTATCATTGGACCTTAGGGCGATATTGGCACAAGATGGACAACATAGCCCGCGTGATTGCTGCAGTTAGCGAAGAGAGTGGATGGCCTGCATTGGTGGGACTTGCTGAAGTGGAGAACGACTCCTGCCTCTTCGATTTGACTCGAAGAAGCCCACTCAGGACGGCAGGTTACGAGTTCATCATCACGGAGGGACCTGACAGGCGAGGCGTAGACGTTGGACTTCTCTACCATCCTGACCTGTTCCTGATTGAGGGACACGAGGAGCTGAGGATTCCATCCGAGGAACAAGGATTGCGACCAACACGTGATATTCTTCACGTTTGGGGAAGACTTCCGTTTGGTGACCTGATACATGTCTTTGCCCTGCATTTTCCCAGCAAGGCAGGAAGCGGACGCGAGGGGAATGCCAACAGGTTGCTGGCGGCTCGAACCCTGCGGGATGCTGTGGACAGCCTGCGAGGGGAGAAGATTCTGGTGATGGGTGACTTCAACGCAGAACCAGGTGATCCTATCTTTCGCGAAATATTGAGGCACGAAACCTCACTTGTCTCCCTGATGCCCCAGAACAAGCGGGAACTGAGGAAGAATCATGGCACCTACGTCTTCCAGGGACAATGGAGCTATCTGGATCACATCTTGGTGAGCAGGTCATTGATGCCGAAGGTGGAAGGGAAGGTGCAAGTGGCAAGATTCGGTTTCTTGCTGGACGAGAAAGGAGCTCCCCTTCGCACTTATCGTGGTCCCATCTATCAAGGCGGCTACTCGGATCATCTGCCGCTATGGGTGGACCTTTCTGGGGAATAAGGTTACACGTCAATCCACCTGCTTCAAACAAAACACGTTGGTATCGTATTTCTTCAACTCCTTGCGGTACTCTTCACTATGTCCCTGCGTCGACTCGTCGAGAAGTTGCCAGAAACGTGGCCCGTGGTTCATCTCAACGAGATGTGTCAGTTCGTGATGCATGACGTAATCCTGAAGATGACGCGGGAGGAGCATCAGATAGAGGCTTAGATTGATCCTGCCCGACGTGTTGCAACTACCCCAGCGGCCGTGCGTCTTGTGAATGGAGAGACTGGTGTAACGGAGTCCCCGCGCTTGAGCCATTGCCTCGAGACGAGGCGGAAAGAGAAATTTGGCATGAAGACGGAGGCTTTGCTCAATCATGCGAACGAGCCATTGCTGAATCTGGGGATGTTCAAACTGTTGACCTGCAGGGTAATAGCAAACAAGAGTTCCCTGCTGCTGACGAACGGTCATGCGGCTCACGCGTGCTTCCTCAGACCAGAAATGGAAATCTTGGCTGTCGATGCGAAAGGAGGGCGTAATCTGGCGGACAGCCTGCTTGTCGAGCGCACGCTTCACCATTCTTTCAAGCCGAGGAAAAAGGGTCTGGATACCCTCGCGAATGGTCTTCTCGGAAGCACGTTGAGGAACGGTAGCCACAAGGATACCTTCGTCATTCGTACGGAAAATAAGACGACGGGCACGAGGATTCCGATGAACCAGAATCCGACCCAGAGAAGGGTCCTCGATGAAGAAATCAGATACCATACTTCTACAAAAGTATAAACATTCAGCCAATCAGACAAGGAATGAGACTGATTTCATGCATCTTTGAGCACAACATACGAGATATTTGAAGTTTTTTTTGTACCTTTGCGCGCAAAATCAGAACAACAAAGAGCGAAAGAAATGAATATACTGGAACTGAGCGAGCAAGAGATCATTCGCCGTAACAATCTGCAGCAACTTCGCGACTTAGGTATTGACCCTTATCCGGCAGCAGAATATCTCACCAACGCATTCAGCATGGAGATTAAGGAGTCATTCGTGGACTTGCCAACCATCAAAAACGAGGAAGGCGAGGACGTGCCGACTCCAGCAACACCCGAGAACAGCCGCAACGTGTGCATTGCTGGACGCATCATGAGCAAGCGTGTGCAAGGAAAGGCTGCCTTCGCAGAACTACTGGACTCGAAAGGCCGCATCCAAGTTTACATCACTCGCGATAGCCTGTGCCCCAACCCCGAGGACACAACGCTTTACAACGTGGTTTTCAAGAAGTGTTTGGACTTAGGCGACTTTATCGGTATCAAGGGATATGTCTTCCGAACGAAGACGGGTGAGATCACCGTTCATGCCCAAGAAATGACTGTATTGAGCAAGAGCCTTAAGCCCCTGCCCATCGTGAAGGAAAAGGATGGTCAGGTATACGACAGTTTCGACGACCCAGAACTGCGCTATCGCCAGCGTTACGTGGATCTGATTGTGAATCCTAACGTGAAGGAGACCTTCTTAAAGAGAGCCGCCATCCTGCGCACCCTGCGGCAGATTCTGGATGATGCAGGATACACAGAGGTGGAGACCCCTACCCTGCAAAGCATTCCTGGTGGAGCAAGCGCACGACCTTTCATCACCCACTTCAACGCACTGAATATCGACATGTATATGCGTATCGCTACGGAGCTTTACCTGAAGCGTCTCATTGTGGGCGGATTCGAGGGTGTGTACGAAATCGGCAAGAACTTCCGCAACGAAGGTATGGATCGCACCCACAATCCTGAATTCACCTGCATGGAGCTTTATGTGCAATACAAGGACTACAAATGGATGATGAACTTCACGGAGCAGATGCTGGAGAAAATCTGTTTCGCTGTGAACGGAACGACAGAAACCGTGGTTGACGGAAAGACCATCAGTTTCAAGGCTCCCTATCGCCGTTTGCCCATCTTGGAAGCCATCAAGGAAAAGACAGGTTACGACCTGGAAGGCATGAGCGAGGAAGATATGCGCGAAGTGGCCAAGAAATGTGGCGTGGAGGTAGACGACACGATGGGTAAAGGGAAGCTAATTGACGAGATCTTCGGCGAGACCTGTGAGGGCAGCTTCATCCAACCTACCTTCATCATTGACTATCCCGTTGAGATGTCTCTCCTGACAAAGATGCACCGCTCTAAGCCCGGATTGACAGAACGGTTCGAACTGATGGTGAACGGCAAGGAGCTGGCCAACGCATACAGCGAGCTCAATGACCCTATCGATCAGGAAGAGCGTTTCGTGGAGCAGATGAAACTTGCCGACAAGGGAGACGACGAGGCGATGATCATCGACCAGGACTTCCTGCGTGCCCTGCAGTATGGTATGCCTCCCACGAGCGGCATCGGAATAGGCATCGATCGATTGGTGATGATGATGACAGGAGAGACTTCCATCGGCGAGGTCATGTTCTTCCCCCAGATGAAGCCAGAAGTGAAGGCCCCCAGAGACAAGGATGAACTCTATCTTGAGAAAGGTATTCCCAGCGATGTCATCCCCATTCTGCGCAAGGCTGGCTACAATCTGGTAAGCACACTTGAGGGAGCGAATCCAGCCAAGATACAGCAGCAGATCATCGAGATCATCAAGAAATACAAACTGGAGGTAGAGAAACCCAGCCAAGACCAGATTGCCCAATGGGTATAGGAACGGGGGAGCTCGACAGGAAAGAGATTTTAAGGTAAAAACAGATAACAAACAGAGACCCAAGCCTTCCCCAACGGGTCTCCCTTCTCTGAACAGGGAAGGGCAAGAGAGGAGGCGACACGTTAGGAATATGATTAGATTAGAGACTACGAAGGCACTGGTAAGTGCAGAAAAGGTAGCTGCCTTAGAGAGCAAGGTGGCTGAGGCTCAGCAGGCTTTAGAGAACGGCACCTGCGCTGGTAATGATTTTCTTGGCTGGCTGCACCTGCCCAGCAGTATCACCCCTGAGTTCCTGAATGAAGTTCAGGCTTGTGCTGACGTGATGCGTGCCAATTGCGATACGGTCGTGGTGGCTGGCATCGGCGGTTCCTATCTGGGAGCACGCGCTGTGATCGAGGCTCTTGGCAACAGCTTTGCCTGGTTGACCAACAAGGGCGAGAATCCCAACATCCTGTTTGCTGGCAACAACATTGGCGAGGATTACCTCTACGAATTGACCACCTATCTGAAAGACAAGAAGTTTGGTCTCATCAACATCAGCAAGAGCGGCACCACCACAGAGACGGCTTTGGCTTTCTGATTGCTGAAGAAGCAATGCGAGCAACAGCGCGGCAAGGAGACTGCACGCAAGGTCATCGTGGCTGTTACGGATGCAAAGAAGGGTGCTGCACGCACTACAGCTGACAAGGAAGGCTACACCAGCTTCATTATTCCTGATAACGTAGGCGGACGCTTCAGCGTGCTGACTCCCGTTGGTTTACTGCCCATCGCTATCGCAGGTTTCGACATCAAGGCACTCATCAAGGGTGCTGCCGACATGGAAGCTGCCACAGGCGTGAACGTTCCCTTCGCAGAGAATCCCAGCGCCCAGTATGCTGCCGTTCGTAACGTGCTGTACCAGGAAGGCAAGAAGATAGAGATTCTGGCAAACTTCCATCCCAAACTGCACTACATGAATGAGTGGTGGAAACAGCTCTATGGTGAGAGCGAGGGTAAGGAGCTGAAGGGTATCTTCCCTGCTGCCGTAGACCTGACGACAGACCTTCATTCGATGGGCCAATGGATTCAGGAGGGTGAGCGCTCCATCTTCGAGACCGTCATCAGTATCGAGAAGCCTGAGCACGAGTTGCTGTTCCCCTACGATGAGGAGAATCTCGACGGTCTGAACTTCTTGGCTGGAAAGCGTGTTGACGAGGTGAACAAGATGGCTGAGTTGGGTACCCAGTTGGCTCACGTGGACGGCGGCGTACCCAATCTGCGCATCTCTTTGGACCGCTTGGACGAATACAATCTGGGTCAGTTGATTTACTTCTTCGAGTTGGGTTGCGGCATCAGCGGTCTGCTGTTGGGTGTGAATCCTTTCAACCAGCCTGGCGTAGAGGCTTACAAGAAGAACATGTTTGCCCTCCTTGGCAAACCCGGTTACGAAAAGGAGAGTGAAGCCATCAAGGCAAGGCTCTAAGGTACGCTCCCACTTCTCTCATTCCTCGGAAAACGAGATCGGCCCCTGCATCGGACAGAACCTTGTCTGGCAGGGGTCCTGTATTTGCTGCAAGCGTGAAGATGCCTGCTCTGTGGGCTGACTCGACGCCCAGGGGCGCGTTCTCTACCACCAAGGCTTCCTCCGCACGTACACCCGCTTTCTCCAGTCCCATGAGGTATGGCTCGGGATGAGGTTTGCCGTGCTTGACGTCGAAACTGGTCACCATCAGCTCCTGGGAGAAGAAACCTGGGTAATGCTTGCTGAGCCGCTCCAGAAGAGTTACCTGACCGCTGCCAGTCACCAGGACGATCTTCCATCCGTGATCCTTCACAGCCTGCAACGCTTCCAAGGCTCCAGGCATGGGTTCTGCCTCGGGCAAGCGGTTGAAAAGTTCCGTCTTGGCGGCATAGATGTGCTGCTTCTCTTCCTCTGTGGCATTGCGGTGCCAGAAACGCTGAGCCAGAATGTCGATCGTGCCTCCTCCTGTCCGACCCTCATTCATGTATGCTTCCTCAGTTGTCATAGCGAGTCCGAACTGCGTCATCGCGTGGCTCCAGGAATAAGCGTGGTTGGGCATACTGTCGAACAGCACGCCATCCATATCAAACAAGACAGCCTTGATGTCGCTCATCCGCTAATCCTCCATGTCTCCCGTATTATCCTTCTCGATGGCAAAACTTCCATCGGGACCTACAATGAGGAAAAAGGGAGAGGACATGTCGCTATCGGGATAACTTACGCAAACGCTGAAATAAAGTTTGGCATCCTGGGAGTGACTGAAGCGGAATCCGTCCAGCAAGCCATACTTGCGGAAATCGGTAGAAAGCAGACTGAGGAAAGTCCCCTTCGTGAAGCGTTTCGAGAAAAAGGATGAGCCGTCGCGAAGGATGTTCAGCGTGTAGAAGTTGTCGGCATACTTGCTGCCCATGTCGTCCTCGATGATGCCCAGCGAATCGTCTGCCTCGCGATGAATGGTATACTGGTAGATGTGACTCCCCACTCGAGTGGTATCCTGCAGGTCATAGTCAGTCATCCTGTGGATCTGGTCTGTCTGGGTCTCCTCGTAGGGAGAATAAACGGCATCGTCCCCTGCGGAGTGCTTTTTCTGGCACGAAACCACGCAAAGGGCTGCCATCAAACCCATGATAGAATACTTTAGCTGCATGTCTTTTAGCATTTATTCACGTGCAAAGGTACGATAATTTATTGAATCGCGAGAGATAGTATGGAAAAAAAACGTATCTTTGTCGCCATGAAACGCATATTACCACTCCTGGCAGCACTTATCCTGATGGCTTGCAGCGGTCACAAGAAGGATAAAGCAGAGGAAGAAGCAAAGAAGGACAACGTCAACCTGGTGTTGCGCGTAAGCCGCCAGAACCGACTCTACACGGCTGAGTATCAAGTGCATAAAATTGTGACTCACGATGACCTGCTCCACCTGAAGGGCACCATCCTGGGATTCGAGTACGACCAGAAATTCAGCCTTGGCGACCGCAAGGTGGCTATCCCCATCGATGTCACCCTGAAGAGTTACGTGGATTTCTCCAACTTCACGGAGCGCAACGTGGAACGCTCTGGCGACTTCATCCACATCACCTTGCCTGACCCCCGCATCGTCATTACCGCCTCGAAGGTCGACAACAAGGGCATCCGCCAGTACACGAGTCTCTTCCGCTCCAATTACACCGACGCTGAACTGACCGACTTCACCCGTCAGGGCGTGGAAAGCATCCTCGAACAGGTACCTCAGATGGGCATCCTGACCACCGCACGCGAGAGTGCCGCCCAAACCCTCATCCCCCTGCTGACGGAGATGGGTTACGACGAGGAACACATCGTGATAACTTTCCGACAGGGTTTGGACACCTCGAAGGTGCGCGAGATTTACGACAACGAAGGTTCCGTCATCAAACTGTAAGTGCCCTATGAAGAAGCTCATCAAATTACTGAAATTCATCCTCGGCCTCGTGGCAATGGCACTCATCCTGCTGACTTTCTTCACGTTACGGAGTTGCTGGAGAGGCATCCCGTCGCCTATCAACGTGCAAGCCTACTTCCAGAAAGAGATAGACCTGACTCCCTCCCAGATACGTGCCGTCGAGCAGATAGGGGAATGGGAGTTCCTGTGCATTACCGACGAAGAGATGGTCGATACCGCCATCACCCACTGGTTCACCCCCGACGACCGATTAGTACGCATTTATCAAGGTTCCCTGCGCCTGGGCATCGATTTCCAGGACTGCCAGGAGCATTGGGCTACCAGCAAGGGCGACACAGCCATCCTGCGCCTGCCTCCCATCAAGTTGCTCGACCGCAATTTCATCGACGAAGCGCGTGCCCGTTCCTTCTATGAGCATGGCGAGTGGGATGCCCAGGCAAAGGAGGACCTGTACCGTCGTGCCCAGCGAAGGATGATAGACCGCTGCCTGACACCCGAGAACATCCAGCGTGCCGAGGAAAATGCCCGCACCCAGGTGGAGGCTCTCTTCCGCACCTTGGGTTACAAGTTCGTCAGAGTAGAGATTTCCCCCGCATCCTGACAGGTTGATTCCAATGATTCAACGTGTTGTGCCTGCAATGACAACGTGTTGGCTTCCCTTTTTCTCCTGCTGATGCGAGGCATTGTCAGGCATTATCTGATACCGATTTTGAATTGTAAAGATTTTTTCGAATCATATTCTTTGTGCTTAACTGAAAATCGTGACAGTGTGACAGTGACATCGTGACATTAAGCACCTTCCCACTTTGCACACTCGACCAGCAGCTTGCAGATCGTAAGATAAAGAAGAGAAATATGCACTAATTATA
>JAFZWK010000040.1 GCA_017617335.1 Bacteroidaceae bacterium | reverse complement strand
ATCGGTAGTGAGGTTGAGCGTGGTGACGAACTTCTCGTAAGCGTTCTCAACGGTAAGGGTGTAGCTGCCTGGCTCGTAGGTCAGGAGGTCAGTATTCAGCGCCAGAACGTTGTCCGTCAGCACGTCCTTTGCATAGACTTCCTTACCTGTTTCATCCGTCAGGGTGATGGCGTAGGTGCCGAAGAGACCGTTCAGGTGAACGAACAGTTCAGCGGGGGAATACTCGCCCTTCAGCATCTCTGTACTTTCCTGCTCAGTGTCGTGTTGTGGGGCCTTAGGTTGAGCCTTGACAACATGGGTGAAATCCAGCTTCTTTTTCTTCACCTCGAAATCCTGCGGCATCAGCGATGCATCATAGTACAGCACCTCATCGCCCACCGTGCACGACAGGAGACGCCATTGGCCTCCACTTACATTAATGTTGTAAAATCCCATGTAGCCCACACCTTGCAGCCAGGTTACAGGGATGGCTTCGCCCGTAGGCCGTAACTTATTATACATAAGCATTTCTGAGCAGACACCTTTGTAAGTTTCCGTCTCAACATAATATCTTCCTCTCACAGTAAAAGGAGTCGAATATGTTGTCAAATATGCTCCTGGAGTGTTTGATGGATTGTTCGTAAGGATATCTATATGAAGCCCCGTTGATGACGTGAAGTCATAGAGCAGGTCAGGCACCATTCTGTCTGCCTCGACGAGAAAGACCCGTCCCTCTTTCTCGTAGACCGATCCACAATAACGCGTCCATCTTAAATCATCTTCTTCCATTACATGCATCCATTTCTTGCACGGTTGCCCTGCCACGATGGTGTCGTTCTGGAAATAGAAGAACTCTATCCGTTTCGGCTCCGATTCCGTGGGGTCCGCACCATCCTCGTACCATCCCAGTTTCCACACCTTGCCTTCCTCCACGAAGGGGCGATGGGTATAATCATTCGGGATGACGTGATCCTTGTGGTAGATTCCCACACGATGGTCCACGCAACTCAGAAGTTCGCTTTCTGAAGCCTCAAGGGGATCATCGTTCAGGAAGTCGGTCACGCTGCCGATGTTCTCTATCCATTTGTGATTATTTCCGTTTTCATCGGTCAGCAGGAAGATGCGGTGCTCGTAGCCTTCGAAGTTTCCCGTTGTGATGGATTGGACAGTAAGCGTTCGTCCATTGAAGACAGTTGACTCGCCCTCTTCCAGCGTAAAGTCGTACAGGCTGCTGACACTTCCGTCCGCACTCTTGAACGTAAAGCCACGATATTCTGGAACAATCATGCCCACATACTGCGGAAGTGTCTCCGAGTCTGACTCCTTCCTGTATAGTTTCAGCCCATGATACCATTCGAATTCCGTCGTAATGAGAGTGTCGCCGTCAAGATAGTATTCATGGGTAGAGTCTCCCGAGTTATATGTCCATCTTTTCCCATTTACGGCAAAATCGTTGATGGAAGGCAGCCTGTCCATCTGATAATATACCTTGTCGTCTACTCCGCAATAGTACAGGGAGTCCTCTCTTGGGAAGTAGAATGGAATCGGATTAAGCACGTAATAGAAGCCGCCGATGCCCTCCAGCCAGTCGACATGATAGTTTTCTCCTAAATCGAAATGTGTCTTGCGACGCTCCACACCCCTGATGTTGACAGAAGATACATCAGAAACCGTGTAGTCTGTATTCCAGAATTTGATTTTATCGCCTACATCGAGCGAGAAGTCATAAAGCAAGTATCTTTGGTACTTCCCATTGGCAGACTCCTTCATGATGAAGACCCTGCTGTCCTCTTCACAGAGGTACGCCAAGCGGACATTCTTGTTTATGAGATTCCCTGCATAAGGTTGCCAAACATCTCCTGTTCTGTAGTCTTCCAGATTATAGATGAACATCCTGTAGTATTGCCTGCCTTCAATGATGGTGTCGCCATCGATCCAGAATTTCTCGTATCCGCACAACTCTGCTGGGTTGTACACTTCCCAGACCTTCCCATCCTCGAGGAATGGTTTATACTGGACGGACTCACCGTTGTAAGAATACCACTGATACTGTCCTGGGTGAATGCTTTGAATACCATAGTAATAGACATTCCATCCCTTGGCCTTAGCTCGGCTCACCTGCTCTACGGTGAAGAAGTTGCCGTCAGATTTCTCTGTGTCGAAAACAAAGAGCGAGGCTTTGTCACTTTGGCGTAGATCTTCAATAAAATGCTCTACGGCTTGACCTGTGAGGCAGTTGTCTTGGCATTGTATGTTGGTGAGTATGGGGCAGTTCGCCACGCGGAGACTCGTCAACTGGTTCCCGCTGCAAGAGAGATTATACAGTTCGGCATGGTTCGAGACATCGAGTGATACCAACCGGTTATCTTCACAGGAAAGAGTATACAGGTTGGGGAAGGCGGAGATGTTAATTTCCGTCAGTTGATTGTTCCGGCAGGAAAGGCTCTCGAGAGCCGTCATTGCAGAAAGATTGAGGTCGCTGATTCTGTTATCGGAGCAATACAACTGCTGTATCTGTGGACAACCGGTCACAGTCAGCGCTTCAAACGCGCTTCCGTAGACGTGCACCTCTTTCAGATTGGGACAATCTGTGATGCGGAGACCCTTCACCTGGGGCATGCCCTCGAAACGAAGTGAAGTGAGATTCTCCAACCCGGTGATTATTAGAACGTGAGCCAGACTCATATCTTCACATTCAGAGATCCTCAACTGCTTGAGAGACTTGCAACCCTGCAGGTTGAGTGAGGTCAGAGGCACGTACTCAAGATCCAGCGTTTCCAGAGAGGTGAGCAATTCGATTCCTTTCAGGTCATGAATGTCGTATGACGGAATGTCTTCTGAATGAGAGGTTTCAGTCCAATTTATGTGATTATTATTGATTTTGATTGTTTTTAGTTCAGCTATCTCCTCATTGGTGATAATACCGTCCTTTCCATAATCCTGATCCAAAAGGTACTGGCGGAAAGCCTTGTCAGGGAAGTTTTCTTCATTGATTTCGATATCGCTTGGCAGACTTTCCTTTATGTTCTCAAAATCCATCCAACCCTCTGTGGCTTTGTACTTTTCTGATGTTCCAATAGGGACATACAATGTGGCATTCATGAAAGTGTACTCGCTGAATACTGGTTCAGAACCAGATGCCCTGCCCTCAATTCCAAACGGATCTTCTATATGTGAAATGATTGTAGTGAGATTCTCGCATCTAGTGAATGCTCCATACCGAAGGGTTTTCAAACTTTTTGGCAACTCTACGGAGATCAGAGCATGACAGCCACAGAATGCCTCAACACTTATTTCTTCCACGCTTTCGGGGATGGTGATAGAAGTCAGAGCATCGCAATTCCTGAATGCCATGCCTTTGATAAGGGTCACACCATTTCCAATGGTCACAGAAGTCAGACTATGGCAATTATGGAACATCGCCTCCGGAATCCCCTTCACACCGTTCCCAATGGTTACAGAAGACAAGGCAAGACAGTCCCAGAACGTCGAGTTTCCTATGCTGGTCACGCTGTTGGGAATCTCCACGGAAGTCAGGCTACGACAGCCTTGAAATGCCCCATTTCCTATGCTGGTCACGCTATTGGGAATCTTCACAGAAGTCAGGTTCGTACATTCGCAAAATACATTTTGGGCAATACTGGTCACGCTCGATGGAATGGTTACCGAGGTTATGTCGCAATAACAGAATGCCTGTTTTCCTATGCTGGTTACAACATACTCTTTTCCTTCATACGTGATTGATGATGGGATGTTGACAGAGCCAGAATAGGAATTATTCTCCATCATATACCAGTTAACTTTTCCGTACGTCACTTCAGCCGTTTTTGTTTCCTCTACCAAATTGTAGTAGATTCCTTCGATTTCCACATCATAGGCTCCAGCCAACGTTGACAGGGAAGTCAACAGGAAAAGAAAAAGTAATCTCTTCGTTTTCATATTCGTTATTATTTTTTTAAGTTAATATTTCATTTTTTCAAATTCTGTCCAGTATCTGTTCCAAGGTCACATCTGGGTCATCCTCTCCAAAGATTTCCTTCTTCAGTTTGAGCTTGCGGTGCTGAACAGCCGAGATGGTGAGCCCATAAATGTTGCCGATGGTGCGGTTTAGCAAGTGCAGATTGGTCAGGATGCACAGCTGCACGTCCTCCTCGCGCAGGTCAGGATATTTCTCACGTAGTCGCTTGAACCGGTCGTGATCGATGGAATTCAGCGTCTGCTCCACCTCCAACCAGTCGTGATCGCTGATGATGACGTGCTCGTCTTCGTTGTCACCCAGTTTCTTGATGATTTCGGAACGCTGATAGATGAACTCTTTCAGGAAAGAGATGGTCGCTTCGCGCTGTCGCACCAACAGACGCTGTGCCTCCAGTTCCTTGCGTTGGAGGGCTGCTTCGTGCAAACGTTGGTCCACCTCGTGTTTTCGAGCCCATGCATCAGCCAAGCGCCGCTGTCTCATCATCTGGAACCTCGAGCGACCTACCATATAGGTTGCAATGGCAGCTATCAAGATAAAGAACAGGACGCCCCACATCGTGCGGCGATGTAACAGGGAAGTGTAGCGCAGACGCTCGTTCTCGTGTTCCTGCTGCAGAGCTGTCTGGTAATATTCGTCTTTCTGCTTCAAGGCATTGAAATATAGATCCTCGGCATGCCCGAAGGCTTCATCGATCGTATTTTCTGCGGCCTCAATGTCATTGCGTTGCAGAGCCAGCTTCGCCAGGTTGCTCTCCACAATGTAGGCAGCTTGCAGGTCGTTTCCAGGCTCCATCTGCTTGTAAATTTCCTCAGCTCTGGCAAGCGAGTCACAGCTGACAAGGCAGCGTGCCAGTACCTGCTGGGCACCAAGCAAAAGGTTGCTGGGAGCGCAGTTTGCTCCCTGTCGGGCAAAAACCAATGCTTCATCGTATTTCTCCATCGCCCAATAGATATTGGCAAGACTGGTGAGCGTTTGGCTGACGAGTTCTTGTTTCGTGGAGTCTGACATAGCCTCGGCCAGAGCGTGTGCCTTGCGGGTATAGGTCAGAGCCTCGTCGAAGGAAGTGTCGTTGTTGTAGGCCACTTGTCCCGCATACGTACCTACATAATCTAAGAGAATAATGTAGTTCCGTTCATTATCGGGGTGACGTTGGTAGGTAGTCAGCGCCTGGCGTGCCATATCAAGTGCAGCCTCAGTATTGCTCCACGAAAGGGACTTGGCCATTTGCATCTGCGAAAGGTATAGCGTGTGCAGGTCCTCCTCCACTTCCGCCAGCAGGATCGCTTTGTGAAGAAGGTCTTCTCCCAGGCGGATACTGTCGGCATCGAAAGCAAGAAGCGCCTTATCGTAGCAAGAACGCGCATCCGGCATCTCTTTCAATTCGTAAGGATGACCTTGAGAACAACCCAAGAGACAAGCCACGAATATCATGTTTGCAAGAAGAAAAAAGATGTTTTTTGTACTTCTCATCGCATTAAAATAGATTTCTGCGGCAAAATTACAGCTAAAAAACAATGCATGCAAGCTTTGCCCATGGAAAATTTCTGGCATCGAAAAATGGCTGCGAGAGCCCATGAACACGGGGCTCATTCGATTTTGTCCCCCTCTTGTCCCCATGGAAACTTTTTGGCGGGGGTGGAAGAAAATCTTAAAAAATATGTTAAAATCGGTGTTTCGACCCCATTTTTCGGAAAAATCGCCTCCTTCGTTTTCTTCTCCTTCACACCTCATTACGTCACCCTTGAAAACACAACACGTTAACTTCCCAAACACAACGTGTTGACTTGACGATTTCAACGTGTTGTCTTCCTTTTTTCCATAAAAAATCGTTGTATGCGTTTCAGTGCTACAACGCTTAGTAATACCAAAGAGAGGAACGGCTGACACCAGGAGGAAGTGTTTTGGGACGACGATGAAACGCATACCCCACACGAAGTACGAAATTGTTGGAGAATCCATCCTTGCCAGAGATCATGCCAACGAATCCGTGACGATAGGTGAAGTCAATATTGAAGTAGTAAAACCACAAACCTGCTCCCACCTGAAGTCCTGCATCCCAACGGTTGAAGTTATCCATTTCGCTGAGCTTGATGCGATCATCCTTCTGGAAATATCCTTTGAATCTGGTATAACGACCCGCATAATCATAGGAAACAAATCCTCCGGCATGAAAATCGAGAAAGACATCGTATCCCACTTGGGGCTGGAAACTGATCTGGGCAAGAACAAGACGGAGAGTGTGTGCGCGAACGGTGGCATGATAGCTCCATTCATTCTGCTCCCCCTCTTTCCAACCACGAGAACCAAAGCCCAACTCTGGGGAGAAGAAGACCCTGCACTTGCGCTCGTTGATCATCCACTGGTATCCCAACGATACATCATAAAGAGTGAGGGCATGGGTGTCTGTTGCATCGCTGCCGTTCACCATATTGAAACTAACGCCCGCACGCAACGTGGGCATGTTGGGACTGGTAGCTTTCTTCTTCTCCTGTATTTTCTGTCCCATCACTAACATGCTGGAAAACAGAGCGATTACAAGAGCAAAAAATCTGCAGCGCTTCATCTGTACAATTCTTTTACATGTTGTTTTCATTCGAATTTCTTTTGTTTTAAATCAATCTCTTCTGCCCATAAGACGTAGAAGATTGAGAAATGTAACACGAAAAAGCAACTTTTTTCAAAAAATTTTTTCTCAGGGAAGAAACCAACATCTCTATGACTCGGATTCATTACGGGAATATTGAGCAAGATACTCATCCAAAACGATGCCTTCGTGTCTGGCAAAACAACTTCGGGCGGTCTTCGTCGTGCCAAATCCAGAATCCAGACAGTCGTTGATGGTGGTCGCCCTGCCTCGCTTGATCTGACGCTTCAAATGCTCCACACGATAACTGTTGATGTAATCATGGATGTTATTGAAGCCCTGACTGCGAAGACTCTGCAAAACCAGATGACGGTTATATCCCACTCCTTCGCAAAGGCCAGAACGGTTGAAAGTGCTTTCCGTCCAAGCTTCCACATGATTCTGCATCCAATACTGGATACGATGGAATCGCTGAAGATTGGCCTCGTTGAAATCCTCTTGCTCAGCCTTTGCGACCTCTTCCGCAGAAGGTTCCTCCACCACAGTCTCCAGCACAGGTTTAGGAAGGTTGATTGCCATCGTCTCCAAAGTGCGGAAGGTAAGATACATATTAATCAAGGTAAACAGAATCACATAGACGATGAGTCCCGTTTGGGAGAAAGAAACCGTGATGTAGATATAATAAAGGCAGACCACACTCACCGCAAAACAGTAGCCAATCATATAGCGAGGCACATTGGCTTTCTTTGCAAACAGGCGAGGTAACAGCAATATGTTGAGGACATAATAGACGGCAAGCACCAGAAAAGCGAAACGGAGCAAAAGGTCAAACGTGAAGAGATTGGAAATCACATCCTGAAAACTATACAAATCGATCCACTTTCCACCAAAGAGAAGAACCAGACCATAAAGGCAGATCAGGATAATGGCTGGAAGAGCATACTTGACCATACGCCCCATTTGCAGGAAACCAGGCATGGGGATGCTGAGAGGATAGATACTCTGGAGGAAACACGTAACAACCAGAAAAACCATCATAACAGGATGTATCAGGGCAGGTTGACCAACACTGATGTCCTCGGAAAACAAGGCACAAAGCGTAAGACCAGCCGCGAAAAGTCCATCCACCCAAGCTATACAAAGATACTGGGATTGATAGCGAGCATAAAGCGACAAAACTGCGGCTGCAATCCAATGAGCCGTGGCGCAACATGCAAAGACAAGAAGCAATGTATCAGCCATAAACAGGTCGTTTTATAATCCTTTCGCTTGCAAAGATATAAAATTCTGATTGAAGAACATCATTTCTTCGAAATTTTTATTTCGAAAAGCAAAAGAATGATCTCCTAATGCTGGGCCTTTTTACTTCGCTGCTCAACAACCATCTTCTGAACAACCACATCCTCAAGCGGACGATTCAGGGTGTCTGTCTTTACTCGCTGGATGACATCCACCACATCCATTCCCTCGATGACTTCGCCAAAAACCGTATAAGTTCCGTCGAGATGAGGAGTACCACCACGCATGATATAATCATCTACCATCAGAGGAGTGAGGGTTATACCCTTCTCAGCCAACATTGCCTTCACCTTCTTGATGGCAGCAGGAGTCTGCTTCTTGCCCCAAACAATATAGAACTGGCTTCCACTGCTACGCATCTCAGGGTTTACATCATCGGACTCACGAGCGGCAGCAATCACCCCACGCCAATGATAGAGATAAGGAAGCAAAAACTCAGGCTCTAGCGTATAACCAGGTCCCCCTTCGCCCAAGAGAACACCAGGAGCAGCGCCCTTGCTGTCAGGATCTCCTCCCTGAATCATGAAGTCCTGTATGACACGATGAAAAAGTGTCCCATCGTAGAAACCTTCAGAAGCAAGTTTCAGGAAATTGTCACGATGAATAGGAGTATCATCAGAGAGCGCGACACGAATATTTCCCAATGAAGTTTCGATGCGGACTACCGAACGCTTTTCTTTTTTCTTGGCTACACCAGAAACACAAACAAAAAAACATGCCAGAAAGGCAAAAAATAATTCTTTTCTCATGATTTATCACTTTGTCACCACAAAGATACGGAAAAATTCCCCACCAACAAATCCTTTCCACACGAAAATCTGAGAAAAATCACAAAAATCCATAAAAAACATGCGAAATTCCCCATTTCATCGAAAAACTTCGACGAAATAAAAATCAAGGAAAGAAGAGCTCAAAAAAAATTTTTTCATGCGCGCAAAAAAAATATGGAGAAAAATGTGGAGAATTGTGGGGAATTTTGTATCTTTGGCACAAAATTTACACAACAAGCGAAAAAAACATGAGATTTACAGGCAACATAGACGCCAAAGTAGACGAAAAAGGACGCGTATTTGTGCCCAGTAGTTTCCGCAAAATCCTGCAGAAAGAGGAGACTCAAGGACTGATTATGCGGCGCGACATCTTCCAGCGCTGCCTCATCCTGTACCCTCAAGAAGTATGGAATGCTCAGGTTGATGCCATCACGGAAAGAACCAACATGTTTGACCGCCAAGGAAGAGACGCGTTGCGACGTTTTGTGGCTGGCGCTGAAGCCATCAGCCTGGACAGCGGTGGACGCATGCTGATTCCTCGCAGGTATCTCGAAGAAACAGGAATCCAAAATGAGGTTCGTTTCATCGGCGTGGACAACACTATTGAGATCTGGAGCCGTCAGGCTGCAGAAACCCTGTTGGCTGAACCTGAGATATTGGCTGACAACCTGGAGAATATGATGAAGTCCCACGAAACGTTCTAAAAGAAAGCAAGAGACAAAAATGGATTGTACCACCTACCACATACCCGTACTCCTCAACGAGACTATCAAGGGACTGAACATTCAGCCTGATGGTACATACGTGGATCTGACGTATGGAGGTGGTGGGCATAGCCGAGAAATAGTAAACCATCTGAGTCCCCAAGGGCGTCTCTATGGGTTCGATCAGGATTTGGATGCCATGAATGGTGCGCTGAAGGATGACAGATTCCAGTTTGTACACAGCAACTTCCGATTCCTGAAAAACTGGATGATGTATTACAAAACAGAGCAGGTTGACGGAATTCTGGCAGACTTAGGTGTAAGCAGTCATCATCTGGATGAAGGAGAGCGTGGATTCAGTTTCCGCTACGACGCTCCCTTAGACATGCGCATGAATCAGAAAAGCAAACTGACCGCGCAAACGATAGTGGAGGAATACAGCGAGGAGCAATTGGCCAATGTGCTGTACCTCTACGGTGAACTGAAGAACAGCCGAAGATTGGCATCCCTCATCTTGAAGGCACGCACAGAGCAAAGTATCCGTACTACAGGACAATTGGCAAACGTACTGAAGCCCCTGATGGGATTCAATCGCGAAAAGAAAGATCTGGCTCGTGTATTCCAAGCACTTCGCATTGAAGTCAATGGAGAAATGAAGGCTCTACAACAAATGCTGGAGGCCGCCATTGAAATGCTGAAACCAGGCGGGCGATTGGTCATCCTGACCTATCATTCTTTAGAAGACCGCATGGTGAAGAACCTGATGAGAAGCGGAAATGTGAAAGGCGAGAACGAAACAGACATCTATGGGCGAAACAAATCAATGCTGCGACCCGTTAACCGAAACGTGATTATTCCTTCAGAAGAAGAACAGGCAGCTAACCCCAGAAGCCGATCGGCAAAATTGCGCATTGCAGAGAAAACAGGAGAAAATGAGTAAGAAAGAGGACAAGAAAATACAGAATCCCGAAGAGGAAGAGATCCTGAACCTGCAGCAAAATGAGCAGCAAGCCAAGGAAGAAAGCAGTGGGCAACAATTGCTCAATTCCTTGTTGACTGAGGGTGAAGATGAAGACCAACAAATCAAGGGGTGGAAGGATCTGACCAAGGTGCTGAGTATCGATGGGCAATGGTTCCGTCGTCAAATCTGGGTGATTCTGATCATCGTGTTAGGCATTATCGTCTACATCACGAATCGATATCAAGCCCAGAGTGAGATCATTCTCGAGGAGAATCTACGTGATTCCCTGAAAGACATGAAGTTCCGCAGTCTGACCCGCAGCAGCGAGTTGACCCTGAAATGTCGGCAAAGCAAACTGGAGGAGCAACTGAGAGCGAATGGAGACAGCAGTCTCGCACCTAGCACAGAAGCACCTTTCTACATATACAGAAACAAGTAAGACAAGGCATGAAGGCTGACAAAAACAATTCCATCGGACGTTTCCGCATCATCTTCCTGTTGATGTGCCTGGCAGGTCTGTACATTTTAGGAACAGCCCTTCATACTATGCTGCCTCCAACCAGCGAATACTGGGACAAGGTTAGCAAACGGTTCATTAAGGAAAACCTACCCATTCCCGCCACTCGAGGCAACATCTACTCGTGGGATGGTCAACTTTTGGCTGGATCCATTCCAGAATACCGTCTCTATCTGGACTATGTGGTAATCGATAAGGACTCAACCGCTCGCGTAAAAGCTCAAGCCTGGCGAGACTCCACATTCGATCACGACTTAGACAGCATCTCATTGGGACTTGCCAACATCTTCCACGACAAGAGTGCCGAGTGGTTCCGTCAGCGGCTTATGGAGGGGAAAAAGAAAAGAAGACACGCTTGGCGTATCTATCCAGGACATGCTTCCTATATCCAATACAAGGAATGCAAGGAGCTTCCTCTTCTACGCGAAAGCAGTTTCAAAGGTGGCTTCTACGTGGAAGAGCAAATGAAACGCAAACGTCCCTATGGCTCTCTGGCTTCAAGAACATTAGGCGATCTGTATCGCGACTCGGATGCTGCAAAGAATGGACTGGAGTTGAGTTTCGACAGTATTCTAAGTGGAAAACCTGGCATAAGCCATCGAACCAAGATCAGGAACAAACGATTGAGTTTCACTGATTTAGAGCCTGAAGACGGACATGATATCGTAAGCACTATCGACGTGAACATTCAGGATGTGGCAGAAAAGGCCATCGTGAACAAATTGAAGGAAATCAAAGGTGAAACGGGTATCGTCATCGTGATGGAAGTCGCTACGGGTGACGTGAAGGCTATCGTCAACATGACACGGGGACAAGACAGTCTCTATTACGAAATGAAGAACCATGCCATCAGCGACCTGATGGAACCTGGTTCAACCTTCAAGACTGCCAGCATCATGGTCGGTTTGGAAGATGGAGTAATCAATATGGATGATGTGGTAGACTGTACAGGCGGAATATACAACATGCACGGACGCTGGATGAAAGATCACAACTGGCGTAAGGGAGGATATGGAACCCTTTCTGTCAGTCAGGTCCTGGAATACAGTTCAAACATCGGAGTAAGTAAATTGATTGATAAGGCATATCACGACCAGCCGGAGAAATTTGTGCAAGGTCTGAATCGAGAAGGAGTCGGCCTGCTGTTGGATCTGCCATTCAAAGGAAAAGGTGAACCTATCGTACCTCATCCCAAAGACACTAAACGCTACTGGAGTAAAACAGATCTTCCTTGGATGAGTATTGGTTACGTGACTATGCTGCCTCCCATCAGCACATTGACTTTCTACAATGCTATTGCAAATGGAGGAACGATGGTAAAACCCCGTTTCATCAAAGCAGAAATGAAGGATGGCCTGGTTGTAAAGGAATATCCAACAGAAGTGTTGAAACAGAGAATTTGTAGCCCCAAGACGCTGGAGAACATCCAGTTAATTCTGGAACGTGTGGTAAGCCGCGGCCTGGGCAAGAAAGCAGGAAATGGAGGAAAGCTGTTCAAGGTAAGTGGAAAAACCGGTACTGCTCAAATTGCCAAAGCAAATGGTGGAGGTTATCACAGTGGGATTCCCAGATACATGGTAAGTTTTTGTGGCTACTACCCCTCCGATGCCCCTAAATACAGCTGTATCGTGTGCATCGTAAAGAATGGTCTGCCGGCATCAGGTGGTGGTCAGTGTGGTCCTGTTTTCCGTGAAATATCAGAATATGTAATGTCTTCAGGAGATCATCGCAACATTGAAACTGCAGCAGACAGTAATTCTGTATTTGTACCTGAAATAACTTTGGGAAACAAACAAGACGCACAAGACATCATAAAAAAGATGAAGTTGAGTCAAGTTCCCATAGAAGAAAACATTGTGGATACGATACCTGAGGATAAAGTTCCCAACGTGATTGGAATGGGAGCCAAGGATGCTGTATACCTTTTGCAACAAAGAGGACTGAAGGTTCGTTTGAATGGTGCGGGACAGGTTCAACAGCAAAACATTCCAGCAGGATCTGAAGCTGTTAGAGGGAAAACGATAACTCTGGTTCTAAAAGAAGGTAAACAAAGTGAATAAAGTTCTTATATAATATATAATAAGGTATAGAAATGAAACTGGAACAATTGATACAAAAATGCAAGCCAATTAAAATCATTGGCAATCCAGACATAGATATAAAGGGAGTGGAAATAGACTCTCGTCAAATCAAGCAAGACAAGATGTTCATTGCTATGCGAGGTACTCAAGTTGATGGACACTCCTATATAGGCAAGGCTATCGAGATGGGAGCGACAGCAATTGCATGTGAGAATCTCCCTGAAAGCTTAAATGAGGGAGTAACCTATCTGCAATACGAGAATACAGAGAATGCTGCAGGCCCCATAGCCACACAATTCTACGGCAACCCCAGCAGCAAAATGAAGTTGATTGGCGTAACTGGAACAAATGGCAAGACCACTATTGCAACAACCCTCTATAACATCTTCCGTCGTATGGGCTACAAGACAGGACTATGCAGTACAGTATGTAACTACATCGACGGGAAGCCCATATCCACAGAATGTACCACACCCGATCCTATCACGTTGAATCAGCTGTTGGGGCAAATGGCAAATGAAGGCTGCCAGTATGCCTTCATGGAAGTAAGCAGTCATAGTGTTGCACAAAAGAGGATAGAGGGATTGACATTCGCTGGTGGAATCTTCACCAACCTGACCCGTGATCACATGGATTATCACAAGACATTCGAGAACTACCGTGATGCTAAAAAATCCTTCTTCGATGCTCTGCCCAAGGGAGCTTTCGTAATCACAAACGCTGATGACAAGAATGGTTTAGTGATGACTCAGAACACAAAAGCTCAGGTCAAAACCTATTCTTTGAGAGGTGCTGCCAACTTTAGAGCCAAAATCTTGGAAGAGAGTTTCGAGGGAATGGAGTTGGAAATGGATGGACATGATGTTTTCGTTCAGTTCATTGGTCGTTTCAACGCGAGTAACCTGCTAGCCATATATGGTACGGCTGTAATGCTGGGCATGGAGCCTAAAGAAGCATTGATTCAACTTAGTGCGATGAAACCTGTGAACGGGCGCTTCGAAACCATTCGATCCAGCAATGGAGTAACAGCTATTGTTGATTATGCTCATACGCCCGATGCTTTGGCAAACGTATTGACAACCATCAAAGAAGTCCTGCAGCATAAGGGAAAATGCTGGACGGTATGCGGTGCAGGAGGTAACAGAGATAAGGGTAAACGCCCCCTGATGGCTCAAGAGGCAGTAAAATATAGCGATCATGTGATCATTACAAGTGACAATCCTCGTTTCGAAGATCCTCAAGCTATCATAGATGACATGCTGGCTGGGCTGAATGACAAACAACGCAAGGGAGTATTGAGTATCGTGGACCGCAAAGAGGCAATCCGTACAGCTTGTACTTTAGCTCAGTCTGGGGATGTGATTCTGGTAGCAGGCAAGGGACACGAGGACTATCAAATCGTGCAAGGAGTAAAGCATCATTTCGATGACCACGAAATTATTCGTGAAGCGTTTGAATCGGACAAAAAATAAAAACTGAAAAGAAAACAAGAAAAAGTGCTGTACTATTTATTCAGATATCTAGGAGAATTTGGTGTGTCGGGTGCCAATCTGTGGCATTACATCTCATTTCGTTCCCTGCTTACCCTCGTTTTGAGTCTGCTCATCTCTATGTGGCTGGGGCAATACTTTATTAAATGGATGAAAAAACATGGAGGGAACGAAGCACAACGTAACGCCAACATAGATCCTTATGGAGTAGAGAAAAAAGATGTTCCCACTATGGGTGGTGTGATTATCATTGTGGCTACTTTAATTCCTTGTCTTTTGCTGGGTCGATTGAGAAACATCTATATGCTTCTCATGCTGGTAACTACCATTTGGCTTGGTGCATTGGGGTTCGCTGATGATTACATCAAGTTGAAAATAACGAAGGACGGACTGCATCCTATATATAAACTCATAGGACAAGCACTTCTCGGATTAGGTATCGGCCTTACTTTATGGTTGAGTCCCGATGCTGTGATTCGCGAGAACGTTACCATTGAAAGGCAAGGCGCCGTAACAGTTGTACACAAAAGTGAACCTGTTAAAAGTACCATCACAACCATTCCTTTCGTGAAGAACAACAATTTAAATTATACGGAAGTCATGAGTTTCTGTGGCAAATATAAACGGGCAGCCGGATGGATTCTCTTCGTACTGGTGACCACCTTCGTAGTGATGGCTGTAAGTAACGGTAGTAATCTGAATGATGGAATGGATGGGATGTGTGCAGGCAATTCTGCCATCATGGGACTTGCGTTGGGAATATTAGCCTATGTAAGTAGTCATGTTGAAATGGCCAGCTATCTGAATATCATGTACATACCAGGATCTGAAGAGCTGGTGATCTTTTTGTGTGCTTTCGTGGGCGCATTGGTTGGTTTCTTGTGGTATAATGCCTATCCGGCTCAAGTCTTCATGGGCGACACGGGAAGTTTGGCTATCGGAGGCATCATTGCTGTAATTTCCATTATCATCCACAAGGAATTACTCATCCCCGTTTTGTGTTTTGTGTTCCTAATGGAAAGTATCAGCGTACTGCTTCAGACACGAGTGGCCAAAATAGGAAACAAAAGAAATGAGAAATGGCGAGTATTCAAACGAGCACCACTTCATGATGCCTTCCGCGTGAAACCAGGTCAGATTCCAGAGAACTTCAAGATTCTATTTAATTGGCCCAGTGGATGTTGGCTGGAATCAAAAATTACTACTCGATTCTGGATCACTTCTATTATCATGGCAACATTAACCATCGTCACTCTGAAGATTAGATAAGAAAAAATGAAAAGAATTGTCATATTAGGAGCCGCAGAAAGTGGTGTCGGGGCAGCTGCGCTGGCTAAGACAAAAGGATTTGATGTCTTTGTCAGTGACATGGGCAATATCAAAGACAACTACAAAGACCTGTTGAAGGAATACGAGGTGGACTGGGAAGAAGGTCATCACACTGAACAATTTATTCTCGACGCTGATGAGATTGTAAAAAGTCCTGGAATCCCAGAGAATGCTCCTATGGTACTGAAAGCGAAGGAAATCGGTATTCCAATCATTAGTGAGATAGAATTCGCAGGAAGATACACACATGCCAAAATGATCTGTGTAACAGGATCAAATGGCAAGACAACAACTACCAGTTTGATCTATCATATCTTCAAGGAGGCAGGTTACAATGTAGGATTAGCAGGGAACATTGGTCGTAGTTTAGCTCTACAGATTGCAGAAGGCAAAACTTTTGATTACTACATCATCGAGTTGAGCAGTTTCCAGTTGGACAATATGTACAAGTTCCGAGCAAACATAGCAATTCTGTTGAACATTACACCCGATCATCTGGACCGATATGACTATAACATGCAGAACTACACAGATGCCAAGATGCGTATCGCACAAAACCAGACAGAAGAAGACGCTTTCGTTTTCTGGGCAGATGATCCTATTATCAGTAGAGAACTGAAAAAATATGGCATCAAAGCTCAAATGTGTCCATTCAGTATCTTGAGAAAAGACGGCATGATTGGATATATTGCAGATGGCCAATACGTGATAGAAAAACCTACTCCCTTTAATATGGAACAAGAGGAACTCAGTCTAAGCGGCAAACACAATATGTACAATAGTCTGGCTGCTGGTATCGCTGCCCATCTGAGTGGTATTAAGGACGAAACCTTACGAAAAAGTCTTAGTGACTTCGAGGGCGTGGAACATCGACTGGAGAAAGTTGCACGCGTAGGTGGTGTACAATATATCAATGACTCAAAGGCTACCAATGTGGATGCTTGCTGGTACGCATTAGAGAGTATGACCACTCCCACCATCCTGATCATTGGAGGCAAGGATAAAGGGAACGACTATAATTCCATCAAAGAACTGGTGAAACAGAAATGTGCGGGTCTGGTCTATTTGGGAGCTGACAACACAAAACTCCACAACTTTTTCGATGAAATGGGACTTCCCGTTGAGGACACACATAGCATGAAAGAATGTGTAGCAGCCTGTGTGAAGATGGCGAAACCTGGCTACACAGTCTTGCTGAGTCCTTGTTGCGCAAGTTTCGATTTGTTCAAAAACATGGAAGATAGAGGTGACCAATTTAAAACTTTGGTAAGAGCACTTTAAACAAGAGAACAAAAATGGCACTAAACAAAGCATCATTTGAGGAAAAAGGCCTCATGCAGGGCGACACGGTAGTATGGATGATCTTCCTACTCCTATGCATGGTTTCTGTCATAGAGGTATATAGCGCCAGCAGTAACATGAGTTATGACTCAGGGCACTATTGGGATCCTGTGATGAGACATGGCTCTTTCGTATTAGTCGGAATCATACTGGCATGGTTAATACACCTGATACCATGCGTTTGGTTCAAACTACTCAATGTATTGATACTTTTAGTTTCCTTTGCCATGTTGATTGTTGTACTGTTTGCTGGCAAAATCAATGGTGGGGCCCGATGGCTAGATGTGGGAATTTTCAGTTTTCAGCCTTCTGAACTTGCCAAAATCAGTCTCGTTGGAGTTTCCGCATTTCTCTTGTCTTCTATGCGAACAGAAAAAGGGGCATCAAACCTATCCTTCAAGATTGTATTGGGACTCACTTTCTTAGTTGTAGGCCTGATAGCAACAGAGAACCTATCCACTGCAGGAATAATCTTCATTGTCTTGTTGGGTATAATGTTTATTTCACAGGTATCTGCAAAATGGTTGGCATGGATAGTTGGAGGAATGATTGCAGCAGCTGCACTTGGTGTTTTTGTGGCTCACTCTATTCCCGAATCCACTTTGGATAATTGGAGTGTCCAAGAACATGGGATTCTCCATCGAGTACCCACTTGGGTTCATCGCATCACGGATCGGCACATTACGCCAGAGAATCCTGATGATTACGACATCTACGACAATATACAAGTAACACATGCCAAAATAGCAATTGCCACATGTAATATTGTAGGAAAAGGTCCTGGCAACTCAGTGGAACGTGACTACCTTCCTCAGGCTTTCTCCGATTTTATCTATGCCATCATCATCGAAGAAGGCGGAATTTTAAGTGGAGCCTTCGTAATGTTCCTCTATTTATTATTGATGTGGAGAGCCATGAAGATAGCTAAGCGATGTAAGGCATTATTCCCCGCTTATCTGGTAATGGGATTAGCCTTGATGATGGTAGTGCAAGCCATGATAAATATGGCTGTAGCCGTAGGAGCCTTTCCTGTGACAGGTCAACCTCTCCCTCTAATCAGCAAGGGAGGTACAGCCACCTTTGTTAACTGTGCTTATATCGGCATGATATTAAGTGTGAGCCGTTCTGCCAAGAGAGTGGATGAACCAAGTAACAAGCAAAAGATAATAGCAACAAGCACAACTTAACTGGAGCATGAATCATATATGACTGAAAAAAGATTTATCATAAGCGGTGGCGGTACTGGGGGACATATATTCCCTGCTATCAGCATAGCCAATGCACTCAAGGAAATATATCCTGACGCAAAAATACTTTTTATCGGTGCGGAAGGGCGAATGGAAATGAAACGCGTACCCGCTGCAGGATACGAGATAGTTGGTCTGCCTGTTCATGGTCTACTTCGTCCCTTATGGAAACCTGGGAATATATGCGTTTTGTGGAAATTCCTGAAGAGTAAACATAAGGTGAAACAAATCATCCGTGAATTCCAACCTCAAGTAGCAATTGGAGTGGGTGGATACGCAAGTTCCGCCACACTGAATGCTGCCCACGAATTAGGGATACCTTGTCTCATACAAGAACAAAACAGTTTTGCAGGATTAACCAACAAATCGTTGGCAAAAAAAGCACAAAAGATTTGTGTAGCATATGAAGGAATGGAGCGATTCTTTCCCATAGACAAGATTCTGTTAACAGGGAATCCAGTTCGACAAAACCTTTTAGACAAGAATATTACCAAAGAAGAAGCTGCTGCTACATTCGGACTCAATCCCGACCTTCCAACCATTTTGCTGATTGGTGGCAGTTTGGGGGCCAAAACAATGAATGAAAGCGTACTGGGAAATGTACATAGAATAGCGACTTCACCCATCCAGTTCATTTGGCAGACAGGTAGTTGTTATAAGATCACCATACAAGATGAGTTGGATAAGATAGACAAACCAAATAATTTGTATGTAACAGATTTCATCAGCAAGATGGATCATGCATACAAATTGGCAGATTTGGTCATTAGCCGTGCTGGAGCAAGCAGCATAAGCGAATTGTGTCTTTTAGGAAAACCTTCCATTTTGGTACCAAGTCCCAATGTGGCAGAAGACCATCAGACTCATAACGCGATGGCTCTCGTAAACAAACAAGCTGCCATTCTGGTTCGTGATGTAGAAGCAAGAGAAAAACTGATACCTCTTGCCATTGAAACTGTAACCAATAAGGAACTGTTAGAGGCCTTAGGTCAGAATGCTCTAAAAATGGCCTTACCTAACTCAGCAGAAATAATTGCTAAGGAAGTAGCCAAACTGGCAGAGGATCAAAATTAGAAAAATAGCAACATAATGAATCTGAACGATATAAAGGCTGTATATTTCGTAGGAATCGGTGGGATAGGCATGAGTGCTATCGCACGTTACTTCCTTCACAAAGGGATTGTGGTAGCTGGGTATGACAAGACTTCCAGTGACCTGACAGAGAAACTGCGTGATGAAGGTGCAAAAGTGCACTATGAGGAGAACATCGAACTGATTCCCACTGAATGCAAAGACAAGAATTCCTGTCTCGTAGTCTATACTCCAGCTATTCCTGAAGAGCATAATGAACTTGTTTTTTTTAGGAAAGAAGGCTTCGAGATTCAGAAGAGAGCTCAAGTATTAGGTACGCTGACCCATTCTCTCAAGGGTCTCTGCGTGGCAGGAACTCATGGAAAAACGACAACAAGCAGCATGGCAGCCCATATTTTGCATCAGAGTCATGTCGACTGTAACGCCTTCCTGGGTGGCATCACAAAAAATTATGGAACAAACTACATACTTAGTCATAACAGCCCTTATGTGGTAATTGAGGCAGATGAATTTGACCGCTCCTTCCATTGGCTATCACCTTATGCGAGTGTGATAACTGCCACAGATGCTGATCATCTTGATATATATGGAACTGAGGAGGCCTATTTGGAGAGCTTCCAGAAATATAGCAGTCTGATTCAACCTGACGGATATCTCATCTTGCACGAAGGGCTGAAGATGAAAGCCATTCCCCAAAAGGGAGTGACTACTTATACCTATAGTCGAGAAACTGGCGATTTTCATGCAGAGAAAGTGAAAATAGGAAATGGAAAAATCTCTTTTGATCTGGTTTCACCATTGGGCAACATACAAGGAATAGAATTAGGAGTACCTGTAGTGGTAAATATCGAAAATGGAATCGCAGCTATTGCACTTGCACAAATTAGTGGAGCCAATAAAGAGGAAATAAAAGAAGCCATGGCGTCATTTCAAGGAGTAGATCGCAGATTTGATTTCCGTATTCGTACTGACAAAATAGTTTATTTGAGTGATTACGCACATCACCCTGCTGAAATACGTCAAAGCATCCTAAGCATCAAACAACTCTACGAAGGAAAACGCATCAAGGCTATCTTCCAGCCTCATCTTTATACTCGCACACGTGATTTCTACATGGATTTTGCAGATTCCCTATCACTATTGGATGATGTAGCCATCGTTGACATTTATCCTGCTCGTGAGAAACCTATTCCTGGTGTTACAAGTGCACTGATATACAACAACCTGCGGCCTGGAACCCAAAAGCAAATGTGCACAAAGGATGAGATATGTGATATCGTTCGTCAAGGTGGATTTGATGTTCTTGTGACATTAGGTGCAGGAGATATAGAAGACTATGCAGATAAAATAACAGAAATACTTCGTTCACAAGCATGAAAATTGCGATAAAAATAATACTTCTATTTGGAGTGGTTGGTTATTTGATATTCGCCATCACAAAACTCTCACAGCCTGCCGAAGATGTAACATGTAGCGCAGTGGAAATCATTTTCCAAGATAGCTTGCAGGAAGGTTTCGTACAAGAGGGGGACGTGCAAAATATCTTAGCTCATAACAAAATCTCTCCTGAGGGTCAACATCTCTGTAAAATAGACATGCCCAACATTGAGGAACTGCTGACTAATAATCCTTACATTAAAAATGCCTTGTGTTATCACACTTCGGAGGGGAAACTCTGTATTCTGGTTTCGCTGATGCAACCCATTCTTCATATCATAGCAAATAATGGAGATGAGTACTATTTGGACAGGACTGGTGAAAATATGCCCATAGGGAACTTCAATCTGAATCTCTGCATTGCTACAGGTAACATCACCAAAGAATATGCCAAAAAAGAACTGGCTTCTTTGGCTGAATATATCCACGATAATGATTTCTGGAACAAACAAATCGAGCAAATAGTTGTTTCCTCAAAAGATGAAGTGGCGCTCTATCCCAGAGTGGGAAACCATACAATCATATTGGGCAATTCACGGAACTATGAGGATAAATTGGACCGTATGCTTCTTTTTTACGAGAAAGGATTACCCAAAGTGGGATGGAATAAATATAAGACCATCAATTTAGCATTCAACGGACAAATTGTTTGTACTAAAAGAGACAAATAAATAAAAAAATAATATATGGGAGCAGAAAAAGACATTATTGTAGCCATTGAATTAGGTTCAACAGCCATTCGGGCTATTGCCGGCAAGCGAGAGCCGGACGGAACAATGCAAGTTCTTGCATTTGCACAGGAGAATGCGGCCAACAGTATCCGCAAAGGTATCATCGACAACATCGACAAGACAACACAAGCTATTTCAAAGGTTGTGGGACAGTTGAATGATCGTCTGAACATCTATGTAAATCGTGTGTATATCGGCTTAGCAGGTCAATCACTACACACTGTTCAGAACAAAGTATTCCGTCAATTCGATGGAAAGATTCAGATTACCAATGATATGGTGGATCAGTTGAAGGACATTAACCAAGGAGAGGTTTACACAGATTCTCGGATTTTGGACGTAGTTCCACAAGAGTATGGGATAGGGAATCGCAATGTGGCTGAACCTGTGGGTATGCTAAGCGAACAGATAGAAGCACGTTTCATGAACGTAATTGCACGAAATACCCTTTACGAGAACATTGAGAAATGTGTTAAAGGTGCTGGGTTGGATATCGCGGAAATATTGATTTCTCCCATTTGTCTGGCCGATGCGTTACTTAATGCAAGCGAAAAACGTTCTGGATGTGCTTTGGTTGACATAGGTGCAGACACAACCACCGTCAGCGTTTATACTCAAAACACTTTACGACATCTTGCCATTATTCCTTTGGGTAGTGCAAATATTACAGCAGACATTGCCACTAAATCCATAGATATGGAAGAAGCGGAGAAACTTAAATTAGACTATGGAACCGCATATCATGCCGATGCCGAAGACCATAGTCCTCGAAAGATCCAACTGAGTTACGAACGAACCATCGACGAGGATGTATTGCAAGAGATTGTGGAGGCTCGATACGAGGAAATCATCGTGAACATATGGACGCACATTTCCAAGGAAAGCGACAACCTGCTTTCTGGCATTATTCTGACAGGTGGTGGTTCACGCGTAAGAAACTTAACCAAAGCATTTACAGAACACACTCATTGCAACAAGCCTATTCGCATTGCAAAAGGTTTACCTCTCAACATTACTACAGCTCACAATGTCAACATTCCAGAGAACAACAACTTTAACACCTTAATGGCTCTTCTACTCAAAGGTGATCAAAACTGTGTAAGCGAAATTCCCGTGGAAAAAGAAGCTGTACAGACAGAAATCTCTTTTGAAGAGAAAAAGGTTGAAGAGACAAAAGTTGAAGAATCCGTCGAGACAAAGAAAGAACAGGGAAAGAAAGTAGGAAAGAAAGCTAAAACTTTATGGAAGAAGATTTCCGACCTACTGATGGATCCGGATGTTTAATAGAAAAATACGAAAAGCTATGCAAGATAATAATATAAAATTAAATGAAGGTGGCATTGCGTTCAATTTCAAGACTTCCACGCCCAGTATTATCAAGGTAATTGGTGTAGGCGGAGGAGGAGGCAATGCAGTTAATCACATGTATCGTGAAGGAATCCACGATGTAACATATCTGCTTTGCAATACTGACAAGAAAGCTCTTGGCGATTCACCTGTACCAAATCACCTGCAATTAGGCAAGGATGGATTAGGGGCAGGAAACCGTCCTGAAAAAGCACGTTTGGCTGCTCAAGAAAGTATCGAGGACATCAAAGAGATGTTGAACGATGGTACACGAATGGTTTTCATCACTGCCGGAATGGGTGGAGGTACAGGGACAGGAGCGGCTCCTATCATTGCACAATGTGCAAAGGATGCAGGCATCTTGACTGTAGGTATCGTAACCATTCCCTTCAAGTTTGAGGGAAACATGAAAATTAATCAAGCACTTGATGGTGTAGAAGAAATTTCGAAGCACGTGGATGCTCTATTGGTTATCAACAATGAACGTTTGCGTGAGATATATCCAGAACTGACCGTCATCAACGCTTTTGCTAAAGCAGATGACACGCTGAGCATCGCAGCCAGAAGTATCGCAGAAATCATCACCATGCACGGCATCATGAATCTGGACTTCCAGGATGTAACCACCGTACTTAAAGATGGAGGTGTGGCCATCATGAGTACTGGATATGGTGAGGGAGAGAATCGCGTCACCAAAGCTATCGAGCAAGCATTGAACAGCCCCTTGTTGAACGGTAACGATATCTTCAATTCTAAGAAGGTATTGCTGAACATCAATTTCTGTGGCGACAAGGATCAGGATAGCCTTATGATGGAAGAAATGAACGAGGTGAATGATTTCATGAGTAAGTTCAAGCGAGACGTGGAAACCAAATGGGGTCTAGCAACCGATAGCTCGTTGGGGAGCAAAGTAAAAATTACCGTTCTGGCTACCGGATTCGGCCTTCAGAATGTGCCTGGCATGCCTGAAGCCATGGATCAGCAAAACCGCGAGAAGGATGCTGAGGAGGAAGAGAAAAAAGCTAAGGAAGAAGAACGTCGAGAATTGTTCTATAGCAATGGCGGAACCACTACTACACGCAGACGTCATCACAACATCTTTATCTTCTCTGATGCAGACCTCGACAATGACGATGTCATCTCTATGGTGGAAACTTTGCCTACCTACCGTAGAACAAAGGATGAATTGAATCGTATCAAGAACAAGGAGACCCAAGCACAAACCACGCCACCCAAACCCAGCTTAGAAGAAGGAGGTTTCCAACTGGAAATACAATAAGAACTCCCTTTGGTAAGATATCCATTAGGATAAAACTTCACGCAATATAGAAATGGACTTCAGAACTGGGAAATCTGGGATATGTAAACGATAATAGTTGTTCAGGACATCCAGGAATCGACCACGTTGCACGTGATTCATACGAAACAGATGCATCGTTTGGTAATTCATTCGTAGAAACAAAGGCACGAGACAAGCCTCTTCTGGTACCAAATAGGAGCCATGAGGAGGCCTGACTCTTGTATATTGGCTGGAGAGCAAGTCAAAGAAATCATCACAATGAAAGTTCTCCACATTAGGCCAGAAACCTAGGAAACGTGTAAGACGCATAAGGAACACAAGATGAAAGTTCGAGTATTCTTCATGACGCGTATCCAACCACTCTAAACCATTTATCAGATACGAAAACAAGGAAACGCTGGGTTGCTCATTCCTTAAAGCATAATAGAGAAACTCCGACAAGAAAAGAGCCATCGTTTCCTTTAATGGATCAAAAGGAAGAGATTGATAGGAAACAGCCAAACGAATCTCTGAAATGCGTTGCAGTCCTAGGTTAGGACGATAATCGAAAACTATTTCCAATATGCTCAAAGGACGCAACAAGACTGTTCGTAACGAATTCCTTCGAGACGTTGGAATCTTCACCAAGAACCCCAAGGTCCCATGATTCTCTGTGAAAATGTTCACAATCAAGCTTCCCTCAGAATATTTCAGAGTGTGTAATACTATACCACGAGTCGTTTCAAGCATAAATTCTGCATTTAGCGTTCGCTAAGATACAAAAAACTTTGGCAATCACTCAATCACAAGCCAAAATACATTCGAAAATGAAATTTTCCGAAAAAATATTTTGTCAGTCAAGGAAAAACCTATACCTTTGCAACCACAATTCAGGTTTATGCCTTAAAATTGACGGCGAAAGCCAAGGGTTTGGTCCCTTCGTCTATCGGTTAGGACGAGAGATTTTCATTCTCTAAAGAGGAGTTCGACTCTCCTAGGGACTACATATAAAAGAAAAAAACAAAATAATAAGAAAAGATGGCTAATCACAAATCATCATTAAAGAGAATCCGTCAGACTGAAAAGAGAAGACTTCACAACAGATACTACGCTAAGACCATGCGTAATGCTGTCCGCAAATTGCGTGCCACTACCGACAAGGCTGCTGCTATTGAGATGTACCCCAGCGTACAAAAAGCTTTGGACAAGTTGGCTAAGAGATCCATTATTCATAAGAATAAGGCATCAAATTTGAAGTCTAAATTGGCTAAATATATCCAAAAATTGGGTTAATTTGATTTCCTTTCCATAGCGGATTTTAATCATAACAGTCATCACTCCGTGATGGCTGTTTTTTTTGTGCATTTTTCTTTCGATTTCAAAAAAAATTTTGTAAATTTGTACCCTAAAATAATGATTCTGAAAGAATGGAAGAAATAGAGAAAAACAGTACCGAATACAGTGCCTCCAACATCCAGGTTCTGGAAGGTTTGGAGGCAGTGCGCAAACGTCCCGCCATGTATATTGGCGACATCAGTGAGAAAGGATTGCACCACTTAGTCTACGAGACGGTAGATAACTCCATCGACGAGGCACTTGCGGGATATTGTACACATATCGAAGTTACAATCAACGAAGATAACAGCATTACAGTTCAGGACAACGGTCGTGGTATTCCTGTTGACATGCACGAAAAGGAACACAAAAGTGCTCTCGAGGTTGTCATGACCGTCCTGCATGCTGGAGGCAAGTTTGACAAAGGTTCATATAAAGTCAGCGGCGGTCTCCACGGTGTGGGTGTAAGTTGCGTAAATGCATTATCCAAGCGAATGATTTCTCAGGTCTATCGCGACGGCAAGATATACCAACAGATTTACGAGAAAGGAAAGCCCGTTACTGACGTGGAGACTATCGGAGAAACTGATTTGAGAGGTACTCGCCAGCAATTCTGGCCAGACAATAGCATCTTTACCGTCATCACATTCAAATATGACACACTCGCCAATCGAATGCGTGAATTGGCATACCTGAATGCAGGCATCAATATCACTCTCACAGACATGCGTCTCGACATGAATGCCGCAGCAGGTTTCGAGGGCATACGCAAGGAAGTGTTCCACAGCGAGGGAGGACTGAAGGACTTCGTCCGCTATATCGACTCCACACGCACACACCTCATCAACGACGTTATCTACATCAACACAGAGAAGCAGAACACACCCATCGAGGTTGCCATCATGTACAATACTGGCTACAGCGAGAATCTGCACTCCTATGTCAACAACATCAACACCATTGAAGGCGGCACCCATTTGGCCGGCTTCAGAGCTGCCCTGACCCGTACCCTCAAGAACTATGCAGAACAGCAGTGTGCCAAGGAACTGGAGAAATTAACCAAGAATCATGTTGAAATCAGCGGAGAAGACTTCCGTGAAGGTTTGACAGCTGTCATCAGCGTAAAGGTTGCAGAGCCCCAGTTTGAAGGCCAGACAAAAACCAAACTGGGAAACAGCGAGATTTCAGGTGCCGTACAACAGGCTGTAGGTGAGGCTTTAAACTATTACTTGGAAGAACATCCTCAGGAAGCCAAACTCATCGTTGACAAAGTTATTCTGGCAGCAACTGCACGTGTTGCAGCACGCAAGGCACGCGAAAGCGTTCAGCGCAAGAGCCCCATGGGTGGTGGCGGCCTACCTGGTAAGCTCGCTGACTGCTCCGATAAGGATGCAGCAAATTGCGAGATGTTCATCGTCGAGGGAGATTCAGCAGGCGGCTCAGCAAAGCAAGGCCGCAACCGTCATTTCCAAGCCATCCTGCCCATACGAGGTAAGATATTCAACGTAGAACGTGTAATGTGGCACAAAGCCTTTGAACACGAGGAAGTGAACAACATCATACAAGCCCTTGGTGTTAGGTTCGGTATCGGCGAAGACAGCAAGGAAGCTAACTACGAGAAACTCCGCTACTACAAAGTCATCATCATGACCGATGCCGATGTCGATGGTTCTCACATCGACACCCTCCTAATGACCCTCTTCTATCGCTATATGCCCGAATTGATTCAGAAGGGACATCTCTACATCGCAACTCCTCCACTCTACCGCTGCAAGATTGGAAAGAACGAAGAGTATTGCTATACCGAGGTGGACCGTCTCCGTTTCATGGAAAAATACAATAATGGCAAAGAGGAAGGCATGACCACCCAGCGCTACAAAGGTTTGGGAGAAATGAACCCTGAACAGTTGTGGGAAACCACCATGAATCCCGAAACCCGCCTCCTTAAACAGGTAACTATCGAGGATGCTGCAGGTGCCGATTATGTCTTTTCAATGCTCATGGGCGAAGATGTTGGCCCACGTCGTGAATTCATCGAACAGAACGCCACCTTCGCGAATATCGACGCATAAGAAAACACAACACGTTAAGTCTGCAAACTCAACGTGTTGAAACCGTCAACTCAACGTGTTGACTCAGCTGATTCAACACGTTGCCTTTTTTTATTCTACCTCTAAACAAGTATCGCTTCTTTATTGAGTCTCTTCATTGTATTAGTCCTTTGTCAATAAGCTCACGAGCAACAGTTTTCAGCTCTTTGTACCAATCCTCGCCAAACCTTCGAATCAGAGGTTCCTTCAAAAACTCATAAAGACGAAGCTTTTTCTGTTCTCCCAAGACTGTAGCTACTTTGCAGATATCCCATCGATGGTAGTTCAGACCTGTCATTGAACCTAATCGTTTCTCACGAATAGGATAAAGGTGACAGCTGATGGGCTTCTTGGGTAACAAACATCCATGAGGACCACGAAAAGCACAATTGCGACCATTGATAATACTTGTCACCAATTCTCCTTCAACATCCGTATAGGCTACACCTTGACGATCAATTACGGATTGCGCTTGAGCACTCAACTGTGACCAGATATCATCCAATGAATTTTCTATCTCAGCAATCTCATCTAAAGTTACAGGTGCACCAGCATCCCCTTCCTCACAACATCGTCCTTGACATTTTTCAATATCACAACAGAAATATTCAGTAAGGATATCCATGTGAACAAGAACATCGCCTACCTCTATGATACCGACAATATTACCACTGGATGGGCTCTTTGCCATGTTGGACTAAATATTGGTTACACAATTCAAAGTGATGATTGCCGAAAAAGCCCCGATACGCACTCAAAGGGCTGGGGTGTGCAGAACGAAGTATCAGATGACGGGATGAATCAATTAAAGCAGCCTTCTTGCCAGCAGGAGCACCCCATAGCATAAAAACAAGATTATCCCTATCCTTACTCAAATGATGAATGACTGCATCTGTAAAAGTTTCCCACCCCTGTCCACTATGGCTGAATGCCTGATGAGCACGTACACTTAAACATGTATTAAGTAGAAATACTCCTTGTTTTGCCCATCTGGTCAGATTTCCGCTTGATGGTATTGGTGCACCTGTCTCTGCCTGGATTTCTTGAAAAATGTTTTTCAAAGAGGGGGGAAATTCGACTCCATCATTAACAGAAAAGCACAAGCCATGAGCTTGACCTGGTCCATGATAAGGATCTTGTCCTAAAATTACCACCTTCACTTGTTCGAAAGGAGTACTATTGAAGGCATTAAAAATTAAACGTCCTGGCGGATAACAAGGACCAGCGGCATATTCTTGTCGAACAAACTGAACAAGACTGCTGAAATAAGGTTTTTCAAATTCAGAAGAGAGCTGACGATGCCAGCTCTCTTCTATATTGACATTCATATCGGAATTAGTCTGTAATCAAGTTTTTACCTGTCATAGCTTCTGGTTGCTCCAATCCCATGATATGGAGAATGCTGGGTGCAACATCAGCCAACACACCATTCTGAACCTTTGCGTTCTTGTTGCCAGTCACATAGATAAAGGGAACAGCATTTAATGAATGAGCAGTATTGGGTGTGCCATCAGGATTGATAGCATTATCTGCATTTCCATGATCAGCAATGATTATAATCTCATAGTCTTGACCCTTTGCAGCTTCGACCACCTCACCTACACACTTATCTACAGCCTTCACAGCGGCCTCGATTGCCTCATAGACACCAGTATGACCTACCATATCCCCATTTGCGAAATTCACAACGATAAAGTCATATTTATTCTCATTGATTGCAGCTACCAATTTATCCTTTACCTCATAAGCACTCATCTCTGGTTTCAAGTCATAGGTTGCCACCTTAGGGCTGGCGACCAAAATACGATCCTCATTCTCATAAGGAGTCTCACGGCCACCATTGAAGAAGAAAGTCACAGGTGCATATTTCTCTGTCTCTGCAGTATGCAATTGTTTCAATCCTTTATTGGATAGGTATTCGCCTAACGTATCCATTACGTTCTCTTTGGGGAAAAGAATATGCACACCTGTAAAACTTGCATCATAAGGAGTCATACAATAATACTGCAAACCAGGAATTGTGTGCATTCCCTGATCAGTCATATCCTGCTGAGTAAGCACAATAGTCAACTCCTTAGCGCGGTCATTACGATAGTTGAAGAAGATAACTACATCACCTTCTTTTATGGTTCCATCCACAGAACTATTGTTGATAGGCTTGATGAATTCATCTGTTACACCTTCATCATAACTCTCCTGCATTGCCTGAACCATATCTGTTGCCTGTTTGCCTTCAGCGCTGATCAGCAAATCATAAGCAATCTTGATGCGTTCCCAGCGTTTATCACGATCCATCGCATAGAATCTACCTATGATGCTGGCAATCGAGGCACCTGGCACCTGAACACACTTGTCTGTTACCTCCTGAATAAATCCTTTGCCACTCTTGGGGTCTGTATCGCGACCATCCATGAAACAATGTACAAATGTATTCTTGATACCATAGGTCCTGGAGATATCTATCAGAGTAAACAAATGATAGAGGCTACTGTGTACACCGCCATCACTGGTTAAACCCATCAGATGTACGCTCTTGCCATTCAATTTAGCATACTCATAAGCAGAAACGATCTCTGGATTCTTCAGGATACTTCCATCCTTGCACGCACGATTGATTTTCACCAAATCCTGATAAACGATACGGCCTGCACCAATATTCAGGTGACCAACCTCAGAGTTACCCATCTGACCATCAGGTAAACCTACGTTTTCCCCACAAGCCAAGAGCTGACTGTGAGGATAATTCTCGTTCAAATAATCCAAATATGGAGTAGGTGTATTGAAAATAACATCCCCCTTACCTTGATTACCGATTCCCCATCCATCGAGGATCATTAAAAGTGCTTTCTTTGCCATCTTCTAATATTTTATTTATAATTCAACCAATCTTTATCTGTTAATCAAACCATGATGTCTGATTTCGGGCACAAAATTACAAATAATATTTGAGAAAGAATAATTAATATACAAAAAAGAGGATGACCTTAGGCCATCCTCCTTCATTATAATAATCTTATCGGAAATCTTATTCGAGACCCTCAGATGTCAACTTACTTTCAACGCCAGGATATACCTTAACGATGGGGTTAGGAGTCTTAACACCAGTTACAACACCCTTGCCAGCAACTTCAATATTCAAGCCACCTGCATGTTCAGCGTCGACTTTAGTCAGAGCTGCAGTGCCATCGATAGTGATGAATGCACCAGCCTCGCCCTTACCCTCAGAGTGGATCTGGAGAGTAGAGATGTTATTTGAACTTGTTGTCAACTTGCCATCAGCTACCTCTACATCCTGAAGAGTAATATCTTTTTCCTTTGCTGTAATACCAGAATTCTGGCTAGAATATACATTGCGGAATGCAACATCAATAGCTGCATAAATGAAACCATTGATCAACTTCAGGTTGATTCCCTCAGTGCTGGTACTATTGTTCATAGTCAGAACAATGTCACTAACTTCATTCCTGAAGCTCTTGCCTACCCAGAAGTCACTTACAGGAGCGTTAGCCAGCAAGTTGTCGATTGCACCAGCATCAACCAAGCTAGCCTCGTCAACCAAGTAAGTTACGCTTGTACCCTCTGCGCTTGTAACAACAGCAGCCTTACCATCAGCAACGTTCTCAGTAGCATACTCATAGATGTAGATACCACCCTCGTTACCCTTAGCACCAACTGTTGCACTCATATCAACTGCAGAAGCAGTAGTCGTCATGAAGATAACACCATCACCTACCAAAACAGACACATACTTCTCAGTACCGAACTTGATACCCTTAGTAGCAGTAGCAACGTCCAGAGAAGCAGATGATCCAACAATGAATTCGGGATTAGCTGAGGTATCGCCTTCGTGCAGGTCAACAGCAGTAGCAGCACCTTCCATGATGGCGGGATAAACAACGTGATCACCCTTAACAACCTTCATAGAACCAGGAGTACCTTCAACAGCAGTAACCTTCAAAGTAGTTGCACAAGCGGGAACAGGAATTTCATTGGTAAAATCAACCTCACCATCGAGAATAAACTCTACAACACCCTTTTCGTCACCATAGAGAGCATCAACCAAAGCAACACGCTCGTTCCACTCGTCAATGTTAGAAATGTAATCGTAGAAATGGAAGTTGTCAGCTGTCAACTTAATAGGCAGATTTACGAAAGTTGCCTGACCTGCATCGGTACGGAGAATCTCAGTCAAAGTCTTACCAGGTTTCTCAGGAATACCAGGAGTACCAGGAGTACCAGGAGTACCAGGAACAGGTTCATGCCAAATACCGCCAACCGTATCAATCCAGTGCCATGTCTTAGTAACCTCACCTGTTACAGGATCAGTAGTAACTTCCAGACCAATAGTCTTTTCACCTGTCTCAGGATCTACATATACGTAAGCAGGATCGGGCTCAGGTGTGGGGGTAACGCCTTCAGGATATTCCCAATAACCAGGAATTTCTGGCTCTCCAGGAATTTCTGGAGTAGGATCAACGCCAACACTACCATCGTAACCACCAGCAATGTACTTGCCATCAGCGTCAGTCAGAACAGGAGTCAGGAACTTACCGAACTTCACAACAGACTTTACGTTCTCTGCATCTTTATCGTTCTTAGTAATCTCGAAGTAACCTAGCTGCTTGCCATCCTTCTCAACAGGAAGATAGAATGTAGTTGCAGGAATGATAACACCATCACCAGCAGCATTCTTGTAGTTCTCACCATTGGTGGGGAACATGAATACGCGAATATTATTCTCTTCGTTTGCAAGTGAGCAGTCAATCTCCAACTCAGTGGTTGCAGCATCAGCAGCAGAACCATACTCGGGAGTAACCATTACCTTAACAGCCTTATCTGCCTTTTCGTTAGTATATTCATCTTCATCAGGAAGAGCGTTGGGGTCTACTGTCATGCTGGCAGCAAAGATGTTTGTGCCAAGACCTGTAGCCTTCCCATCGAAAGATTCGTCAGTAGCAGTCAAGGTAGTGCTGCCAATCGAGTATGCAGCAAAGGCCTTCTTCACGCCGTCTGAAGAAGTAGCAATCACCTTACAAGCATTCTGAACAGGATTCATGTTGAAAGTCTGCTCAAAATCGCCATCCTTTGGAGCATCAGCAGCAGCGATGTAGCGTGTGCCAGACAACCAAGGAACATTATTGAGCAACTCTGTTTCAAAACTCTTCTTCTGAACACCATCAACAACAAACTTCAGTTCGCCGATCTGTGCCATATAAGCCCAAGGAGAATAAACGAAGTAAGCACCCTGATAGATGTTTGCACGTGTCTGGAAACCAGAGAGATCATCATTAACGCTCAAGATGTTGTTTGCATACAACTTCTTGTCAGCATCGGTACCCTTCTTTGCGTCATAGTCTGCGTTCTCCTGAACACCAACAATATTACCTGCAACATCGTACCAAGCCAAGCCGAGACGGTCTGTTGTTTCCCACAAAACTTTTCCATCTTCCTTTGTTACACGAGTGTCCTTGCCAGCAAACTTGGTGGTGATAGTCATACCCTCACTTACCAAATCGTGACCCTTAACTCCGGTAAAATCTGTCGTCGTAGGTTCCAGAACCTCACTAGTACATGCACTCAGGACAGTTGCCAGAGCCATTGCACCATACAAAAATTTACTTTTCATTTCGATAAAACTTTTTATTTTGAAATTATGTTTAATTCTTTTCTAATCTACTTAAAGACCTTCGTCATCATATTCAGGTGTCACAATTTGTTCATCTGCAGTTGCAGCAAAACCTTGCTCGACAGCAACTTCTACTACCTCCACTTCGGGAGATTCGTAGTTCAATTCGTTCATGTTCATTTACCTTTTTAAATTAAAAGTTAATTAAATATGTTCTTTTTATCTCTTTCTTTTTCCAGGATAGGCACAATCCACCTATTTATAGTTATACAAATAACGATGCAAATTTACAGATATTTTCCATTCTTCACAATTTTTCTTACTTTTTTTTAACAGAAAAGGCCAAAAAACACGTAAATACGGGGAAAATACAACAATTTAAGGCTATTTATGCACTCAAAATCACATTTTAAAGCGCTTTGTTGCATTTTTGACTCAACGTGTTGACTTGCAAAGCATTCACAAATAAAAACCTATTATCCACATGATTGAGCATTTTCTACAAAAAAAACACACGTCATGCTCTTTTGGTTATCTATGTGCTGTTATCAAAGTATGATTTTTTCCACTTTAAAATAAAATACACACGCATTAGAAGATTTTTCATTACCTTTGTATCCGAAATAAGTTTGCCCCTTTAGAATTATGAGAATAAAAAAAGGATACAAGGTACGCAATATCGCGGATGAAAACATTGTGGTTTGTCAAGGAACTCTGAATATGGACTTTACTAAAGTGATTTATCTAAACAAAACCTCCGTGGAACTATGGAATCAATTCGAGGGCAAAGAGTTCATGCTGGAGGATGTAGCCGATTTTCTATGCTCAAAATATGGTATTGACTCAGAAAGAGCGGTAAAGGACGGACAGAAGTGGATTGATGCCTTGAGTGGATGCGGCATTTTATGAACAGAGACTACATTATTGCAAAGCACAGGATACGCCTTGAAGGGGAAGAACTTTTACAGGCGGTTGACAAGATTGAAGGGTTTCGGCCTTTCTTGACAACCACAGTCGATTCTCCTCTTGTGACGATTACTAGCGAAAAGACAGAAGCGATGCGGGTGCCATCCTTTCAGGAAGAGGAATACAGTTTTGTCTTCGAGAATATCCACAGCACTTTTGGAAGAACCTCTAACGGCTACCTTTTTAAGGCAAGTCCAAGCGAAGGAAACCCACAATACCTGTGGGAAGAGAAAGATGGCAAAGTAATCTATATCAAGGGAAGACTGGAAGAAGATTCCCTGACGACACGTTTAGTTCGCTTTGCTCTCTGGATAGCATACGGCATGAGTACGGTCCGCCTGAATACCATCGCTGTTCATACAAGCACCATCACCTATAAGGGTAAGAGTGTACTTTTCCTTGGGGAAAGCGGAACGGGGAAAAGTACCCATACTCGTCTATGGAGAGATCACATCCCTGGAGCGACGCTACTGAATGACGACAGTCCTATCCTCCGTATTGTCGATGGGAAGCCTTGGATCTTTGGAAGTCCCTGGAGCGGAAAGACACATTGTTACAAGAATGAGGAATATCCACTTGCAGCTTGCGTTCGTCTGGCACAGGCCCCTTACAACAAGATTCAGAAACTCCGTACTGTTCAGGCATACGCTGCGATTCACCCTTCTTGCCCGCCCGAGTTTGCATACGACGAGTATCTTTACGACGGGATTAGCCAAACACTTAATGTTGTCCTGAGGCAAACACCCTTTTATTATCTGGAATGCTTGCCCAATGCTGAAGCTGCCCAGTTATCGTGCAAGACTATCTTCGGAGAATAAAAAGTTAGAAATCGAATTCCAGTTGCAGGGAATCGCCCAACAGGTTGTAGGTCATGCGGTGATAGGGAGTTGTTCCGTATTGACGTATTGCGTCGCGATGCGCCTTGGCAGGATAGCCCTTGTTCTTGTCCCAATGATACATGGGATATTCCTTATGTATCTTCTGCATGAAGTCATCACGATAAGTCTTTGCCAAGATACTGGCCGCAGCGATACTCATATATTTCCCGTCTCCCTTTACAATCGTCGTGTAAGGTAACTCTTGGTACTTATAGAATCGATTGCCATCCACGATAACCTCTTCAGGTCGGACTTTCAGTTGATCCAAGGCACGATGCATTGCCAGGATGCTGGCGCGAAGGATGTTAATCTCATCAATCTCATGATTATCCACAACGCCTACCGCCCAAGCTAACGCCTCTCGCTCAATAACCTCACGAAGCTGGTAGCGCTTCTTTTCCGTCAACTGCTTGGAATCATTCAAGATGTCATTCGAGAAATCTGGTGGCATGATCACAGCCGCCGCATAGACAGGCCCCGCCAAACATCCACGACCCGCCTCATCGCAACCGGCCTCAATGACTCCAGAATGATAGTAGGGTTCAAGCATCTTAGAACATCTTTCTCACCCGATCGATGGCAGCCACCAAGGTATCCACCTCTTCACGGGTATTATAAAGTGCGAAGCTGACACGTACTGTACCTTCAATTCCCAAACGATGCATCAAGGGTTCCGCGCAATGATGACCTGTTCGAACGGCTATACCCAATCTGTCCAGCAAGGTTCCCATATCCAAGTGATGGATATAGTGTTTAAAGGCCGTGTCTTTCTCGGGAATGCCAGGCTGATGAACAAGGAAGGAAACGACAGCATCATGAGTCTCTCGAGGGCCAAAGATATGCATGCCTTCTATCTCGCTCAAGCGACGAATAGCATATTGAGTCAAGTCCTGCTCGTATGCCTCAATGGTGTCCATACCAATCGAAAGGACATAATCCAAGGCTTTCGTCAAACCTGTCGCTGCCACATAATCTGGAGTGCCAGCCTCGAACTTGTAAGGCAATTCGTTGAAGGTGGTCTTCTCGAAAGAGACGTTTTGAATCATCTCGCCACCTCCCATGTAAGGAGGAATCCTGTCAAGCCAAGCCTCCTTGCCATACAACACTCCTATGCCCGTCGGACCATAAATCTTATGCCCGCTGAAAGCAAAGAAATCGCAATCGAGATCCTGCACATCCACAGCAAAGTGAGGTGCGCTCTGAGCTCCGTCAACCAGTACAGGGACATTATGCTCGTGAGCGATACGGACAATCTCTTTCATGGGATTCACCGTTCCCAACACATTGCTGACATGAGTAATAGAGACGATGCGAGTCTTCTCCGAGAAAAGTTTCTCGTATACGTCCAGTCGGAGTTCACCCTCATCCGTGATGGGAATCACGCGCAAACGGATTCCCTTGCGAGCTTGAAGCAGTTGCCATGAGACAATATTGCTGTGGTGCTCCATCTCGCTAACGATGACCTCATCCCCCTCATGCATAAAAGCTTCGCCATAACAACTGGCAACCAGATTGATGCTTTCCGTAGTGCCGCGAGTGAAGACGATTTCCCGTGTCGAGCGGGCATTCAGGAATTCACGTACTTTCTCGCGGGAAGCCTCGTACAAATCAGTCGCCTGTTGGGAAAGGAAATGTACGCCTCTATGCACATTCGCGTTCTCGTTGTAGTACTCGTCCGTCATGGCGTCCACCACACAACGGGGTTTCTGGGTAGTGGCTGCGTTGTCCAAGTAGACAAGAGGATATTTCTTATAGATGTTTTTACCCAAGATAGGAAAATCCTCTCGGATGGTACCCTCGCCTTGTCCCTGTCGGAATGGCAACGGAATGTTTTCTGACTCTATTCCCATACTTTTCTGCATTTTAACGGGTTGAACAGGCATTAGGACCACAACCCGAGCACTTCCCCAACTCGCCACGGAAGCGTTGCTCCACCAAGAAATGAAGACGGTTGCGCAAAGCGTCAAGTTTGATGCTGTCCAGCACTTCACCCACGAAGGCGAATTTCAGCAACAGGCGTGCCTCCTCTTCTGGGATACCGCGCTGACGCATATAGAAAAGGGCTGCATCATTGAGCTGGCCAACCGTACTGCCGTGACTGCACTTCACGTCATCGGCATATATCTCCAGCATGGGCTGGCTGTACATGCAAGCCGTCTTAGTGGCACACAGATTGGCATTTGTCTCCTGTGATACAGTCTTCTGGGCACCCTCGCGCACCAGTACTCTGCCCGCAAAAGCTCCTACAGCCTTATCGTCAAGCACATACTTGTAGAGCTCGTTACTCTGACAGTTCGACACCTTATGGTCAATCAGCGTGTTGTTGTCTACGTGCTGCTCCTTGTCTGCCACCACACACCCATACATGTTGATTTCCGAATACTCGCCACTAAGGGAAACGTCAGTCCGATTGCGTGTCAACCCGTTGTTGAGTGTGATGGAATCAATCGTAGCCGAGGCATTCCGCGACTCATCAACGTACATGTTTGCAAAGCGCTTGCTACGGACATGAGTCTCCTCCAGTTCATAGAGCTCCAAATGGGCATTCTCGCCCACATAGACTTCACTCACCTGGGTTGTCAGGAACTCATGGTCATCCATCGAGTGGTCGCAGAAGAGGATTTTGGCCTGGGCACCTTCCTCCAGCACAACCAGAACACGACGGTTCACCATCAGGTCCATATCAGCACGCAGGACATTCACGACCTGTATCGTGCGGTCCACGACGACGCCTTTGGGCACATAGATGAAGAGTCCATCCTGCACCAGCATGGTGTTGATGGCATTGATGGCGTCCTTTCTCGCGCGTGCGAGCGTACCATAATATTTATTTATAAGCTCTGGCCGCTCCCTTGCCACCTTGCATAGCGAGTCTATCACCACGCCATCAGGCATCGAGGGACGAGTCACCGCCTTGTCGGCAAACTGGTCATTCACCATGAAATACAACGAGGTGCTCAGATTGGGAACGCCACAACGGAAAACCTCGTACGGATTTACGCGGAAGTCGATTCGCTTGAGATTGACACCATAGTCAGGAGCGAAGGCAGCGACCACGTCGGTATACTTATAGCGCTCTATCTTGCGAGAGGGGAACCCCAGCGTCTGAAACGCCACGAAGGCATCCTCGCGCAACGCATTCATCACGGGGGCAGAGTGCTCGTCGATAAGGCTTCTGCACTCAGCAAAGAGATCTATGTATTGCTTTTCGGAACTCACAGTCCGACCTCCTCCTTTATCCAGTCAAAACCTCTTTTTTCTATCTCCAGTGCCAGTTCAGGACCACCGCTCTTCACGATCATCCCGTTGATAAGGACATGCACGAAATCGGGGTTCAGGTAATCCAGCAGACGCTGGTAATGGGTGATGACGATGGCACTCGTCTGGGGAGTGCGCAGCTTGTTGAACCCTTCTGCCACTATGCGCAAGGCGTCCACGTCCAGGCCAGAATCCGTTTCATCCAGAATGCTCAGCGTAGGCTCCAGCATAGCCATCTGGAAGATCTCGTTGCGTTTCTTCTCACCTCCCGAGAAACCCTCGTTTACCGATCGGTTCGTCAGTTTGTTATCCAGCTCCACAATCTTGCGTCTTTCACGCACCAGCTTCAGAAACTCGCCGGCAGCCAGAGGTTCCTTGCCCTGATATTTGCGTTTGGCATTCAAGGCAGAACGCATAAAGTTCACCGTGCTGACGCCTGGAATCTCCACAGGTTGCTGGAAACTAAGGAAAATCCCCTCATGGGCACGCTCCTCAGGTTTCATCGAGAGCAAGTCCTTCCCATTGAACGTAATGCTACCCTGAGTCACCTCGTAGGCAGGATGTCCCACGATGACATTGCTCAGCGTGCTCTTGCCTGCTCCATTCTGTCCCATCAGCACATGCACCTCACCATCGCGGACAGTCAGGTTGACACCCTTCAGTATCTCCTTGCCATTAATGCTGGCATGCAAATCTCGTATCTCTAACATATTCTCCCTACGTATCACACTATTTGGGCACAAAGATACAACTTTTTCTCAACGATAGCGATAACGATGACGAAAACTTTTTGTCTCAACGATGACGTAAAATGCAGGCATTTCCGTCATGAAAAGCGGCATCGCGCTTGCAAGTACCTTCTTTTCATGCGATTGATCAAATAAAAAGCTACTCTTTCTCCTCTTCTGAGGGAAGTACAAAGCCCAGTTAACAATTAAAGGGGAAACGGTCAAGCGAATGATCATTTTTTTCGTTCCACTTGTCTTTCTTCCGGCACGATCACGTCGAGAGAAAAAAAGTCACACGTTGAAAAGGCAAACTCAACACGTTGAAACAGCAAAGACAACACGTTGAAATCCTCGACTCAACACGTTGTCTTTTTTATCCCAAGAAATGGGGTCACCTGTCAAATCCTTGACTCTTGACTCCAGATACTTGACTTTCTGCCGCCTATCCTATGCTGCCCTCCAAGCTTACGCCCAACAGCTTCTGGGCTTCTACGGCAAACTCCATAGGCAACTTATTAAGAACATCCTTCGCATAACCGTTCACAATCAGCCCAACGGCATCTTCCGTGCTGATGCCCCGCTGGTTGCAATAGAAAAGCTGATCCTCGGAAATCTTGCTCGTAGTGGCTTCGTGCTCCACCACAGCCGTATCGTTGCGGACATCCATATAGGGGAAGGTATGCGCTCCGCAGGAACTGCCCAAGAGGAGCGAGTCGCAACTGCTGTAGTTGCGTGCTCCATCGGCTGAACTGGCAACACGTACCAACCCACGATAACTGTTCTGGCTCTTGCCTGCGCTGATGCCTTTGCTGATGATGGTGCTCTTGGTGTTCTTGCCAAGATGAATCATCTTGGTTCCTGTGTCGGCCTGCTGATAGTTGTTGGTTACCGCTACGCTGTAGAATTCAGCTTGACTTCCGTCGCCTGAAAGGATACAACTGGGGTATTTCCACGTAATGGCACTTCCTGTCTCCACCTGAGTCCAACTCAATCGGCTATTGGCTCCACGCAGATGCCCTCTCTTGGTGACCAGATTCAGCACACCGCCCTTCCCCTCGGCGTCGCCAGGATACCAGTTCTGCACGGTGCTGTACTTGACTTCGGCATTTTCCTTCACCACAATCTCCACAATGGCTGCATGCAACTGATTCTCATCGCGCATGGGAGCCGTGCAACCCTCCAGGTAGCTGACGTAAGCATTGTCGTCGCACACAATCAACGTGCGCTCGAACTGGCCTGTACCACGGGCATTGATACGGAAATAGGTGCTGAGTTCCATAGGGCAACGCACGCCCTTGGGAATATAAACGAAGGATCCATCGGAGAAGACGGCGCTATTGAGGGCTGCAAAGAAATTGTCTTTGTAGGGGACCACGCTGCCCAGATACTCGCGCACCAAGTCAGGATGCTCTCTGACAGCCTCTGAGATGGAGCAGAAAATGATGCCTGCCTCCTGGAGCTTCTCGCGAAAGGTGGTCTTCACACTTACCGAATCCATCACGGCATCTACAGCCGTCCCTGCCAGCGCCATACGCTCCTCCAAAGGGATTCCCAGCTTGTCGAAGGTCTTTATCAGTTCAGGGTCAATCTCCTTCTTGTCATTCCCCTTCTTGACAGTCGGATCTGCGTAATAGGAGATGTCCTGATAGTCTATCGGTGGCATTTTCAGATGCCCCCAAGTGGGTTGCTCCAGCGTCTGCCAATAGCGGAAAGCCTTCAGGCGGAAGTCGAGCAGCCAGTCAGGTTCCCCTTTCTTGCTGGAAATCAGACGAACAACCTCCTCCGAGAGTCCCTTCTCGATGATGTCTGTCTGTACATCGGTAACGAAGCCGTATTCATATTTCTTCTCGGCTACCTCGCGTACAAAGCTGTTCTTCTCCTCCATTTACACCTAATCTTCAGAGCCAATCAAGATGGAATAGACTGTTTCAGCGACAGTCTTCAAAGGTTTGCACAGGACGGATTCCTCCATTGTGGCGGGACTGAGAATCTGCGTCAGGCTGAATACCCAAATGAAGGCTCCCAGAATGAGCTCGTATTTGAGAAGTCCAACCAACGCGCCAAAGAAACTGTTCAGCGTACCCAGCACAAAGAGTTTGTCGAGAACGGTGCTGACCATCTCCCCAAAGAGAGCCAAGCAGCCAGGCACCGCTATCCATATCAGGATAAAGGCCACGATATTCGCTATGGTGGCATGATCATTCAGGTAAGGCGACAAGATTCCGCCCAACATTGCATAGAAGGCCTTTGCCACAAGCAAGCCCACAAAGAAAGCAACAAGGGAGATGATTTGCTTGACAAATCCCTTGCGCCAACCCTTGATTGCACCAAATGCCAGCAAAGCCAGCAGTATCCAATCCAATACCAACATATATCCTGCCTACAGCTTGGCCTTTATCTCGATTTCCTGGTATGCCTCGAGGATGTCGCCTGCACGCAAGTCGTTGTAGCTCATCAGCGAGATACCACACTCAAAGTTGGTGGTTACCTCCTTCACGTCATCCTTGAATCTCTTCAAGGCATTGATGGCACCTGTGAAAACAACAATACCATCGCGGATGACACGTACCTTGTTGGACCGCTGCACCTTGCCTTCCATAACGTAGGCTCCAGCAACGGTGCCCACCTTGCTGATATGATATACCTGACGAACCTCCAGCTGACCGGTAACCTCTTCCTTGATCTCTGGAGACAACATGCCTTCCATAGCATCCTTCACTTCCTCGATAGCATCATAGATGACACTATAGAGGCGGATGTCCACGCCCATCTGCTCAGCCAGCTTGCGGGCGGCAGCAGAGGGACGCACCTGGAAACCTACGATGAAACAGTTCTCGGCAGCAGCAGCCATGTTGACATCGCTCTCGCTGATCTGTCCCACAGCCTTGTATATCACGTTCACCTGAATCTTCTCGGTAGAAAGCTTGATCAAAGAGTCACCCAAGGCCTCGATGGAGCCATCCACATCACCCTTGACAAGAAGGTTCAGCTCCTTGAAGTCACCCAGAGCGATACGACGACCCAACTCGTTGAGATCGAAGCGCTTCATGGTGCGAAGGCCCTGCTCACGCGCCAGCTGCTCACGCTTGCTGGCAATCTCTCGTGCTTCCTGGTCACTCTCCATCACATGGAAAGTGTCGCCAGCCTGGGGAGCACCATTCAGACCGAGCACCGTAGCAGCCTCGGCAGGACCAATCTGCTGTATGCGCTGACCACGCTCGTTGAGCATAGCCTTCACACGTCCGTAGTTGGTTCCAGCCAGCATGATGTCGCCCACTCGCAAGGTTCCATTGCTTACAAGCACAGTAGCCACATAGCCACGACCCTTGTCCAAACTGGATTCGATGATGGAACCTGTTCCCTTGCGGTTGGGATTAGCCTTCAAGTCAAGCATCTCAGCCTCCAGAAGAACCTTTTCCAGCAGTTCCTGCACGCCAATCCCCTTCTTGGCACTAATGTCCTGACTCTGGTACTTGCCACCCCACTCCTCAACCAAGAGGTTCATGTTAGCCAAGCCCTCCTTGATCTTGTCAGGATTGGCTCCTGGCTTATCAATCTTGTTGATGGCAAACACGATAGGTACATTCGCTGCCTGGGCATGAGCGATTGCCTCCTTCGTCTGGGGCATGATGTCGTCGTCGGCAGCAATAATGATGATGGCGATATCGGTCACCTGGGCACCACGGGCACGCATGGCGGTAAATGCCTCGTGACCAGGCGTATCCAGGAACGTGACGTGACGACCGTCCTCCAACTTCACGTTATAGGCTCCGATGTGTTGCGTGATACCACCAGCCTCGCCGGCAATCACGTTGGTCTGACGGATATAGTCGAGGAGCGACGTCTTACCATGATCCACATGACCCATCACAGTCACAATGGGAGCACGTGCCACCAAGTCTTCTTCGTCATCCTCCACTTCATGGACAGCCTCGCTGACCTCGGCACTAACGTATTCCGTCTTGAATCCGAACTCCTCAGCCACCAGATTGATTGTCTCAGCATCCATGCGCTGATTGATGCTGACCATGATGCCGATGCTCATACAGGTTGCAATTACTTGAGTGACTGGCACATTCATCATGATTGCCAACTCGTTGGCAGTCACAAATTCCGTCAGTTTCAACACTTTGCTTTCAGCTGCTTCCTGCTGCATCTCCTCCTGAATGCCTTGACGCACAGCATCACGCTTCTCGCGACGATACTTGGCACCCTTGCCCATCTTGGAGTTCTTATTGGTCAAGCGAGCCAACGTCTCACGTACCTGTCTTGCAACTTCCTCGTCGCTAACCTCTGGCTGCAGAATGGATTGCTTAGGCTGGTTCTTGCGGTTCTTCTTTCCTCCACCCTGCTGTTGCTGGTTCTGGTTGTTCTGGTGACGCTGACCTCCCTGTTGTTGATTAGCAACTGCATTGACATCTACACGCTCCTTACCTAGACGAACCCTCTTCTTACGGTCACTTTGACCCTGACCTTGCTGATTGCTGTTCCCAGCATTTGCCTGATTATTGTGAGAATGATTCTTTTCTTCGCGTTCGCGACGCTTTTCCTCGCGAGTCTTCTTCTTGGGACGAGTGCTTTGGTTCAAGCTGTCTAAATCAATCTTACCCTTTACCGTCAGGCCAGGAGCAGGTTGGGGCGTGTTCAGACGGAAGATGTCTTCCTTCTGCTCTGGTTCTTCGATTGAGGTTGTTTCAACAAGCACTTCTTCCACCTGTTCAGGTTGAGAAGCGACTTCTGGCTCTTTCTTAGGTTCTGGCGTTACCTCTTTGACCTTAGGCTCAGCCTTGGGAGCAGGAGTTTCTTTCTTCTTCTCTGGTTTGGGAGTAGGTGCGGGCTTTTCTTCAACCTTAGGTGCAGGCTTCTCCGCAGAAGCCACTTCTTTCTTCTCAGGCTTAGGTGCAGACTTCTGTCCACCCAAATCTATCTTACCCAAGATCTTGGGACCTTCCATCTGGGGAGCCTTGGTTTCCACCTCCTCCACAGGACGAGGCTGACGATGGGTATCCTTCTTCTCCTTATGCTCCTGACGCTTCTGAATCAGTTGGGTCGCTTCAGAGCGAAGACCCTTATCTGACTTGAACTCCTTCAAAAGCAAGTCATATTGTTCATCGCTTATCTTTGTGTTGGGGTTCATCTCTATATCGCCGAATCCCTTCTTGTTCAGGAATTCAACGGCGGTCTGTAACCCCACGTTGCATTCTTTGGTAACTTTACTTAGTCTAATACTCATTGAAACCCTCCTCTGTTTTTAATCCTCAAATTCTGCCCTCAAAATATTCAGAACATCGTCCACCGTTTCTTCCTCGAGGTCAGCACGCTGTACCAACTCATCACGAGGAACCTCAAGAACTTCACGAGCAGTATTCAGGCCGATACTCTTCAACTGATCTACGATCCAAGGCTCGATATCATCGGTAAACTCATCCAGGCTCACGTCATCCTCATTAACTTCATCAACCTCGCGGAACACGTCGATTGTATACTCGGTCAACATACTTGCCAACTTGATGTTCAAACCACCCTTACCAATAGCCAGAGATACTTGATCAGGATCAAGATAGACCTCTGCCTTACGGTTCTCTGCATCCAAAACAACACTATTTACACGAGCTGGACTCAAAGCACGAGTAATCATCAACTGAATATTGCCGGTCCAGTTGATCACATCGATGTTCTCACCATGCAGCTCACGTACTATTCCGTGTACACGACTACCTTTCACACCTACGCATGCTCCTACAGGGTCAATGCGCTCATCGTAACTCTCAACAGAAATCTTGGCACGCTCGCCAGGAATACGAGCCACCTTGTGTATGGTTATCAGACCATCCTGGATCTCAGGCACCTCAGCTTCCAGCAGACGTTGCAGGAATTTGGGAGACGTGCGGCTTAAGATAATCTTTGGATTTCCATTGGCATTGTCCACACGCTCAATCACGGCACGTGTGTTCTCGCCCTTGTGGAAATAATCACCAGGAATCTGTTCGGTGCGAGGCAATATCAACTCATTGCCATCATCGTCGAGCAAAAGAGTCTCACGCTTCCAAGACTGATAGACCTCAGCACTTACCACCTCACCTATACGATCCTTATACTTGTTGTAGAGTGTGTCATGCTCCAACTCCAGGATACGGCTTGCTAATGTCTGACGCAGGGTCAAGATGGTACGACGTCCAAAATCTGAGAACTTCAGCAACTGACTCACCTCATCACCTACCTCAAAATCATCTTCTACCTTCTGAGCCTCAGAGAGAGAGATTTCCTTGTTGGGATCCTGCACCTCGCCATCAGGAACGACAGTACGATTGCGATAGATTTCGAAGTCACCCTTATCAGGGTTCACAATCACGTCAAAATTCTCATCGCTTCCATAAGTCTTAGCAATCACGTTACGGAAGCACTCTTCCAAAACGCTCACCAACGTGGCGCGTCCAATGTGCTTGTTGTCTTGAAAGTCTGCAAAAGACTCAATCAAGTTTACACTTTCTACTGCTTTCTTTGCCATTATATTTTTTATTTGATTTTTATCAAGTATTTGGTGTAAGCCACCTCTTCGAACGTGAATCGATAGGTAACCTCCTTGGTGACAGGACGTTTCTTGCCCTCTTCCTTCACCTTCTGCAGCACGTTCACTTCAAATCCTGTCTCATCGACAGAAACCAGCGTGCCCTTGTATTTCTTGCCTTCTTTCGTCAGAGTCTCCACGGGTTGGCCCACATGGATTTCATATTGGCGATGCACCTGGAAAGGTTGACCCAAACCAGCGCTACCCACCTCCAACTCATAGTCTTCGTCCTCACGGCTGATCTGGGACTCGATGTAGCGACTCAGATCCGCACAATCCTCAATCCACACTCCGTCGGCATGATCAATAACAACTACGACACGATTGTCGGTACCAACACTCAAGTCTATCAGGAAATAATCTTTCCCTTCCAGCCATTCATCTACAGCTTTGCGTACTGCTTTCTTGTCTACCATTTGACTTTTTTATTGTTTATAAAGAAAAGTGAGGAACTTGATAGCCCCTCACTCTAATCTTTCCGCGTGCAAAGGTAGAAAAAAAATCTGATTCCCAATCATTTTTCTACCTTTTTTGCTTATTTTTCTTTGTTTTTTATGGTTTTGCTGGCATACACATGTACCAAAACAGCCCTACAACCATCAAAACGACGATAGCCATACCAACTACAGCATACATAAAAGTCATGTTTGACTTGCGTATATCTCTCCTTCTTCTCATAGCAGAATCCTCCTTTGTTTCATCTTAGGGGTTCAGTATTTTGTTGTATTCTTCTGGTTGAGAAAGCAACTCCAAGGCACGTTCCATGCAAGGATCTTTCATAAGCTGCTGCTGTGCCCCACCTTTCTGATAGTAGTATCGATGCACCAGTTCATCAGCGATATATGGTTCGATGTCTTTGCGAAAACGTTCCAAGTCTGCCTTCAAATCATTGGTTTTCAGTTTAGCCTCCAGAGCATCAAATTCATCCTTGGCGGAATCCATGTAACCCTCACGCCGAGCCATCTCGCTCAACATCTTGAAAATATCCTTGCTCCTTTTATTATAAGTAAAATCACTCTCGGTGATGTATTTAACAAAATCAGCATACTCCTCGTCGGTCAATGTCACCTGACCCGCAGGAGCGATGATCTTATGCTCATGGGTGTACTTGGTAGCGTAATCAAAGAATGCGTCGCTTGCCACCAAATCATAGATCATGGATGGCAGACTGTCAGGTTTCACCTCGATATCAGGTTTAATGCCTCCTCCGTCGCGCACCTCTCGTCCGCCTGCTGTATGGAAGATTTTCGTCAGGCTGTCAGGCACCACACTCTCTGTGCCGTCGTGCTTGTAGTCATGAGCCTGAATGCAACGACCGCTGGGGATATAGTAGCGACTGGTGGTAATCTTCAGGTTACCTCCGTAGGGTAATTCACGTATCATCTGCACAAAACCCTTTCCATAAGTTCTGGTTCCCAGGATCACAGCACGGTCCATATCCTGCAGGCTTCCGCTCACGATCTCTGCAGAGGAGGCAGTTCCGCCATCCACCATCACCACGATAGGCATCACCGTATCCACAGGCTCACTGGCTGTGTAGTACTCACGGTTCACGCTTGCCATCTTGCCTTTAGTGAACACCACTTTCTTCCCCTTGGGAACAAAGAGGTTTGTAATGTCAACCGCCTCATTCATGGCACCTCCTGGATTCTCTCTCAAATCCAGCACCAAACTTGTGGCGCCCTGTTCCTTCAGCTCCACCAAAGCCTGACGAACCTCACGGCAAGCCCCATCCGTAAAGCCTGTCAGATAGATGTAACCCACGCCTGGACGCACTATACCATAATAAGGAACCTGAGGCAACTGGATGGTCTGACGAGTGATCTTGAAGGGCAGAATCTTTCCCTCTGGCCCACGCTTCACGCGAAGTTCGAAAGTGGTGCCGGCCTCACCCCTCAGCATATTGGATACGGCTGGGGTGAGCATTCCTTTCACATCCTTTCCGTCAATCGTCATGATGACGTCACCTGCCCGCAATCCAACCTTGTCACTGGGAGTTCCCTCATAAGGCTCGCTTATCACGGCTCGATCCTCCTTCTTGTGAAAACGTATGACGCTGCCTATTCCAGCATACTTCCCCGTTGCCATCTGACGCAGTTCCTCGTCGTTAGCAGGATAATAGTCAGTAAAAGGATCGACTCGATGCAACATCGAACTGATGCCCCATCCTATCACAGTATCGGCACTAAGCGAGTCCACATAGTAGAGGTCCAACTGCTTGTATATGTCATTGAATATCTCCAGATTCCTGCTGACGGCAGAATGGCTGTTCTCCTGCTGCTGTGCAACGATGCCCAAGGAAAACGTCAGGATTGCCGTCAGTAACACACATTTCTTCATCTCTTCAGTTCTTCAGTATTTCTTCCACCTTATTATTAATAGAGGCCCACCGTTCATCAGACAAACGGGTACCCACGATTTGAATCACATTCTCAGAAAGAAGAGCACCCACCAAAAGACATTTCTTCAGCGAAGCCCCACGAGTCAGAGCATAGAGGAATCCGCCGGCAAAGAAGTCACCAGCTGCGGTTGTATCCACCACATCCACACGATTAGCCCGCACCACAGCTACCTCGTCACCCCGCTTTACACAGGAACCCTTGCTGCCCAGTTTCACCACAGCAATCTCGCAATGGCGGGCAATCTCATCCAAAGCATCACGCGGGTCACTCAAGCCCGTGAAGGCAGCACTCTCCTCCTCATTGGCAAAGACGATATCGATGTAGTCCTGCACCAGATGACGGAAGAAAGCAAGATCCTCCCTCACCACATTGTAGCTTGCCAAGTCGATGCTGAGTCTCATCCCTTGAGCCTTAGCCTTATGCGCCACCACCTCCATCAAAACATGGTTCTGCACCAGATAACCCTCGATATGCAGAATCTGATACCCTAGGAAGAGATCGTCCGACACCTCATTCCCACTCATCATCGAGGCTGCACCCAGACAGGTGGCAAAAGTCCGCTCCCCATCTAGAGAAATCAACGTATTAGCCACACCCGTATGATTCTGGCACAGGAAGAAATGAGGGTCAATGCCTCTCTCTCGGCAATTGTCCATCAAGAAACGTCCCATCTCATCCTCTCCTATCTTTCCAATAAAGCCAGGTTGGGCATGCAGGTTGGCAAGAGCCAGCATGGCATTTCCCGCACTTCCCCCCGTTGCCAGCCGAGGATGCAGAGGAGCCATCGCCTGCTGTACCGCCACCTGACGCTGCTCGTCTATCAGTATCATTCCGCCCTTGGGAAGATCCAATTGATGGAGCAAACCGTCGTCTGGCAGACGAACAAGTACGTCAACCAATGCATTGCCGATTCCTGTAATTTTCTCCATTTCCTTTAATTTTTTTGCAAAGATATTGCATATTTCCAAAAAAACCTCTAATTTTGCACCGCATTTGAGCGAAAAACTCAAAAAAAGTCGATTAAAGACTGCTTCAGTAGCTCAGTTGGTTAGAGCACATGACTGTTAATCATGGGGTCGTTGGTTCAAGCCCATCCTGAAGCGCCAAGTTTTGGAAACTCAAATGCAACCCTTGCTTCAGTAGCTCAGTTGGTTAGAGCACATGACTGTTAATCATGGGGTCGTTGGTTCAAGCCCATCCTGAAGCGCCCGAGAAAGAGTCCTGTAGGCCAACAGCTTACGGGACTCTTCTTTTTCTAAGACATTTCTATGTTGCACCCAATTGGGGGCATAATACGTTAGGGAAAAATGATTTCATCCCTCGAAACCAACATCAAAACATTCCAATGGGTCAGCATGACAATTGGGGGGAGAACTCCCTTTGGAAAAACCCACAAACAGAGTACTTCACTTTTACAACGTGTCGAAATCAAAAATACGACACGTTAAATCTGCGGACACAACACGTTGGAATGATCAAATCAACGTGTCAAGTCCTTCGACTCAACTTTTTGCCTAAAAAAAACCTGCTTTTGAAAAGTTTTTGTATCTTTGCAATAAGATGAACTGAACAGTATATGAAAAACATGTATAAAAGACTTCTTGTCCTACCCCTTCTGCTTACGGTGGTCGCACTCTGGAACTGTACGGAGAATGTCGACACCTCGGCCCGCTATGTGTTCAAGGGAAATACGATACAGGGCTATCTGTCGGAACACAGCAAGTACAGCGAATACTGCAGGCTGTTGGATATGGTACATGTGAGTGAAGTGTCGGATACCAAAGTCTCCCAACTCCTTTCAGCCCGCGGGCACTATACTGTCTTTGCTCCCACCAATGATGCCATCCAGGCCTATCTGGACTCGTTGGTTGCAGACAATGTGATAGACTATCCCTCCTGGGAAGCGTTTACCGATAGCTTTAAACTGGACTCCATCCAGAGGGTTATTGTACTGAACAGCATCATCGACTCAGGTGACGACGAGGAAGCTTATCAGACCTGGGACTTTCCTGTACGAAGCGGATGGGAAATGGTACGGGCCAACATGAACGATCGCAAGCTCTCCATCTACTACACGGATCAGCCTGACGACATACTAGTCAACGGTCTCTGGCCTATCAATTATGTAAACAGGGACATGCGCATGCTCAATGGTGTGATACACCAGATGGATGAAGTTGTGGCACCTCGCACCATCACCGCTGCAGACTATCTTTGGGAAATTATCAGGGAGAAACGTGAGGGCTACCTTGTCATGGCCCGCGCCATTGAGGCCTGCGGTCTCCTGGACACTCTCCAATCCTGGCGCGACGAGGCATACGAGACGCTCCGACTGAAAGGTGTGATTACGGATTTGGAGAACATCAACGGTCTGGGCTTTGCCGATAGCGGACGGGCCTACGCTCCTGAACACAGGCTGATCGGTTTCACCATCTTTGCCGAGCTTGACAGCTTCTGGCGCGAGCAGGGCCTTGACCCTGCAGACCCCGACCTCCTGCCTAAACTCCTGCGATGGATTCAGGAAAACCACCTCTATTCGGATAGTGATGTCTTCACTGTAGATGGGAACTATTCCAGCCCTGACAACCTGCTCTATCAGTGGGTGACCTATCACATGCTGCCCATGCGCATCTCTTCGAATATGCTGGTGATCCATCACAACGAGAGCCGTTTCAAGTTGAATAACCCTGCGAAACTGGGTATGGCTTGTGAGGAGCTTTATACCTCGATGGGGCATCGACGCTTGATCAAGATATATGAGAGTGAAGAGAGCCAAGGTGTCTACCTGAATCGCTTTCCCAAGCTTGATTGTGGACGTAATGGCAGCGGAGGTGAGCTTAGTTGCGACGAGGACAAGAAGGGTCTTCGCGTAGGAGCCGACCAGAAGGAAGCTGTGTTGAGCGACATCATCAACTGCTGCATCTATCCCCTAGACGGTCCTTTGGCCTATACGGATCAGGTGCGCGACAACCTCCATAAACAGAGGTTACGCATCGATGCTATGGGCATGTTACCCGAGGCCATGACCAACGGCATACGAAAACGAGCTTCGGAAGACCAGCGCTATCAACAGGTTTACATCCCCAAACATACCATCTACCAGTATTTCAATGACATGTGGATGAACGAGGACTGCAACATGGTTTACTTTAATGCCTACCGCTACGGATGGCCGGGCAAGAACGGAGACGAGATGAAGGCCGTAGGACGCTATGAGGTGACCTACCGCTTGCCGCCTGTGCCGCGTCAAGGCATCTATGAACTGCGCTATGCCATCATTGCTACCGACAGACGAGGCGTTGCCCAGGTCTATTTCGGCTCTGACTTTGACAAGTTGCCTGTGGCAGGTATTCCCATGGACTGGACCATTCCGCCTCAGAATCCAATCACGGCTTGGGAACAAGATACCGAGGACAAAGACTACAATGCCGAGATAGACAAGCGCATGCGCAACAACGGCTACATGAATGGCGACAAGAGCAACTGTGTATTGGGTGACCCGAATAACTCCCTGCGCGAATACACGTGGGCCATGCGCCGCATCCTCCTGCGCCAGTACATGGACCCCGACAAGACTTACTACATACGCATGAAGTCTGTCCTTGATACCGATGCCAAGGAGTTCTATATGGACTACATCGAACTTTGCCCCAAGGAAGTCTTTGACAATCCTGAAACCCCTGAAGACATCTGGTAAGGGTGTTGGTAAGCGGCGATTCAGAAAAGTTCCTTCTCCTTCGAGAGTTTCTTTGTCTACATTATGATTTTCTTTCCGTCCTTGATATAGACTCCCTTTCGAGGCGATGAGACACGTCGTCCACTCAGATCAGAGATGACGGAAGGCTGATTCTCAGAATGAACATCATCGATGGCAGTCTCATCATCAAAGGGAGTACTGGTGCCGAGAGACACATAAATGCTCTTATAGGATGTAGCATCAGCTTTCACCACCGTAGGATTCACTTTCCCCTGACGAGTCAAATATCCCTCACCCTTCAACTCAATGTAATAGCGACCCGGCGTGAGATCATTGAACACAAAGATGCCATTATAGTTCTGGTCCGTCACGTAAGTGTCAACAATCTCTCCGTCAGCATTCTTTAGGCGTACAGTCACTCCATTGGCTGGCATATACTCGTCGAGCGAGCCAGGATACGCAGCAAAGTATTCCAGATTTGTGCTCTTCCGCAAACGCACATGCAACTGACCCATAATGCAACCCAACTCGTCGTTGTTCACACCAAAATAATCTGCAATACCCCGATAGTACCTGATACCCTCTTGTCGACACCAGTCTTCGTTGAGTGCACGATGCCGTGCAGGCTGATAAGTGTGGAAGTATCCTTCGCTGAGGAATCCTGGAGCCATGTGATGCAATACGCCCAGATAGCCTGTGATGCCCTTCTCGTTGGTCCAGCTCGAATGATAGAAATCGATGTCGCCTCGGATGTTAGAACTCGAGTTGTAGTGTGTCATCGGCTCAAATCCTGCCCGCATCGCCTCCGTCAGTCGAGGCCATAGCTTACGGCACATTGCCTTGCTGTTCTCCACATAATCCTCGGCATCTGTTCCTCGATAAAGGAAGAGGGGATAGTTGACTAATGCGCCCTCGCTGGTCGCATTGGAATGGATGCTGAGGAACATGTCGGCTCCCCAGGTATCCACCTCAGCCGAAATCTCACTCAGGGAGCGATTGTAGCGGAACTCGTTGGAAGCGCCTTTCCTATAAGGATAAGGACCATTCTTGCGACGCGAGAACTTGACGGTGAAGTTTCCGTTCTTAGCCAATCGCGCACCACATTCGAGCGCCTTCCACAGATTGGTGTTGCTCTCATAGAATCCACATGTATCAGGTCGGCCTGTACTGGCCAGCATGGGATACGGAATGGTTGGCAAGGGACGGTCGTCTGGTCCCCAGCCTCCGTGACCTGGATTCAGGTAAATCTTCTTTTTCTGAGCAGACATGGGGATTGCCACGAGGACAGCCAATAGAATCAGGATTATCTTTTTCATCTTCATCTTTGCTCCTTATTTCTCAACCTTAATAATGAATACCTCTCCGTTGGCCGCTGAGCAGGCTATGATGCCTCGATGGGCACAACACTGGGGATACATAAGCATCGCCTTGGGATCTGTCAACTCCTGAACTTCTCCACTAAGCGAGTAAGCCACGATACTGCTCGACAGGAGCATTTCGCTGTCGTCGCGATCGTTCATGCCGATGATGGTCTCGTCGTCGTACCATTGAGGAGCACGGCAGTCGTGCGCTATGAACTGTACATCCTTACCCTCCAGATTGCAAACGAAGGCACCCACCCCACTCACATAGTAAAGAATCCGCTGCCCATCGGGCGACAGGCTGGGCCAGATGTAACGCGTATCTTCATCGGTTCCATTGGGTGAGATGTTAGTGGTAACACCATCTAGGGTCACCATCAGTTGCATGTCCTCGATGAACACTTCCGGACAAGGCCTCTTTTCTGTATTCTGCTCCATATCAACTTGATACCCTCGTACCTCACGGGCAGGCGCACGAAACTGCTTCTGCGTCCTCTGATCCAAATCAAGCAACTGCAACGCAGTCTGTCGCATGTGGTTCTCGTCGAACGTAACCTTGCGGAACAGAATCTGACGACCACTGGTTGAGATAGATGGCTGGAATCCAGCTCCCTGAATATCTGTCAACTGGGTCTGATCGCCCGTCAGCAAATCGATTCGCCTCAGTCCCTTGTTTGTTTGGGTTGTGGTCAGGATATAACTGCCATCAGGACTCATCCCAGCCAGACGGCAATCACCAGGTTCCACTCCGCTGAGTTTCTCCAAGCTGATCTTCTGAAACACCTGCGCCTGCGTCATCAGGCTACAGACCACAAAAAGAATCAAAATACGTCTCATAACATCATCTTATTTAACGGTGTAAACAAAATTGAATCTGCCTCCTGGAGCCACATCTCCATTGACATAAAAGTCCATCAGATTGCCCTCGTCCTGCATGTTGTCGCTCCACTTGAACTCGAAGTTGAGCGGATCAGTTTCCAAAGCAAGCACTTTGCGAGGCACACGCAGCATGAGCCGATTGCCATCCACCTTCATCTGAGCCTCTCCAGCATCCTCCCAAATCCATTTGTTGAGGCGACTCTTCTGCACATAGGCCTTGCTCCCTTTAGGCGAACGATAATTGATGACATAATCATAACCTTGCCATCCGGTCTCTTGGGAACGGTCGGCATTGATGAAAAGCATCATCCAGTTGGAATCTGTCTGAGGAGTAATCTTCTCGGCTGTCTCGACGTAGAAATACAGGTAATCTGCATCACGAGCCACACGGGCACCGATCAAGTCATTCCGACCTGTATTGTTGACATAAACACTATCACCCCGCCCAAGAGCGTTGCGATGACGAGTGTTGCCCTTGTAACTGGCGTAATAAGGAAGCACCATTTTCCATTCTTCCCACTCTCCCATCTTGATGGTATGAGGCGAAGACACCAAAGGCAAGGATTCTGTTCCCTTGAAGCGACGCACCTTGTTTACCAACTGCATATAGTAGGAATCTGCACAATCGCCCCAAGCCTTGACTGGCTCAATATCGCGACTACGATCCCAATCAAACTCATCCACAAAAGAGAAGGGCTTACCTGTCCATCCATCTGACTCGAACCACATGCCGGCAATCCACTCATTCCAACCTGTAACGAATACCGCCTTGGGATTAATTTCATAAGCCCGATCCCACTGTTCTTCAAAGTTTGCTCCATAGAGATAGGATTGAGGACGAGGATCAAATCCATAACGGGCAGTAAAACTGCGGGAATGGGAACCTGGCAGATTGAAGGCAGAACAATGTCCCTTCTTTTCAGGTGCCGTGTTCTGGGCCACACCGACTGTAACTAATTCAAACTGTCCATCTGCACAAGGAACATATCCATGCTGAGGATAATTCTCCAACCATCCCCACTGATTGGGGAAATGACGATTCGGTCCATCCACATAGTCAGGTTGACCAGGACGGAATGTGAAGAAACGGCGAATGGCTTGATCCTCCTTGGAATCCGTCAGATTGTTAGGATAGGCCATGATACATGGTTTACCTTCCCAATAGAACCACATATCGGAAAACTCCTTGTTGCTGTAGTATTTCTTGTAGAGATGACGCAACGAGGTCAACGAGTGATTGCTGGGACCAAAGGGTAACAAGAAGGCTATCTTGGGAACCTTCACTCCATCCTGCTTGGCTTGCTTCCACGTATATAGCAACGAATCGGTGGATTCATCCCACGTCAGGCTTCCATTGGTGCAATCGGTGAAGATGGCATCCACGCCAGCATCTGCCAACAGCTCCGCATGCTTGCGCAAAACCCACGTATCGGTGGTCAGGTAGTATCCGAAAAGAGGCTCCTCCCAATAGTAATCATTGCGAGAACGATTCTTCACCCACGCAGAATGTTTAGCATCGCGAATGGCTTCGGGATACTGGCGCAGGATTTGACTGATATTCTTCACCTCAGTACCGGAAGCATCTGGAGAGTTATGCCACGTCCAGTAAAACATGATTACTGTCTTGTCCTGTTTGCTCTCATCGTAACGCTGAAGTGTGCGCCCCAAGCCATCGGTTGCCGACCAGTAATCACTGCAAGCCTGCTGGGCTCTCATCTGAGAGAATCCTATAACGAAAAGGAAGAGAAGGTACCTGAATTTCATAATATATGTGTACATGTCTATGTTTTTTTAGGCTTAATAAGTATATATTTCTGTATCACCAGGAGCCAAAATGTGAAGTGACTCATAAGAGGTGGCACTCTGAAGGGTAGCATCGCGACGAATAAGACTGACCTTATCATCGGTAATCAGTTGGAACTGAGCGGGAAGGGAAGGACTTGTGTTGACAATCTGGACATAGTGTTTACCTCCATTTACCAATGTGGAAACCAGAATGGATCCCTTTTCCAGACTAAGTTGGCGGAAATGCTGGGGCAACGTGGTCAGACGCGTCGTTCCTTTAGGAATATTCTCGCCCAAGTGATAGACAGATTCCATCTGGCAATCCTTCCACACAAAAGCACGACGCTGAATCTCCTGATTGAATTCACGAACCAAATCGTAGACAGTACTGCGCAGACCCTCTTGCGTAATGGGAGCCTGATGGAAATTCCAGGATTCGGTACCAGGATTCCAATAAGTAAAATACTGAAGCAATTGGGCTCCATAAGCCAAATTACTGTACATCTGCAAACGCAGATGATCAATGGTGGGAATAGGGTAAGAACCATGAGCTGTGGATAAAGCAAATGCCCAAAAAGGTTTGCCCACCCGTTTCCCTTCAGTAGAAACCATCTCTAAATTCTGATAGAAGAAGGGATTGAGGTAAGTTTCGCCCTTTTCGTTGACGTTCACGGGATAATGGTCATAGGAAAGTTGGGGGAGAGGAACTTTCTCATCAAATATACGCAAGTGATTCTCGTAAGTTCCCTCGGGTAAGCCATGCACAGGCAACAGATTGAGGTAGCAAGGATGCTTCGAGTCCACCTTCTGGATACGACGGGCCCATTCGCCAATCTGATCCATAGCATCATTGCCTGGTTCGTCGCGCAGGAAATATCCTCCCAATCCAGGATGATTCATTACCTTACGCACAATCTCTTCGGGCTGTTTCTCCAATTCGGGACACATGAACATAGACTTCATCCCAACCTTGGCACAGAGATCCAATGCCTGGATGGCATCCTCATATTTATAAATGTGAGCAAAAGAATAGGTGAACCCGCAATCCTTCAATTCACGATAATGCTCCTCGGTGGCAAACTTGCCGGCAGGAATGCTATACCAAGCTAAAATGGGGATTTCAGGATTACCAACTTTCTTCTTGGCTTCCAAAGGAAGAAGTGGCAGAAGAGTGCACAGCAAGAGGATTCCAAACTTTTTCATGGATAAAATATTTTATTATATGTCCCACAAAGTTATAAAAAATCAGTTAAACATATACATTTCTGCCACAAAAAACACTACCTTTGCATTGAAAATCATTTATATCACACTTATATGAAGAAACTTTCACTTGTTTTCCTGATGGGTCTCAGCACCCTCTCCATGCAAGCTATCGACTACACAGATTACGTGAATCCTTTCATCGGTACACAGACAGATGAGACAGGCGCCTTGAGTGGCAGCACCTTCCCTGGAGCTACGGTGCCTCAGGGTTTTGTTCAACTGAGTCCGGATACTGAGATTATGGTTACGTGGGATCCTTGCTCTGGTTACGACTATAACAAGGACAAAATATATGCATTTACTCATACTCACCTGAGTGGAACGGGATGTACCGACCTGATTGACATCAGCCTGATGCCTACCACACAGGATGTAACTCCCGAATACCTGAAGGCTGGAGACTTCGGGCAAACCTACAGCCACGATGCAGAGGAGGCTCGACCTGGCTATTATATGGTAGAACTGAAAGAGAGCGGAGTGAAGGTGGAACTGTCTGCAACCACCCACGTGGGTATTCATCGCTACACGTTCCCTGAGGGCAAACCCCAAACAATCATCCTGGATTTAGACCACTCCACTTACCGAGGTGAAGCATACTATACAGGACGCCGTGCCTATGATATCATCCAAAGCCAGGTGCGTTTGCTGGACGAACACACCATCGAGGGTTTTCGTATCATTACAGGGTGGGCTAAATTGCGCAAGGTATATTTTCGTGCCGAGTTCTCGAAACCTATCCGTAAGCATACTTTTACGGATGGTAGCCGCAATCTGGGTTCGGTGGACGTGATCAACGGACGTTCACTAAAGTGCGCTCTCAATTTCGACCAAGGCGGTGAACCCACTTTGGTGAAAGTTGCTATTTCGCCTGTAGATTACGAAGGAGCTGACCGCAATCTGCAACTGGAGGCCCAGAGTTGGCGTTTCGATCATTATACAGATGTCGCCAACCAAGCTTGGAACAAGGTACTCTCGCGCATTGATATCGAGGGAACTGATGACCAGAAGACCATCTTCTACACGGGCATCTATCATGCTATGCTGCAACCCAATACGATGAGCGATGCCGATGGACGCTACATGAACACCAATTTTGAAATCAAGCAGATGCCTCGCCATCGTAAGTATTACTCCACCTTCTCTCTATGGGACACTTTCCGCGCAGCTCATCCCCTATATCTGTTGCTTGAGCCCGCCATTACAGCCGAGTTGGTGAATTCAATGGTATTGCACGAGCAAACCTATGGCTACCTGCCTATCTGGGACTTGTGGGGCGAGGAGAACTACTGCATGATAGGTAATCATTCAATCCCTGTGCTGAGCGATGCTATTTTGGCAGAACTGCCTGGTATTGATGTTGAGGCTTGCTATAAAGCGATGGTGGAAAGCTCTACCCGCAATCATCTGAATTCTCCCTTCGACCTTTGGGAGAAATATGGTTATCTGCCCGATAATCTGCAAAACACCAGCGTGAGCATTACCTTGGAGCAAGCCTTTGACGACTGGTGTGTGGCTGCTGTAGCAAAGAAACTGGGCAAGGAGGAGGACTACGAGCGATTCTATAAGCGCAGCGAGTTCTATCGCAATCTCTTTGATGCAAAGACAGGATTCTTCCGTCCTAAGGACGATAAGGGTGAATGGGTAACTCCATTTGATCCCCTAAGCTACGAGGAAAGGTGTTTCATTGAGGGAAATGCTTGGCAATATATGTGGTTCGTACCACAGAATCCGCAAGGCCTCATCGAACTGTTGGGTGGAACAAAGGGATTCCTGAAGAAACTGGATGAGAACTTCACGCTGACAGAAAAGAGTGGCGAGACGAACGGAAACGCATCGGGCTTTATCGGCCAGTATGCACACGGTAATGAACCAAGCCACCACACCGTCTATCTCTATAATTTCGCTGGACAGCATTGGCGCACCCAGGAATTGGTAGACCAAGTTCGTACAACCTTCTATAATGCTACCCCCAGTGGCTATGCAGGAAACGATGATTGTGGTCAAATGTCAGCATGGTACATCTTCAGCGCGATGGGATTCTATCCCTTCAATGCTGGCTCGGCTGAATACGTGCTGGGAACTCCCCTCTTCCCCAAGACTATCATTCATCTAAGCAACGGCAACGATTTCGTCATTAATGCCCAGAACAAAACGGACAAGGCTATCTACGTGAAAAGCGTGAGCCTGAACGGAGTGAAACTGAAGGACATGAAGATAAGTCATCAAGACATCATGAATGGCGGAACGCTTGACTTCGTGATGAGCGAGAAAAGATAAACCCTCGCTCACAGCCACTCCGCTTTCAGCAGACTTTCAGGAATCTTTACAAACTCATCCCCCACAAAAGATCCTTAGGGACGCGACACGTTGAAAAAGGAAAGGCAACGTGTTGACTTTGCTGTTTCAACACGTTGTCTTTGCCGACTCATCACGTTGTGATCCGAGACTCAACAGGGAAGTCGTCGAAAAAGGAGTCTTACCTCGTGGCTATCTTACGATTGCCCCAGATGTATATGCCTGAATTCAAGCGAGACAGGTCCTCGCGAGTGGCATCCTCTTTCAGTTTTTGTCCGCCCAGCGTGAAGATATCATTCTGGGCGGAATCCTCAAAAGGGATCTCTTCGACCTCTGTAACTTCATCTATGGGGAAAAGGAGCATCAGGGAAGGCAAGGCACTGGCTGGATAACTTTCTATGGTGGAACCCTCTGGGGTGACGCGAAGGAAATTCCCATTGGAAATATTGCGCACCTTGTCGCGATTGTTCCATCCACGCTGGATGTTGCGAAGGATGTTACCCAAATAACTGGTTTGTCCGCAGTCGTAAATCAGCATGTGCATGTACTGGGCAAAGATGGCACAGTAGATTCCCTGCTCAATACCTGTTTCCAAGGGAAGGATGGAGCTTGTGCACATGCTGCGGAAAACATAGTTTGCACCCGATTTGGCGTTGTTGAGATACTTTTCCTCACCTGTTATCTTGTAGAGCAGACAGGAAGCTCCAATGTACGTTGCCTGATTGTAAAGATGATCCTTAAACTCTGGACCGCCGCCATGTATTCCATCTGCCACACGGCCATTATTGACCAATGTCTTATTCGCCCAGTCGTAAATCTCAATGGCCTTCTCCAGATAGAACTCTTTGGTCTGACGGTTGGGATAGGCACTCGTGGGAGCCGTACGTCCCTCGGGAACCAACTGATGGAGACGGCAGGCAGCAATCACCGTAGGGAAGTTGATGCAAGCCGAGCGGAAATCACCTGCCTTGTTGGGTTTCGGATTATCAATGGGTTGCCATTCCCAGAACATACCACCTCCCAAACCTTTCTCGGGATCAGCATACGAACCTGTATCGCCTACCTTTTGTGAGCCATAGAAGACTCGGCAGAAACTACTCTCGGAATAGGAAAGATACGTCTGTGAACCGAAAATCTCGTAAGCTCGTGCCAGAGCACAAGTCCACCACATGATGTCATCATAAACGAACCATCCTGTATTGGTGTTGTTGTCGTTGAAATTGAAGCTGGCATACTGACGCTTCTCACCCTCGTAGATACGGCGGGCCTGTGTATTGTATTTGCTGATACGAGCCTCATCGCCTTCCTTCGCAGCACGTTGGTAAGCATTCAGGGCCATGTCGTAGTAGATTGCCTGGCACCAGATGGCAGCCGCACCATTCCAGCGATCCACTGCTCTTGCCGTTTCGGTGTTGAGTTTGTAGATACTCTTTGAAGCGTCTAAAAAGGCATCGTTGAACGCATCATAGCAAGCCCATTCATCCTCGTCGGTAAAGGTGTAGCTGACCTGCGGATGAACGAATCCTGCAAAGGCTATCAGCAGTAAAGAAAGAACCTGACGCTTCATTATTTCCTTGATTTCTTAGATTTCTTGCCGGACTTCTCAGGGAGTTTATATTCCTTGCTGAAGGAGTAAGGGAAACTTCCCTCGCTTACACCTCGATTGGTATTGGGCTGGGCAGCCATCGTGTAATCCATATTCACACCCTTTATCAAGTCGGAATGGTTGACATAATTCATGCCGTATTCATTGCCGTTGATCTTAAGACTCTGTACATATCGGTTCTTGTCACTATTGGCTGGCGCACTGATGGTAATGTTGTTTCCGTTCTCGAGATGAAGCACCAAATCGCGGAAGAAAGGAGTTCCCAGGATGTACTGATCGGAACCTGGACAAACGGGATAGAAACCCATTGCGGAGAACACATACCAAGCGCTGGTCTGACCATTGTCCTCATCGCCACAATAGCCATCAGCATGAGCATTGTACATGCGGTTCATCACTTCGCGGGTCCAATACTGGGTCTTCCAGGGTTGACCGCTATAGTTGTAGAGATAGATCATGTGCTGGATCGGCTGGTTCCCATGAGCATAGTTACCCATATTCATGATCTGCATCTCGCGAATCTCGTGAATGGTACCTCCGTAATAACTGTCGTCGAAGATGGGAGGAAGAATGAAGATACTATCGAGCATCTGGTTGAAGACGTCCTTTCCACCCATCAGGTCGATGAGTCCCTGAGGATCATGAAAGACACTCCAAGTATAGTGCCAGCTATTGCCCTCGGTGAAGGCATCACCCCACTTGAAGGGATTAAAGTCGGGAGCCCATTCACCATTGGCCAACTTACCACGCATCAGATTGTGTTCTTTGTCAAAGAGATTCCTGTAGTTCATGGCATGCTGGGCATATACGGCTATCTCGCTCTCGGGTTTGCCCAATGCCTGTCCCAACTTGTAGATGCTCCAGTCATCGAAAGCATATTCCAGCGTGCGGGCTGCACTCTCGCGGATCTTGTCATAAGGGACGTAACCCAATTCGTTATACTCTTCCCAGCAACGTCGACCGCTGGAACTGCGCTCAAGCATCGCATTGGCATCGTGAGTGACTGCTGCCCACAGGGACTCGATATCGTAACCGCGAACACCCTTGAGGTAAGCATCTGCGACCACACTTGCGCTGTTGTTGCCCACCATGCAATCGCGATGACCTGGAGAAGACCATTCAGGCAGGAATCCGCTTTCCTTGTAAGCATTCACCCAACCTTCCTGCATCTTCTGACTCATGCTGGGATACATCAGATTGACCAAGGGGAACAAAGCGCGGAAAGTATCCCAGAATCCTGTGTCGCCAAAGAGATAGCCAGGCAGTACCTCGCCATTGTAGGGACTATAGTGCACGATCTCACCCTTTGCATTCACCTCAAAGAGGCTACGCGGGAAAAGGACGGAGCGATACAGGCAACTGTAGAAGGTGCGCAGATTGTCGGGATTGTCCTGATCCTTTACCTCAAAGCGGCTCAACACTTCGTTCCATTCCTTGCGGGCTGATTCGGCAACTTCCTCCAGCGTGCTGCTACCCAGTTCCTTCAGGTTCTGCTCTGCCTGCTCAATGCTGATGAACGAGCTGGCTACACGTACGTTGACCTGTTCGCCCCGCTTGGTGCTGAATCCGATGATTCCTCCTGCATGCTTGCCCGTCACTTCCTTCGTACTCGTGTTGATGTTGCCTTCGTCCACCGTCGCGGTATAGGTGAAAGGCTTGTCGAAGGTGACCACGAAATAGTTCTTGAAGTTCTTGGGCACTCCACCGCTGTTGCGGGTCGTGTAGCCGACAACCTTATTCTCGCTGGGGATAACCTTGATGTAGGAGCCACGGTCGAAAGCATCCACCACCACGTAGCTTCCCTTGCTTTCGGGGAAGGTGATGCGGAAGATGGCGGCACGGCTGGTGGGAGCAATCTCGGTGACAATGTCGTAATCGGCCAAGTATACCTTATAATAATAGGGCGTGGCTGTTTCCGACTTATGGTTGAACCAGCTTGCCCGCTTGTCCTGATCGAAGACGGGTTCTCCCACAATAGGCATTATGTTGAACATGCCATAGTCATTCATCCAGGGACTGGGCTGATGAGTCTGCTTGAAGCCACGAATCTTGTCTGCATCATAGGTATAAGCCCACCCGTCGCCCATCTTGCCTGTCTGGGGAGTCCAGAAATTCATGCCCCAAGGCAAGGCGATGGCAGGATAAGTGTTACCCGTCGAGAGGGCTGGAGTAGAATGGGAACCCACCAGGGTGTTGACGTAACTTACTGGATCATTTACTGCTTGTGCACCGATGCCTGCTGCCAGCAAGGTCAGCGCGAGAAGAATTTTTTTCACGATGTTGTCTGTTTTTTTAGGTTATCTCCCCTGGGGGAGTGAGATATTGTTCTTTATGTGGAAAACAAAGAAGGTATGAAATCTCTTTTCTCTTGAGAATCATACCTTCCTTTATTATTGCATATTACTCAGCAGGGTTCTCGGCAGGGGACGCATTGTGCTGGTGGTTTCCCTCGTTGTTGTGACGGGGACGACGGTCACGGCGCTCGTTGTTGCCGCGACGCTCTCCGCGTTCCGGACGGGGTCGACGCTCACGCTCCACGTATCCTTCAGGTTTCTCGATCAGCACTCGATGCGAGAGCTTGAACTTACCTGTCTTGGGATCAATCTCGAGCAACTTCACCTTGATCTGGTCACCTTCCTTGATGCCTGCCTCCTCGACGGTCTCCAGCCGCTTCCAGTCTATCTCGCTGATATGCAGCAGACCATCCTTGCCTGGCATGAACTCTACGAAGCATCCGTAAGGCATGATACTGCGTACGGTGCCGTCGTAAACCTCGCCGACCTCAGGAATGGCCACGATGGCCTTGATCTTAGAAATGGCGGCATCGATGACTTCCTTGTTGGGACCGGAAACCTGAATCTTGCCTACGCCGTCCTCTTCGTCGATAGCGATGGTGGCACCCGTTTCTTCCTGCATACCCTGGATGATCTTGCCACCGGGGCCAATCACTGCACCGATGAACTCCTTGGGGATGATCATCTGCTCGATGCGAGGAACATGGGGCTTCAGTTCAGGACGAGGCTCGCTGAGGGTCTTCATCATCTCGCCCAGGATATGCTCGCGGCCTGCCTTTGCCTGCATCAGAGCCTTCTCCAGAATCTCGTAGCTCAAGCCGTCGCACTTGATATCCATCTGAGTGGCTGTCAGACCGTTGGGAGTACCTGTGGTCTTGAAGTCCATGTCGCCCAGATGATCCTCGTCCCCCAGGATGTCGCTCAACACGGCATACTTCTCTTCGCCCGGATTCTTGATCAATCCCATTGCGATACCACTAACGGGAGCCTTGATGGGTACACCGGCATCCATCAGAGCCAGGCAGCCGGCACAGGTCGAAGCCATAGAGCTGGAGCCGTTGCTTTCCAGGATATCACTTACCACGCGGATGACGTAAGGATAATCTTCTGGAATCTGGCCCTTCAGGCCGCGCCATGCCAGATGGCCGTGTCCTATCTCACGGCGTCCCACGCCACGCTGGGCCTTGGCCTCACCTGTCGAGAAGGGAGGGAAGTTGTAGTGAAGCAGGAAACGCTGATACTCGTGAATGAGTACGTCGTCTATCAGCTTCTCGTCCAACTTGGTTCCTAAGGTGCAGGTGGCCAAAGACTGGGTCTCGCCACGAGTGAAGATTGCGCTTCCGTGAGGTCCGGGCAGAGGACTTGCCTCGCACCAGATGGGACGGATATCAGTCGTCTTGCGACCGTCAAGGCGTATTCCTTCGTCGAGGACGCAGCGACGCATTGCATCGCGCTCCACATCGTTATAATAGCGGTCAACCAACCCGTTCTTCTCCTCCAGTTCCTCGGGAGTCAGGTCGGGATGCTCGGCCGTGTATTTCTCCTTGAATTCCTCGCGGATTGCCTCGAAGGCTTCGGCACGGGCCTGCTTGTCGAGAGCCTGCTTCGTCACGTCGTAAGCCTTCTGGTAGCACTCGGCCTTCACGGCCTCGCGCAGTTCCTCGTCGTTGATCTCGTGGCAGTACTCGCGCTTCACGTCCTTACCGAGTTCCTTGGAGAGTTCCTTCTGGAGTCGGCACATGGGCTTGATGGCCTCGTGGGCACACTTGAGGGCGGCCAGCAGGTCTGCTTCCTGCACTTCCTTCATCTCGCCCTCCACCATCATGATGTTCTCTTCCGTTGCTCCTACCATCAGGTCCATATCGGCTGACTTGAGCTGCTCGAAGGTGGGGTTGATGACAAACTCGCCGTCGATACGTGCCACACGTACCTCTGAGATGGGACCCTCGAAGGGTATATCGCTGCAAGCCAGAGCTGCAGAAGCGGCAAAGCCAGCCAGTGCATCGGGCATATCAACGCCATCGGCAGAGAAGAGGATTACATTCACATAAACTTCAGCATGGTAATTGCTGGGGAAGAGGGGACGCAAGGCGCGGTCCACCAAACGACAAGTCAGAATCTCGTCGTCATTTGCCTTACCCTCACGCTTCGTAAAGCCACCGGGGAAACGACCGGCAGCAAAATACTTTTCTCTGTACTCCACCTGCAAGGGCATGAAATCTGTTCCGGGAACGGCATCTTTAGCAGCGCAGACAGTGGCCAGAAGCATCGTGTTGTTCATACGCAGCATCACGGCTCCATCGGCTTGTTTGGCTAATTTCCCGGTCTCGATGCTGATGGTTCTTCCATCAGGCAACTCGACTGTCTTTGTAATTACGTTCATCTAAATTGAAATATAAAAAAAGTGTGTATAAATGCACAAAAATCATGCAAAGTTACCATATTTTCTTGAATTTCTACACATTAAAGCGAAAAAAGAATGCCTCGACCCCCGCGATTTTACGTTTTTTTATTAAATAAGGTATGGAATCGCAATAAAAGCGCTATCTTTGCACGACAAAAACTGCACACTCCGAATGAAAACGAACAGAATACTTCTTCTCTTGGCAATCTTCCTCCTTGCCAGTTGCCAACATGCCAGATTCCACGTTACCGGTCACATCACCGACGCTGCCGATACAACCCTGTACCTGGAGCATATCACGCTGGCCGACGGCATCCTGGCGGTGGATTCCGTCCGACTGAACGAAACGGGGGAATTCGACCTGAGCGACTGCAAGCAGGAGAACCCCGAGTTCTACCGCCTGCGCATCGGGAACCAATGTATCAACCTGGCTTTCGACAGCACGGAAACCGTCAGCGTGGAGGCCAGCCTGCAGAACATGTCCTTTGGCTACAAGGTGGAGGGGAGCGGGACGTGCGACACCATCCGCCTGCTTTGCCTGAAACTGGCAGACCTGGAGCGTGCCGTGCGCTCTACGGCCGAGAACCGCGACCTTACCATCGAGGAGCGCGACACGATGATCGAGCAGCTCATCAATGCCTACAAGACGGAGGTGAAGCTCAATTTCATCCAGAACCGCTACGATGCCACCAGCAGCTACTTCGCCTGCTTCCAGATGCTCAACGGGCTCCTTCTCTTCGACCCCATGCGCGACAAGAGCGACCTGACCTGGCTGCGTGCCGTTGCCAATGCTTGGAACGAGAAATACCCTGGCCAGCCCCGCAGCGAGAACCTGAAGAACATAGCTGCCGAGGGAAGGCGCAACCAGGCAAAGCCCAAGGAAATCGTTCTGGACTTCAACGACGAGAAGGTCAGCGAGCTGGGAATCATCGACATGACGATGCCCGACATCAACGGCAAGGAGCGCACGCTGAGCAGCCTGCGGGGGAAAGTCGTACTGCTCGATTTCACCGCCTTCGCCCTGCCCGGCAACCAGGAACGCACGATGCAGCTGCGCGAGATCTACAACAAGTACCACGACAGGGGATTCGAGATCTATCAGGTCAGCCTCGACAAGGACTACCACTTCTGGGCACAGCGCAGCGAGCTGCTCCCCTGGGTCTGCGTCTACTGCGAGGAAGGGCTGGAGAGCGACATGGTTACCCTCTATCAGGTGCAGCACATCCCCACCTATTTCCTCATCGACAGGAACTGCGACCTGCAAGCCCGACAGGAACACATCACGAACCTGGCAAAATCCATCGAAGCACTTCTTTAGCCCTCACTTTTCCCTTCCCTTTGAAAGGAAACTTAGTAAATAATGCTGAAAGTATGTGATAATTCGTTAAAGTCTTTGGAAGATGTGCTTTTTTTCCATAATTTAGCACAAAAGTAAACGAAAAACGCATCACAAAATATGGACAAACATAACTTTTGTCTGATTCTTGCCGGAGGAAACGGAAGCCGTCTGTGGCCCGTCAGCCGAACCACGAAACCCAAGCAATTCATGGATCTGCTGGGAACCGGACGCACCCTCCTGCAGCAGACCTACGACCGCGTGTCCCGCTTCATCGACCCGCAGTACATCTACGTCTCCACCAACCTCCAGTACCTGCCCCTCATCTACGAGCAACTGCCCCAGGTGGACGACGAGCACATCCTCGAGGAACCTCTCCGCCGAGGCACCCTTGCACCCGTGGCATGGGGATCGGTATTCATCGCAAGGAGATGCCCGCAAGCCAACATCTTCGTCACTCCCTCTGACCAACTCATCGAGAACGAGCAACAGTTCCAGAAGGATGTAGAGACAGGCCTCCGCTTCGTCGAACAGCACGAGAGCCTCCTCGTCACAGGCATCCAGCCGACACGCCCCGAGACAGGCTACGGCTACATCCAGATCGACGACTCCCAGGCACCCACGCCCAGCATCAACCGAGTGAAGTCGTTCACGGAAAAGCCCAACGAGGAGTTCGCAAGGATGTTCATGGAGGAAGGGGATTTCCTGTGGAACACAGGTCTCATCTTCTTCAACGTCAAGGTGATGCTCGACAGCCTCTACCGACTGGTTCCCGAATACCAGATGGAGATCCCGCGCATGATGGAAGAGGCAGAGAACCCCAACACGAAGGTGGCACCCCAGTTCTTCACCACCCTGCCCAACCTCAACATCGACCTGAGCATCCTCGAGCGAAGCGACAGGGTCTTCGTCATGAAAGGCAACTTCGGGTGGGCGGATATCGGAACATGGAAGAACCTCTACGACGATGTCCCAGCCGACGGGAAAGGCAACGTGGTCCTCAACACCAAGACCTATCTCTATGACTGCCAGGACAACATCATCCGCCTGCCAGAAGGCCACACCGCCGTCCTCAAGGGACTCCGCGACTACATCGTGGCAGAAGAAGGCGGCATCCTGATGATCTGCCCGCGCAACGACATCAACGCCATCCGCAAGATGCACACAGACACCAAGTTCACCTGAAAACAAAGAGAATCCGCCACCCCCCAAGTAGCGGATTCCCCCCTGTTTCCCCCTTTTCCCGGTTTTCTAGTTCTCCTAGTCCAACTAGTCGTACTAGTCGTACTAGTCATACTAGTCATACTAGGTCTACTAGGGGGCTACTAGTCCCCATCCTCCTCGGGCTGGAGGGTTTCCTGGCGCTTTGCGTCGGCTACCGCATCCTCCTGTGCCTTGCGGCTGGGGACGAGCTGGAAGGTGGCGTCGTCGCGGAGGTTCTTGAAGAGCTTGCCGCGCTCCCAGTTCACGTTCACCTTCTTGATGTTCTCGGCGGTGAAGAGGGCTGCGGTGCTGGCACCCTTGGTGCTCAGGCCGATGCCGAAGCTGCCCAGTTCGCCAAGCTGGATCTTCTTGCCCTCGAGCAGAAGCTCGCGCATGCAGTCCACCATCTTCACGAGCACGCCCTGAATCACGTCGCGGCCATAGAGCGTACCGTGCTGAGCGATATGCTTGGCGAAGTCATTGATGGTCAAAATGTCGGAAACCTGCGCTACGCCATACGCTTTGGTCTCGGTGATATCGGCAGTCTTGGTGCCAGGCTTCGTGCTGCGGATAACAATACTGTAGTTAATCATGGTTGTTAATCTTTTTTTAATTGGTTGGTTAATAAACTTTTATCTCTCTCATTCGCCCCGCGCGCTTGGGCTTTTTTTGTTGTTTTGCATCCACCCAAAAATGGTAAATGGTAGATAGTTAAATGGTAAATGTCTCAACGTGTTGGCTCCGGATTTCCAACGTGTCAATCCCCTCTTTCTTTCACGATGCAAAGTTACGAAAAAATCCTCAAACCACCAAATTCTGAAGGACGAAATTTGGTGAAAGAATGTTAAATTATATAACATCTTCCTGTTGCATATCATAGACTGGAATCAAAGGCCAAGAGTCGGGAGTCGAAGGGTGAGGGAGAGCAAATCGTGACAGTGTGACAGTGACATCGTGACATTAAGGTGGTTTGCGATGTGTGGGAAGTGGTGCATACCAATGGGTTATTATAATATATAATAAATTATATATTATAATAAAATTTATATATTTATAATTAGTACATATTTCTCTACTTATTCTAACGGTTTGTAAGCAGGTGGTCGTGGGCGTGAAAGCGGGAAGGTGCTTAATGTCACGATGTCTGGAACTCGTATTGAAAAGAATTGCAAAGAAAAAAGGGTTGGCGGGATTCCGCTGATCCTTTTTTTTCGTTTTTTTTTGCAGTTCGAAATATTTCTATATATTTGCGGCTGAAAACCTCCTAAAACTAATGATTATGAAGAGAATACCACTTAACACTTTCGGCTGCATGACGGTCATGGTGATGGCGTTGCTGATGATGCATTCGTGTTCGAACGGCATCGTGAAGATTAACGAGAAAAACTTCCCTGACCCAGCCTTCCGCTCCTATCTCTTAGAGGAGGACTACGGGCAGGATGGTGTGCTGACAAAGGAAGAAATCCAAAGCATCGACATCTTATATGTCGAAGAGAAAGACATCGAGAGCCTGAAGGGAATAGAAATCTTTACAGCCCTAAAGAACCTGCGTTGCTGGAACAACAAGCTGACGGAACTCGATCTCTCGCCATGCAAGGAGTTGAAATCGCTGAGTTGCGAAAAGAACCAACTGACGGAGCTCAACCTATCGGGATGCTCGGAATTGGACCACTTATCTTGTTACAAGAACCAACTGACAAGGCTCGACCTTTCGCCATGCAAGGCCTTGAACCATCTACAATGCGAAGATAACCAGTTGACGGAGCTCAATGTCTCTGGATGCTCTGATTTGACGACTCTCATCTGCCACAACAACCAGCTGACCAAGCTTGAGCTCGCCTCTACTCTTCCTGATCTGTGGATTTTTCAATGCAATAAAAACCAGTTGACAGAACTCGATGTCTCAACATGCCCCAAATTGCAACAACTGGACTGCCAAGAAAATCAATTGACTAAACTTAACCTAACGGGATGCGAGGAGCTGAAGCACATCAACTGTGCCGACAATCAATTGACAGAGCTCGACCCAACGCCATGTCAGGCACTGTACTATCTGAACTGCTCTGGAAACAAGTTGACCAAGCTCGACCTCTCGCCATGCACAGAACTGAATTATCTGGTTTGTGCGAATAACCAGTTAAGCAGCGAGGCTATGGATGCCCTCATCGAGAGTCTGAGGAAAGGGGACCTAACCCAAATTCATCCCTCATCCCTGTGTCTCTTCAGCGAAGACAACGAGGGTAATGCCTGCACTGGGAAGCAACTGACACGAGCAGGCGCCAAGGGCTGGAAACTTCTGTTCAAATCCGGTGAGGAAGAAAAGGAATACAAAGGGTCGAAGCAGTAAAGAATATCCCCAGCAAGGAAGAGTCCTGCTGGGGATTTCTGTATGTCTCGGAAAGCTTTCTGGAATCAGAGTTCCTTCCTTATCTTCTCGGCAATCTCCTGGAATTCTTCTGGAGTGAGCTTCAGATGAGGGTTCGTGAAGCGCAGGTCGGCCTCGCTCTGCATGGGAACCAGATGGATGTGGGCATGGGGAACCTCCAGACCCAGCACGCACTGGCCCACCTTCACGCAGGGGATGGCTTTCTTGATGGCTATCGCCACCTTCTTTGCAAAGACCTGCAAACCTGCTATCTCCTCGTCGCTCAGGTCGAAAATGTAGTCAACCTCACGCTTGGGAATTACCAACGTGTGACCTTTCTGCAGGGGACTGATGTCGAGAAAGGCATAATAATTCTCGTCTTCGGCAATCTTGTAGCTGGGAATCTCGCCTGCCACAATACGTGAAAAAATAGTAGCCATACCAAACAATTCTTTTTTGATTATTCCTCGTAACTGATACTCAAGACCTCGAGCTGCAGCATGCCTGCAGGGACCTTCACTTCGGCCACATCGCCCACTCTTCTGCCCAACAGGCCCTTGGCAATGGGAGTCTCAACGCTGATCTTGCCAGCCCTCAGGTCGGCCTCTGTGGCGCTGACGATGCGGTATTTCATCTTCATGCCCGTCTTCACGTTCTTGAGCTCCACCGTAGCCAGGATCTGCACCGTGTCAGTATCCATGTGGGTAGTGTCGATGATCTTTGCCTCCATGATGGTTTTCTTCAGGATGGCAATCTCTGTTTCCAACTTACCCTGCCACTCCTTGGCGGCATCGTATTCTGCATTCTCCGAGAGGTCTCCCTTGTCGCGGGCCTCTGCAATGGCAGCACTGGCAGCGGGGCGATCCACGCTCTCCATGCGCTGTAGTTTGGCTACCAACTCATCGTAGCCCTTTTGTGACATATAACCCATATTTTATCTAATGTTTGTTGTATCTACTATTTCCGACGACGACGAAAAAGAAAAGAATCCCGACTTTGTCAGTCGGAACCCTTCACTTTTCCCGTTTGCTATGTTTACGGGGTGCAAAGGTAGGAATTATTTTCTAATCCGCAAACTTTTGACCACTAATTTTTGCAAAACCTTTAAATATGTAGGCACAACGGAAGCAAAACCTACCTGAGTTTCTCGATAACGGGGAGCAAAAGGCGCTCCATCACGGCATAACCCTCAGCATTCGGATGAACACCTGGCTTATCGTTGGCATAGGACGGGTTCATCTCTGTGCCGTCGGCTGTAACCAGGGCGCTGAAATAGTCCACGTACGGAATCTTGTTCTTCTTGGCATAAGCCTGCACACGGGCATTCAGGCGACGGATCTTGGCCATTGCATCGGTCACCTCAGGCCTCCAGCTGAAACCGCCTGCCGGCAGGCAGCTGGTCAGCACGACCTTGATCTTGTTGGCACGGGCAATATCCACCATACTCAGCACGTTGCCGAAAGTCTTGTCCTCGTCGTAGGGACCCGTGTTGAGAGCGATATCGTTGGTTCCGTAGTTGATGACCACGATCTTGGGCTTCAGGTTCACGACATCCTCGCGGAAGCGCAGCAGGAACTGATAACTGGTCTGGCCGCCGATACCGCGCCCGATGATGTAGGGGTGATCCTTGAAGAACTGGGAGCTGATGCGTGGCCAGCCGTCCGTAATGGAGTTACCCATCAGCACTACACGCTTGGCCTTCTTGTCGGGCGCACCCAACTCGATGTTCGATTGACCATAGCGACCGAAATTAGCAAACTTGTCATGTGTCTGAGCCAGCAGCGATGGTGCGCACAGGCACAGGGCAGCAGCAAACAATAAAACTCTTCTTTTCATGTTACACTTTATTTGTTTTAGTTGACATTTTCTTGTTTTTCGTATGCAAAGTTATATTTTTTCTTGATATTTATCAATAAATTTATTCAAAATGTGATATTCCTTATTTGTTTAGCCTTCATTTTTGCGATTCTTCATACCTTTGCACCAGAAAGAAACAGGTGATTGTTTTTTTTTAAGGTTAAAGATTGTTGTTTTTAAGGTAAGAAAGGAAAACAGGAAAGGATGGACCACGTGACCCATCCTTTCTTGCTTTTTTTCGGAACCACCCTTTCAATCAAACAGCTTCCCGTCCCCGTTCGTATCCAGCGTATGGGCAAGCTTGTCAATGTTGAGACTGCGGGCAGAGGCATCCACGATATCCTTGTAGACTCCGCCCTTGCGGTAAAGCTCATCGGGTTCGCCAGACTGCTCCACGCGTCCGTCCTTGAGCGCATAGACCACATCGCTGTCGATAATCTGGGAAATGCTGTGACTGATGATGATGACGGTACGGTCGCGCTTGATGGCATCGATGCTGGCCTTGATCTGCTCCGTGGCTACAGCATCCAGGCTGGCAGTAGGCTCGTCGAGGAAGATGATGGGAGGATTCTTGAGGAACATGCGGGCAATGGCGATACGCTGCTGCTGGCCTCCCGAGAGAGCCGTGGCACGAGACTTGAACCCGTCAGGCTGCTTCATGATCTGGTCATAGATGTAAGCCTTCTTGGCAGCCTCGATGACCTCTTCGTCCGTTGCATCGGGCTTTCCGTATCGTATGTTCTCCTCAACGCTACCCTCGAAGATATGATTCTTCTGGAGCACCAGACCTATGTTCTCGCGCAGATACTTCGTGTCCCACTCACGCAGGTCCACGCCATCCAAGGTGATACAGCCGCAATCAGGTTCATAGAACTTGTCGAGCAGGTTGATGATAGTGGATTTGCCGGCTCCGGAAAGTCCCACAAAAGCGGTGATGTGGCCGCTGCCAATGGACATGTTGATGTTGTGGAGAGCCTTGGTTCCATTGGGATACGTGAAGTCAACCCCCTGGATCTCGAACTCGCCGCGAACCGTCTCGGGATGATAGGTGCCGCTGGGTTCCGCCTCATCCTTTGCCTCCAGGATGTCGAAGAATCCCTCGGCATAAATGAGAGCATCGTTCAGGGAATCGAAAATGCGCTGCAGCTGAGTGATGGGAGCCGTGACGTTGGAAAAGAGCATCACGTGGTACATGATCTTACCGATGGTCATGCCTGGATACTGGATAAGCACCAGGTAAGCGGTCAGGATGATGATAAGCACCGTTCCCACCTGCTGCACGAAACTCTTCACACCATCAAAGTAAAACGATGTCTTGCGCACAAGCATCTGATTGTCGGTAAACTGCGTCTGTATGTTCCATTGCTTTTCGCTCTCGATAGGCTCACGGTTGAAAGACTTGATGACATTCATGCTCTCGATGATGCTCACCACTCCATTGGATTTCTGCTCGCGGAACCTGCGCATGTTGGTACGCCACCCCTTGAGACGCCGAGCCTGACGTACGGTTATTATTATATAAATAGGTACGATGAAGAGAGCCGTCAATCCTACATATACGTTGGCCATGAACATCAGCACGAGAGCCAAGAAGGCAGAAGTGAAGAGAGGCAACAGGTCGATGAAAACGCTCTGTACGGTTGTGGAAAGCGAACCTACACCCTGATCGATGCGCGTCTGCAACTTGCCCGTCTCGTTGCCGCTTCGCGAGAAAAAGGCCATGCGGTAACTGAGAATCCGGTCGATGATGGCTTGGGAAAGATCCTTGCTGACCAGGATGCGCATGCGCTCGCCAAAGTAGTTCTGGGCATAACGGATGATGGCAGCCAGTAATTCCTTGCCCAGCAGGACGATGCTGATGATGGTAAGGATATTGGCAGCCTTGGACCAGTCGAAACCTTCAGGTTTCACCAACGCGTTGATGGCATCAACCGTACGGTCCAGAACAACAGCATTGACCTGCGCGATGAATGAGCCGATGAGTGTCAGGATCAGGGTCGCAATCACAAGCCACCTGTAGGGACGAACGTAGGGAGCAATCTTCTTGAGTAGGACGATAAGATTCATTCTTTACTGTTTTTTTCTATGATTGGAGACAAAGTTACCTTTTTTTTTCAAAATATGAGATACAGGAGAGTTTTTCTCGCGATTTTTATGTATGTTTGCATATATTTTCGGTTTTAAATTCATAAAATCATGTATAAAAGAACGAAGAGATTACTCTACCTGACGGCATTCCTATTGATGGCAAGCGGATCTGCTGTGGCCCAAAGACTTCAGATTACCCTGAATGACAAGTCGGTGGTATCCTATGACATCGCTGACATCAACGTGATAGACATCTTGCCTGAACTGCAGCCTGGCGAGCTCTGGGGAACCTGGTTCCTGGGATACAGGGCCACCACGAACAGCAGTTCCCACTATGACGGAACAGAGATGATCACCTTCACGGGAACCCGTATGGTCTGGTCACGTTCAAGTGAGGATGAGGTCTACGATATCACCTACAGCGATGACTTCAAGAGCCTGAGCTGCACCTCGCAGAAGACCGGCAATGTGGAGAACTACACAATTCTGGCTAACGAACCTGAACTGCTGGTGCTGAAGCGTGCCAGTTCCACCCGTTACTTCTACAAGTCAATAGAGGCTGCCCACAACGCCACGATGGTGAAGTTCCCCAATCGGAACGAATATACTGACATAAACCGCATCCTGAATCTGCGCTTAGGTTCCACCAACTCCACCGTAACCCCCATGGGCAAGCACTTCGAGAACAGACACAAGACCACGGAGGAAGACCGCGCTTGGCTGGCAAATCCCTCGAACCAGCCCAACGTGAGCATTTCCGGACTTACCAAATGGACGAGCAAGACAGTGACTCTCTATCCCTTTGGCGATCCACAGCCTGCCGACATCAACCAGCATGCCATCGGAGACTGCTGCATGTGTGCCGTGCTGGCATCCCTTGCCTACAACTACCCTGACTTCATCAAGCACATCATTACGCAAGAAGGAAGCGGGCGCTATACGGTAGCCATGTATGACCCTCAAGGCAATCCGGTGAACGTGACGGTGGACAACAAGTTCCTGTGTGACGGGAACAACAACATCGGCCAACTGACAGGTAAGAATAATGTCCCCACGTGGGGTACTGTCCTCGAGAAAGCTATCATGAAGTGGGAAACAATTTATCAGTGCAATGGCATCGAGGGAATCGGCACCGAGCATGTGGCACCTCTCCTGACCGGTTCTGGCAACAGCTTTGCCATCTCGCCAGGTACCCTCTTCAACGGTGAAATGAAAGCCGTCCTGGAATGGGCCATGGAGAATGGAATGATAGGCGTAGGCGGTTTCAACAAGGGTGACCTGCTCTGCGGAACCCTCAACACTGTGACTGGTCATGCCTTCACCCTGATGTACACCACTGATCCAGACAACTATCTCTTCTCGATGCGTAATCCCTGGGGCATCACCTCTGTGGATGGCGTGCTGGAAATCCCCGATTACCGCTACATCGTGGAGACCATCGATTTCCGTCTTGTATATCCTGGAGCCGCAAAGGAATTCCTGAAGCAGAACCAGACGGGTTACATCGTGCCTAAGTTTGCTCCCAAGAAGGGCGATCTGGGCGTATCCAAGCGTCTGCTCCGTATGGCTGGCGTGAACAGCTATGCCGGCGAGACGGGTGACGAAACCTATGGGGACGAAGACGAAGAAGAATGACAACAGAACAGAAAAAACAGGAAAACTCATGAAAGTAGGAGACAGAATACCTGAAATGCTGGGTACCGACCAGAATGGCAATCCCATCAAGGCAAGCGATTACAAGGGCCGTAAGATTGTATTGTACAGTTACCCCAAGGCCAACACTTCCGGCTGTACTGCCGAAGCATGTTCCCTCCAGCAACACAAAGCCGAGCTGGAGGCTGCTGGCTATTCCATCATCGGAGTCAGCAAGGACCGTACTGAACTGCAGAAGAAGTTTGCCGACAACTATTCGCTGGAATTCCCTCTCATTGCCGACACAGAAACCACTCTGCTCCAACAATTGGGAGCATGGGGCGAGAAAGTGGCTTGTGGGCGCCGTACCATCGGCATCCTGCGCACCACGTATCTGGTCAACGAGGAAGGCATCATCGAAAAGATTTTCACTCCCAAGGAGATCAAGACAAAAATCCATGCTGAACAGATTTTAGACTACATCAATCAATAAAACTTTCTACAACCATGAAACGTAAAATAGCTATTTTGGGAGCAGGAATGATGGGTTCTGCCCTGGCCTTCCCCGCTGCAGAGAATGGAAACGACGTGCATCTCATCGGAACCTGTCTCGACGACAGTATCATCGATGGCTACATCAAGACGCATAAACACGAGAAGTTCTGTCGGGAGTTCCCTGACAACGTAACCTACCACTATTTCAGCGACTGGAAGAAAGCTGTGGAAGGCTGCGATTTCGTGATTGGTGGCGTGTCATCGTTCGGAGTAGACTGGTTCTTGGAGGAAATCCTTACCCAACTGGATCCTGAGATGCCCGTACTGAGTGTAACGAAAGGACTCCGCGCCACCGAGGACGGAACACTTCTATCCTACCCTGGCTTCTGGGAGAGCGAGTTGGCAAAACGTGGCATTAAGCGGACAATCTGCGCCATCGGTGGCCCCTGCACAAGCTACGAACTGGTCTTCATGGATCCATCGGAAGTGGCGTTCTGCGGAAAGGACAATGACGCTCTGCGCATGATGAAGGAAGCCATGCAGCGTCCCTATTACCACATTTCCCTGACGAATGATGTCATCGGATTGGAGAGCGCTGTTGCCTTAAAGAATGCCTATGCAATGGCCGTCACGTTGGCTGTGGGGCTCAACACACGCTGGCACGGAGAAAGCGAGCCACAGCACTACAATTCCCAGGCAGGAACGTTCACCCAGGCTGTACGCGAGACGCATGCTCTCATGCAGATGCAAGGAGGCACGTTTGAATCGGAATGCATTGGCTTGGGTGACCTCTACGTAACCATCTTCAGCGGACGGACACGCAGATGTGGTGTACTGATGGGACAAGGATTGAACTACGACGAAGTGACTGAAGCTTTGGCTGGCATCACGCTGGAGAGTCTCGTCATCACGCGTGTCATGGGAAATGCCATCCGCAGAAAAGCTGAGCTGGGACTCGTGGACCTGAAGAATTTCCCGCTTCTCATGCACATCGTGGACATTCTCGACAAGGGAAAGGCTGATGCTGATTTGCCCTGGGAAGCCTTCACGTATGAGCATCTCGACTAATCGCTTTCTCTCTGTTTCCCACATGAAAAGAAACGCTTGACATGCAGACACGACACAGTTTCAAGCACTGGCAATGGAGAGTCATCATCTGCTCGATGATAGGCTACTCCATGTTCTACTTCGTACGCAAGAACTTCTCGTTCGCCATGCCAGCACTGGGAGATGCCTATGGAATCACCAACACAAGCTTCGGCATCATCCTCTCGCTGGTAGGAATCATTTATGGCATCTCTAAGTTCATCAACGGATTCATCGCAGATCGAGCCAACGCAAGGTGGCATCTCGTCATCGGCCTTACCGTATGCGCATTACTGAACTACATCTTCGGCTTCAGCGCGAACTTCAGCCACTGGATAACAGGCACATCAGAAGGCCCTGACTTTGTCAACACGATGGTCGTCATCATGGCCGTCCTGCTCATTCTGAACAACGTCTTCCAGGGATGCGGATTCTCGCCCTGCAACCGCTTGATGGTACATTGGGTTCCACCAAAGGAACTGGCAACAAAGATGAGTTTCTGGAACACTTCCCACTCCATAGGAGCAGGACTCGTTTCCGTACTTTGCGGCTACATCATTGGCAGCGGAATGGGAGCAGGGACAGGCACGATGGCGTGGCAATGGTGTTTCTGGATTCCTGCCGTCATCGCATCGCTGGGAGTCTTCTTTATACTCGTCACCTTGCGCGACACACCCACTTCCGTTGGTCTTCCTGAATTGCCGAACACGAAGACAGAACTCGACGAAGACGACAGCCCAGAGGCATTCAAGGCCTTCATCCGCAAAAAGGTCTTCCAGAATCCCATTGTGTGGATACTTGCCCTTACAGATCTCTTCGTATATATCGTCAGGTTTGCCGTATTGGATTGGGGACCCACTTTCCTCCAGAACCGTGCCATTCCCCTCTCGCCCCAGCTGGCAGGATGGACCATCGCGATTTTCGAGATAGCAGGTTGTGCGGGAATGATGTGCGCAGGATGGGTTTCTGACAGATTCTTTGGAGGCAAAGCCCAACGGGTTTGTGCCATCGAGATGGGCATCGTCGCCCTTTGTCTGGTCGCTCTCCACGTGTTGCCCGACGACGCAAGCAGCGTCCTGGTGCTTATTCTGCTGGCTGTCGCCGGCTTCTTCCTCTATGGACCTCAAGCCCTGCTGGGTGTCGTGGCTTCCAACCAAGTAACCAAGAAAGCAGCCTCATCGGCAGTCGGCCTGATAGGCTTGATGAGTTACGTCTCCGTCATCTTCACAGGCGCAGGATTAGGTTGGTTCTCAGACCATTTCGGATGGGACTACCTCTTCATCCTCATGAGCGGAGTCGCCGTTGTGGGTGGACTGACGGTAGCTGTCCTCTGGAACATCAAGGACGACGGATACATCCACTAACAAGAAAACTTCACATGAACGTTATGACCAAGTCTCAAAGTTTATTCAGGGAAATCTTCCCCCTCGCCATCCTGGCAGGCATTTGCATCTCCATCGGATGCGTTGTGAACCTTCGCGTAGGAGGTGTGGCAGGAGCCGTCCTTTTCTCCTTCGGCCTTACGACAGTAGTGTATTATGGATTGAAACTCTACACAGGTACGGCAGGCTTCATCCGTCGTCATGGAGACTGGGCCATGCTGGCCATAGTCCTGTTGGGCAACATCGTGGGTTGCTGGCTTACCGCTCAAATGATATCCTATGCCCAGCCTGACTGCATCGAACCAGCCTCTGCCATTCTGGAAGGGCGGTTGGCCAAAGGTCCGTGGGCATGCTTCCTGCTGGCCATAGGTTGCGGATTCATCATGACGACCGCTGTAGAGTTCGCTCGCAAGGGAAAGATGCTCACCCTCCTGCTGGGCGTACCAGTCTTCATTCTCTGCGGCTTCGCCCACTCCATTGCCGATGCCTTCTATTTCCTGGTATCGCCAACCGAGCAATTGTTGCAGCCCATGGTACTGGTCGTCTATCTCTGCGAAGTGCTGGGTAACTTCATTGGCTGCAACCTCTACCGCTGGATGCTCCTCCCCTCAAAGTAAGACCTCCCCTTGACAGACGACATCAAGCACGAATCTTCTTCCGACATCATCTTTCCTGTCCCTCTGAAGGACACGACGTGTTGAATCTCGGATTTCGACGTGTTGAATCGGTTAAGTTAACGTGTTGAAACCGCTGACACAACACGTTGCCTTTTCTTTTTCAACGTGTCGCGTCCCTAAGGATCTTTTGTGGGGGATGAGTTTGTAAAGATTCCTGAAAGTCTGCTGAAAGCGGAGTGGCTTTTCGGCCTTATGCTTCCGTAGAAATTTTCGATTAGTTAAAAAACGTTAACGAGGGGGCGATTTTTGGACGTTTATCATGTTTTTAAAACATGAATTACATATCTTTATGGTAATTTGTGGATTAAGTCCGCACGAAAATGTGTCAACCAATGAGAAAACCGAATTTACACATATTAATCTTTAAAATACAGAATCTATGAGAAAGATCAAATTACTTCTGGCCACTCTGTTGGCCATCATGGGTGCCTCCTCAGCTTGGGCACAAACTAAAGAGGCTTATGCCGTGTGGACAAAGATTTTAGGCGATGATTATAGTTTTAGTGATTTAGTCTTCTACTACGACACAGAGAAAAATACACATCATAACGAAACGAACCCAAATTATGACCCGTCGGACTCAGAAAATTGGTGGCACGAAAAAAGTGTAAGGATATGTGATCTAAACTGGGCTCCTGGAGAAAAACCGAGATGGGTAAATTGGAGGAGTTATCGTGATGGCGAGGTTTGTACTGTTAAGTTTGACCAATCGTTTGATGACTATCATGGATTAACGAATGCAAGTTATATGTTTGCGGATTTAAGTGTACCAGAAGACAACTTTTATTTTTCCTACCATATAATAAGCGGCCTCCAGTACCTGCACACGGAAAATGTAACCGACATGAGTTATATGTTTAAAGACATACACTATTGGCAGGAAACGCTCGACCTGAGCAACTTCAACACAGCCAAGGTGACCAACATGGCCGGTATGTTTCAAAATTGCTCTAGTTTGAAAACTATCAAAATAGGGCCGAACTTCACCACAGCTAACGTAACCAACATGGTCAGTATGTTTGAAGAATGCTCTGCTTTGGAAACTCTCGACCTGACGAGCTTCAATACCATTAACGTGACCGACATGACTTACATGTTCAACGGATGCACTAGTCTCGAGACCATCTACTGCAACAATGATTGGCAGAAGGATAATCTCGCATCTTTCGGGATGTTCCAAGACTGCACTTCACTCACGGGAGCCGTTCACTACAATTCCTCGGGTGCCAATTATTTTACTGCCAGCATGGCTAACCCTACCACTGGCTATTTCACAGGAAAAGCTGTCCCCTACGCCCTTGTTTCGGAAAATGGCGAGACATTGACGTTCTACTATGACACGCAAAAATTCTCGCATACGGAATTAACATATACTATCCCATGGGACAGTGAGGATAATGGGTGGTGTGACAATCGCAACATTACAACTGTTATCTTTGATGAGTCCTTTAAGAACTACGATGGTTTGGAATCTACCAGCTGTATGTTCGATAAAATGTACAAGCTTACTACGATTGTTGGCATCGAGAATCTGAACACAGAGAATGTGACCGACATGTCTTGCATGTTCCGTCAATGCTTTAAAATCACGAATTTTGATTTCTCTAGCTTCAACACCAGGAACGTGCAAAAAATGAACAATATGTTCGAGGAGTGCTTAGATCTTACCACCCTTGATTTGAGAAAATTTAATACTTCTAATGTAACTGACATGAGTGAGATGTTTTTTAACTGTGAAAAACTCAAAAGCATTGACCTCTCAAGTTTCAAAACCGAGAATGTGACGGACATGACGGGTATGTTCCGATACTGCAAAGAACTTGCGAACCTTGACCTATCGGGTTTCAACACCGAGAACTTGAGCTTCACAAATGAAATGTTCAGGGGCTGTGAAAAACTCAAGGCCATTTTTTGCGGCAATAACTGGAACAAGCCGACTTTCACATCTGATGCCTCTACCGATATGTTCAAGGACTGTTCTGTGCTTGTGGGTGCTGTTGCATACGAAAGTACTAATGCCAATGATATCTCTTATGCCAATCCTACCGAAGGCTACTTCACTTATGGTACTTGTGTCCACCTCAATGATAAGGGCTATGCAACCTTCGCAAGCAAAACACCTGTGGACTTCGCAAACGCTGAAGGCTATACTGCTTGGCAGATAACGGGTGTTAGCGGTGACGTTATTACCTTTGAACAGATAACAGGCGCTGTAGCAGGTGGCACAGGTGTGCTACTGATGGGTACTGCAGACGCAGATGTAACCATCTTTTTCACAACATCTGGCGAGACACTTTCCAATAACAAGCTCGAGGGCTGTCCCGAGGAAAAAAGTATAAGAGAAGGATGGTATTATGGCCTCTCTGGCGACCAATTTGTACCCATAAATGCAGGTCGCATACCTGCCGGCAAGGCTCTGCTGCCTGCCAGTGTGGTAAATCCAAGTGGTGGCACCAAGAATTTGAATCTTGTCTTCAACGACGAGACAGGTATCATAGAGACACGAACTGTAAGTGGCGAGCAGGCTGAAGGAATCTTCAATCTGGCAGGCCAACGCCTGACGAAACCTCAGCGCGGCATCAACATCGTGAATGGTAAGAAAGTGTTTATTCAACGTTGACGATGACGATAACGAAGACTAATAACGGGTAATAACAAAAATAAGATATGATTATGAAAAAGATATATCAAGCACCAGAAATGATGGCAGCAGAAATGATAGCATTAAGCATGGTTGCCACCACCCCTGGTGTCACAGTCAACAGAAATGCAGAGGCAATCGATGCAGGAAGCGTGGGCGTGAAGAATGAAATATGGGACGATTGGAACGAGTAAAAACTTCGCTATAATCATTATTTAAATAAAGAAGGGAGTTCTCACTGCGGGACTCCCTTCTTCATGAATAAGCATGGCACGAGCAATGTCTAACATGCACAAATCTAATGTGATATTTATTAACATTAATGGGATAGAGCAGCAAGTGCCTGATCCAAATCTGCTATGATATCATCAATATGTTCTACACCAACTGACAGACGGATAGTGGTAGGAGTGATGTGCTGATCTGCCAACTCCTGAGGTGACAACTGGGAATGAGTAGTGGTGTAGGGATGTATTACCAAAGATTTCACATCGGCCACATTGGCCAGCAATGAGAATATCTTTAGGTGATCAATAAACTTCCAGGCATCTTCTTCAGTTCCCTTGATTTCAAAGGTGAAAATGGAACCAGCGCCATTGGGGAAATAGTTTTTGTAGAGCTCATGATCATGATGACTGGGCAGAGCAGGATGAGAAACACTCTTCACCCTGGGATGCTTGCTCAGATAATCCACAACTTTTAGAGCATTCTCCACATGACGCTCGATACGCAGAGGTAAGGTCTCTAAGCCCTGCAACAGAATCCACGCATTGAAGGGGGATATGGCTGCACCTGTATCACGCAGGATGACGGCACGAATACGAGTTACAAACGCAGCAGGACCTGCCACGTCGGCAAACACGGCACCATGATAGGAAGGATCGGATTGGCCCAAAGTAGGGAACTTATCGGCATTTACCTTCCAATCAAAAGTTCCACCGTCCACGATGAGTCCACCGAGTGAACTTCCATGTCCACCAATAAACTTCGTTGCGGAGTGAACCACTACATCAGCGCCATGTTCCAAGGGACGAATCAAAAGTGGAGCAAACGTGTTGTCTACGATGAATACAAGATTGTGCTTGTGAGCCACAGCAGCTACGGCATCCAGATTCAACACATCAGAGTTGGGGTTGCCAAAAGTCTCAGCATAGACGACCTTAGTGTTGGGTTGAATGGCTGCTTCCAGGGCCTCCAGATCATTCACGTTAAGAATCGTATTCGTAATGCCGAGACCTGCCAAAGTATGAGTAATGAGATTATAAGATCCGCCATACAGGTTGTCTGCCGCCACAAGATGGTCGCCACTTCTCAGAATGTTCTGCAGAGCATAAGTTACAGCAGCTGCGCCAGATGCTACAGCCAAACATGCCACACCGCCTTCCAAGGCAGCTACACGTTTCTCGAAAACATCCTGAGTAGAGTTAGTCAAACGGCCATAGATGTTACCTGGATCACGCAAACCGAAACGGTCAGCAGCATGCTGACAATTGTGGAACACATAAGAAGTAGTCTGATAGATGGGCACTGCGCGTGAATCGGTTGTGGGATCGGCTTGCTCTTGACCTACATGAAGTGCCAAAGTTTCCAGATGAAGTTTGTCTTTTGTTGCCATAATTCAATTCCTTTTATGTTAATACCTTAATTATTTATGCTATGATACTTGTCTTTTCTTCCAGTCTCACGCTGCAAAGATACGGCAATATGGTTATACGTTCCAAACTTTTTGCAAAATTTGGAAATGTGTCCCAAAAACAAATCTTAACAAAGGAAAGATATTCTATTTTTTAACGAAAAAGGAACGGCCAAAATAGAATTATTCTTTTGAGTCCCTTAAGGCGATGACTGAAGCCGTTTTCTCCTCTTTAACAGGCTTGCGCACGATATTCCAACCGAGAACCGCCATCAAGATAGTCATAAGGGGACTCAAATAGCAGAAAAAGCAATAGGGAGCATACGCCAACGTGGAAACACCGAGCACAGAACTCTGCGTCATACCACATGTGTTCCAAGGAATCAGTACACTAGTCACGGTGGCACTGTCCTCACAGGTTCGACTCAGCAATCGAGGCTCGTAACCATTCTTGCGATACGTATCGCCAAACATCGTACTGGTCAAAATGATGCTCAAATACTGATCGGCACACACGATATTGAGAAAAATGCCAGTAAAAGCAGTGCTTGCCACCATAGAAATCGTACCTTGAACCAAACGAAGCAGAGCCAACATGATGCTGTCTATCATTCGAGTTACCGTCATGGCTGCACCAAAGAAAGTGGCACACAAAATGAGCCAGATGGTGGAGAGCATGCCACTCATGCCTCGTGTAGCCACCAAATCATTGAGTTCGGGCACTCCTGTATCCAGATTGGTGCTTCCATACACCAAGATGAGAGAACCTCGAAAACGTTGAGCGAATCCTGTCAGGTCGGTTCCTGCAATTCGATCAAGCAGGTCACCCTGCACAAAGACTGCGACCAAGGCACCCAACAGGGTTGCCAAAAACAACACAACCATACTGGGTAAGCGGAAAAGTATCATGATGGTTGTAATCACAGGAACGATCAGCAACCAGGGAGAGAGATAGAATGTGTTCTGCAATGCTTCCTGCACCACAAGAATGTGATCCGTAGTAGTCGGAGCATACATCAAACCCTCTAAACTGAAGATCAAAAGAGTAACCACGAAAGTAGGGATCGTTGTGAACATCATGTAGCGAATGTGAGTAAAAAGTGGTGTTCCCACCGTACTGCTTGCCAAAACAGTCGTGTCACTCAATGGCGAAATCTTGTCTCCGAAATAGGCTCCGCTGATGATAGTGCCTGCTATCCACATCTCATTAAATCCCAGTGCCTGACCTATTCCGAGCAAAGCAACGCCGATAGTGGCGACCGTAGTCCACGAAGAACCTGTCATCACGCTCACGATGGCACAAATGACGCACGAAGAGACCAAAAACCACTGAGGGTTCATGATTTCCATGCCATAGTATATCAAGGTAGGCACCACCCCACTCACCATCCAAGCTCCTCCCAGTGCACCTATCAAGAGCAAGATGATTATAGCTTGGGAAATGCCAGCCACCTTCTCTGAGATTGCATCCTCAAACTGTTTCCAGACGATATGACGAGTAAGCAATCCTATACTGACACAACAAGCAGTTGCCACCATTAAGGCTATCTGGCTAGCTCCAGCAAGAGTCTCATCCCCAAAAACGCTGACAACACAAGAAATGAGTGCCACTAAAATGATTAGTGGCACACATGATATCCAGAGAGGTGGAAGTTTCTTCAATTGTCGTTTTATTTTAAGCCACTTTATTCAACTTCTTAATGATAGAGAAGATGAAGAGAGCGGCCAGCAAACAGATTGCCATGAGAGTTCCCCATACGACATAAAGAGGCAAATCCCACATGTGGCCAGGAATGGAAACAAGTTTGTTACCCAGGGCAGTTGCGACAAACCAGCCACCCATCATCATGCCCTTGTATTTGGGAGGAGCCACCTTGGTAACAAAGGAGATACCAATGGGGCTCAGCAGCAACTCTGCAAAAGTCAGAATCAGATAGGTGCTCACCAACAGATTAGGCGATACGTCGGCAACGTGGTTAGGATGATCCGTTGCAGGCAAACCGAAGGAGAAGAACGTCATCAACAAGTATGCAGCAGCAGCCACCAACATTCCCAGACCAATCTTCACAGGTGCTTTGGGTTCCTTTCCCTTCTTTGCCAACCAGCCAAAGAGCGCGATGCTCACAGGGGTAAGTAACACCACGAAGCAGGGGTTAAAGTGTTGGAAGATGGGAGCTGACACGTTCACACTTCCAGACAGATGGTTGTACTGGTAAATGAGATAAGCCGCAGCGAAACCTATCAGGACGGCAGACCATGTTTTTCCTTTCGAGGTCTTGCTCTGGAAGAAACTGAACAGGGCATAAACGATGACGATAACAGCCACCAAATTGGTAACATCGAAGAGCATGCTTTGCAATCCGTTGGAAGTAGTGGCGGTGAACTCATCAGCAAACCATGTCAATGTAAGTCCATTCTGATGGAATGCCATCCAGAAGAAGATCACCACAGCAAATACCAGACACAGGCAAATGATGCGCTCGCGGGTTTCTGCCTTGCTCATCTGCTCAACGGGTTCCTCTGCTTTGACATCTTTCTTTTTCACAGTCAGTACCTGACGGAAAGTGGGCCTGCCAAGATAATAAATCAGGATAGAAACAATCACAGAGACACAAGCCACAGCAAAAGCAAAATGATAGGAGTCGGCCTTCGAGTATCCCAGCGAGTTCTGAGCCCATTCCATGATCTTGATGGCAGCAGTGGGAGCAAAGAGGGCACCCACATTGATAAGCATATAGAAGAGGGAGAAGCCAGCATCACGCTTCTGGGCATACTGTGGATCATTGTAGAGGTCACCCACCATGACTTGGAGGTTTCCCTTAAAAAGACCTGTACCAAAACTGACGAGCAGCAGAGCGCCACCCATTGCAGCCACAGCAACCGTATTGCCACCCAGAGGTATGGAGAGCAGCAAATATCCCAGGAACATAATGAAGATGCCCGTCACCACCATCTTGCTGTAGCCCCAACGGTCAGCTGCCATACCACCTATCAGGGGCAGGAAGTAAACCAAAGTTAAGAACCATGTGTAAATCTCAGAAGCAGTTCCTGCGGAAAAACCGAAGTTCTCCCCCAGAAACAGAGCGAAGACGGCCAGCATCGTGTAGTAGCCGAAACGTTCGCCCGTGTTGGCAAAAGCCAGGGTCCAAAGCCCTTTAGGTTGACCTTCAAACATTTTCTATTCTTTTTAATGATTAATTGACCTTATCGACTTTAATTAAGAAATTTGCCACAAAGATAATGAAAAAGAGTGAAAAAAGAAGCATGAAGGAATCTTTTTTCGCACTTTTGGCCAGGAACTACAGAGCACAGACAAACGTTGCTATACTCAAAGGAGGAAGTTGGAACATCAATTTCCCTTTCTTCTTATCAAAATCCGTTATGGGAACCACATCCTCTTCTCGTGAAGTGCGATAGCAAGTCACAGCCTTCAACTTGGGAGTCAGCGCGAGGTGTGTTTCTGGTTGGTCTGAAGTATTCAGCGCCACCAGCACCAGCGTCTTGTTGTCAGGCGATATGGCTGCCAGCGTATGCTCAGATCCACTCTCCACAAACGTATATCCCATAGGAATGAAGCGGCTGAACATCTGTCGGATGTAATAGTTATGGTGACGTTGGTAGGTATGCCACTCATGGTCAGTGCTTACCAGCGACCACTGATTATTTTTCTCCTCCACGTATTGCCAATCCACCCAGGCTGTAGGTTTCATATAGCGGATATCGTCCATCAACCGCTGAGCCATCATCAGGTTGCCATGAATGCCTCGTCCCCCACTTCCTGTTTCGCTCTGCCAAAACTTGATACCCAACTCCGAGGTCAACTGCTGCAGTTCCTTCTTTGCCTCAATGCTGCCGCTATAAGTGTGCGTGTTCCAACGTCCGATAAGGGGTAACACGCCCTTATCACGATAGACTTTCAAACTCTGGATGGATGTCTCTACATTTGTTTCGTCGCTGGCTGATATAATAGTATTCAGGCCGCTCTCCTTTAGAATGGGAGCTAAAATCCTCACGAAGTCTGTCTGAGCCTCCGCTCCAAAATGGCAACCTTCTTGACTTCCATTCGCATACCAATAATCCGTCACTGGTTCGTTGAAAGGTTCCAACGAGACGAATTCTATTCCGTATGTCTCCTTGTAATGCTTGCAGACGTCCACCAGATAGTGGGCGAAAGCCTCGTAGCAGTCTGGGCGAAGGTTATCGGCTGTAGCAGGGGTGTTTCCTCCCACGCATCCGCTGATGGTCATCCACCAGGGAGCTGAGTTGGAAAAAGCCTCGAAGATGGCATCAGGTCGCTTCTCCTTTATCATCAGCATGATACGCCGTTGAGCCTCATCAGCTTCCCAGTCATAGGGTTCGTCTGGTCCGTCCTTGAATCCTTCCATCTCAGCCCTCAGTCCCTTACCTTTCCCCATGTGGTGAGGCAAGCAGTGCCCATTGTTGGGATCATCACCTCCTCCGATATTGTAGCGGAAGATGTTGTAATTGAGTCCTTCAGGCGATACCAGCCAGTCCACCAGTTCAGAGACCCGTTCGTCGTTCCAGCGGCCACACATATTGGCCCACCAGCACAGGCTTACGCCCCATCCCTCGTTGGTCTGATAGCGCTGTTTCACATCGATGGTATAAGTTTCTGCGTACAGATCGATGCTTGCAAGCATCACCATCAACAGGAAGATTCTTTTCATGGCATAGTTTATTGTTTATAGGATGTTATATGCAGTTTCTTCAGAATAATCTCCTGACTGTATTGCATAACAATGAAGAGCACAGGCACCACAAAAAGCAGAGCAATGGTTCCCACAATCATACCGCCCACGCAACCTACACCCAGGCTGACGTTTCCATTAGCTCCCACTCCATGCGCAAAGACCAAGGGGAGCATACCAAAGATCATGGTCAGTGAAGTCATCAGGATGGGACGCAGGCGCACTCGTGCCGCACTCATGGCAGCCATCGTGATGCTCATACCCTGACGACGGCGCGTACTGGCATATTCTGTCAGCAGGATGGCCGTCTTACTCAGCAATCCGATCAGCATAATCAGACCTGTCTGCATGTAGATGTTATTCTCCACTCCCCACATCTGGGCAAAAAGGAAACTTCCTGCCAGTCCAAAAGGCACGCTTAGAATAACAGCCAGGGGAATCATCAGACTCTCGTACAAGGCACACAGGACAAGATAGATAAAGAGGACGCAAATACTGAAGACCAAAGCAGTCATGTTACCCAAACTGGCCTCCTCACGCGACATGCCGCCAAACTCGAATCCATATCCCTCTGGCAACACTTGGGCTGCCGTCTCCTCAATGGCACGCAAGGCTTGACCGCTGCTGTAGCCCGATGCATGCTCGCCACGTACTGTGATGCAGCTGAAGAGGTTGAAACGGCTCAGACTCTCGCTTCCATACACACGGGTCAACGTCATGTATTGACTGATGGGCGACATACCTCCAGCAGCGTTTCTCACGTACATGTTCTTCAGCGCCTCCTGATCCAATCGGAACTCAGGGCTTGCCTGCACCATTACGCGATAGAGCTTGGTGAATCGGTTCAGGTTACTGCTGTAGCGTCCACCCACGTATTCCGAAAGAGTACTCAACACATTGGTGGGAGAGATGCCATCGCGTTTACATTTTGCAGCATCCACTTCTACCTGATACTGCGGATATTTCGTATCGAAGGTTGTGTAAGCGCGATCTATTTCTGGTCGCTTGTTCAGCGAGTCTATCAGGATGCGAGTATAGCTCATTAGTGTTTCGATGGAGCCACCACGTCGATCCTGCACGTTTATCTCGAATCCACTCGTGGCACCATAACCTGAAATCATGGGACGGGTGCTCACTCGAACCTGGGCATTCGACACGTTGGCTGTACGCTTATAAATATCATCAATGACAGACTGAATGTCGTCTCCTTTCCCTTTTCTCTCGCTCCAGTCCTTCAGTCGTATGGTGAAGGATGCGCTGCTACTGCTTTGGTCGAAAGTGGCGCCACGACCAACGCTCATGTTGTAGAGTCGCATCTGAGGAATATCCTTGATGCATGCCTCCACTTCACGAGTAATGCGTGCCGTCTCGTTGAGGTTCGTACCTGGAGCACACTGCACGTTCACATTGATCTGTCCCATATCCTCGTTAGGCACCAAACCCGTCTTAGTGTTCTTCATCAGGAAAGCCAACAGGACAACTGCAAGCACTATTCCCACTCCAGCTACCCATCTACGATGGAATATCCAGAGCACGCCGCGTTGGTATTTGCTCACCATCCTGCCGAATGCAGTATCGAAAGCCGCATGGAAACGGCTTGAGAACCCTTTCCCCTTCATGTCGTGAGGACGTAGGATGACAGCACAGAGAGCAGGGCTCAAAGTCAACGCATTAATGGTGCTGATCCCTACAGCGATGGCCATCGTCAATCCGAATTGGGTATAGAAGACTCCTGTCGTTCCACCCACGAAGCAGACAGGGATGAAGACACTCATGAAAACGATGGTGGTCGTCACCAGTGCCGAGGTCAATCCCTTCATAGCATCCACAGAGGCGAGATAGGGCGACTTGTACCCCACGTCAAACTTCGCCTGCACAGCTTCCACCACAACGATGGCATCATCCACCACCGTTCCGATGACTAGCACCAGCGCAAAGAGCGTCAGCAGGTTCAAGCTGAATCCTATCGCATAGAGGCAACCAAAGGTTCCCACCAGCGAGACCACAATAGCCACCAAAGGGATGAAGGTGCTGCGCAGGTTCTGCAGGAAGACATACACTACCAGGATGACCAGTAGAACGGCTTCCATCAGCGTGCGAACCACGTTGTGAATGCTGGCGTCGAGAAAGTGCTTCGTATTCATCACGTCCACGATTTCCATTCCAGGAGGCAATGTCTTACGTATCTCTTCCAGACTGGCATCCACACGTTCGATGATCTCGTTGGCGTTCGATCCTGGTGTTTGCGCTATCATGCAGTTTGTGCCAGCATGTCCGTTGGTGGTGTTCTGCATCGCATAACCCTGCTTGCCCAGTTCCACTCGAGCCACATCCTTCAGCCGCAGCATCGTGCCATCAGGACGAGAGGCTATCACCATGTTCTCGTAGTCCTTTTCTTCCTCGTATCTTCCACGATATTTCAGCACATACTGGAACGTATTGTCTGATTCGGCACCCAAAGTTCCTGTAGGCGATTCCACATTCTGCTCGCTCAGCACGGCATCAATGTCCGAGGGTTCCAATCCGTAGGAAGCCATCTTCAGGGGATCCAGCCAGATACGCATGCTGTAGCTGGCACCCCAGATACCCACTTCTCCCACGCCTGGCACACGCGAGAGAACAGGTTCGATATTGATCTTCATGTAGTTCGTCAGGAAGTTGTCATCGTAGAGGTCTTCAGGGCTATAAAGAGAGATGCTCTTAATGTTCGAGGTCTGACGTTTTCTGACTGTCACTCCGCTTCGAGTCACATCGGCAGGCAACAGGCCCTGGGCACTCGCCACACGGTTCTGCACATTCACCATCGCCATATCGGCATCCGTTCCCTGCTTGAAGAAGAGGGCGATGCTGGCGTTTCCTGCATTCGTGGCTGTCGAGCTCATGTACATCATGTTCTCCACACCGTTAAGGCTCTCCTCCAGCGGCACGATGACACTCTTCATCACCGTCTCCGCATTGGCTCCTGTATAGTTGGCATTTACGCGCACAGTGGGAGGAGCGATCTCTGGGAATTGCTCCACAGAGAGCTGACTCAGGCCTATTAATCCCAGAATAAGGATGAAGACACTTATTACGCCAGCCAGAATGGGTCTGTCTATGAAGGCTTTTACGTTCATCTCACTTCCTCCCCGTCGCGCACCAATCCTGCGCCCTCGGCAACGATTACCTCGCCAGGTCTCAAACCACTCTCCACCACGTATTCCGTGCCGTTGTTCAACCTGTTCACCTCCACGGACGTTATCTTCGCCTTGCCGTCTACGATGCGATACACAAAGACCTTGTTCTGCAGCTCCAGAGTGGCCGATTGGGGTATCACGATCACGCTGTCTCGTTTGCTTCTAAGGATTACCGTAGCACTTCCCCCATTGCGAAGCAAGTGCTGTGGATTGGGGAAAGTTGCCCTCAGGCTTACCGCTCCTGTACTCTCGTCTACCAAACCACTCACAGCATCCACCTTTCCCTCATACTCATATTCCGTTCCGTTCGTCATCTTCAGCCTCACACTTGGCATCTGATTCAAGTAATTGTCCATCGAGCCGTTTGCCATCGTCAGGTCTGTTATCTCCCTTTCACTCAAGCTGAAGTAGACGAGCATTTCCTTGTCGTCACTTACCCTAACCAACGGATCCGTTATGCTGCTGCTCACCAAGGCACCTACATGATAAGGAATCATGCCTGCCACGCCCGTCAGAGGACTCTTCACTACCGTATAGCCCAAGCTGTTTCGAGCATTCGTCAGTTGTGCGCGAGCCTCTGACACTCTTGCTTTCGCTGAAACCAAACTCTGATAAGCAGTTTGCAGGTCGAAGTCGCTGATCACCTGCTGGTCCCTCAGTTGCTTGCGGCTGTCGTAGTTCAGTTGTGCCGTCGCCTCCGTTGCCTTGGCAGATTCCAGGGCTGCCTCTGCCGTGTTGAGAGCTGCCTGATAGGGAACCTGGTCGATAACGAAAAGCGGTTGTCCCTTCCTCACCTTGTCGCCCTCTTTGATCAGTATTTTCGTGATAAGTCCGCTCACCTGAGGCCGAACCTCCACAATCTCCTTTCCAGTCATGGTGGCACTGTAGGCAGTCTCCAGCGTTTGATTAGAGAGCTCAACTGTCATTTTCTTGTATACTGGCACAGTTTTCTCTTGCGTCTTCTCCTTGCAGGAAGTTATAGAAAGAAGGCATAGCAGCCCTACGAACACGTATCGCTTCATTTTTCTTGAATTGTAATCTAAAAGAGAGTCTTTATTGGTACAAAGTTACACATTATTTTCTTTTCTCCTTTCTTTTTGTAACATAAAATCATGACAAGAGGATAATTTTATCTTTGTCCCCCCCCTTTTTCCTCCCTCTTCAGAGCTTGTTGATAGAAAAACCATGTCTCCTCAGATTCCCATCTCCCCTTTCTTTCTGCTGATATCAAACCATCTTGTCCTTCCCATCACCTATTCTCACACATACGTCCTTTTCCACATCAAACAAATTGCAGGATGACAAGGAAAAAAAGACAACACGTTGAAAGGAGAAAATCAACACGTTGTCTTTGCGATTTCAACACGTTGTGTTCGTGGTTTCAACGTGTTGTCTTTGCAATCACGACACGTTGTCCTAATTCGAGGCTAGAATGGAGTAGTTGATGCCGTCGCATTGAATGGATGTGCAGGTGGTTTCTTCCTCTTCTTCTTGCATGCAGTCAGGAGATTCCGCTTCAGAATCTTCATCTTGGCTGACAGGAATGCGCTTTTCTATTACCCTTTCCCTTTCCACTATCTGTGTAAGATAAAGCGTGTCATGAACGGGTTGGACGATGCGGAGCGTGTCTGTAAGGTGAACATATCGAGCCTCCTTCTCATTACCCATGAAGAGAGGTAAGGACATGCCAAAGATGAGGCCTATGACGGTTGCAGCAGGAGTAGCCACCCATCCCCAGTAGGTATTCTTCTGTTTCAAAGGGTTTTGGGGAACGTGAAGTTGCATGTTCTCTTTGGCTGCAAGGCGCTGAGCCGATGCTTGGAGTTTATCTTCGAATGTTGTCATCTTGGTTAAGCTTTTGTTTTAACGTTTGTGTCAATGTGTGGAGTCGTGATTTTATGGTGCCTTCTGGCAGAGTCAGTACTCAAGCAAAAACGCCCCTTGCTGAGATTCAGCACATAACTGTCTGGCAGCGCGGCTTCCATCTTGCGGATGATGTCAGCCGTTCTGGATTCATCCTGATTCTCACCCCACCCGCCAGTTTTCTGTTCATAATAATAGGTGGCGCGGAACAGGTTCCTCCAAGCCCATTGGTCATTAGGATTCTCGTTCACTTTCTTTTGCCAAGCCTCCATCTGCCCTGCATACCATTCTGGCTCATAGGAATTGGTTATGATAGATTCAACGCTTTCTGCTTTCTGTGCAAAAGCAAATGTGCTGCACATCAGTATCAGTATGATTGCTATTCTCTTTTTCATTGTTTTAATACCTTATTATATTCTATACCATTTCTGAGGCGCTCTCATAATGATATACACTTGATAACGGAAATCGTTCATCAAAGGTGCGAAAAAAAGAAAGTGTCATGAAAGTTTTTATTTCTTTTTGAATATGTTCTAAATATTATGCTTACCTTTACACCAGAAATAAATGACTATGTATGAAACAGATATTAAAAACAAACGTAAAATGAGCAACACAAAATCAAACGGATGGATGATACTGAAAGTATTGTTTGTCATTCTTACTATCTGGGGAGCAGCAACAGATGTGAATGCCAAAGTAGATGATAACGACTCTGTGTACAATGTCGTAGATGAACTGGCTGAGTTTAAGAAAGGGAACGATGCCCTTATCCCATACCTTGCTAAAAATATTCGTTACCCTAAGATTGCTCAAGAGAGAGGAGTTCAAGGAAGGGTGCATGTCTCTTTCGTTATTGAACGTAATGGTGCTGTCAGCGATGTTGGAATTAAAAGGCTTCAGAATGCTCAAGACTCTGATGATGAAGCATGGAAAGCTCTTGAGGAAGAGGGTATGCGCTGTGTGAAAAGCACTTCCAAGAAATGGAAGCCTGCTAAGGTAAATGGCAAGAAGGTACGCTGCCGATACATATTACCTATCTTGTTTCGTTTAAACAAGTAATATTGATTACGGATATTTTAATGCCTGCTACCCTCTAACGTTTAAGGATAGCAGGCATTTGTTTTACTGCTGTAGCAGAGTAGTTCTGCGACCACGAGAGAGGACGTGACCTGATGCGTCTGTGCCGTCATCAACATCTTCCTTGTCACAGCGGGTTTCAGGAATGTAATTGGGACAAGATCTGGTCCAGTTAATTCTGTAGTTAAATCCGTAAGCATTTACATAAGGAGTCCAATCATAAAAGTCGGCAATCTTTCGCAAACGGAACGATGTGCCTGAGGCGGAGAAGATGCCTGTAAGGAAATCGTTTGTCATGTGATAATCGCTGATGCGTGCGTCTAACTCATGGTCATAATCATATACAAGGTAGATGATGCCATCAGAGATGGACCAACGGAAGCTGTAATACTGGTACTCATAGGGTCCATAAGCGTAATAATCAACCTGCGTGCCTGTACCATGATGGGCATAAGAATAGGCAGGGATGAAGGTGATACGCGTGTCGTAAGAATCAAAGGTGTAACACCTGCCGTATCCATCTACATATTCGTAATACATGCCAAAGTCGCCCTGCCATTCACCAGACAAAACCATCGACTGACGAGTGTCTTCTATATAGTCGCATGATAAGAGCATGCCTGCCGACACCATCATGCAGAGACCTGATAATAAGTGATATAAACGTTTCATAGCTGTATGATTTTATAGTTTCTATACAGCAAAGTTAAGGAATCTCAAAGGCTCACAAAGAGGGAGAATCGCGAAAATGTTGTAGGAGATTCCCTAAGAAAAGGCGAAAATCCCGACTCAAATCACCAACATGGCAAGAAAACCAGTGTGGACTTAATATTATCTACTTGCAAAACCTCCTGTCACAATCCTGGCAATGACAGACTTTGCTCTCGGTGGGATGGAGCCATAAGGCGAAAAATAAGAGAGCCGCTACGATCCAAAAGAGAATGTCATAGAAATCGGAATGAACCTTGTCGGCTAAATCAACGAGAAACATAAGGATACCTATCCCACCGCACACAATGGCAAGGAAAAGAAAGAAAGTAGAACTGTGGGGCTTGGTAACACGTTCCATGACGACATTTTCACTTCCACACATGGGACACCAAGGAATGGACTCGTCACGTTTCTGGTGATCAGCCTCCTGGATAGCCTTGGCTCGCTCGTAATCCTCTTCCTTTACGAGCACAACGGCACCAGGGATGTAACCACCCACAATCGCCTTGTTTGTACTCTCGTCGTAACTACTACAGGCAATTCCCTCCTCCAGCAACCTTGCCTTCAGAGTTTCTGCCTCCACCACGTTATCGCAAATCAATTTCTTTGAAGAATTCATATCAGCATGCAAAATATACGGAGCTTTTACTGCAACGTGAACTTCACCTTGCAAGGCAGATTATTGGAAGCATCTCCCACAAAGGCTTGAAAGTCACCTGGTTCAGCTTTCCAATCACCCGAAACCTCATCCCAGAAACTGAGAGCACGGCGATCAGTGGTCAGAGTAACCGTCTTTGTCTCCCCTGGTTTCAGGGAAACACGTTGGAAGGCCTTCAGTTCCTTCACAGGACGCTCTACAGAAGACTTGAGATCACTGATGTAGAGTTGAATCACATCGTCACCTTCACGGTTGCCTGTATTGGTAACATCCACAGTGAATGTCATTTGGCCATCATGGGTTACCTTATTCTTTACTCTCAAGTTAGACACCTTGAAGGTTGTATAACTGAGACCGTGACCAAAGGCGAACGTGGGACGAATCTTCTTTTTGTCAGCCCAACGGTAGCCGACGAAGATATCTTCCTTGTACTCCTCATCGATGATCTTCTTCTCTGAATCACGCCATATGCCAGGGAAGGCATCCAAGGCATGAGCACCCACATCCTGCAAACTGGAAGGCCAAGTAAAAGGCAAATGGCCGCTTGGGTTGACATCACCCACCAAAACGCTTGCTAAGGCTGTACCAGTCTCACTTCCCAAGAACCATCCTTGCACGATAGCAGGAACCTTGTTGAGCCAAGGCATGGTGACTGCATTACCAGAAATATTAACGTAGATGGTCTTGGGATTCACCTCAGCCAAGGCTTTAATGAGACGGTCTTGACCGTAAGGAAGATCCATAGACTTACGATCGTGGCCCTCGCAATCTTGATAATCGCTCTTGTTGAGTCCACCAAAAATGACCACATAGTCAGCCGTGCGTGCTTTCTCCACCGCTTCGGCAATAAGGGCGTCAGGTGTACGGTCATCCTGAAGGTTCTGACCTGTGGTGACACCATTGTAACTGCCTGTAGCATCTCCCACATACCCACGAGCAAACTCCACATCAACCTTTCCTGCCAAGCGTTGCTGGAGACCCTGAAGTGGAGATATCTCGTGCTGTGCCTTCAGACTACTAGAACCTCCACCGACAGTCATCATCTTTATGGCATTCTCGCCCACGACAAGAATCTTGCGGCAGGCTTCTATTCGGATAGGAAGCACATTACCTGTATTCTGAAGCAGAACTATACCCTGTTGTGCTATCTGGCGGGCCGCCTCGTAGTGAGCCTCGGAACAGAGAAAACCATAAGGACGCTGCTTATTCATGTTGGTACGGAAGAAAAGACGCAACACCCGACGCACCTTTTCATCCAGTTCCTTGGTAGTGTATTTACCCTGACGGATGGCATTTTCGTACATCTTTGAAAGATAGTAATTATCATAGGCATTCGTGGCGCCCATGGTAAGGCCATCAGTCCATGTGCCGAACTCCATGTCAAGCCCGTTGCGGATAGCCTGATCCATATCATGTGCACCACCCCAATCGCTGACAACGACGCCATCAAATCCCCAATCCTGCTTCAAAATCTTGTTGAGGGTAATGGAATTGTGGCAGTTGTGCTCATCCTTATAGAGGTTATAGGCACCCATGATACCCCATGCGTGACCCTCCTTGACAGCAGCCTCGAAAGCAGGAAGGTAAATCTCGTGGAGAGCACGGTCTGAAAGGATAACATTCACCTGGTGACGATACTCCTCGTCATTGTTTAGGCAATAGTGCTTAACACAAGAAGCAACACCCAATGACTGCAATCCCTGAATATAGGGAACCACCATGCGAGAAGCCAGATAAGGATCCTCGCCCATATACTCGAAATTGCGACCTCCCAAAGGTGTTCGATAAATATTGACACCAGGACCCAGAATCATATTCTTGTTACGATAGAGTGCCTCCTCGCCCAAAGAGTGTCCGTAGAGATTTGCCATTTGAGGATTCCACGTGGAAGCCAAGCAAGTAAGGGCAGGAAAAGCCACACAAGAATCATTGGTCTGGCCAGCCTGCTCCCATTCGTCCCACAACACGTCGGGACGCACACCATGAGGCCCGTCATCCGTCCAGAAATCTGGAATTCCCAAACGTTTGACTCCAGCACTGGAGAACTTACTTTGAGCATGAATAACTGCAATTTTCTCGGAAAGAGTCATGCGGGAAAGAGCATCCTCCACGCGGGCTTCAATACCATGAGAAGGATCTAGATAAACAGGGGACTGGGCGACAACAGAAACCGAAACAGCCAATAGGCATGCAAAGAAAAATCCTTTATAATTCATCGTATGAAAAAAAACAAATTTTCAGAAACAACAACATATTTCCATCCCAATGTGTGAAGCCTTATAAGGTTTCCATAATGGATGTCAGTGCAAAATTAAACAAAAGTTTTGAAAAAAAGAACTTTAGACCTTCATAGTTTTCCATGTGGGAAGCAAATTTTTTTTCTGTCATCCTTTTGGTGAGACGATGAAATCCGCCATCCTCTCCAAGCAGAGGATTACGCTTCCCTCTCTCAACCAAACTTATTCATGAAAATCCCCACATCCTTAGGAACCGGAATGTGGGGACTGACGTTTTATCTGAATTATATTGTCTGTTGAAGTTTCTTTGTGCAGATATTGAGCCTGTCTTAAATATTCTTCAAAACGCACTGCGGATATACAGGACTGATGTACATGAGGAACTTGCATACAGATACCAAGCGGTTTTTTACTACTTTCTTGAAGTTCTTTACTGATTCGTTGCTTACCAATACATAGCTGTCGGAGAGAACTACTGTCATTGGGTTT
>JAFZWK010000039.1 GCA_017617335.1 Bacteroidaceae bacterium | reverse complement strand
TTTTTCAGGGGGAGATTGCTGTTTCATCCCGACTTTGCACACGATTGGGTGAGGGTTTATATGGTTTCGGAAAGCTGGCGGGCACAATTCGGGACTATTAACCCACTGACGATCGGCATTGCTGCTGAATGTGTGTTTTTTTTTCTGATTTTTGGCCAGAAAAAATTTGGTGGTTTGAAAAAAAAGTTGTAACTTTACACACGAAAAAGGAACCATAAAAGGCTCAGGAAAGAGACTGAAAAGGAATAAATGAATAAGGATTATAATGTTAAGAAAAAGGAGTAATAAAATGAAGAAATCCATTGTTTGCATACTGGTCGCATTTGCCTTCACGTTGGCAGGGCTGCCAGCACATGGTACAGCAAAAGCCGAGAAGGAGGCGCGTACCCAAGAGACTTCCGACAACACGAAAGGCTTTTACAAAGATCTCTTCGTGGACGGAGGCATCAACGTCTCCTCGCGCGACTACTTACCTTCCGCACGTTACCTGCGATTGGAATGGGAGTCGTTTCTCTGCACGGCGCAGAAGGGGGTCGACACTACCGCCTATAGTGCCATAGATACCTTGATGCAGCGTCAGTTCATTGTGGGTAACCCTTTGGATGAGAATGGTGCCCTGCTCTTCCCTGATGGACAGCCCCGTTTCCGCATGGTGTTCATGAATGGTGGAGCAGCCGCCAGACATGGACGCTCGCTGGGGGAGGATGGACGCAACCGCTATCGCGAGTACGTACGCAACGGAGGAAGCTACGTGGGCGACTGCGCTGGCATGTTTTTAGGAAGCCGAGCCGTTAAAGGGGACTCCGCGCTGAAGTATTTGGATGCCTATCTGGGTATCTGGCCAGGCTTGACGAGAAGCACAGGATTGGAAACCTCGCAAACCAATCTGACCATCGAGGACAAGGCTCCCCTGCTGCGTTATTATGACTTCGGAGGCGACCATCATGTGGATAGCGTCTATCACAATGGAGGCGGCTATGCCGTGACGGACACCTTGTGGCCAGAGGGTACTGAGATTCTGGCACGCTACGAGGTGCGTGGACGCGACCTTAAGCTTAAGCGCGACATCCAAGACTTGCCCGCCATCTGGGCTTACAAGGCGGACGACCATACGGGACGTGTCATCCTTTGTGGCTCTCATCCTGAGTTCGTGGGAAGCGGCGAGAAGCTGGATCTGATGCTTTCTATGGTGAAGTATGCCATGGATGGTACGGTGGCTCCACGTCTGAAGGGAGAACTCATCAAGGGTCAGAAGCGGGAGATGTACAAGATGACTCACGATGCCGATCCTGACTTTACGGCCATCGGTGACCTCCAGTACCATCACTTTACGGTAGATGTTCCCAAGGGTGCGGATACTTTAAGGATAGTCTTGAAGCCCAAGCCTGGTACCGCGAACTTCGACCTCTTCCTCTTGGCTCAACCACGCGAGTATGCCTACTTGGAGAGTGCTACTTACAAACACGTGGGAGCAGGATGCAACAAGACACTCATCATTCCTCACCCCAAGGCAGGACGCTTCTATGTCTCTGTCTTCTGCAATACTACAGTTGAATCCGTGCAGACGCCTTATGGCACCCAATACAGCGGTCGGCTGGATGTGCTGAATGGTGTGCCCTACAGCATCACAGCAGAATGGAACATCAAGGAAAAGTAAAGATTATTCAATAACACGAATCATAAAAAGCATTAAAAAGAGGCTATGAGACATACCAGATTTTTTGGGGCATTGCTGATTGTTATCATTCTTCCGATCCTCTGCGTCTGCCTGATGAAATGCTGCACCTGTAAGGTCAGGACTTTGTCAGTTAGCCCAACGGAAGACACGAGCCAGTTTGTGACGTTGACGGATGCTGTACCTGATGCCATCCTTGAAATCCGATACTTCAGCACGTACAACTTCGTGGGCCAGCGTATCGACGGCTATCTGGAACCTACGGCGCTGCTCACACGAGAAGCTGCTGACAGCCTTCGTGCTGTGAGTGAGGAAGTGAAGAAGCAAGGATATCGGTTGAAAATCTACGATGCCTATCGTCCTCAGAAAGGCGTGGATCACTTTGTGCGTTGGTCAAAGGATGTGCCAGATACGCTCATGAAGCCCTATTTCTATCCTGACTTGGACAAATCGGTTCTTTTCGCTCAAGAATACATTATGGAGAGAAGCGGTCATACTCGTGGTTCTACCGTCGACCTGACACTCTTCGACATGGCTACTGAAAAGGAACTCGATATGGGAGGCACTTTTGACTGGTTCGGTCCTGAGAGCCATCCTGACTTCTGCGGAAACCCTGAGACGGGAGAATATACGGGTGATAACCAGAAAAGTCCCACGGGACGTTCCATCACCCCTGAGCAGTTCCAGCATCGTATGATACTTCGTCAGGCTATGCTTCGTCACGGATTCAGGGCCATCGATTCTGAATGGTGGCACTTCACGCTGAAGAACGAACCTTTCCCTGATACTTATTTTACTTTCCCTGTCAGACGATTAAAGAATTGAAATGAAGCAACATAATTTTAGGAAACTCGTTATCCTCATCTTCTGTGGTTACCTCGCCGCCTGTACCGATTATGATCTGCCAGATCCAGATCCGCGGGAGGAGCACACGGAGGCCGTGTGGGCACTCATGGATATATGCAACGAGAACGCTGAGGTGAAAGGATTGCTGGAACATGCTATCCGTCAGGCTGCCCAGATAAATCCTGATCGACGCTATAATCCTGCTCAAACGCTTAAGGAGTTCTATGACTTCGTTGATTGGAACATTCGTCAGCTGCCTTGGGACGTGATGATTCATCCGGCTCCCAACGACTATGGGAAATCGCTGTATGGACGTACAGATCAAGGAATAGGCTACTTCTGGTTCGTCGTCGATCAGCCGTTGGAAGAGTTGCAGGGACGTGGTTTCTACTATCCCACCATAGAGTTTGTGGAACCTTTCTCCTCGTGGCTCTCCACCTACGCACAATCGTGGGGGGAATGGCTCTCGACAGAAGATAGCTGGTGCGAAGCCTATTACAGGATGGTGGCAGACGATCCTGACTGGGGGCTCACGTATGGCTGGTACGGAAAGGGAAATCAATGGAGCACTTACAACGAGTTCTTTGCCCGCCAGCTCGCTTCTCCAGACATGAGACCGATAGCGGAGGCTGACGTGGTGGCACCTGTTGATTCGTGGCCAAAAACCACATACTCCATCGACGACGACAACCAGCTGGAGTACCCTGCTGATTTGCAGATCAAGACGGCCAAACTTTCCGATATCAGCCAGCTTATCGGAGAAGACTCGAAGTACAAAGATGCTTTTGCTGGTGGAACGTTGACTCATACGTTCCTCGACGTGAATGACTATCACCATTATCATGCTCCTGTGGACGGCACGTTGCGTGAACTGCGCAAAATCCCAGGCGTGGCGGCAGGAGGAGGTTACACTCTTTGGGACGATGAGCAAAAGTTATACTATTATGTCAACAACTTGGGATTCCAGATGGTGGAGACTCGCTCATGTGCCATCATCGAGAACGAGGAATTCGGCCTTGTAGCCATGTTGCCTGTCGGCATGTCTCAGATTTGCTCATGCAACTGGATTCCTTCGCTTCACGTGGGTCAAACCCTCCATCGTGGCGACGAGATGGGTTACTTCCTCTTTGGCGGCTCTGACGTCGTGTTGATCTTTCAGCGTGGCGTGGAAGTGGAGTTGCTTCATTCGGAAGATCACTTGCTGATGGGCGAGGCTTACGCAAATTTGGAAAAGATAGAATGATATGAAACAGACGAAACTTTGGATGATTGCCGCCATCATGACGCTTTGCGGCACAAGTCTTCACCTGTCAGGTTGCAAGGAAGAACGTGTTGTGATCCTCCCCGTGTCTGGAACCTTGGAGGAAGCTTTCCCCACGGATACAGCGCCAGCCATCGTGCATGAAGCGATGGATTATGCTTTCATGGATCGTTACGAAAGCATCTTGAATGACAAGGAAAATCATGTCAGCGTGTGGAGCTTGGTTCATTGCAATCCAGGCATTTCGTCAGAGGGCTATGGGATTATCGTCACAAAGGACAAGGAATCGACCAAGTTGCCTGATATCTATCACGGAAAGAATCCCCAAGCACGTTACGATGCCCAGAAGCGTGTTCTTTGGCTCACTTGTGACGTGATGGAGGGAACGGGCGTTCATGTAGAGAAACTTTATATGCTTCGCTTCAGCGAGGACAATAAGGCTCACATCGTTTCCACCATCGACCCCTATGATATGCAGCAAACTCTCTGCGAGCGATTGGGTTACCGTATCGATGGCGAGCGAATCACGTTCTACGAAGGAGAGCGGGAATTATGCGTTTCTACCAACCATACGACGGATATGGGTGGATTCGACGACGAACAACCCATCTGGATAGGAGAGCAGATTTCGTATGAACTGAGCGGCGATGACCCTTATGTTCGTATCGTGCCAGGAGTGAAATTCACTACAGGTCTTGTGCTTACCTACGATGATATGCCGACCTTTGCTGCCTGTGTCGATCTTCAGGACGACGCGTCATTTGACATCGATGATCTAAAAACTGTACTTCTTGACGGACAAAACTGACTAGCATACAAACAGGAATATGGAAACATTCAACGATGTGATTTCTTCCGACCGCCTTGTGCTGGTCGATTTCTTTGCCACGTGGTGTGGCCCTTGCAAAGCGATGCATCCTGTGCTCGAGAACCTGAAACAACAGCTGGGCGAGAGCATCCGTATCATCAAGGTCGATATAGACAAGCATCAGCAGACCGCCATGCAATATGGGGTGCAAGCTGTTCCTACGTTGATGCTTTTCCGTAGCGGCCAACAGTTGTGGCGGCAGAGTGGAGCGCAATCCTTGCAGCAGTTGTTGGCAGTCATCAATCCTCATCTTTCTTAAGGGTAGTGGTCTTCTATGCTGCCAGCGCGCCTCCTCATGTACAGATTGCGGAAGTGCTGGTCTTGGCTACTCATCAGGCTAACGGTACAGTAATTTATAGGAAATAACTCTTGATAAAGTGAAAAAACTCCTAAATAGTATCCGTTGATTAGGTTTTGTTTGTGAAAAAATACTAAGAGACGATCGCTGTTTGCCTGAAATCTTCTATCTTTGCATCGTTGAAACTAAAGTATTAACACGTTAGGATAAAAAAGACATCGTATGAAAAAATCAAGTTTGAGAATTGTTCTTGCAGTCGCCATGATGATGGTGCTGCCTCAGATATCCCATGCCCAGTCAGCTTTGTTAGGGACTCTGAAGAATGCTGCAAGTGCCGCTTTAGCCAATTCCAGCAACAGCAAGGTGAGCACGGTGGCAAGTGTGTTGACGGGTGTGGAGAAGATGAAACCAGTGAATGACAGCATTCTGATAGGAACATGGACTTACACCCAGCCTTGTGTGACTTTCGAGACTAAGAACCTATTGAGTGATATTGGCGGAGGAGCTGCCAGTTCCAAGGTGGAGCCCACGTTGAAGTCCCAGTTCGAGAAGTGGGGCATCAAGCCTGGGAAGTTTGTTATGACGCTGAAGGAGGACAAGAAGGGCTCTGTGACCAACAACGACAAGACGGAAGAGTTCACGTGGGCAGTGGAGGACAGTTGCGTGGTTTTCGCTCAGCAGGATTCCAAAATGAAGGTGAATGCCAAGATGAGTGGAAACACTCTGCAGCTGACCGTAAGCGTAGAGAAGATGCTTGCCATGCTTTCCTACTATGATCAAAATGGGGGCAATGCAGATCCGTCTTTTACCAATCTGCTCAGTTCGCTCAAGAACGTGAAGGGAGTCTATGTGGGCTTCAAGTTTGACAAGAATGTACCTTCTGGCGAGTCTACGCCTGCCCCAGCTCCAGCTGACACGACGGCAACAAAGACAGAATAGCTCTATTAATTGCATATTAAGAGAGAAAGGACTGGAGAACGACAGGTTTTTCAGTCCTTTTTTTGTGTTTCATTCATACAGGATATGATAAAAATGTGTATATTTGTTGCCGATATCATGAACTTGAAAACTATAATCTGTGACAATATGGAAAAGTACACGATGAAGAGAGGTCTGCTGCTTATGGCATTGTGTTGTGTGGGATGCCTGTCCACGAGGGCTCAAGCCATCATTCTGACGAGTGACCAGCAGCTGACAGATCTGGCTGATGATCCTGACAAGAAGATTGACAACACGACAGGTCTCACCAAGAGTTTCCAAAGCCTGCGCGAGGTGGTGCAGTCAAACAAGCGGAACGGCAACAAAGAGTTTGCTCTGGCATTCGACGAGTTTTTCCGCCAGTATCGCGACGACAGGAATACCACGCGCCTTCTTACTCCTGATATGGACGAGTACGTGGAGAAAGTGTCGCGTATCAGTAAGTTCGTCGAGAAGGAAGGTGATGGGATGGGGCTCGAATTGAGTCTGCTCAGTCCCTTGGAACTGGGACAGGCCTATCACCATCAGACAGGCAACACGGGCCATTGGGTAGCCTTTAAGGTGGGGAGGCGTAACCGGACGACTGGACGCTTCAGCATGGAGATGTGGCAACAGGTTGAATGGAACAACAACAAGGGCAAGACTCCGCTGAAGCTGGTGGGCGTGCGTGCTTATGCGTTTCATCCGCAGGACGTGTGCGAGGGTAAACGATACGTCGATCCCAATGAAATCCGTCCCCTGCAGAATGTGAACTACGAAGTGCTGGATTCCTTGCAGGGCTATCCTCCGCATCTTCTTCTGCGAGTCTATGGCGAAGAGCCTGCTTGTCAGGGATACGACCATGTGATGGTCATCCTGGAGTATCAGAGCCAGGAGATGGATTACTTTGCCCAGGATGCCTTACCCTTCCTGAAGAATCTCCTGAAGAAGTATCACGATTATGGGGTCAACCTCATGTCGCTCTACAGCGACGAGATGCATATCCAGCAGGATTGGGCCTATTTCAATCACCACGAGGATGGCCAGCTCAATGTACGTTACCTGACTCCTTCCATGCAGAAGGTTTTCCAGGAGAAGTACGGCCAGCCTTTCGATGAGCGCTATATGCTCTATTTCGCTTATCAGCCCCCTCACACGCCCTACGTGACAGCCGAGATCCCTGTGGAGTACGTGATGGGCAGGGAGCCTGTCGATGTCTTCCGTACAGCCCTCCTGCGCGATCGTTACTACCACTTGCTCCAGAACACCGTGGTCGATCTCTTCAAGGAAGCCAAGCAGTTTGGAGAGCAGCTTTTTGGGCGTGAACTCCGCACGAGTGCCCATGCCTCGTGGGCGCAGTCTCCCACCATCGACTACTGGTATTCCCTTCATCCCACTTACGCCAACAATTACGAGTACACTCCCAATTTTCTTTGGAGCAATACGGTGCATCAGGCTGCTGCTGCCTGCTATGATTACTTCAAGTGGGGAGAGTATCTGCAACCTACAGGCAACGATTTCTGCGAGGGTGGTTGGCTCGATCGCGACTATTACGGCGCCGCTATGGCTGCCTCCATCGCCGTTATCAACAAGTATCCCAATGCCTATGCAGCGGCTTGGGGAATGCCTTCAGCCTCGCATGAGCGCCGAATGGCCATCAATCATGCATTCGGTTGTCAGCCGCCTTTCCACTATCAGATGGTCACAGGGAATGTGATTCGCGACATTGAGGTCTTGATGCTCTATCCGATGGATCTGGTGGCCGTGAATCCAAGTTTCGGCAGTTGGATGATGCAGTACGGCTATGCTAACTATCTGACCAGCGACCAGCTGATGAAGCTGGGGACCTTGACGCAGGATGGACGCATGAAGGTATGCGAGAAGCAGTATGGCACCATCGTGGTTCCCTTTGGCCCTCTTCCAGACGAGGGATTGCTTCAGAAGCTCCGCAGTTTTGCCGAGGCAGGAGGAAAGGTCATCTGGTGCAGCGCTCCAGCCATCCTCGACAAGGGTGGGGCAGAATGTCTCTCGGAGTGGCAGAACATGTTTGGAGTCAGCTATCAACCTCAAGTGAGCATAGGAACTGAGCAGGCAGGTCACCGCATCACCTTCAAGGGAACCTTTGCCCAAGTGCCTGCCCAGGAGATCCTGTCCAATTTCCTGGTGGATCGCGTCTTTAGCGTGGAGCCTGCCGAGGGGACAGAGGTTGTGGCCACGCTGGATGGAGCCGTCGTGGGAACAGTTCGCCAGTATCCTCATGGTGGTTTGGCTTGCTTCTGTGGATTTCGTCCGCGAGATGACCAGAGCGAGAGTCTGGGTTACGAGACACGCACACTCTTCGAGATACTGAATGCCTGCGGAGCATATCCTGGCACGGGCACCTTCAAGGGGGTAAACGACAACCCCACGTACCTCTCGCGTACCACACCCTATTTCTTCACCGTGTTCCCCAACGGCACTACGATGGTGGTCAATCATTATCGTCATCATGTGGAGAACTGGGAGGGCGGCTTCTCGCGCAATCCGGAGTATGACGCTCAGGTTCTGGCAGCCAATCCCTTGCCTTCCGATACGATGAGATTGCAGAATCAACGTGTTAACGGGCATGTCGTTACCTATCAGGGTCGCCTCACGATGGGATTCGGCACTCACGATGGCCTGCTCACCACTTTCCTTGGCCAGCATTGCGATGGCATTACCCTGGACGGACGGAAGTATAGCTTTGGTCCTCAGCGTATTACAGAGTTGACCTTTGCCCCTGTCGGTGATGACCTGCGTCATTATCGCCTTCGTGCATACGGCCAGCCTGAGGTGTGGATGCCGATTCCTGCCAGCGTGAAGTCTGCCAAGGTGACTTTCCTCGACGAGGAGATTCCGGCTGTAGTGAAGAAGGGGCAGCTTGTCCTCACGCTGGAGCCTCGACATTACGCCCAGATCCTGGACATCCGATTGGGGGAGTGATTCAAGGGGAAACCCTGTTCCGTGGCATATTATTGAAACTCCAGTAGGGATAGGTCTTTCCAATCTCTGGGATCGGTGTGGGGTCGGAAAATGGATATGTCGCCTCTTTTCCCCATCAATCTTATCCCCAACAAAAAATATCGCAAAGCGAACCAAGTTTTGAAAAGTTTTTGTATATTTGCGTCGTGAAACAAACATAAAAAGTGATAGGATTATGACAAACACAGTAGTGCCTATGGAAGGGCAAATATTGGTCAACATCGAAGATATGTCAATGCTGAAGGATATCAAAAAGGCCATCAGCATGGTGAAAGGAGTGGGAAAGATTACGCTTCCTCGCACCAAGCGCTATTCATCCTACGAACGTTCGCTACGCGACCTTGAGGAAGGACGCGTATATAAATACGATAGTCTGGACGACCTCATCAAGGAAATAGAGAATGAAGACTAAGTACAGACTGCATATCACTGGCGAGTGCAGACAAAACCTGAAAAAACGATAACCCCAACCCCACCTACGACAATGAAAAGGAAACAGTACGAGAGGCCTTGCCTGCAGGCCCTGGAAATCAGACAGGCACGAATGCTCATGCAGAGCAATGCAAAAGGAATCAACAGCACACGCAACACATACGGTGATGCGGTAACGGAGGAATGGAATTAAGGAGGACACGATCATGAAGTTCAAAAAGTTCAAAGAGTTCAAGAAGTTCCAGAGGTTCCGCACCCTGGCCGCCCTGCTCATCGCATCGGCCATCCTTGCCGCCTGCTCCACCGACGACGGCATTCTCGAGGATAACCTGCCTGCCACGGGCCAGTACACCATCACCATCCAGGCCACGAAGGACAACGATGACACCCGCGCCCTCACTCTCTCCAACAACGGCAAGAAGCTCAACGCCACGTGGACCCAGGGAGACGAGGTGATCCTCAGCCTTTCAAATGATGAAGCATCCGTTGGGGGATCCTCTGAGGTAACCTCTTGGACCCTCACCGCCACGAACGTCAGCGGGGACGGAACGAAGGCTACCCTGACGGGCACCATCACCCAACTCCCCACCGTAAACCAGACGCTCTACCTGAGTCTGAAAAACGACGCCAACTACAAAAGCCAGAAGGGCACGCTCGACTACATCGCCTCCCATTGCGACCGCGCTTCGGCCGAAGTCACCGTGGAGGAAATCGAAGCGGTTACCGATGGCGGCAAGACGGAGTATCAGGTCACGACCACCCCTGCCAGTTTTCAGAACGAGCAGGCCATCGTGAAGTTCACGCTGAAGAAGCCCGACGCCGACGGCACGCTCCTCAAAGCCACTTCGCTGACCATCTCCGAAGGTAAGTCTGTCAAGGCAACGCTGACCGACATTCCCGCTGCCACTTACGTCACCAACGGCAACGGCATCCTCTATGTCGCCATCCCATACATAAGAAACGTGGTAAAGCTTGAGGCCATCGACGGCAACGACACCTATGCGTATTACTGCTACGAAAATTCGTCAGCCAACTTCCAGAATGGCAAGTTCTACGACATCAGCGTGAAGATGAAACAGGGCAACGTGGACCTCTCCACGCTCACCGCCGACTATGAGGCGAAGAAGAACGACGTACTCTATGGCACGCTTGCCGACGGCGTGAAGCTGTTCATCAAAGACGGAGCCGAGGTCATCCTCAACCAGGTGACCATCCCGGGCGCCGATGAAGACGAGCCGGAGGGGGGAACCGCCCGACATGGCATTGAATGCCTGGGCAGCGCCACCATCACCCTTATGGGCGAGAACAGCGTGACGGCATATTATAAAGGTGCCGGCATCTTCGTTCACCCGAATAAGAAGCTGACCATCCAGGGCGATGGCACGCTCTACGCATCCGGCAAGTATCAAAGCGCAGGCATCGGCGGCAGTGATGAGAAGAACTGCGGCAATATCGAGATCAAGAGCGGCACAGTATATGCCACAGGAAGCGTTAGTGCCGCAGGCATCGGTGCCGGAAGGTCTGCCTCCTGCGGCAACATCAGCATCAGCGGAGGAACGGTGACAGCCAACGGCGGCAGTCAGGGCGCCGGCATCGGCACGGGACGTACATATGAAACGAATGTCACCTGCGGCAGCATCACCATCAGCGGTGGTACGGTGACAGCCACTGGCGGCAAACATGGCGCAGGCATCGGCAGCGGAAATGCGGCTGGGGAAGGAACAAACCAATGCGGCACCATCACCATCAGCGGAGGAACGGTGACAGCCAACGGCGGCAGTCAGGGCGCCGGCATCGGTAGCGGAAATGCGACTGGGGAAGGAACAAACCAATGCGGCAACATCACCATCAGCGGAGGAACGGTGACAGCCACTGGCGGCAGATATGGCGCCGGCATCGGCACGGGAACGGATGCCTCCTGCGGCACCATCACCATCTGGAACACCGTGACCCAAGTCACTGCCACCAAAGGTCAAATGGCCGATTACAGCATCGGCCGAGGCAATGGCGGCTCCTGCGGCACGGTGATCATCGGTGGCACGGAACACGGCGGCATCAACAAAAGCCCCTACACCTACCAGCCATAGCCGCAGCCAGAACAGGGAAAAAGACGACGCGTGGAAACCGCAAAGACAACACGTTGACTTTCAAAAGACGACGCGTCGCCTTTTTCCTGCCACGGCATGACATGGTGACCTTCCTTTTCTTTAAAGACATATTGCATCAGCACTAATTGAATAAAAACATATATTCCTCTTGCTGCTTAATTGTAATTTTCGTACTTTGACTTCGTCGAAAGTACTTTCGCTCGACAAACAAATTAAAACGAGTTTTATTTGCATTTGTTCTCGCTTATTCGTACTTTGACTTCGCCGAAGGTACTTTCGCTCGACAATAAGAACAAAAATGGGATTTTGTTTTGCATTTGTTCTCGCTTATTCGTACCTTTGACTTCGCCGAAAGTACTTTCGCTCGACAAAACAAACTAAAACAGGTTTTATTTGCATTTGTTCTCGCTTATTCGTACCTTTGACTTCGTCGAAAGTACTTTCGCTCGACAAAACAAATTAAAACGAGTTTTATTTGCATTTGTTCTCGCTTATTCGTACTTTGACTTCGTCGAAAGTACTTTCGCTCGACAAAACAAATTAAAACAGGTTTTATTTGCATTTGTTCTCGCTTATTCGTACCTTTGTCCCCTCTATTAACTATTATTTATTACATAATGAGAAGGATTCTTGTTGTAGCGGCTCTGTTGCTTGGTGGCTTGTCGATCCAGGCTCAGGAGAAGGTGATGAACATCCTGAAGACGGACGGGACAAGGAGCCAGACCCGTGTGGCTGATCTGAAGCAAATCAGTTTCCTTACCGTGGATGAAGGCGGGCAGGGCCTGCTGCTGAAGACATTGGGCGGTGAGACGGTGGCTGTGCTCTTCGAGGCCCATCCTGTCGTGACGGTCTCCAATGGCAAACTGAACGTAAGCTCTGGTTCGACGGATGCCGTGGAGTTTGAAATCTCGGACATTGCGGAAATACAGTTCGGCGATGCATCTGGCGGCTCGTCTATCAGCCATCCTGAAGGCTTTTCCTGTGTGCTGCAGGACGGTGGCGTGTTGCTTCGTGGTATCCCTCAGGGCATAGCGCCTCGTGTGTACTCCCTTGACGGACGCAGCCTGCCGACTCCTCCTTTCCAGGGTGGCGAACTGCGGTTGAGCCGTGGGACTCTGGGCTCTGGCATCTTCATCGTGAAGGTAGGTGCGTTCTCTACCAAGATAAAGTTTTAATTCTTCATTCCTCCTGACATCAGACCTTTTGCAAGATGAGAAAGATATTCCTACTGGCTACTGCCCTCCTGGGAGCTATGCAGCTCATGGCCCAGCAACCCGCCACTATGATCATGAAGCTCGCCAATGGCGCTGTCGTGCGTACTGGAGTGAACGAGGTGGAAAAGATAACGTTTGCCGATACGCTGTACAACGTCAACAGCAGCGGTTACCGCATCCTGGAAGCCGACGAACTCTGCTGGCCTGACGACCGCCTGCTGCCTCACTTCCTTCCGCCAGCTCCCTCCATCAGGTCGCTGGATATGAATACGGCCAAGCTCAGCGACGAGGAGCGTGTCATGTTCTGCACGCTGCAGGGTATCGTCAACCGTACCCGCCCACGCATTCTTCTCTATAACCACAACGAGGAGCCTCAGACCACCTGGCCCTCGGCCCACAGCCTCAGGACCACTCCCGTTTCCCCTTCCTCTCCATACACCCTGGTGAAGGGGTTCAAGGATGAAATCAGGGGCTTGGTGCTCTACAGCAACGCGCGTACCAACCATTATTCCAACCTTGCCGTCACGATCGCCGGACTGGACCGCCTGCTGCCGGTGACTGCCGAGATCAGGGCCAAGCTTGTGGCCAACGGCATGGACTTCCCCGTTGTGGAGGATCTCACTTCGCTCACGATGTCCAACGCGATGGGTGTGTACCAGTATCTCTACGACAACTACTGGAGCCGCTGCAACCACCGCCTGCTCATCAGCGAGCGTCCCAACATACCATACGTGCATGACATCGGTGCCGCCTGCGGTTCGGCCTGTGTATGGCTCGACCCCCGTGCCGCGAACGAACGCCTGCTGCTCGACAAGATGCTCAAGGACATGACTCCTGGACGCGACTTCGTCTTGGGCTGGTACCCTGAGGAACGCTCTGGCGTGGGCGAAGCCACCAAGTACGGACTGTCGACGGTTCCTGCCGACTTCTTCGAGAATACGACCGTCTACACGGCTGTGGACAAGCCCATCAGGATATCCCCCGTGCCCAAGCGCTCTAAGCTGGAGAACAAGGTTTATGCCGCCGTCTACATCAGCGACGGTGACAATATCCAGTACTGCCAGCATGCTATGGCCAAGATCTTCGAGCAGAGCGGACGTGGCAAGATGGCCATGAACTGGACCATCAGTCCGGCCCTCGCCGACTTCTCGCCCATGATGCTGAACTACTATTACCGCAAGGCAACGACCAGCGACTGCTTCGTCAGCGGGCCGTCTGGTCTGGGCTATGCCATGCCCTACGATGCACACAACGCACGCTATTATGCCAGCGCCACTTCCAGCAAGATAATCACTCCTTACACCCAGCTCACCCAGCGCTATCTTGAGAAGGCCGGCTTGCGCGTCATCACCATCTGGGACGACGTCAGCACCGCACAGCGCATGGTCTATGCCGAAAACTGCCCCTACCTCTACGGACTCACCATCAACGACTGGGAACGGCAGAGCGGCCGACTGACCGCCAAGGTACAGTCGAACTGGCTGCCCATCACAGTCCAATACCCCTGCTATGCCAACAGCGTGGATGTCGTCACCGACTTCTTCAACCGCGACATCAAGAAGTTCAAGGGTACGGAGCCAATGTTCGTCACAGGGCAGGTGACCGTGTGGGATGTCGGCCCTGACAAACTCATCGCCCTGAGTGACAAGCTTGCAGCCCTCTCGCCAGGCAATGTCAGGATCGTGCGTGCCGACCACTGGTTCAGCTACTACAACGAGGCTCATCATTTGCCGTTCAACATCACCATGCTCCAGGATATGGAGATCACTTCGTCGCCAGTCAAGACAAATGTCAAGTACGCAGCCAACGGGTCACCCTCGCAGGATTTCATGTGGGTTTCCAAGACTACCGACGGAACGGGTTGGGTGCAGCTGGACTTCAAGGAACCCTATCAGATCAGCCGTTACGTGGTGCGCCATGCCGAGGCAGCTGGCTTGGACCCTGAGCTCAACAGCCGCGACTTCACGGTGGAGACCAGTCTCGATGGCGAGACATGGACTACGGCAGGCACCTACACCAACAATACCGCACCTGTGACGGAAGCTGCTATCACTCCTGTAGAGGCCCGATACGTGCGGGTGAATGTGACCAACGGTGGTACGGATGGCTACGTCCGCATCGGTGACATCGAGGTCTACGGCGCACATTAATCACAGAATCGACGTTGACGCTAACGTTAACGTTAACCTTAACCTTGACCAGAGGCTGATTTTTTGGAAGAAAACCCAGAAAACCCTTCTTGAAAGTCTTGGCACTATTGTGCCTCATGTTCTGCCATTGCCCAGAATTTGGTCATACCATCGTCACCGTTGGTGTAACACTCTCTTTATGAGTCAATTACGCGTGTAAAGATTTTTTCATATCACTTTTCTTGTCAGCAATTAGCAGGGCTGTGTCTTGCAAATCACATACAGACGCGTTGCAGCGCTACAGCGCTACAGTTCTCGGGGAGCTATTTCACAAACTGAAAAGTATGCCATATT
>JAFZWK010000038.1 GCA_017617335.1 Bacteroidaceae bacterium | reverse complement strand
GAAGAAATGCGGAAGTAGCTCAGTCGATAGAGCACTAGCCTTCCAAGCTGGGGGTCGCGGGTTTGAGCCCCGTCTTCCGCTCTGTTCGAGATAAGATGGAAATAAAAAAATAAGTGTTGCTGCTTTAGCTCAGTGGTAGAGCGCATCCTTGGTAAGGATGAGGTCCCGAGTTCAACTCTCGGAAGCAGCTCAAAAAAAAAGAGAATAAACGAGACATACATTATTTAATATAAATAAAAATTCGTTATGGCAAAAGAAAAATTCGAACGTACCAAACCCCATGTGAACATTGGTACAATTGGTCATGTTGACCACGGTAAGACCACTTTGACCGCTGCAATCACCACCGTTTTGGCAAAGCAGGGTCTCTCTGAGGTGAAGAGCTTTGATCAAATTGATAATGCACCCGAAGAGAAGGAGCGTGGTATCACTATCAATACCGCTCACGTTGAGTATGAAACAGCAAAGCGTCACTACGCACACGTAGACTGCCCGGGCCACGCCGACTATGTGAAGAACATGGTAACTGGTGCTGCTCAGATGGACGGTGCTATCATCGTAGTTGCTGCAACTGACGGTCCTATGCCTCAGACCCGTGAGCACATCCTGCTCGCTCGTCAGGTGAACGTGCCCCGTCTGGTTGTGTTCCTGAACAAGTGCGACATGGTCGAGGACGAGGAGATGCTCGAACTCGTTGAGATGGAAATGCAGGAGCTGCTTGCTCAGTATGAGTTTGAGGAGGATACTCCTTTCATCCGTGGTTCTGCTCTCGGCGCTCTGAATGGTGTTCCCGAATGGGAAGCTAAGGTTATGGAGCTGATGGATGCTTGCGACAACTGGATTCAGGAGCCCATGCGCGACAAGGATAAGGCATTCTTGATGCCCGTCGAGGACGTCTTCTCTATCACAGGTCGTGGTACCGTTGCTACTGGTCGTATCGAGACTGGTGTCGTTAAGGTAGGCGACGAGGTTCAGATTCTCGGTCTGGGTGAGGACAAGAAGTCTGTCATCACTGGTGTCGAGATGTTCCGCAAGATTCTTGACGAAGGTGAAGCTGGCGATAACGTAGGTCTGTTGCTTCGCGGTATTGACAAGAACGAGGTAAGACGTGGTATGGTTATCACCCATCCCGGAGCTATCACTCCTCACAAGGGCTTCAAGGCTTCTATCTATGTATTGAAGAAGGAAGAAGGTGGTCGTCACACCCCATTCGGCAACAAGTATCGTCCCCAGTTCTATCTGCGTACTATGGACTGTACTGGTGAAATCCACCTGCCCGAAGGAATTGAAATGGTAATGCCTGGTGATAACGTAGAGATCACAGTAGAGTTGATCTATGCTGTTGCTTTGAACGTAGGTCTGCGTTTCGCTATCCGCGAGGGTGGTCGTACCGTAGGTTCTGGCCAGATTACTGAGGTCTTCGATTAATCAATCGACTTACTACAGATAAGAAAACAAAAAGAGTTGAGAGCGGTGTCGAGTTGGGGTTATGCCTCATAGACTCTCCACTCTCAACTTTTCTACGGGAATAGCTCAGTTGGTAGAGCACTGGTCTCCAAAACCAGGTGTCGGGAGTTCGAGCCTCTCTTCCCGTGCCAAAATAAAAGAAACAGATTATGTTTGAGAGATTTAAGAAATATTGCAAAGTATCATACGAAGAACTTGTGCATAAGACCACATGGCCTTCGCGTTCAGAACTTATGAACAGCGCTGTTGTAGTATTAACAGCTTCCCTATGCATCGCGCTGGTAGTTTTCGTTATGGACTTCATATTCCAATCGGGTATGGAGTTGATCTATGGTGTTCTACGCTAATCCAATTCTAAAGAGAATGGCTGATACTGGCATGAAGTGGTACGTTATGCGTGCCATCAGTGGAAAGGAAGGCAAAGTGAAGGAGTATATTGACGCCCTGATTAGTCAGGGTGGTAATTTTGCTGCTCACGTTTCTCAGGTACTCATTCCTACGGAAAAGGTTGTAACCATCCGCAATGGGAAGAGAGTTGTCAAGGAGAAGAACCGTTTCGCTGGTTATGTCTTTGTTGAGGCGGAGTTGGTAGGTGAGATTCAGCCCACCTTGCGTAGTGTACCCAACGTCCTGGGTTTCCTCAGTGACGCGAAGTCGAACACAAAACCTATGCCCTTGCGTCCGAGCGAGGTTAGCCAGATGCTCGGCACCGTGGATGAGTTGGCAGAGATTCCTGAGGACATCGTCATTCCATTCGAAGTGGGTGAAAGCGTGAAGGTTATTGAAGGACCTTTCAACGGTTTCGACGCAGTCATAGAAGAGATCAACAACGAAAAGAAGAAACTGAAAGTAATGGTCAAGATCTTTGGACGTAAAACTCCATTGGAACTTGGTTTTATGCAAGTTGAAAAGCAATAGTGCATCTTGTTACGTGCACAGGCTTTTTAATGTACAATAATAAAATATAAACAAAAATGGCTAAAGAAGTTGCTGGATTAATCAAATTACAGATTAAAGGAGGCGCTGCAAATCCATCACCCCCAGTAGGTCCCGCATTGGGTTCTAAGGGTATCAACATCATGGATTTCTGTAAGGCATTCAACGCCAGAACTCAGGAAAAGGCCGGTAAGGTTCTCCCTGTAGTTATCACTTACTACACAGATAAGTCCTACGATTTCATCGTCAAGACTCCTCCTGTTGCAGTACAGTTGCTGGAGGCTGCCAAAATTAAGGGCGGTTCTGCTGAGCCTAACCGTAAGAAGGTTGCCGAGATCACTTGGGATCAGGTTCGCACCATCGCTCAGGACAAAATGCCTGACTTGAACTGCTTTACTGTAGAGTCTGCAATGACTTTGGTTGCAGGTACTGCAAGAAGTATGGGTATCAGAGTAAAGGGTGATTTCCCTGGTAAATAATTTTAAACTTCAATTAAGATGAGTAAACTGACAAAAAACCAGAAGTTGGTGGCTGACAAGATTGAAGCAGGGAAGGCATACACACTGAAAGAGGCTTCTGCCTTGGTAAAGGAGATTACTACCACCAAGTTTGATGCTTCTGTTGATATAGATGTACGTTTGGGCGTAGACCCTCGTAAGGCTAACCAGATGGTACGTGGCGTGGTTTCACTGCCCAACGGAACTGGTAAGGTGACACGAGTTCTGTGCCTCTGTACTCCTGATGCTGAAACTGCTGCCAAAGAAGCAGGTGCTGACTATGTAGGTCTCGATGAATATATCGAGAAGATTAAGGGTGGTTGGACAGACGTGGATGTTATCATCACTATGCCTGCCATCATGGGTAAGATTGGTGCTCTGGGTCGTATTTTAGGTCCTCGTGGCTTAATGCCTAACCCCAAGAGTGGTACTGTAACTATGGACGTTGCTAAGGCAGTTCGTGAGGTTAAGCAAGGTAAGATTGACTTTAAGGTTGACAAGACTGGTATTGTACATACCTCTATTGGCAAGGTTTCTTTCACTCCTGATATGATTGCTCAGAATGCAAGGGAATTCATTGCTACAATCATTAAGCTGAAGCCCGCCGCTGCCAAGGGTACATATATTAAGAGTATTTATCTTTCAAGTACTATGAGTCGTGGCATCAAGATTGATCCCAAGGCTATAGATGAAATCTAAAATTACGATTGATCATGAGAAAGGAAGATAAAAGTGCTATTATTGCACAACTCGGTGATATGATAAAGGAATATCCTCACTTCTACTTGGTAGATGTAGAGGGTATGAATGCAGCTACAACAAGTGCTCTACGCCGCAAATGTTTCCAGACAGGATTGAAGATGGTGGTTGTTAAGAACACCCTGCTTCACAAGGCTCTGGAGGCCAGTGAGGTTGAGTTTGATGGTCTGTATGGTTCATTGAAAGGTACTACTGCTATTCTTTTCACACAGGTTGCTAATGCTCCTGCTAAGTTGATGAAAGAATTGGCTTCAAAGAAGCAGACCAAGCCCTCATTGAAAGCAGCTTACGCTGAAGAGGGTATCTATGTAGGTGCTGATCAGTTGGATGTTCTTTGCGCTATAAAGAGCAAGAATGAGGTTATTGCTGAGATTGTGGCTTTGCTTCAGTCTCCAGCCAAGAATGTTGTATCAGCTTTGCAGTCTGGTGCAAATACAATTCATGGAGTCTTGAAGACTCTGGGCGAGAAGGCCGAATAAGAATTTCACAATTTAATTAGTAACAAACAAATAAATTTTTAGATAAAATGGCAGATTTGAAAGCTATTGCTGAAGAGTTGGTAAACTTGACAGTTAAAGAAGTTAATGAGTTGGCAACCATCCTGAAGGATGAGTATGGAATTGAGCCTGCTGCTGCAGCTGTTGCAGTTGCTGCTGGTCCTGCTGCTGGTCCCGCTGCTGCAGAGGAAGAGAAGACAGATTTCGACGTTGTTCTGAAGAGCGCAGGTGCTGCTAAGTTGCAGGTTGTAAAGGCCGTTAAGGAAGCTTGCGGTCTGGGTCTGAAGGAAGCTAAGGATCTCGTTGATGGTGCTCCCAGCACTCTGAAGGAAGGCATGCCTAAGGCTGACGCAGAGGCTCTGAAGAAGACCCTTGAGGAGGTTGGCGCTGAGATCGAGCTGAAATAATCGATTTTCTGTAAAAACAGATATCCTGGTAAAGGATCCTCTGGTAGAGGGTTCTTTACCTTTTTGTGTCTATAAACTTTCCAAGTCAACAAAACAAGTTTAGATGGCTTCTAATATTATTAATCAGAGAGTAAATTTCGCTTCCATCAAGAATCCGATGCCCTATCCTGATTTCTTGGAAGTGCAGTTGAAGTCTTATAGAGACTTCCTCCAGTTGGATACTCCCCCAGAACTTCGTAAGAACGATGGTTTATACAAAGTGTTCTCTGAGAACTTTCCCATTGCGGATACACGAAACAATTTTGTGTTGGAGTTCTTGGATTACTACATTGATCCACCCCGTTATACTATTGAGGAATGTCTGGAGAGAGGTCTAACTTACAGTGTTCCTTTGAAAGCAAAGCTTAAGCTGTATTGTACGGATCCTGATCATGAGGATTTCGATACAGTTGTTCAAGATGTTTTCTTGGGTCCAATCCCTTACATGACAGAAAATGGTACATTTGTCATCAATGGTGCTGAGCGCGTTGTTGTATCACAATTGCACCGTTCGCCTGGTGTGTTCTTTGGAAGCAGTATTCATGCTAATGGTACTCAGCTCTACTCTGCCCGTATCATACCTTTCAAGGGTAGTTGGATTGAGTTTGCTACGGATATCAATAATGTGATGTACGCATATATTGACCGTAAGAAGAAGTTGCCTGTAACAACTCTACTTCGTGCCATTGGGTTTGAAACCGACAAAGACATCCTGGAGATTTTCAATCTTGCTGAGGAAGTCAAAGTTAGCAAAGCGAACCTGAAGAAACATTTGGGACAGAAACTGGCTGCTCGCGTACTGAAGAGCTGGGTAGAAGATTTCGTGGACGAGGATACAGCTGAGGTTGTTTCCATTGAGCGTAACGAGGTTATTTTGGATCGCGAAAGCGAACTCAATGATGAAAATGTTGAGAAGATTCTAGACAGTGGTGTAGCTACCATCCTGCTTCACAAGGATGAGGGGCAGGCTTCTGATTATTCCATTATCTTCAACACTTTACAAAAGGACACCTCTAATAGCGAGCGCGAGGCTGTTTGGTATATCTATCGTCAGTTGCGCAATGCAGATCCTGCCGATGATGCCAGTGCACGCGAAGTCATTTATAACCTGTTCTTCAGTGAGAAGCGTTATGACTTGGGTGAGGTTGGTCGTTATCGTATCAATCGTAAGTTGAACCTTCAGATTGATCCCAATACCCGTACTCTAACCAAAGAAGACATCATTGAGATTATCAAGTATTTAATCGAGTTGGAGAACTCTAAGGCTCAGGTAGATGATATCGACCATTTGAGCAACCGTCGTGTGCGTACTGTAGGTGAGCAGCTTGCAAATCAGTTCGCAATCGGTCTTGCCCGCATGAATCGTACTATTCGCGAGCGTATGAATGTTCGCGATAATGAGGTGTTCACTCCTACTGATTTGATTAATGCTAAGACTCTCAGCAGCGTTATCAATAGCTTTTTCGGTACGAATGCTTTGTCTCAATTTATGGATCAGACAAACCCGTTGGCTGAGGTAACTCATAAGCGTCGTTTGTCTGCGTTGGGTCCTGGCGGTCTCTCTCGTGAGCGTGCAGGTTTCGAGGTTCGAGACGTACACTATACTCATTATGGACGTCTTTGTCCTATTGAGTCACCTGAGGGTCCCAACATTGGTCTTATTTCTTCTCTTTGTGTCTTTGCTAAGATAAATGACCTTGGATTCATCGAGACTCCCTACCGTAAAGTAAACAATAGTGTGGTTGATCTCTCTGATGAAGGCATTCATTATCTGACAGCAGAGGAAGAAGAAAAGCAGATTATTGGTCAGGGAAACGCTCCTTTAAATGATAATGGAACTTTCATTCGTGCTAAGGTAAAGTGTCGCAAGGATGATGACTATCCTGTTGTTCCTCCCTCTGAGGTTGATTGGATGGACGTCGCCCCTCAGCAAATTGCTTCTATTGCAGCTTCGCTGATTCCCTTCTTGGAACATGATGATGCTCACCGTGCTTTGATGGGATCTAACATGATGCGTCAGGCCGTTCCTTTGATGCGTACCGAGGCTCCTATCGTGGGTACTGGTATCGAGCGTCAAGTTTGTATTGATTCTCGTACTATGATTACTGCAGAGGGCGATGGTGTTGTGGAATACGTTGATGCAACCACCATCCGTATCCTCTACGATCGGACAGAGGAAGAGGAATTCGTTAGTTTCGAGCCTGCTCTGAAGGAATATAGAATTCCTAAGTTCCGTCGTACTAACCAGAATATGACTATCGACCTCCGTCCCATCATCAATAAGGGTGATCGTGTAAAAGAAGGTCAGATTCTCACTGAGGGTTACTCTACTGCAGAAGGAGAGTTAGCTTTGGGTAAAAATCTTTTGGTTGCTTACATGCCTTGGAAGGGTTACAATTACGAGGATGCAATTGTTTTGAGCGAGCGTGTTGTTCGAGAGGATATCCTGACAAGTGTGCATGTTGAGGAGTTTGCTCTGGAGGTACGTGAGACAAAGCGTGGTATGGAGGAATTAACTGCTGATATTCCCAATGTCAGCGAGGAAGCTACCAAGGATTTGGATGAGAATGGTATCATCCGCATAGGTGCTCGTGTGACACCTGGTGATATCATGATCGGCAAGATTACTCCAAAAGGTGAGAGTGATCCCAGCCCAGAAGAGAAATTGCTTCGAGCTATCTTTGGCGACAAGGCTGGCGACGTGAAGGATGCCTCGTTGAAGGCAACTCCTTCGCTGAATGGCGTTGTTATCGATAAGAAGTTGTTCTCCAAGGCTATAAAGACTCGTGCTGCCAAATTGCAGGATAAGCCGCGTTTGGCTGCTATCGATGAGGAATTCAAGAGCAAGATTGATGATCTGAAGGCTATCCTGATTGATAAACTGCTTGAATTGACCAACGGGTTGAAGAGTAAGGGCGTGAAGGACTTCATGGGTACCGATTTGATTCCTAAGGGTGCTAGCGTTACTGCCAGTGTATTGGAAACCTTTGATTTTACTGCTGTTCAGTTGAGTAATTGGACGGAAGATCAGCATGCCAATGAACTTATTGCAAAGTTGATTATCAACTATTTGAAGAAGTACAAGTTGTTGGATGCAGAAAATAAACGCAAGAAGTATGCTATCACAATTGGTGATGAACTTCCTAGCGGTATTATCCAGATGGCTAAAGTATATATCGCCAAGAAACGTAAGATCGGAGTTGGTGACAAGATGGCTGGTCGTCATGGTAATAAGGGTATTGTCAGCAAGGTGGTTCGTGAGGAGGATATGCCATTCCTTGAGGATGGTACTCCCGTGGATATCGTGTTGAACCCTCTGGGTGTGCCCTCACGTATGAATATCGGTCAGATTTTTGAGACTGTACTTGGTTATGCAGGCCGTAAATTGAATGTCAAGTTTGCTACTCCCATCTTTGATGGTGCATCACTTGATGATTTGAGTGAGTGGACCGACAAGGCAGGCTTACCACGTTATTGCTCAACCCAGTTGTACGATGGTGCAACAGGTGAGCCTTTTGACCAGTTGGCTACCGTAGGTGTTGCATATATGCTGAAACTGGGTCACATGGTCGAGGATAAGATGCATGCTCGTTCTATTGGCCCGTATTCACTGATTACCCAGCAGCCTCTTGGAGGTAAGGCGCAGTTTGGCGGTCAGCGTTTTGGAGAAATGGAGGTTTGGGCTATCGAAGCCTTTGGCGCATCTCATGTGCTTCAGGAGATCTTGACTATCAAGTCTGACGATGTGGTTGGTCGCAGTAAGGCCTATGAGTCTATTGTTAAGGGTGAACCCATGCCTACCCCAGGTATTCCTGAGTCTCTGAACGTGTTGCTGCATGAGCTTCGTGGCTTGGGCTTAAGCGTCACATTGGATTAATGTAAGAATACTCTTTTAAAAAAGGATATAAGAATATGGCTTTTAAGAAAGAAACCAAGGTAAAAAGTAATTTTACCAAAATAACCATCGGTTTGGCTTCTCCTGAGGAAATCCTCGAGAATTCGTATGGTGAGGTGTTGAAACCTGAAACCATCAATTACCGTACCTATAAGCCTGAGCGAGATGGTTTGTTCTGCGAGCGCATCTTTGGTCCCACTAAGGACTATGAGTGCCATTGTGGTAAGTATAAGCGTATCCGTTATAAGGGTATTGTCTGCGACCGTTGTGGTGTAGAGGTAACAGAGAAGAAAGTTCGCCGTGAACGGAGCGGTCACATTCAGTTGGTTGTGCCCGTAGCTCATATATGGTATTTCCGTTCTCTTCCCAATAAGATTGGTTATCTGCTAGGTCTTCCTACCAAGAAGTTGGATGCCATTATCTATTACGAGCGTTATGTGGTGATTCAGCCAGGTCCTATGGCGAATAACCAGGATCATCCTCTGGCAAAATATGATTTATTGTCAGAAGATGAATATATGGAGATAATGGAAAAGTTGCCTCAGAATAACCAATATCTCGAGGACACCGATCCAAACAAGTTTATCGCAAAGATGGGTGCTGAAGCTATCTATGACTTGCTGGTAAGCCTCGATTTGGATTCTTTGTCTTACGAATTGCGTGACCAGGCAGGAGCTGATTCTGCTCAACAACGCAAGAATGACGCATTGAAGCGCCTCCAGGTTGTCGAGAGTTTCCGTGCCAGCAAGGGACACAACAAGCCCGAGTGGATGATTATGCGTATTTTGCCAGTCATTCCCCCCGAATTGCGTCCTCTTGTTCCTCTGGATGGTGGTCGTTTTGCTACCAGTGACCTCAACGATTTGTATCGTCGTGTCATTATCCGCAATAATCGCCTGAAGAGATTGGTTGAAATTAAGGCTCCTGAGGTGATTCTTCGCAATGAGAAGCGTATGCTTCAGGAGGCAGTCGACAGTTTGTTTGACAACAGCCGCAAGAGTCGTGCCGTCAAGACTGAGAGCAATCGTCCTCTGAAGTCACTTTCTGACTCGTTGAAAGGTAAGCAAGGACGTTTCCGTCAGAACTTATTGGGTAAGCGTGTTGATTACTCAGCCCGTTCGGTTATTGTCGTCGGACCAGAGTTGAAGATGGGTGAGTGCGGTCTGCCCAAACTGATGGCTGCCGAGCTATATAAGCCTTTCATCATCCGCAAGTTGATTGAACGTGGTATCGTTAAGACTGTAAAGAGTGCAAAGAAGATTGTCGACCGTAAGGAACCAGTCATCTGGGATATTCTGGAGTATGTAATGAAGGGGCATCCCGTTTTGCTGAATCGCGCACCAACATTGCACCGTCTGGGTATTCAGGCTTTCCAACCCAAGATGATCGAAGGCAAGGCTATCCAGTTGCATCCATTGGCTTGTACGGCTTTTAATGCCGACTTCGATGGAGACCAGATGGCTGTCCATTTGCCTTTGAGCAATGAGGCTATTCTGGAAGCTCAGATCCTGATGCTTCAGTCACACAATATTCTGAATCCTGCAAATGGAGCACCTATTACCGTTCCTTCTCAGGATATGGTACTTGGCCTTTACTATATTACAAAGCTTCGTCCTGGCGCAAAGGGTTCTGGTTTGAAATTCTATGGTCCTGAGGAGGCTATCATTGCTTACAACGAGAAGCGTGTTGACGTTCATGCTCCTGTGTTCGTTCTCGTAGATGATTTGATGGAGGATGGCAGCCTTGGTAAGCGTTTGGTGGAAACCTCTGTTGGCCGTGTTATCGCCAATGAGATTATTCCTGCTGAAGTAGGTTTCTTCAATGATGTTATTTCCAAGAAGACCTTACGTGGTATCATTACTGATGTTATCAAGACGGTTGGTATTGCTCGTGCTTGTGAATTCTTGGACGGTATCAAGAATCTGGGTTATCGTTTGGCTTACGAGGGTGGATTGTCCTTCAATTTGGGTGACATCATCATTCCCAAGGAAAAGGAAGAACTTATTCGTAAGGGCAATGAAGAGATTGATCGTATCACAGGTGAATATGCAATGGGCTTCATTACTGACAAGGAGCGTTATAATCAGGTAATTGATACTTGGACACATGTCAACAATGACTTGTCGGCTGTTTTGTTGAAGACCATGAAAGAGGCTGACCAAGGATTCAATGCCGTGTACATGATGCTTGATTCAGGCGCTCGTGGTAGTGCTGGTCAGATTAGTCAGTTGAGTGGTATGCGTGGCTTGATGGCTAAGCCCCAAAAGGCGGGTGCTGAGCCTTTGACCATCGAGAACCCCATTCTTTCCAACTTCAAGGAAGGTATGAGTGTGCTGGAGTATTTCATCTCTACTCACGGTGCTCGTAAAGGTTTGGCTGACACAGCCTTAAAGACGGCCGATGCCGGTTATTTGACTCGTCGTTTGGTTGATGTTTCCCACGATGTGATCATCAATGAGGAGGATTGCGGCACCTTGCGTGGTTTGGAGTGTACGGCTCTCAAGAATGGCGATGAGGTGATCAGCTCACTCTTCGACCGTATTCTGGGTCGTGTGTCTGTTCATGACATCATCCATCCCACCACAGGTAAGTTGCTTTGTGCTGCAGGTGAGGAGATTACCGAAGCCAAGGCTCAGGAGATAGAGGAAAGTCCCATCGAAGTGGTTGAGATACGTTCCGTGCTCACTTGTGAGAGTAGGAAGGGCGTATGCATGAAGTGCTATGGCCGCAATCTGGCAACGAGCCGTATGGTTCAGAAGGGTGAGGCTGTGGGTGTCATTGCTGCTCAATCCATTGGTGAACCAGGTACTCAGTTGACCCTGCGTACATTCCATGCTGGTGGTGTGGCTGGTAATGCTGCTGCCAACGCTATGATCAAGGCTAAATATGATGCTCGCGTAGAATTCGAGGAACTGCGCACGGTAGATATTACTGATGAGGAAGGCAAACCCGCCATGATGGTTGTTGGTCGTCTGACAGAAGTGCGTTTCGTGGATGTTCATACGGGCATTATCCTGCTAAGTCAGAATGTGCCTTATGGAAGCACTCTCTATAAGAAGGCGAATGAAGTGGTCAAGAAGGGCGAAGTTGTTGCTAAATGGGATCCCTTCAACGCTGTAATTGTAACTGAGACCCCTGGCCGCATCCGTTTCGAGGATGTTATCGAGGGTGTCACCTATCGTGTGGAAGCTGACGAAACCACAGGCTTGCGCGAGTTGATTATCATTGAGTCACGTGACAAAGCCAAACTTCCCGCTGTCCATATTCTTGACGAGAATGGCAACAATATCCGCACTTACAACTTCCCCATTGGTGGACATATCGCTGTTGAGGACAATCAACTTGTTAAGTCGGGTGACGTGCTGGTCAAGATTCCTCGTGTTGTAGGTGGCGGTGGTGATATTACTGGTGGTCTTCCTCGTGTAACTGAGCTTTTTGAGGCTCGCAACCCCAGCAATCCTGCCGTTGTTGCAGAGATTGACGGTGAGGTCAAGATGGGCAAGCTGAAGCGTGGAAATCGCGAGATCATTATTACCTCTAAAGTTGGTGACGAGCGCAAGTACTTGGTGCCTCTGAGCAAGCAGATTCTGGTACAGGAGAACGATTACGTTCGCGCAGGTACACCTTTGTCTGATGGGGCCATCACTCCCGCCGACATCTTGGCTATCAAGGGTCCCACGGCAGTACAAGAGTACATCGTGAATGAGGTTCAGGATGTTTACCGTCTGCAGGGCGTGAAGATCAATGACAAGCATTTCGAGGTCATCGTTCGTCAGATGATGCGCAAGGTTCAGATTGAAGAGCCTGGAGATACCCGATTCCTTGAGCAGCAGGTTGTCGACAAACAGGAGTTTGCTGAAGAGAACGACAAGATTTGGGGCAAGAAGGTTGTTGTGGATGCCGGCGATTCAGAAATCATGAAGAATGGTATGATTGTTACAGCCCGCAGGCTACGTGACGAGAATTCTCTCTTGAAGCGTCGTGACCTGAAGACCGTTCAAGTGCGTGATGCTGTACCAGCCACTTCAACCCAGATTCTCCAAGGTATCACTCGTGCAGCTCTCCAGACTACCAGTTTCATGTCTGCGGCATCATTCCAAGAGACCACTAAGGTCCTCAATGAGGCAGCCATCAACTTCAAGACCGACTATCTGGAAGGTATGAAGGAGAATGTGATTTGTGGTCACTTGATTCCCGCTGGAACTGGTTTGCGCGAATTCGACAAGATTATCGTTGGAAGCCGCGATGATTACGATCGTGTTCTGGCTAATCGCAAGTCCATTCTGGAATTTCAGGACGACATGTAGTCAGAAAGAATTCCTTTGAACTTTTTTCTTACAGGAGGATGTGTCAAAAAAAATGCACATCCCCCTGTTTTTTTATAACTACTCATTTCTCCTTTATGTCCTCAAATCGTGTTATTCTTCCTGTAGCCGCATTTTTTTCTTCTATTTCTTTCAAGTGCCTTGGAATCAGTCAGTTGTTAATTCCCTTTCTTTTCTGTTCATCTTGCTTGTCAAGCAACGTGTTGAATTTTTCAGTCTAAAACTCATTTAAAAAAAAATCCTACAAAAGATAAACAGAAATAACACTATTAAAATATTGCTAACTCACAGGGATTCTTAGTCAACACCATTTACTAAACTTTATGTAATAGTCCCGCAACCAGCAAAACAAAACTGTTGAGAGTTACACCCCGAAGCATCACCTCTTAGCAATATAAAAATCTACTCCAAAACGATATCATAGACTCCGCTGCCGACCCGTTTTCCCTGAAGTATGGCTGCAGCACCGTTGGGTATTTCCACATGAGCCTTCAGGCCCTCGCTGGTGCGTTGCCAATAGACAAGAACGGTACCGTATGGCGTCTCACGGGTCACACGAACCCAATTGAGTCCATCTGGAACCTGAGGATCAATCAATATAGTCCTGTAACCAGGTTCCAAAGGAATAATGCCGCCAAGAGCCTGAACAAACCAGCTATCGATTCCGTTGAAACAATTGTGGAGAGAACTGCGGGGAGTATCCCAGTCTTCCCACGTTGCTGTAGCTCCTTTACGAAGCATATACAAGTAACCTGGATAGTCCTCCTTCTTGAGCATTCCATACATGTAATCCACCGCATGAGAACGGGTAAGCCACTCCGTCAGGACAGGCACACCCACAAGTCCCACTCCCAGATGATCCCTTCCATGCAAGAGCACCTCCTGCACATCTTCCTGCTTCTCGACAGGCACCACGCCTGTCAACAAAGGATAGGACATGTCCAATTGTGTGCCTGTTCCATACGTGTTTGTCTCTGGGTGGAAAAACGTTTCATGAATCCGCTTGTTCAAGGCATCACGACGACGCTCAAATTCCTGCTTGTCGGCAGTTTTACCCAAATGCCGTGCGATCTGAATCAACTCGCTGTAACTCTGACTCAAAGCACAATTGTTCACCAGATCCACACTCTCCTGATTCTTCACGTCCACTCCCTTTGGGGCAAGCCAGTCTCCCAGATACCAATGACGATAATCCAAATTGGGCCACTGCTGGAGCAGGCCATCCCGAGTGTTGGCATCCACATACGTGAGCCAAAGCTTCATGCTCTCATAGCAACGGCCAAGCAAGCGGTCGTCACCAAAGTTCATCCACGTACGCCAAGGAGCCTGCACAATGAATGTGCACCAATAAGGACCTCCGCCTGCCTTATAGGGACATGGCGCCGTATGAGGCAATCCACCATCGGGACGAATGGCATCGTTCCACGCCTGTAACCAGTTCATATAAAGGGGTGCCACATCAAACATGTTCTGAAGCGAGAGGGTGGAAGCATTACCATCACCTCCATAACCCAGACGCTCGATGTGAGCGCAATCCACCATATAGCCGCTGAAAGCCAAGCAATCCATGGTGTAGCGAACCATCTGATGGATAGCATTGAGGTCAGCATCGGAACTCTCGAACGTACCGATGGCATCCGCATTCATGCCTATCCGATAAGCCCGCGCACTAAGAGGCCGCTGGGGAAGATTGCTCAAAAGGACGTACCGGAAGCAATGATGATTGAAACGATTGCGGAAGACATCACCGCCCTCACGTCCCGAAGCGATGAATATATCCAAGGCACGCATGCTCTCCATTTCCCCATTACCCTTCAAATGGTCGCTGTAATCAGCCTTTACCTCCTGTCCTGCCGGCAAGGTGGGCAACTGAATCTCGAACTGGCCGTTCAATGCCTTTCCCATATCCACAAGCCATTGGTCATTACCCAGACACGTTATGGAAACAGGGCTGACAACTTCCTTCACGGCATTCAACTGGCACATCTGAGGTGTGGCCACGAGCCCCTCAACACGGGCAATCTCCACGGGCTTCCACTCAAGTCCCTTGAGACCTTCCCTTGAAAATTCAAGGGGCACTTGACGAGCATCTATCTTCTCGCCTCCAAAACCCCATGGTTTCCAGCTATCCAAATCAACGTATCCACTTTCTGCACCCTGCCAAGTGTCATCGGTCTGAAGAAGAGGATTCCAACGGTCTCCTTCCAATACATCCAAGTCAGCCCTCACGGCAGGACCGTCATAACTGGCCTGGAAGGTATCTTTCTTATACCAACCAGAACCTATCCACAAAACCAGATTGTTTTCGCCCTTACACAATAAATTTGTTACATCATAAGTAACGATGAGCGATCGTTTATCCATCTGAGATACGGCAGGAGTCAAAACTGCACACGACACCTTCTTACCATTCAGATAAACCTCGTGATAACCAAGAGAATTGACATGCAGGAAAGCTGTCTTCCCCACCTTTTTCACTTTGAATGCACGCGTAAGAAGGATGGATTTATCCTGACCAAGTCCCAGACCTATATACTGACCCCGCATCTGATCCTCTCCCAGAATTCCTACGCTGAATCTCTGAACCATACTCCATTCGGAGGTTTCCGTATCTGTATAAGACCTTATCTTCCAGTAACACAATTGCCTCGACTTCAAAGTCTTGCCTGCATAGGGAATCATTACGGATTCGTTGGAACCAACCTTACCTGAGTCCCACAAATCAGCCTTCCCTGTCTCAAGCAAAGATTCCTGACTGGCTACCAGAATCTCATAAGCCACCTGTCGGGTAGGCTTGTCCGATAACAATTTCCAACTGAAATGTGGCTCCACATTATCGATTCCAAGGGGATTCTCCAGTCCCTCGCATTTCAAGGCGTCCACACTCACCCGCGCCTCTACAGAAAGAGGGGCAAGGACAAACAAGATGGCCATTAGCCAATCACATCCACGCATCTTTGTCATGAGTTTATAATCTTTTATAATATAATCATGCATTCGCAGAACACGTAAACACATCATAATCTGACTGATATTTTCTTACCTGGTTTAGAGGAAAGAGTCTTCAAGGTCTTCCCATCCCTACGGATAATCACCTGCAATCCTGCACCTTTACGAGTCACCATAATGTCAAAAGGACGAGGTGAACAAGCGTAGATATTCTTCAGAGAATAGGTATCCCAACCCTTTGGCATCTGAGGAGTCAAATCGAAGGTGGTGTAACCCGTAGGACGGAATCCAAGCAAACCTTCCGTGACAATGCGGCAATAAAGACCATTCTCGGCAGAAAGATGGCGCTGCCCTCCCTCGGGCCAAGCCTCGATCACATAAGGCACATGCTCACCCAATAGGCGAAAAGCGCTGAACTTATGCATAAATTCAAGTGCCTTGTCGGGATAACCGGCAGCGAAGGTTCCACGCAACCCATACAAAGTACTGCGATCCCAATAAATCTTGTCCGTACTGACACTGAGCATCCCATTCTCAGTCCACAACTGAGGAGAGAACATGGCTTGGATGGTACCTTCTGCCCGATCATAGATTCCCATAGTTAAAGGAATACAAATCCAAGAGCGTAGCTGGTCGTTTCCCTCATAATAACGGTATGTATCATAACCCTCAACAGTGGCATGAAAGAATTTGTCAAGGTTCTTGCACAATTCGAGAGATTGTTTCTGATAAATCTTTCCTTCGGCACTCTTGCCCATCATCTTGCAGAGATAAGTGGCACTGTTAAGTGCATCATAATAAAGACTGCTGGTACAGAGATTAGCATCACCACTCGGAAGCCGATGCTCCAGTTCATCACCATCACTAGCCACAACCCCATGCACATTGATTTTACGATGGCAATACTCCAGACACCACTCTATCAAAGGCCATATTTCCTCGGTGATAGCCTTGTCCCCCATTTCCAAACAATAGCGGCTGGCTCCATAAGAAATCATGGCAGCATCACCACGATCAAAGGGACCAAACACATCGTCTCCCTCGGCAATGATACTCCAAGGGATGAACTTATACTCAGGATTTATGTATTTCTTGAAGAGACGCCAGCAGTTCAACCCGCTCTCGTTTCCAGTCTTATAACCAAGGAAAGGGAAGAAAGGAGATATATACTCGGCTTGATCATTGGCCCAAATAGCAGCATAGTAACTCTCGCCACCAGGTCCGTGCATCAATCCGCCACGAGTACGGTAGATACTCTCCGAGCCACGAATCTTCGACATGGCAAAGAGGGTGTTGAGTGTATCATCGGGACACTGGAAATCCAACTTGCCTGTTACCTCGTCAACAAAAGCCTGACGTGCAGCAAGCTCTTCGGCCACATTGAAAGACAACTCTTTCTCATCCTTCACACTATAGCCTTGGATAGTGCAATAAAAAGTAGTGCTCTCACCTGGTTTCAGGGTGACAACCTTGTCCTCCCCGAACTCCGAACGAGCCACCAGACGGTAGCTGCCACGTGTGCCATTCTCGGGATTGGTCGTACGAACAGTATAGATAGAGGGAACGAGTAGCCGCTCTGTCTTCTCTCCAACATTCTTGAACATATATGACTCACAAACGGCAGCCTCCTTTGTACAGGGGAAGAAAATGCGGGTCAACTCGAAATTGTTGTTGTCACCATTGATAACACTATAGACCGTCATCTTGCCATCCAGAGTAACCTTCTGCACACGCTCCTTTCCAAAAGAGCGGTTATTCGTCTTCATGCCTTCCAGGAAATTAACATCCGAATGAGGCATCCAGCTGGCATGTGTATTGTTCGGTACAGTACGGAGCATGGGGAACACCAAATGACGACTGACATGGAATTGCTCATTGGCATCCACACCCCAATAATAAACTACGGCCACCTTTTCGCCTGCCATTTCGATATGATCATCATGTGGAACACCACCTCGCAGATGATTCCACTCCACAGAATGATGCCCAGCAATGTCCCAACGGTAATCCTTAGCATTGCATAAGGCAGAAACGTATAGCAGCACCAGGGCTGAGAAATACAATCTAACTTTCATATCTGATATTTGATTTTACTTCAATTTCATTGACTTGATGTAATCCTCCTGTATCTCACAATTCGTGAAAAGGACGTTCTGAAGCAACTCGCGCAACATACGGCGTGCTTCCTGCTGGCCCACTTTGGTGCGAGCCTCTCGAATCTCTTTGTATCCACTGCGATCTCCATCAACGAAATCCTTCAACTGCTGCCATCCATCGGGACGACGGTAACCAACCATGCAACTGCCGTCAATCTTCTTGTAAGGCCAAAAAGTGTAACCGATGTTGTTACTCTCCATGGTCTCGCAAAACTGGGCTTGCCATTCATTGGTGTTATGTCCTATCTCACCCATATACATAGGGCAATTGGTCTTGTCCCTAGTGTCAATATAGTGCTGGATAGCTTTCGGAGTAGGGTTACCTCCATAGCGATGGCAGGTAAACATCAAATTGTCATCGTATTCCCATTCCGTAATCTCGCCAAAACGGGAATTCCATGCAGCCCCGCCAATCAAGACGATGTGATTCTTATCCACCTCACGGATAGCAAGTACTCCACGCTTGTATAATTTATCCAGCAAGGGTGCCAAGTAATCATATTCGCTATCGAAATGTGTAGCCAAAGCCTCATTCATCAATTCATAGCCTAAGATGACAGGCTCATTCTTGTAATGCTTAGCTATGCGCTTCCAGACTTCCAAGAACTGCTCTTGACAACTTTCCTCGGTCAGAAGCCAAGGATAACCATAACTATCGTCAATGTTGTCTCCCGTTTGACCTCCTGGGCAATCATGCATGTCCAGAATAAGGTACACCCCCTCAGCACGACACCATTCCACCAATTTGTCTACACGAGTAAAACCTTCCCTAGTGTTGTCCGAGAGACCCATGTAATCCTCATCAGTAAAAAGCTTGTAGTGGAAAGGCAGACGAATTGTATTGGCTCCCTGTTGGGCGATGAAGTGAATGTCTTCCTGCGTAATATAATTGTCCTTGAATCCTTTCCAGAAGAGTTTCATCTGAGCAGGACCGACCAATTCACAAAGAGCCTCATCGATAAAATGAGCGGAATTTGTTCTTCCGAATCCAAACATATACCCTTCAGGATTCATCCAATTACCCAAATTGGTTCCCTTTATCAAGAGTTTGGTTCCATCAGGACGGACGATGTTCTGTCCTTCAACACGAAGAAATTTTGATTTTGCTTGAACGGGAGAAGGCATCATGCACAGCAACAGACCGAAAGCAAAAATTTGAAACAAATAATGAGTATATTTCATGACATTTTTCTTCTTCATTCTTGCATTTTTTATGGAAACAAATCAGAGTGGTAATATCAAGGATTCACGAGGGGAGAGTTTCAGATTGTTTTGCAGGTCATAATTCTTTTCGCTGGTCAAATCCATCGCATTGCTTTTGCTGCCGATTATTTCTGCGTAGTGTTTCAAGGGTAAGGTCTGCTCCTTATCGGTTCCATTCAAAATGATCAACACCGTCTTGCCTTCATACTGACGAGCATAAACGTAGCAACCATTCACAGGACAGAAGTGAGTCATCGTACCCTTCGTGACAGCATCACACTTTTGGCGCCAATGGAGAATTTTACTGAGCCAAGCAAACATGTCCTGCTCGGCATCGGTTCGACCTTCTTTTGTGAAAGCATTGTGAGTATCTTCAGCCCATCCGCCAGGGAAGTCTTTGCGGACATTCCCATCCGTCTTCTCTTTGGTTCCGTTCATCAGCACCTCAGTTCCATAATACAGTTGAGGGATGCGACGTGTAGTCAACAGAAGGGTTAGCGCCTGCTTCAGCATAGGCACATTCTGACCATCTTTCAAGAAACGGTCGGTATCATGATTCTCGATGAATGCCATCACATGGAGAGGATCCGCATAAAGAAAATCATAGGCAAAACTGTTGTAAATACGGTTCAGACCATTCCCCCATCCGTCGGTCTGCTCACTGGCAGCTGAAGAAATGCGATCAAAGAAACTGAAGTCCATAACAGTAGGCAGATAACTGTTGATCTGAGTGTTGGGACTATCTTTTTGCCATGAGGCAGTATAAGCAGGCTCGTTCACCCAAGTCTCACCCACCACATTAAAGTTGGGATACTCATCGAGCAGTTCCTTCATCCAATCCGACATAGCCTGACGGTCAGCATAAGGATAAGTATCCATGCGGATTCCATCTATACCTGCTGTCTCAATCCACCACTTGCTGTTCTGAATCAGATAGCGCAACACGTGGGGATTCTTCTGGTTCAAATCAGGCATAGAATGAACAAACCATCCGAGAGTAGTTTGATCATAATCAGTCTTACTGGCATAAGGATCCAAGATGGGAGTGAGCTTGTAGCTGGTTTGCAGGTAAGACCCGTCTTCCGGCACGTTGAACCAGTCTTTACTGGGACGATCCACATTCCAAGGATGCTCATATCCACAATGATTGAAAATCATGTCCATCACCAGTTTCAGTCCTTTCTCGTGACATTCATCCACAAGCTGTCTGTATTCTTCATTGGTGCCGAAACGAGGGTCAACACGATAGTAATTCGTAGTGGCATAGCCATGATAAGTGCTACTTCTATTGTTGTGGTCCGGAGAATTGTTTTCCAATACAGGAGTCAACCAAAGAGCTGTCACGCCCAAATCTGTAAAGTAATCCAAATGCTGACGAATGCCTTCCAGATCTCCGCCATGACGCAAACTGGGTTTGGTGCGATCCACCACATAAGGTTGCAAGTCAGGCAAAGGTTCAGTCAAGTTCTTTCCACAGGAAAAGCGGTCAGGCATCAACATGTACAAAACGTCATTGGCATCGAATCCATATCGGTCTGAACCATCCTTTTCACGTTTCTTCAACTCGTAATTCACAGAGGTCTTTTTGCCTTTCTTATTGGTAAAAATGAACTGCATTGTACCAGGTTGAGCATTGTGGTCCACATTAAGATAAATCAGCATGTAGTTGGGACTATCCAACTTAATCACTTTCTGTAAGGTAACCCCCTCGTAGGAACCTAAAATGAAACCTTCCTCAGCTATCTGAGGACCATAGACCATAAGTTGAAGTTGAGTTTCTTTCATTCCAGTGTACCAGAATTCAGGCTCTATCTTTTCTATCTTGAAAACGGATTTGGTAGCACCAAATGACATCTGCGAAGCAATCGACATCAGCATAACAACTATTATCTTATTCAGTTTCATTGTAATATTCTTTTTTCATTAGTTTGTCACAAATATACAAAAAATTCTTTTGCGAACGAAGTGTATATGACAATTTGTGGAAACTTATTTCATGCAATCGTTTATAGAATGCTTTTTTAATTGCTTTTTGATACTCTTCCCTTTCACATCTCAGAATATTTGTCTATCTTTGTCGTTAGTTAAAAACTAAAATGATGAAACTGAAATATTTATTTTTAGCAAGTATAGTCTGCATGGGTCTTGTTGCTTGCGGAGACGATGAGCCCATCAAACCTGATCCTGAAAAAGAGCAGACAGAACCAACCAATCCTGAGGATGATCCTAACAAACCGGTGGACAATCCTGAAGAAACCAAAAAGCTTGCCAAGGGAGCCGATATCAGCTGGTGTACTCAAATGGAAGACAAAGGTCACAAGTTTTACGGTTTTTCAAGTCGTGAGCCCAAAGAATGTACAGCGATAATGAAAGAATTGGGATGCAATGCCATTCGTCTACGTGTTTTGGTGAATCCTACGGATGGATACTATGGCAAAGAGGATGTATTGAAAAAAGCCATCCGCGTTCGGGATTTAGGCTTGGACTTGATGATTGATTTCTATTACAGTGATACGTTTAACTTACCTTATAGTGCCACATTAGCAGAACCTGTCAGTCAAACCATCCCAGCAGAATGGGCAGAACATGATTACGACCAACTCTGCACGGATGTCTATAATCATACAACGGAGGTGCTGAAACTGCTGAAAGACAATAATATTAATGTAAAATGGGTTCAGATCGGCAACGAGACATCCAATGGTCTTCTCTACCCCATTGGTCAGGCCGATGAGTATCATTATCCCACTCATTATCGTGGTTTCATCGAAAAGGGAGCCAGCGCTGCCCGTGCCGTTTATCCTGATGTGTTGATTGTTGTTCATCTACCCAACGCATACGACCAAAGCCTTTACAAATCCAATCTGCGGATGCTCAACTCTGAAAGTTATGACATCGTAGGTATGTCACTTTTCCCCAATGCTGCTAAGGGTCAGACCTATTACACAGGAGACACCAACGCAAAAGTAACCATTCAGTCGGAGACACAAGCTATTCAAGATGCTTTCTCTAACATAGACTTTGTCTACAAGACTTTCGAAAAGCCTTGCATGATTGTGGAATGCGGTCTACAGGTCCACTATGAAATAGCCAGCACCAACTACATGAACGACATCATGGCCCGTGCCAAAGAGAACGTCAACTGCCTGGGAGTTTTCTATTGGGAACCAGAAAGCTACGAAGGATGGATGAACTATGACAAGGGAGCTTTCCTTTCCAATGGTCATCCCACCCAAATTCTCAACTCTTTTGAATAGGAATCGCCACAAACCCGTCTCTCCACCGAAGAGAAAACAGACATAATGAAAAAAAAATATCTTTTGATTCTCAGCATCTGGACGCTTACTGCAGAGGCTCAGCGCACCGAAACTCTGCTTCAAGAGGGTTGGCAATTTCATTTAGGTGAAATAGAGAATATACAATCTATCGGACATGATGATGAAGACTGGGAAACCGTCACCATACCCCACGATTGGGCCATAAGAGGTCCATTTGATCGAAAGAATGACCTCCAAAAGGTGGCTGTTACTCAGAACGGGGAAACCATTGCCTCTTGGAAAACGGGACGTTCGGGTGGACTTCCCTGGGCTGGCATTGGTTGGTATAAAATCTCTTTCGATGCTTCCAAGACAGGTCGTACCACTATTCTCTTCGATGGTGCCATGAGCGAAGCACGCGTCTACGTAAATGGTCGTGAAGCCACATTCTGGCCTTATGGTTACAATTCTTTTTTTGTTGACGTGTCAAACCTGCTCTCCTCAGATGGCAAGAATAACACGTTGGCCGTTCGATTGCAGAATCTCGAACAAAGCAGTCGCTGGTATTCCGGAGCAGGGTTGTACAGGAATGTTCACGTTATCCAAACCAACGAAACACATATTCCCGTCTGGGGTACCTATATTACTACACCTCATGTAGAAAAGGATTATGCCTCGGTCCGTAATGTTGTCAAGGTAGAAAATCCTGGAGAAGATCCCATCCGTATAGCCACCATTGTGAAATACAAGGGTGAAGAAATTGCTCGCATTGAGAAATCAATTCGCGTAAAGGAAAACCGTCCCGTGGCACTCAACCTAACCATTCCTTCGCCTAAGTTGTGGTCACCCGAGACCCCCAATCTTTATGAGGCAGAAACCTTCATATATAATAAGGAAGGCCAACTGCAAGACACGTATGTCACCTCCTTCGGCGTGCGAACCATCGAATACATTCCTCACAAGGGATTCTTTCTCAACAGTAAATGTATCAAGTTTCGTGGTGTCTGCCTTCATCATGATCTGGGTCCTTTAGGCTCAGCTGTCAACGCGAGTGCCATCCGCCATCAACTCTCCATTCTCAAAGATATGGGCTGCAATGCTATCCGTACCAGTCACAACATGCCCGCCCCAGAACTGGTTCGCCTTTGCGATGAAATGGGATTCATGATGATGATCGAACCTTTCGACGAATGGGACGAGGCAAAATGCGCGAATGGTTACCATCGGTTTTTCAAAGATTGGGCTGAGCGTGATATGATCAATATGCTTCACAATTATCGAAACCATCCTTCTGTGGTGATGTGGAGTATCGGCAATGAAATTCCCAACCAATGGAAACCATCAGGTCTAACAGTTGCCATGTTCCTACAGGACATCTGTCATCGCGAGGACCCCACTCGTCCTGTAACCTGTGGATTGGATCAAGTAGCCACCGTGCTGGAGAATGGTTTTGCCGCCAATCTAGATATGCCAGGTTTTAACTATCGTACAAAATACTACGTTCCCGGTTACTCAAAATTGCCTCAAGGTCTTATCTTGGGAAGTGAGACAGCTAGCACAGTCAGTTCTCGGGGCACCTATATGTTCCCCGCAGAATTGAAGAACAATGCCATGTATGAAAATCATCAATGCACAGGTTATGATCTTGAAGCGTGTTGGTGGAGTAACGTGCCCGATGTGGACTTTGCTCTCGAGGATGATTATGAATGGGAAATTGGCCAGTTTGTCTGGACTGGTTTTGACTATCTTGGTGAGCCTTCTCCCTATGACACTGACGCATGGCCCAGCCATAGTTCCGTCTTCGGTATTATAGACTTAGCATCTTTACCTAAGGACCGCTATTATCTGTACCAAAGCAAGTGGGGTAACAAACCCATGTTGCACGTGTTACCTCATTGGACCTGGCCCGACCGAAGGGGTAAGGTGACTCCAGTGATGGCCTATAGCACCTATGACGAGGCTGAACTCTTTGTGAATGGTGTAAGTCAAGGCCGTATGAAAAAACTTTCTAAGATAGAAGCAGAGTCGTTGCGCGGAAAAGATTCTCTATGGCTCCAGCGACGTTATCGTTTCATCTGGAATCAAGTTAAATACGAACCTGGAGAGATTACTGTAAAAGCCTATAATAAGAATGGCCTTGTTGCTTTGAGTGAAACCATTCACACGGCAGGGAAGCCTCATCATCTACAACTTTCTTGTGATCGTACTTCCCTGACTGCTAATGGTCAGGATTTGGCTTATATCACCATTAGAGTAGTAGACAAAAAAGGTAACCTATGTCCACATGCCACAAATTTAGTGAAGTTCTATGTCGATGGGGAAGGTACATTTCGTGCAGCAGCCAATGGTGACCCTACCAATCTAGACCTTTTCCATTTTCCCCAACATCATGCCTTTGCAGGTCAGCTAACAGCCATTGTCCAAACCACCAAGCATCAAGGACAGATTGTCTTTACTGCAAAATCTGGAGGATTGCAAGGAAGCATAGCGATAAAAAGTGAGTAAAACCAATAAAAGATTATGCCACACCTATTCAAAAGGACCTTGATGGTCTTTACCGCATTGTTTTCCCTTACCATTTTTCTTCAAGCAGAAGATAACAATGTGTATTACCAAGGAGGTATCGTCCGTACCGACCCCAATCAAAAACGAATAACCCTCGTTTTTACGGCTGCCGACAAGTGTGATGGAGCTGAACCTATCATGAAAACCTTACACAAGAATCATATTCAGGGAGCTTTCTTCCTAACCGGACATTTCTTCCATCTTTTCCCTGACGTAGTGAAGAAATTGGTAGACAAAGGGCACTACGTAGGAAGTCATAGTTATGGACACTTACTTTATTTCCCTTGGGGACAACCTGACACGATGTCTGTCACTCAAGAAGAGTTTGAGACTGATATGGAAAAAAGTTACGAGGAACTGGGTAAGTATGGCATTACAAAACAGAGCAATCCCTACTTCATCCCACCCTATGAGCATTACAATCAAACTGTCTCTGATTGGGCGAAGGAGATGGGACTCCAGGTTATTAATTACACATCAGGAACTGCCAGTGCAGCCGATTACACCACACCCAGCATGAAGAACTACCGATCCTCTGACTCCATCTACAATACCATTATTGATAAGGAAGAAAAGGATGGTCTCAATGGTTTCCTTCTTATCTTCCACATGGGTACTGTACCCGAGCGAACCGATAAATTTTATGCTAAACATCTTTCCAAACTAATCAAGGTTCTTCGCAAGAGAGGTTACAAATTTACTCCTTTAAAGGAAGCTATAGAGAAATGAGATATTTCTCTCCCAATTTCCCACCTAAGAAATTTGAGTTTTAAAATATTCTCACTACCTTTGTGGCGAAATTAACGATTTCATATAACCAATACTCTAATGAAAACTCAGTTGAAGAAGGTGCTCGTCCTGGGTTCAGGCGCACTGAAGATTGGACAAGCAGGAGAATTTGACTACTCAGGCAGCCAGGCTCTAAAGGCATTACGTGAAGAAGGCATCCAGTCAATTCTGGTAAATCCCAATGTGGCAACAATCCAAACCAGCAAAGGAATTGCGGACAAGGTTTATTTCTTACCCGTCAACACGCATTTTGTGACCGAAATCATCAAGAAAGAACGTCCCGACGGCATTTTGCTCGCTTTCGGTGGCCAGACAGCGCTTAACTGCGGAACTCAACTTCATCAGCAAGGAATCCTCGACCAATATGGTGTTCAAGTTTTGGGAACCAGTGTGGAAGCCATCATGAATACCGAGGACCGCGACCTTTTCGTGAAAGAACTCAACAAGATAGACCTCAAGGTTCCTGTTTCTCAAGCTTGTGAGACATTGGACGAGGCCATTCGTGCCGCTCGCAACATCGGTTATCCCATCATGATCCGTTCTGCATATGCATTAGGTGGACTTGGTTCTGGCGTTTGTCCCGATGAAAAGACATTCCGCGAAATTGCCGAGAGCGCATTTACTTTTGCCCCACAAGTTCTGGTGGAAGAATGCCTCAAGGGATGGAAAGAAATCGAATTCGAGTGTATCCGCGATGCTAACGATCACTGCTTCACCGTGGCTTCCATGGAGAATTTCGATCCTTTAGGCATCCATACCGGTGAGTCCATCGTGGTAGCTCCAACCTGTTCGCTCACCGAGGAGCAAGTGAAATATCTTCAGGACCTTACCATCCGTTGCGTGCGTCACCTCAACATCGTAGGCGAGTGCAACATCCAATTTGCTTTCAATGCCGAGACTAATGACTATCGTATCATTGAGATCAACGCCCGCCTGAGCCGCTCTTCTGCTTTAGCCAGCAAAGCCACCGGCTATCCTTTGGCTTTCGTGGCTGCCAAGATTGCCTTGGGCTACACGCTTGATCAAATTGGAGAGATGGGTACCACGAATTCCGCTTACGTAGCTCCTTCGCTGGACTATCTCATCTGCAAGATTCCTCGCTGGGACTTGACGAAATTCACTGGTGTGAGCCGCAAGATTGGTTCCAGTATGAAATCCGTAGGTGAAATCATGTCTATTGGTCGAACCTTTGAGGAACTTATCCAAAAGGGACTTCGCATGATAGGTCAGGGAATGCACGGATTCGTTGGCAACGACCATACTCGCTTCAATAATCTCAACGAGGAATTGGAGAATCCCACTGACTTGCGTGTTTTCGCTATTGCTCAAGCCTTGGAGGAGGGGTATACCATTGATCGTATCTACGAGTTGACAAAGATTGATCCCTGGTTCCTGTCCCGCATGAAGAATATCGTGGATTACAAGCATGTACTTGAAAGCTATAACAGTTTGGAGGAACTTCCTGTCGATGTATTGCGTCAAGCCAAGATATGGGGATTCTCTGATTTCCAGATTGCTCGATTCGTACTCAAACCTACTCGAGGCAACATGGAGCACGAAAATCTGGCCGTACGTTCCTTACGCAAAAAACTGGGCATTCTGCCTGCGGTAAAAAGAATTCCTACCGTGGCAAGTGAGCATCCCGATTTAACGAATTACCTCTACATGACCTATGCGGTGAACGGTTATGATATCAATTACTATACCAACGAGAAGAGTGTCATTGTATTGGGTTCTGGAGCCTATCGGATTGGTTCGTCCGTAGAATTTGACTGGTGCTCAGTGAATGCCATCAACACAGCTCGTAATCTGGGTTACAAGAGTATCATGATCAACTATAATCCTGAGACTGTCTCCACCGATTATGACATGTGTGATCATCTCTACTTCGACGAACTCTCTTTTGAGCGTGTTTTGGATGTTATTGACTTAGAGAACCCCAATGGTGTCATTGTAAGTGTAGGTGGCCAGATTCCCAATAACTTGGCGATGAAGCTCTATCGTCAAGGGGTTCCCATCTTGGGTACCAGTCCAGTTTCCATCGACAGAGCTGAAAATCGAGACAAATTCAGCACCATGCTGGATAAATTGGGTATCGACCAACCCCAATGGAGTGCTCTGACTAGTATGAAGGATGTTCGCCAGTTTGTCAACCGCGTAGACTTCCCCGTTTTGGTCCGTCCCAGTTACGTTCTCTCTGGTGCTGCCATGAATGTTTGCTATGACTACGATGAACTGGAACGTTATCTGGCACTGGCCAGCGAAGTTAGTAAAGAATATCCCGTAGTGATCTCACAGTTCATGCAAGAAACTAATGAGGTGGAGTTTGATGCAGTAGCCCAAAATGGTGAGATAGTCGAATATGCTATCTCTGAGCATGTGGAGTATGCCGGTGTCCACTCTGGTGATGCCACAATGGTCTTTCCTGCCCAAAACATCTCTTTTGCCCAAGTTCGCCAAATCAAGAAAATTTCCCGAGCCATTGCCAAGGAACTCAACATATCCGGTCCCTTCAATATCCAATATCTGGCGAAAGGAAGCGACATCAAGGTCATAGAATGTAACCTGCGTGCCAGTCGCTCATTCCCCTTCGTCAGCAAGGTGCTCAAGCGAAACTTCATTGAAACAGCCACCCGTATCATGCTGGGTGCTCCATATACGAAGCCCGACAAGAGCGAGTTTGACATCGACCGTATCGGCGTGAAAGCCTCCCAGTTCTCCTTTGCTCGTCTTCAAAATGCAGATCCCATTTTGGGCGTTGACATGAGTTCCACAGGCGAGGTTGGTTGCATTGGCGATACTTTCGAGGAAGCACTCCTCGATTCCATGATTGCTACTGGCTATAAGATTCCTTCAAAAGAAAAGGGCATCATGATTTCCAGTGGTGGAGCCAAAGAGAAAGCCGCCCTGTTGGATGCCGCACAGGCTCTCGTGAAGGCTGGTTACACTATCTATGCATCAGATGGAACCGCCCGATACCTCAACGAAAATGGAGCCAAGGCAACTCCCGTAGCATGGCCCGATGAAAAAATTCCTGGTAAGCCCAATGTGATAGACATGATCCACGATCACCAGTTCGATCTCATTGTTAACATTCCCAAGAATCACACAAAACGAGAACTTACAAACGGCTATAAGATTCGACGTGGTGCAATCGATCACAATATTCCTCTGATCACAAACGCTCGTCTCGCCAGTGCCTTCATCGAAGCCTTCTGCCAAACTAGTCTCGACAAACTGCAAATCAAGAGTTGGCAAGAGTTCGAATAAATCTTTTGATTTATCTTTCACGAGAGAATTAAGAAATATTACTTTCGATTTTCTTTTCGTAACTTTGCAGCGGAAAACAAAACAAATTACTGAAGAATGATGAAAAGAAGTTTCAAAACACAGCTGATTGCAGCTATCCTGATATTTTGCGTTTCACTCGGCGCAAGTGGTCAAAGCATGGCAGGCAAGGTTTACCACAATCCCAACATCATGAGGGACGTGATGAAGGAAGCGATGCAGAAAATGGACCAGAAAGCGGACTCGATCAAGATGGAGGCCATTGCAAAAAAAGAGAAAGAGAAAGGACGCAAGCTGACGGCTGAGGAAAAGAAGGAAGTAGAAAAGGAACTGAAGGAAAAAATGAAAGAAGCCGAAGAGATGGCCAACGGTGCCATGAAGATGGCTATCACCTTTACCTTCAAGGACGAGACAAACGCCGTGATGGGACAGAAAATGACTATCGACGAGGAACTGTTGAAGAAAGCGGGAATCGGCTGGGCAAAACGCAAGGCGATGAAAGCTGCTCTCGCCCTGGCTCCTGAGAATGAGAAATGTACGTATGTACGCGAAGGGAACCTAATCATCGTCAGCGAAGGGAAAGACAAGGATACGCTGACGCTGAGCAATGACGGGACCAAACTATACGGAGAAATGGATAAGGGGAGGAAATTCACTCTCACCTTGCAGAAGTAACATCAAAAGCCTCCTCCAGGTCCACCACCAGGACCAAACCCTCCACCCTCGAAACCACCACGGGGACCTTCGCCGCCAGGGCCTCCACGATGTTCTCTGACCGGACCAATATCGTTACCCTCGCCGCGCTCACCAAAGTCACCCCGCCGACCACGACCTCCACCAAACTTGCCGAAACGATAGCTGATGGTAAGCAGATAATAACTGTGGACATTGAGGGTGCGCGTATCCGTACGAGCTGTGGCTGACACGTTGCGGTTGACATTATCACGTTGATTGAGCACATCGTTGGCACGAACGCTGATGGTAAGGTTTCGCTTGGGCAGCAAGCGCTGGCTGAACTGGAATCCCCAAATGAGCTCGTTGGTGTTCATGCTGGCATCCGAATAACCCCGTCGACATTGTTCTGTAATGTTGGTGCTGAAAGTCATGTTCCAAGGGAACTGCATCTCAGTGCCAACTCCATAGTTGAAACCATAGGTATCAAGATTGCTCGCGCTGGTATTGGTGCTGCGACTATGGTTGTAGCGCAGGGACCCGTTTGCATTCACCTCAAGCCAATCATTGCGGAAGGTGAGACGCAGACTCTGGCTGACACGATTGCCCCGCGTGCGATTCTTGACAGTCTCATGGGCAGACGCCTGATAAACGTAGCTGACAGCATTGGTCATACTGGTCTGAGTGTTGGTATTGATTCTGAAACGCTGGTCGCGAAAGGCAGTATTGAAGTTGAAACTGGCGTTTCCATTCCAGTTTCCATTGATGTTCATTGGTTGAGTAACGCGTCCACCAGTTTCCTCGTCGTATTGGGTACGGTTGCTGACGCTGTTGCGCGTAGTATTGAACTGCATGTTGGCCGCATAGGATCGCTGAGTCTCCTGGATGCTTTTACGATAATTAGCACTCAACCCTTGGGTGAAGGAGGGTTTCAGATTGGGGTTTCCCAACTGGATATTCAGGGGATTGGCATTATTAAGTGTATCAGGGATAAGGTCGGTGATGCTGGGCTGACCCGTTGAACCTCCATAGTGGAAATCGAACTGCTCCTGACGAGAAAAACGATAACGGAAATTGACAGTAGGCGACGCATTAACCACGGTGCGGCTAACATCGTAATGCTTCCAACCTTTGTTGTAGTCCACCGAATTAATCTGAGGCTGCACATTGCCTCCGATGGTCAGCTGATACTGGGTGCGATTGATGCGGAACTGCAAGCGAGCATCGTGGTTCTGATAGGTGTTGGTGGTATAGTTGCACTGAGCGGTATCAGGCACACCATAATCCGAGAATTGGCGATAATTGGACCTGACGACTCCATAGAGGTCATTGTAGGGGTCGAAAATGGAACTGACAGTACGATCGTTGTCAGTAAAGCGGTTGCGATAAGAGTAGCTCAACTGGAGGTATACATTGTGGGCTATTGGCTCATTGTAGCTGATGTTGGCGCTCCAGTTGCGGTTCTTGGATTGCGAATCATTGTACTGGGACTTGTGGTAAACGGAATCTGTGCCATCGTGAGCCAATCGCTGATAGTAATCAATCTGACTGTAGCTGTCGCTTTCAGTATTTCCTTTGGAATAACCTCCACTCGCGTCGAAGGAGAGATTGCGTCCTTTTTTCTTCAATCGGCGATTGACACGTAAGGAAGCACTTGCATTGATGTTGTCACTCCCACTATGACTGGCACCAAGACGATGGTTCACGCCGATCGAATCGGAAAGGAGAGAGAGTTGGGAAAGCGGATCCGTGATACCATTGATGGAATAAGGGTCATCATTGAAAGCAGCACTCTCGCTCTGACTGTGGTTGCCACTTTGGCGATAAGAGGCCTCAGGACGGAAAATGACTTTGGTCATCGTATCAGGACTCCACTCAACACGGTAGTTGAAATTGACTCCATTGCTGTGGTTTCCGCTACTCTGAGTACTGTTGCTGTAAGCAGCATTGCGGTTCTCGAAAGACTGGCGGCTGGTACTGCTTTCGCTGGAACCTTGGTTGAAGTTGCCATTGATTCCTCCGTTGAGCTCAAGGACTTTCTTCTTCTCGTAGTTCATCGTGAATCCCCCACTCTGCCGATCCGTCATACCGTCCCCTTCTGTATTGTTGGCATTCCCAACGACAGAGAACTTCTGGTCGCCCACAAAACGGTTGGTCATAAGGCGCCCCGTGTAGCGATCACTGGATCCATAACCTCCCGTCACATTGCCAAACCATCCCCGCTTACGGTCTTTCTTGATAGCCAAGTCAAGCACCGTTCGCTCGTTGCCGTCGTCAATACCTGTGATACGTGCATTTTCACTCTGCCTGTCATAGGCTTTCACCTTGTCCACTATCTCGGCAGGCAGATTCTTGAGAACAATCTCCATATTGTTGCCAAAGAATTCCTTGCCGTCCACCAGAATCTGACTGATGCTCTTGCCGTTCCAAGTATAGCTTCCATTATCCTCGAGAACAATGCTAGGCAATTTCTTGATGAGTTCCTCCACAAGGGCTCCATCCGGCAACTTAAATGCATCGGCATTGTACATGACTGTGTCCTCCACGACTGTCATTTCAGGCATCTGGCCCTCCACGACAGTTTCCTTCATCATGGTGGTTTCCTCGCGCATCATGACATCGTCAATCTTGTAGTTGCCAGATTTCTTGGGAAGAGTGATGGAGAAGGACTGTTCCTTGAATCCCATGAAAGAGACCTTCAGCGTATAGGTACCTGTAGGAATGCCAGGCAGGAGAAACTGACCATTCTTCATCGTAACGTTTCCGCTGACCATCGTCCCTTTTGCGTCGAAAAGCTTCACGCTGGCTCCTTGCATGGGATGAAGGGACTCATTCTCATAGACAGTACCTCGGATATTGATATGAGCCACACCACTTTCTGCTGACTTGGAGGTAGACGCAGATTGCTGAGGCTGCTGAGCCACCATCTGTCCAGAGAAGCAGAACAGAAGCAAGAGACCAAGGATGTGAGATAGAGATTTTTTCATCACTGACATTTTGACACACAAACGCGCACAAAGGTTTAACCGCTTTGGTGCCGAAAAACGTCTAAAGTCGTTCTTTTTTCAACAGGAGACAGAAAAATCCCTGGCAAGAAATCATCCTGTCAGGGATTTTTGCGACTTGTCAATCCGTATTCTTTACTTCACCACGCCATTTCTTCACCCTTGATGACACAACACGTTGACTTCCCAAAGACAACACGTTGTATCCGTGCTTTCAACACGTTGACTTTGCGGTTTCAACACGTTGTCCTTGAACTTGTCAACCTTTCAATAAAAATGTTGGCCTCTGCAGAAAATGGATGTTAACCAATTCTGGGAAAAACAGAAAGATGTTGGAATCAGAATCTTATCAGCTTGACAGGCCCCAGAAGGCCAGAAGGCTGAAGTGTACTCTTGGCATTCCAAGGATTCACACTGGTCCAAGTCTTACGTTGAGATTCAGGCAAATTCTGGTCTCCAATCAGACGATTCATCCAGTTGTTGACAACCTCTACACGAATCTTGTTGTCGCCTTGACGCAGATAGTTGCTGACATTCACCTGATAAGGATAGGTCCAGACTCCACCAACGTACTGATCATTGACGTACACTTTTCCCATCACCATGACACGACCCAAGTTGAGATAAACAGGACTTGGTGGCAAAGTGGGAAGAGAAATGGTATTCTCGTATTCTGCAATGCCTGAATAGTAGCGGATTGACTCGTTGTCGGACTTGGTCCAGTCATTCAATTCCTGAAAAGTCTGAGGTCCTTGAGGACCACGACGTTCGTTTTGGAACGTAACAGTCCAAGGAGTGGATACAACAGCTATCGTAGTAGGTTGGGGATAATTCTCTCGAGCCTGTGTGGTACGCTGCGTGGCCTGAAAGACGATGAAGGAACTCTCGTTGGCAGCCAACTTGATAGGTACAATGGTAAATAATCCATTATCGTCATATTGAGGCAGAGCACGCTGCTCAGCAGAAACAGGATTCCACAGCTCAGGCTTGAGTCCTGTCACACGGAACTCTGCATTAAAAGCAATTTCGTCTTCACTCTGGTTGCTGAGGAAATAGATCTCACGATCGCCCAATGTGCGATGGATAAACAGCACAGGCTGCTGGGGATCCACGTAGCAATCAGGAACAAGATGGAGCCCATCCATGATTTCCTTGAGTTTGGTTCCATCAGGGAAAACACGTCCCCTCCCATAAGTACCGTTAGTCCACATCTTCTGAGCCAACTGCTGAACCTGCTGATCTGCAACAGGATAGTTCTGAAGAGAAGGAGACGCAGTAGGCTGAGGACCAACCACCACTAATCCCTGCTGAACGAGAGCAGAGATTTTCTGGATAACCTCAGGACGCATGGTATTCTGCTTAGGCAAAACCAGCACACGATACTCCATTCCACATGGCAAGACAAGTTTGCCATCCTGAACAGTAGACTGTGATATAATCTCCGCATTGATATAATCAAAGCTATAGCCACGAGGGAGGGCAGGATCCACGGCACCTGTCATCTTGGGAGCATCCTCGCCAATATAGTAAGCGATGTCGGCCACGTAACGTCCCTGCTGAAGCATAAAGTTGCAACGACGCAAATAATCGGTGAAGAGGTCCATGTGCTCCCACCATACATTCTTGCGGTTGAACTCATTACCAAAACCTGCACTTACGCCAGGGAAGGTAGTTTCGTCAGGCTGCTGGATAAAGAGGTGGAGCAACGTGGCATTGATGCCTTCCGTAAAGAAACGGTCAGTACGCTGCTTCATGATATAGGGATAGCGACTAAAGCCAGGACCTCCTGCAGTACAGGATTCGGCCCAAACCTTCTGCTTTCCATATATGTGAGCGCAAGAACTGGCAGCACGATTCTCGATGTCACCCAAAGAGCCCTCGCTCCAGAACTCACCGCCTACCTCATCACTCTGGCCACCATACATCAGGAACTCGCTGGGGAATCCCCAATGACCATAACACTCGAGCCAAGTAGTGAGACCATGCTGATTACTGATTTCACGCAGCCCACCCACATAATCATAAGCCACACGGTCGGCAATCAAGCGACGAAGATCCCATAGGAAGCGCTCTGTCTTGTCCTGAGATCCAATTACCTGACCATAAAGCGTGGGGATATAGGGTACAGGATCGTAGCCATAACGTTTCTGGAAACTCTCGATCATATCATCAGTCCAGTTCTGACCTCCTGTCTCATAGCTGTCCTCTACCACGACCTTGAAACTTGTGCGGTCCTCGGCTGGAATACGACGAAGCAACTCTCCCAAGAAAGCATCGAAATGGCTGGCCACATGCTCGCGACTCATCTTGTCAACCTCCAAACCTGTTGCCTCAGGAGAGGCAGGAGCATTGGTAACACCCGTTGGCAACATTCCAGTTCGTAGGATAATCCACTTCCCTTTGGGAACATTCCATGTAAGGGAACCATCAGCCTTGAGAAAAGAAGTAATATCCTGTACTTGATCCTCATTGACAAGAATGTTGCTGCCATGAGGTTCTGGTTGCGTGGGCCACATGTATTCTCCCCACATAGGCAAAGGAGTCTGGAACATCTTACCAAGTGACTTCTCCTCGAAACGCTCCACACAAGGTTCATCGCTTATGATGGCAGAAAACTGACAATCACGAGGACCACCCGTACAGGTTATACGCATCTTCGAGGTTTGAGTGTCAGGCAAGCTGACAGCAATGGGGGCATGAGGATGGAACCCAACATTAAGACCATGATTCGTACGATCTAGATGTACAGTCTTGAGTTGCTTGTACTCATTACCCACCTTGGCTTCAATGACTGCATTCGCCAAGAGATAAGCATTACTCTGGAACGTTATGCTTCGTATGATGCGTTCTGCACCCAAATCTATCTCTTGAACAAGATCTTCGTTAGCCTTTTTATGCAGTTGAGCCGTGGTGGGATGGAACTGCTCAGAAAGATCAGGAACCGCCAATACACGAACATCTTTCGCATTATCTCCCAAAGAAGGCAACTTGATGGTCTGAGTACGTCCATTTCCCTTAATATTCACACGCTGACTAGTAAGGTATCGCATTGCTTGCTGAGGCTGTATCCATGGACCTCCCGATTGGCTCCATCCAGGACAATTGAAAATACCAATCTCTATGTCCAACTCACTGGCACGCTTAAGGGCAGCATGTGTAACTTGCCACCACTCGTCACTCATCACTTTCACTTTGCCAGGCTTAACATCATCTTGCCAGATATTACCGATATAAGCACGAGTGATGCCTTTCTCTTTCATGGCCTCCAAATCATGTTGAACTCCGCTGACGGAGATGTTGTCAGACATCCAATACCAATAGACTGCTATACGCTGACTGTCAGGAATCTTTTGGAAATTGGTTGAGAGGAGGTCAGTAGTGTCAGCTTGAGCCATCTGGTTTGTCCCCATCATGGACAAAAAGGCAAAAGCAATACAGAATCTAAATTTCAATTTCATGTGATTGTGTTTATATTTTTAACGGTTTTACTATAATTCCATTTAAGTGCCAAGCTATGACCCAAACAAAGAGCCCACATCATGGCAAAAAAGCAAACTCCTGTAACAGCATTCTCCAGTCCTAACGGAGCAAAGGGACGTGCACAAAAGGAGAAAATGGTACACCAACTAAGTAGCGACTGGTTACGAATCGTTTGGATAAGAAGCCGACGTCCCCAAAGGGACACACTAAGGTAACCTGTCAAGCCAATGAAAAAAAGAAAAATCTTGGTATCCCAAAGGAGCTGGATAGCCAAAGTGGTGCGAGAAGTGAGAGCTTCGATATCCGAAGGAGATCCTGAAACGCCCGCATTGTAAGCTTGCCATACACTGATGCTGGTGCCAATGAGAAAACCTACCACCATAGGCCAGCAGCCAGAATGGAAAAAATTGTCACGATTGAGAAAAGCCAACCACAAGAAACCAGCACAAAGAGGTATGGTAACTCCATCGTGAGTATAGCTGCAGAAGATTCCCATCAGCAACATCAGCATATACCATCGACGGAACTCACGTTGACTAACCCGATTATATTGACCTATGAAGAATGGAACAATACACTGCGAACTAAGTTCTATGACCGATGCTTCATCTAAAAGAAAAAAAGTAGAAGCACCTGGAAAGAAAATCAGGACGAAGATTGCAGTAATGAAAATCCACCAGGGATGGTCACCCGTATGTGCTATCTCACACAAAAGATAAATAAGTAAGGTAAAAAGCACTGCAGTAACAGGAATGATAACAGCGGGTTCCCAAGCCTGATCGGATCTTATTGGGATCAAACTGAGAATTAAAATTACCATTCCCAAGATGGCAAGATATGTAAGTGCAATTCTCATGTAAAAAAACCTACGCAAATCCTATCAAAAGGAATATATTTCTGCACAAAGATAACAAAAAAACAAACAACTAACCGACAAAATGGACAAAAATATGTCATATGAGACTGACAAAATGGCGCATGTTACTGTTTGGCACACGCTTCGTAGGAATAAGGCAGAAATTATAATGTTCAATATTTAAAGAAAATAGATTATGAGTATTAAACCATTGGCAGACCGCGTGCTCATCGAGCCCGCTCCCGCAGAGACAAAGACAGTTGGTGGAATCATTATTCCTGACACAGCAAAAGAGAAACCCCTTCAGGGAACCATCGTTGCTGTAGGTAGTGGCACCAAAGATGAAGAGATGGTACTGAAAGAGGGGGACGTTGTCCTCTATGGCAAGTATGCTGGCACTGAGTTGGAACATGACGGTAAGAAGTTCCTTATCATGCGCCAGAATGATGTAGTAGCAATCCTGAAATAATCAACATTCATAATTCATAAGAAAATGGCTAAAGAAATTAAATTCAATATTGAAGCCCGCGAACAGATGAAGCAGGGCGTAGATCAGTTGGCAAACGCAGTGAAAGTGACACTGGGTCCCAAAGGTCGTAACGTAATTATTGAGAAGAAGTTCGGTGCTCCTCAGATTACCAAGGATGGTGTAACTGTTGCAAAAGAGATAGAACTTGCAGATCATTTCCTGAATGCAGGTGCACAACTCGTGAAGAGTGTTGCCAGCAAGACTGGCGATGATGCAGGCGATGGAACAACCACTGCAACTGTATTGGCTCAGGCTATTGTTCGCGAGGGTTTGCGTAACGTGGCTGCAGGTGCTAATCCTATGGATTTGAAGCGTGGTATCGACAAGGCTGTTGCTAAGATTGTGGAGAACATCAAGGAGCAGTCTGAGCAAGTAGGTAACGATTATGACAAGATCGAACAGGTTGCTACCGTAAGTGCCAACAATGATCCTGAGATTGGCAAACTGTTAGCTGAGGCTATGAAGAAGGTTAGCAAGGATGGTGTAATTACTATTGAGGAAGCCAAGGGACGCGACACTACTATCGGTGTTGTCGAGGGTATGCAGTTCGATCGTGGTTATCTTTCCCCCTACTTTGTAACTGATACTGAGAAGATGGAATGTGTAATGGAGAATCCTTACATCCTGATTTATGACAAGAAAATTAGTAACCTGAAGGACTTCTTGCCCATTTTGGAGCCCGCCGTACAGACAGGTCGTCCCTTGTTGGTAATTGCTGAGGATGTGGATTCTGAAGCTTTGACAACACTTGTTGTCAATCGTCTCCGTGGCCAGTTGAAGATAGCTGCCGTTAAGGCTCCTGGCTTTGGTGATCGCCGCAAAGCAATGCTGCAGGATATCGCTACCCTGACTGGTGGTTTGGTAATTAGCGAGGATACTGGTCTGAAACTGGAGCAGGCTACTTTGGAAATGCTAGGATCTTGCGACAAGGTTTCAATTACAAAAGACAACACTACCATCGTGAATGGCCATGGTCAGCCTGAGTTGATCAAGGATCGTGTAAACCAGATCAAGAATGAAATTGCAAACAGCACAAGCGATTATGACAAAGAGAAACTGCAGGAGCGTTTGGCCAAGTTGTCTGGTGGCGTAGCAGTTCTTTATGTAGGTGCTCCCAGCGAAGTAGAGATGAAAGAGAAGAAGGATCGCGTTGACGATGCTTTGTGTGCAACCCGTGCAGCCATCGAAGAGGGTATCATCCCTGGTGGTGGTGTGGCTTACATCCGAGCTCAGGAAGCCTTGGAAGGCCTGGAAGGTGCCAACGATGACGAGACTACTGGTATCCGCATCATTAAGCGTGCTGTTGAGGAACCTCTGCGCCAGATTGTAGAAAATGCTGGTTTGGAAGGTAGCGTAGTAGTGAACGAAGTTCGCCAAGGTAAGGGTGATTACGGCTACAATGCCCGTGCCGACAAGTACGAGAATCTGAAAGAGAGTGGTATCATCGATCCTGCCAAGGTGACTCGAGTTGCTTTGGAAAATGCAGCATCAATTGCTGGTATGTTTTTGGCTACAGAATGCGTCATCTGCGACGCAAAGGAGGATAAGCCTGAAATGCCCGCAGGTGCTCCTGGCATGGGCGGCATGATGTAAAAAAGGTGTTCTAAAATATCATTATAGCATAGGCTGTGTGCATTATCTGTGTCACAGCCTCTTTTTTTTTCAAAACACGAGGTATATATCGTTTTTTTCTATAAATTTGCCCCAAAGAAACACAAAAAAAGAAAAGAAATATAAATAGAAACATTATGAGAAATAAACTGTTTTCTGTAGCTGTCCTGTTGTTAACTGGTATGTCTGCCTACGGACAGAATCTGACTCAGTATGTTGATCCTCGTATAGGCACGGGCGATCATGGACATGTATTCATGGGTGCCAATGTACCCTTCGGCATGGTAAATGCTGGCCCTACTCAGTTGGAGGAAGGTTGGGATTGGTGTTCAGGTTACCACGAGAGTGGCAAGAAAATTATTGGTTTTGGTCAGATGCATTTGAGCGGAACAGGATGTGGCGATCTGGGGTCTGTTGCCCTAATGCCAGGTTACGGTGATCAGGAATTGAGCCGCGAAGGACTTGCTTCAGCTTACAGTCATGACAATGAAGTGACTGAGCCAGGCTACTATGCTGTTCTGCTTGAAAAATTTGGTATCCGTGCCGAAGTGACTGCAACTTGTCGCACCGCTATGTATCGGTTCACCTTCCCTAAGGGAAGCAACAATGCCCGTATCACTATCGATTTGGAGAATGCTGTAGGAGGTACTGCCCGCGAAACTCGCGTGGTACCCGTAGATGAATTTACTTTAATGGGATACCGTCGGAGCAACGGCTGGGCTGCCGACCAACGCGTTTTCTTCTGTATCCGTTTCAACAAACCCATTCACAACTGGCTTTGTGAGGATGCTGAAGCACGCTACGGTGAGGCTACTTTCGAAGTGGGACCTGGCGATCAGATTATGGCAAAAGTGGCTATTTCTCCTACCAGCGAAGCCAACGCGTTGCTTAACATGAACATGGAAAACCGTTTTTGGGATTTCGAAGAAGTGAAGAAGGCTGCTGATGAAGCATGGAACACCCAACTAGCTCGCGTGCAGGCTAAATTCCGCACCGAACGTGAGAGTCGAATATTCTACACTGCCATGTATCATTATATGGTGGCACCTCAAGTATGGTGTGACTATACAGGTGATTACATGGGATCAGATCTGGAGATTCACCGTGGCGCCGACTATGAAACCCTGACCACTTGGAGCCTCTGGGACACCTATCGCGCTGCACATCCTTTGGCCACCATCATCATGCCTGACCGCATGCGCTCTTATGCCAAGACCATGATGGCTATCTATAAGGAGCATGGAGAATTACCCGTCTGGCATTTGGTAAGCAATGATACATACTGCATGGTGGGCGAGCCAGGTGTCTCTGTCTTGGCTGACATTATCATGAAGGACGAGATGGGCGATATGAACGTGGAAGAAGCCTACAACGCCATCAAGGCCAGCATGTTGCCTACTGAGTTTTCTCCTAACCGCCGTGTGCCTCTGCGTGGTAAGGATTATCTGTCTGAGCTGGGTTATTTACCTTATGATGGACGTGAGAATGAGACCGTAGCCAAGAGCATGGAGTACTACATTGCTTCCTGGGCTGCCGCACAGGTAGCTGGCAAACTGGGGCACAAAGAAGACAGCGTGAGATTTTATGAACTAAGCCTCAACTACAAGAAACTTTGGGATGAGAAAGCCCGATGCATGCGTGCCTTGGATATGCAGGGCAACTTCCGCCCCTTGCCTGCAAACTTTAACCTAAACCAGCAGACGCATGACTACACCGAAGGCAATCCCTTCCAGTACATCTTCCTGGTTCCACATGACGTGCTGGGTCTTGCCGACCTGATGGGTGGCCCTAAGGCACTGGATCAGCGACTGGATGACTTGCTGGCTGCCGACAGCGATCTGGGTGATAATCATGCTCCTGACATCTCTGGTCTGGTGGGTCAATACGCTCATGGTAACGAGCCAAGCCACCATGTTCTATATATGTATAACTATGTGGATCAACCTAAGAAAACCCAGAAATGGGTGCGTTATGTGATGAACGAACTCTACACGGACCAGCCTGCAGGCCTTTGCGGCAATGAGGATGTGGGACAAATGTCGGCATGGTACATCCTGTCAGCTCTCGGATTTTATCAGGTTGAACCATGCGGAGGAACGTATCAACTTGGCTCTCCCATCGTGGAGGAAGCCACCATTCCTCTGCTTGGCGACAAGACCTTCACTATTCGTACCCACGGCGGTAGCGATAAGGCCATCTACGTGAAAAAATATGTACTCAACGGAAAACAGTTGAAGAGAACCTATATCACCCATCAAGAAATCATGGATGGCGGCACTTTGGACGTCTATATGAGTGAGAAATAAACAGAATTCCCCCAAAATAATTTAAAGACAAATGAAGAAGATACTCCTTTCCCTGCTGATGTGCACACCATTGGTAGCCAGCAGCACAACCCTTTTTGAAGTGCCAGATCCTGCTGCACGCAAGAATCAAGTGGCCGTACAGAGCACCATCAAGGACCTGCGTCCTGCCGAGAAGGACCGTCTGTTCCGCAGTGAAGCTGTAGAGCGCCAGATAGAAGCCCTGAAAGACAAACTTACTGCCATCAACCCAAAACTCTTCTGGATGTTCCAGAACTGCTTCCCCAACACACTCGACACCACTGTTCATTATAGCAATGCCAATGGTGATGATGACACTTTCGTCTACACGGGTGATATCCACGCCATGTGGCTACGCGATAGTGGTGCCCAGGTTTGGCCTTATCTGAGATACGTGAAAGAGGATGAACCTCTGCGTCATCTGATTCGCGGCGTTATAAAGCGTCAGTTCGCTTGCATCCTCATTGACCCCTATGCCAACGCTTTCAACATAGGGCCGACAGGTGGCGAGTGGCAAAGCGACGAGACAGAGATGAAGAAGGAACTCCACGAGCGCAAGTACGAAATTGATTCTCTTTGCTATCCCCTGCGTTTGGCCTACGAGTACTGGCTGCAGACGGGCGACGAGAGCATTTTCGACGAGAAGTGGCTCAAAGTCATGCGAGCCATCCTCGACACTTTCCGTGAGCAACAGAACTGGAATGGCATCAAAACATCTTACCATTTCCGCCGCCAGACCCGTGCTTACCACGACACGCGCAGCAATAGCGGGTATGGCCATCCAGGCAAGGCCTGTGGCTTGATTGCCAGTGCATTCCGTCCTTCCGACGACTCCACAATCTTCCCTTATCTGATTCCCAGCAATTTCTTTGCCGTGGATGTTCTGCGCAAAGCTGCCACAATACTGCGCAAGGTAAACAAAGAGACCGTTTTGGCAAGTGAGTGTGAGCAGATGGCATCCCAAGTGAGCATGGCCATTCAGGAATATGCCATCGTGAAGCATCCCAAGTATGGAGATATCTATGCTTTCGAGGTCGACGGCTATGGCAGTGCCCTGCTGATGGATGACTCCAATGCTCCCAGCCTGCTCTGTATGCCATACCTGTGTGGAGTGGATATCAATGACCCCATATATCAGAATACTCGTAAATTCTGCTGGAGCGAGGACAATCCCTATTTCTTCCGTGGCGAGGCAGGTGAAGGTATCGGAGGTCCACACTGCGGACTGGACAAGCCTTGGCCCATGAGTCTCGTCATGAAAGCTCTGACCACTGAAGATCGTGCCGAACAAGAATGGTGCCTACAGGAGATTCTGAAGACAGATGGTGGAACAGGATTCATGCATGAGTCTTTTAACAAAGATGATGCTACCAAATTCACCCGCTCATGGTTTGCCTGGGCAAACACTCTACTGGGCGAACTAATAGTGAACATGTATGCAAACTAAAAAGCACATACGCCAAGGAGCCCTTCTGATTGTAGGGCTCCTTGCTTTTTTCATCTTGGCTTGCTCACCATCTCAGCAAGAACAGGAAAAGGAGGCACTCGAGTTCCTCTATGCCAGTATGCCCCTTCCCGATAGTGTGGACTATCCACGTGAATTCTGGGAGAACTGCGTGCGCTCCACTCTCCAGGCTCGAAGGGAAATGCTTTGGGGGAAAAAGATACCTGAGCGAGAATGGAGGCACTTCGTCCTGCCTGTCCGAATCAATAATGAAAACCTCGACGAGGCTCGAACGGTACTCTATCAGGAACTTAAAGATCGCGTTAAGGATCTGAGCATGTACGATGCTGTTCTGGAGGTGAATCACTGGTGTCATGAACACGTCACATACCAACCCTCCAACAGTCGTACAAAATCCCCTCTTGTGACCATGAGGACAGCCATCGGACGATGTGGCGAAGAAAGCACCTTCACCGTAGCAGCCTTGCGTGCTGTCGGCATACCTGCCAGACAAGTATATACACCTCGATGGGCTCACACCGATGACAACCACGCCTGGGTGGAAGCTTGGGTAGACGGGAAATGGCACTTCATGGGTGCCTGCGAGCCTGAAGCGGTGTTGGATTTAGGATGGTTCAATGCACCTGCCAGCCGAGGTATGCTTATGCACACGAAAGTGTTTGGAGACTATGATGGGCCAGAGGAAGTGGTAAGTAAAAATGCCTGCTACACGGAAATTAACGTCACCGAGAACTATGCGCCTGTCAGCAAGCTAACCGTCAAAGTACAGGATCTCAAAGGACGAGCCGTCCCGTCGGCCACTGTTGACTTCCGTCTCTACAACTATGGAGAGTTCTATCCCCTCGTCACCAAACAGACAGATGAGCAAGGCTTTACTTTCTTGACCAGTGGACTGGGCGATATGCTCGTCTGGGCAAGTCAGAAGAACAGGTTCGGATTCCAAAAAGCCAGTGTAGGGAAAGAGGATACCGTTACTGTCGTTCTTGCCTATGACGAGTCCTTTAGCGGCAGTTTCGACTTGGAACTTATTCCTCCTTCAGAACACAAGAACATTCCTGACCAAACTGAGGAACAAATCGAGAACAACAAGCAGAGACTGGCCAAGGAAGACAGCATCCGTAATGCCTATATGAAAGAGAATTTTGCACGACTCCAACTTGACAGCGAGGACGAGGAAAGCGGAGAGGACGGAAAGAAACTTTTCTATGAGTCGATGCCTGAACTGCGTGCACGTTCCAACTGGAAAACCATCCGAGAATTCGAGGAAAGTCGATTAGCTAAGAATCGTGCAGGGAATGTTGTCTCAACGCTCAACGACAAGGATCTCTCCGACGTCAGCATGGAAGTGCTCAAGGACGCAGCCACACAAACCATCTTCGTAGGACATCCCTTGTGGAAAGAATACGTGCTGGCTCCACGCATCAGCAACGAGATGCTTACCCCCTATCGCGCCACGCTCAAAGAGGCCTTCTCAGGGATGGGAGATGTGAGCAAACTCATCCAGTGGACGCGCGACAGCATCACGGTAGACGACAGCCGCAATCCCCAACTGCTGTGCATGAGTCCAGTTGGAGTCTACCGCCATCGGGTGACGGATCACCACAGTCGTGACATATTCTTCGTGGCCGCAGCACGCAGCATTGGCATCTTCTCACGTATCGACGAGGTGACAGGCAAGGTGCAATGGGCAGATTTAAGTTCCAACTGGCACAACGTAACCTTCGAGGAGGAGAATCCGAATCAGGAGCCTCAGGGCAACCTCACTCTTCTTTACGAAAACAGGGAAGTTCAGCAGAATCCCTCCTACTACAGCCATTTCACCCTCTCCCTCATCCAAGAAGGGCGCCCACAGCTTCAGGAGTTCTCCGAGGAAACCACATGGATGAGCACCTTCAAGGATGCCACCCCAATGAGTGCAGGACAGTATCTTCTGGTTACTGGCACACGTCTGGCCAACGGAGGCATACTGACACACTTAGAGTTCTTCCCCATCCAGGCAGGCAAAACGACCAGCGTGCCCCTCATTCTGCGCAACGACAAGGATGAGTTGAGAGTCTTGGGCAATTTCGACAGCGAATCGCTCTTCCACACAATGGATGGAAGCGAGACCTCAGTGCTGAAAACAAGCGGTCGTGGCTATTTTGTGGTAGGTCTCATACGCAGCAACCACGAGCCCTCCAACCACGTGCTGCGAGACTTGGCTGCCGTTGCTCCCCAACTGGAGCAATGGGGACGCAGTATAATTCTCCTCTTCCCCAATCAGGAGGAAGCCGACAGATTCCAAGCCAAGGATTTTCCAAACTTGCCTGCCAACATGACGTTTGGAGTCGCCAACAAGGAAACGGCGGTCGCCCTGATGCGCAACAAGTTGGTAAATGGAGACGAATTACCCATCATCATGATGGCTGACACCTTCAACCGCGTAGTTTGGAGCAGCCAAGGATACACCATCGGATTGGGTGAGCAACTCTTGCAGGTAATCAGGAAATTGTAGCAACTACACTTCTGACCATCCCCACGTCGGTATGGCCATCTTTTCTCAGGGAGCCATGGATTTCCTTGGCTCCCGTTTCTTTTAGAATACGTGCAGCATTTTCGACACTTACACCCGAGCCAGGCAACACGTTGAAATCTCCATCTCGACGTGTTGACTTTGCAATCTCAACGAGTTGACTTATTAGGGGGATCCCTTCCTCAGCGGTACGCTCATGTCCAGAGGTCAGCAGGCGGTCACATCCCAAGGATAGAATTTGCTCGAAGGCTGTCAGCGGATCACGGCACACATCAAAGGCTCGATGGAAAGTAACATGCATTCCCTGAGCCTCATCCATCAGCCGCTGACACGTCGCCAAATCTATGTCACCCTTTTCCGTCAAGGCCCCAATCACCACGCCGTGAGCACCCAACGAGCGAGCCATGCGGATATCACGCGCCATACATTCCACCTCGTCCTGACTGTAGACAAAGTTTCCCTCGCGAGGACGAATCAGCACATGAACCGTGATTCTACTCTCAACAGCCATCTCTATCATTCCTGCAGAGGGAGTCAATCCATCCAGCCCCAAAGCCTGACAGAGTTCCACACGATGCGCTCCCCCCTCTACGGCAGCACGCAAACTGGCCAAATCAGCACAACAAACCTCTAACTTCATACAAATCCTTTTCCCCAACTTGAAACATTAACATACATTGGCTACTTCAGCATCGCCTTCAACATCGTAAGTGCTAACCAACATTGGCATGAAAATAAAAGCAAATTGTATTTCTTGACAATTAAAAAAAAGGCCTTAACCTTATTCCCACTCGATAGTGGAAGGTGGTTTGGAAGAGATGTCATAACATACACGGTTGACTCCCTTTACCTTATTTATAATCTCTGTACTTACCTGAGCCATGAAGTCAAAGGGCAGATGAGCCCAATCGGCAGTCATGGCATCTGTACTGGTGACAGCTCTCAAGGCAACAGGATGTTCATAAGTGCGCTCATCGCCCATCACACCCACACTACGCACAGCGCTCAACAGGATGACTCCTGCCTGCCATATCTGGTCGTAGAGGCTCACTTCTATCTCTCCTTCCTTCATGTCAGCAGGCACTCCGGCTGCCAGCACACGTCGAGCTTCCTCGCCACTCAGGCAGGTTTTGTATTGCCGCAAGGCGCGGATATAGATGTCGTCTGCTTCCTGCAGAATGCGCACTTTCTCGCGGGTAATGTCACCCAAGATACGTACTGCCAAGCCAGGACCAGGGAAGGGATGGCGCGTGATGAGATGCTCAGGCATTCCCAACGAACGCCCTACACGGCGCACTTCGTCCTTGAAGAGCCATTTCAGGGGTTCGCAGAGCTGCAGATTCATTTCCTTAGGGAGACCACCCACGTTGTGATGGCTCTTGATGACTTTGCCTGTGATATTGAGACTCTCTATGCGGTCAGGATAGATGGTTCCTTGGGCCAGCCATCGGCATTTGCCATTTGACGATTTACTGTTTACGATTTTCTTGGCCTCAGCATTAAAGACTTCGATGAAGTCGCGACCAATGATTTTGCGTTTCTGCTCAGGGTCGGTCACCCCTGCCAAATCGCCCAGAAACTTCTCGCTGGCATCCACTCCGACAACGTTCAAACCAAGACATTGGTAGTCGTGCATTACATCAGAGAACTCGTTCTTGCGCAGCATTCCATGGTCAACAAAGATGCAGGTAAGTCTTTGGCCGATGGCGCGATTGAGCAATACAGCACAGACGCTGCTGTCCACTCCGCCTGAGAGACCCAGAATAACGCGGTCGTCTCCCACCTGTTGACGTATCTCAGCCACGGTGGTGTCCACAAAACTGGCTGCACTCCAATCCTGACGGCTGCCGCAGATATCCACCACGAAATTCTTCAGCAACTGGCTGCCCTGCACACTATGGAACACTTCCGGATGGAACTGTACTCCCCACAACTTCTCTCCTTCAGCTGCCTGATAAGCTGCATAGCGCACAGTCTCCGTGCTGGCTATGCCCTGGAATCCAGAAGGGATGGCGGTAATGGTGTCTCCATGACTCATCCACACCTGCGAACCAGGATGAAAGCCTCGAAAGAGAGGGTTCTCCATATCGATGGTAGTCAGGTTCTGACGCCCGTACTCGCGGCTTCCTGCAGGCTCCACACGACCGCCTAGTTTGTGACTCATGTACTGAGCCCCATAGCAAATACCCAGAATGGGATACTTGCCTCGAATCTGACTCAAATCCACCTGAAAGGCTTCTGGGTCATACACGCTGTAAGGGCTTCCGCTCAGGATTACTCCAATGACACCTGGATCATCGAGAGGCATCTTGTTGTATGGAAGAATCTCACAGAAAGTATCCAGTTCGCGAACTCTACGTCCAATGAGTTGAGTGGTTTGCGAACCGAAGTCCAATATAATGATTTTCTGCTGTTGCATCATTCTTGCGATGTCTTAGAGTGACATTTCTGCCTACAAAGTTACAATTTATTTTCCAACTGCCACAAAAAAAGGATGGATTATTTGGGAATTCCTTCGGATTGGCTTATCTTTGCTAAGCAATTAAGAGAAAAATATGCGCAGCGACAGTATTGTTATCATTCCCACCTACAACGAAAAGGAGAACATCGAGGCCATCATCCGTGCCGTCACTTCACTCCCCAAGGATTTCAATGTGCTGGTCATCGACGACGGAAGTCCTGACGGTACAGCACAGATTGTAAAGAATCTGATGGAGAGTGAGTTCCGCGACCGTCTCTTCCTCATCGAGCGTACAGGAAAGCTGGGATTAGGAACTGCTTACATCCGTGGCTTCGAGTGGGCCATCGAACAAAAGTACGACTATATCTTCGAGATGGATGCTGACTTCAGTCACAACCCCAACGACCTGCCACGTCTTTATGCTGCTTGCCACGACGAGGGATATGATGTCAGCGTAGGCTCCCGTTACATCAGCGGTGTGAATGTGGTCAACTGGCCTATCGGCCGCGTACTGATGAGCTACTATGCCTCAGCTTATGTGCGCACCATTCTGGGCATCAAGCTGCGCGACACCACAGCAGGCTTCGTCTGCTACAAACGCAACGTTCTGGAAACCATTGACTTAACGAACATCCGATTCAAAGGCTATGCCTTCCAGATCGAGATGAAGTACAGCGCCCTTCGGCTCGGATTCAAGGTGAAGGAAGTGCCTGTCATCTTCATCAACCGCGAATTGGGAACCAGTAAGATGAGTGGAGGCATCTTCAGCGAAGCGCTCTTTGGAGTGATCAAATTGCGTCTAAGTAAGATACGCGGCAGGAAATGATCATTCAACATGCCACGATAGTAAACGAGGGAGAACGCTTTACGGGCTCACTCCTTATTCGAGATGGACGCATCGCCAGCATCGCTCGAGACCAGGAGATCCACCTTGAGGGGGAGGACGAGATGGAAGCACGAGGATGTGTTCTCTTGCCAGGAGTCATCGATGAACATGTCCACATGCGTGACCCAGGTCTGACAAACAAAGGAGACATGGACACAGAGACGCGGGCAGCTGCAGCAGGCGGAGTAACCACGGTCTTTGACATGCCCAACGTCATCCCACAAACTACCACCCTGTCTCTACTGGAAGAACGCTATCGGTTGGGAGCAGAGAAGTGTCACGTCAACTATGCATTCTATCTGGGTGCCACCAACAACAACCTTGACGAGATTTGTCACGCAGATCCTCACCGCACACCTGCTCTCAAACTATTCATGGGCAGTAGCACAGGCAACATGCTCGTGGACGATGTCAACCAGTTGCGTCGCATCTTTCAACACGTTGACATTCCCATCATGACACATTGTGAGGACACCACACGCATCAATCAACGGATGACCCAAGCAAAGGAACTTTATGGCTCAGATCCTTCCATCGTCCATCACCCTGAGATCCGTGATGCAGAGGCATGTTTTCAAAGCACCAAGTTGGCTGTTCAGTTGGTTCGAGAGACAGGTGCACGCCTTCATGTGGCACACTTGAGCACAGCACGCGAATTAGAATTCTTTTTCCCCAACGACGACCAGATTACGGCTGAAGTATGCGTGGCTCATCTGCTCTACTCCAATGCCGATTATTCCCGCTTGGGGAGCCTCATCAAGTGTAATCCTGCCATCAAGTCCGCTGGTGACCGTACTGCGCTCAGACGTGCCCTCAATGATGGACGCATCCAATGTGTAGCCACAGACCACGCCCCCCATTTGCTTAGCGAGAAAGAAGGAGGTGCCTGCCGAGCTGTAAGCGGAATGCCTATGGTGCAGTTCAGTTTGGTCAGTATGCTTCAACTGGTTGATGAGGGAGTCCTTTCTTTAGAGCGAATGGTAGAGCTCATGTGCCACCATCCTGCCAACATCTTCCAAGTCAGCCAGCGAGGTTTCATCCGCGAAGGTTATTGGGCTGATCTCGTCCTCGTTCAGAGAAACGATTCACCCTGGACTGTCACTCCTCAATGCATCCAGAGCAAATGTGGCTGGAGCCCTCGCATGGGAGACGAGTTCCATTGGAGCATCCTTTCCACTTGGGTAAATGGTTGCCAGGTATGGGATGGCCGCCAAGTGAACCAGCAAGTACACGGAGCCCCTGTCCTCTTTAGAATGTAAGAGAGACGAAGGGTAAGCAGAAAAAGAGGGGAATGTCCTATTCCACTATTCCAGATTTGCCAGAAAAGGTTTGATCCATTCAGGGCTGACACCACGTCGACATGCATAGTCATGAAGCTGGTCGAGACCTATCTTCCCAACTGAAAAATGGTGGGCAGCAGGATGCGAAATAATGAGGCCACTCGTGGTGGCATGAGGCAGCATGGCACCATGCTCTGTCAGAGAAACGCCTAGAGAGGGAAAATCCAAAATATTTGACAGGATGAAATTGATGCTCTGGTCAGGCAAACTGGGGTATCCAACTGCAGGTCGTATACCCATATAACGCTCTTGAAAAAGGTCATCTAACGAGAGATTCTCATCAGGTGCAAAGCCCCACAATTCACGTCGCACTAACAAGTGTCCACGTTCTGCTGTCGCTTCCGCCAAACGGTCAGCCAGAGTTTGACAAAGGAGATGGCGATACGTATCATCAGAAAAGAGTCCTTCCACCTCGTGATCCACTGAACTTACAAAGAGCCCAATCTGATCAGGAATACTTTGTGAGGCAGGACGGACAAAGTCTGACAGGCACAAGCAGGAGCCGTCTGCACTCTTCTGCTGACGTAATAAAGGGAGAACTATACCTCCAGGCAAGATGATATCATCACCATCTGAATTTGCCTGCAGGAGCGCTACTCGGAAATGGGTTTTGTAACCTGTCTGATCCAGATGGTTAAGCATAGCGAAAGCATCCTCGAAAAGCTTCATGGCCTCTTGGGCACGAGGTTGCTCTGATGGAGAGAACGATTGAATCCAGTTCTGCCAGCACGACTGGCATCCATGCACTTGGGCAATACTTCCATAGCGGGCAGGGAATCCCCACGCATGAAAAAAATATAGCCAGTTGATATAGGAGGCTACATCATGGATAGGATAATGCTGGGTATGGATCATTGGTCAGGATTCTCCACCATACCTTGATATTTTTCTGGGAGGTCCTTCATGATGGTGTCGTAGCTGGCTTGCATGAATCGCTTCACTTCCTCTGGTCCGTCTGACTCAGGAAGGAGCGGCTCGTGCATCACCAGTCGTAAGGGATGCCATGTAAGGAAATTGAAGCCACGCTGACGCGGCAGCACATCGAAACTTCCATCAATGGTGACAGGCACTACAGGAAGCTGAAGCTCGTCTGCTAACTGAAAGGCTCCCCTGCGGAAGAATCCCATGTGACCTGTGAACGTGCGGCTTCCTTCAGGGAAAACCATGAGGGAAATACCGTTGCGCAGAACCTGTCGCCCTTGCTCATAGGTATGCTGAATAGCCTTGGGGCCGCTCTTGTCTACTGAGATATGTCCTGCACTCTGGCAAGCACGCCCCACCAAGGGAATATCCAGCAGCGATTTTTTCATCATCCACTTGAAATTTCGCCCCAGAAAGCCGTAAATGAGGAAAATGTCGTAGGGACCCTGATGATTGGCGACAAAGACGTAAGAGGTCTTTTTGTCCACCAATTTGTCACCCTCCACATGAACAGGCAGAAGCATGACCCAACACATCAGCCGGCTCCAAATCATGGCAGGATAATACCCCCAGAAATGTGCACCTCCGATGGCTGACCCAATGATGGTGACCAAGGCACACAGGATGGTGCATACCAGCAGGATTGGGGCCGCGATGACAACCTGATAAAGACGATAGAAGAACGTGATGAGACAGCGAATCCAACACGTTGTCTTTCCTTTTTCATCTGGATGAGGATTCTGAGTGTTTTTGTTGGATGTGGCTTGAATCATAAGGCTAATGGAATGGAGCTACTCTTGAACGGCTTCCCCTGCATGGATCTTCTCCATGTTCTCGTTGGCAGCCTTCACGTATTCCTTCACGTAAGGATGGTTGCGGAAATAGGGAGTCGCTTGAGACAATATCTCGTCTATCTGGGGGTTCAGGATAGGATACTTGAACGAACTTGTCATGATCATGAAGATGCCAGGCCCCAACACATTATTATAGTTGTTGGTGATGAAATGTGTGACCAAGCGGTCATTCTCGGCAGCCAGTTGCGCACTTTCCTTGTTCAGTACACGTATGATTTCATCGTGATCCATGCCATTCATGATCATCTGACTCTCCTTGTGAGGAAGCTCAGCCAGACGGGCATCCAGCTGCACCTTCTTGAGGATGAAGGAATTAAGGCTGTCATTGAGGGGAGTTCCTGTAGCGGACTGACTCATCTCGTCGAGTTTCATCTGCACCTCACCTGTCTCCAACACGAGGGGCATCACACTTTGATTTCCCAAAAACAGGTTGGCCATCATGACGGAATCCATAATGCCCTTGAAGGAGAAGCGTCCGTGGATGACCTTCGACGAGTCTATCGTGCACATGTCATCATTCTGGAACACCTTCAGATACAAGGTCTTACCTTCCAGATTCCCAACCGTGGAGGAGCCGTTTACCAGATACTGCTCCGCACACGAACTGAGGATCAAGGTTCCCAAAAACAGGGAAAGATAAGTCGTTTTCATTCCGTTTACGATAATTCCTTACCACAAAGGTAAGGTAAATCTACGTAAGGCGAAAAGAATTTAAGACACATTAAGACTTTTTTATCTTTGATAATTCTTGAGGGATACGCCAAGCCGTGTACAACTCCAAGACGCAGGCAACAGTCAGGCATACCACCCACTCGTTGCGCTGACAGATTCCATAGCGATAAGTTTGCATACTCATGCAAACAGCTGTCAGGATCAGAAGCACGCAGGCCATCAACTGCTGACGGCGCAGGCGCACCAGCGTCAGTTCACGTCCCAGATACTCAGCACGGATCTGCATCAGGCAGAATCCCAAGGCTCCAAGGGAAAAGATCCACAGGGACCATACGTCAGAAATGACATGAATGGCTGCTCCCACAACCATCATGATGGCTCCCACACGGAAAATCATGTTCTCGCATGGAGTCAGTTCTCTCATGGCTGGGCAGGAGTTTCGTGGGTGGAATCCGTCTCTGCAACAGCTTGCTCGTCAGCTTCTTGCGTTTCTGCTGTCTCTGTGGAGGGCTCAGGCTTTTCTGCAGGAGTAACGGCCTTTTCCTCAACCACTTCCCTTTCCTCTTCCTCGTAGCCATCCTTGATCACGAACACATCCTCGTTGGGGCGCTTCATGTGATACTTCTCGCGAGCCAGGCTTTCAACGACCTTCGGATTATTGTTCAGCTCCTGCAACCGCTCGTCATCCTGCTGATAGCGTTCCTTCAGCATGGCAATCTCATTGCGCAGCTGGTCTATCTCCACCAAGCGCTTGTGGCGCATGTAGAAACTGTTCTCATCCAGAAAGCCATTCACCAGGATAATGCCTATGATGACAACCCAATACTTGAGTCGTCCCAGCACGTGATAAATGCGTTGCAGTGTACTCATTTAGGTAGAAGTGTCTTATTTTTTGCAAAGATAGGAAAAATTGTGTGTTCTATAATGAAAAGATGGCTTTTTTTTTCTAAATTTGCACAAAAAGAATCACTCTGACATGGATGAATTTATAGTTTCTGCACGCAAATACAGACCTGTCACCTTCGATAGCGTGATTGGACAGCGTGCTTTGACGACAACACTCAAGAATTCCATCAAGAACGGAAAGCTGGCGCACGCCTACCTGTTCTGTGGACCTCGCGGTGTAGGCAAGACCACCTGCGCACGCATTTTTGCCAAAGCCATCAACTGCCTGAATCCCCAAGCGGATGGTGAGGCATGCGGCGAGTGTGAGAGTTGCCAGGCGTTCAACGAACAGCGGTCGATGAATATCCACGAGTTGGATGCTGCCAGCAACAACTCTGTCGATGACATCCGCGAGCTTTGCAAGCAAGTGATGATACCTCCCCAGATAGGACGCTACAAGGTGTTCATCATCGACGAGGTTCACATGCTCAGCGCCTCCGCCTTTAATGCTTTCCTCAAGACCCTCGAGGAACCGCCCTCCTATGTTGTCTTCATTCTGGCTACCACAGAGAAGCACAAGATCCTGCCCACCATCCTCAGCCGCTGCCAAGTCTATGACTTCGCACGCATGACCATTCAGAACACCGTCGACCACCTCGCGTATGTGGCTCAGAAAGAAGGCTACACCGCCGAGCCGGAAGCTCTCAACCTGATTGCCCAAAAGGCAGACGGAGGAATGCGTGACGCTCTCTCCATCTTCGACCAAATGGTTAGCTTCTCAGGCAACACGTTGACTTACGACAGCGTCTGCCAGAATCTCAACGTGCTCTCTTCTGACTACTATTTCCGCCTCACAGATCTTTTCCTTGAGAATAAGGTTGAGGATTGCTTGCTCCTCTTCAACGAAGTCCTGCAGAAAGGGTTCGATGGTGGGAACTTCATCGACGGACTCGCCAGCCACCTGCGTGATCTCCTCGTGAGCCGCGATGCGCAGACCCTGCCCTTACTAGAGGTCAGCGAGCAAACACGCGCACGCTATCAGGAGCAGGCAAAGCGATGCCAACCCAAGTTCCTCTTCCGCGCCATCAAACTCTGCAATGACTGCAACCAGGCCTACCGCACCAGCCGCAACAAGCGACTGCAAGTGGAGATATGCCTGATACAGGCAGCCCAACTTACTGAAGACGAAGCCCCTGGCGCGGGGCTTGGCCCTGCCAAGACTCTTAAACCCATCTTCCAGCAACTGAACACGCAGAGTGAAACGACCCCTCAGTCTGTCCAGACTTCTCCAGTGCCTCAACAGCAACCCCCCAAAGCTCCTGCCAGCAAGGCACCAACTTCCAATGACACGCCCGTAAGCCTTACTGCCTCTCGCTCCAGCAGCAAGAACGCTCCCCTGCCCACCATCAAACTCTCCAACCTGGGGCCTCGTATCCATACCGCCAAACCAGAATCGAAATCCAAGGAGACTCCTGAACAGGTAGCTGAAAAAACAGTTAAGGAAACGTTGCCACTCAACGAGGATGAACTTATCGAGGAATGGCACAGATTTGCCAACCAGTTGCCTCACGAGCAGAATGCCATCGTGCAGCGCATGAGAGAGATGCAGCCTCACAAGACAGGCGACTCCACGTTCTATGTCGAAGTCAATAACCAGCAGGTTGCCTCCATGTTCCGCGAGATACAGCCTGAGATAGAGAACTTCTTCCGCCAGCGTCTGCACAACGACGAAACCACGATGGAAATCCGCGTGGCAACCATTGAAAAGGTGCAAGCCCTCAGTAAGCCTGAGCTCTACAAGCGCTATATCAAGGAATTTCCCCAGATGAAGAAACTGGTTACAGCCTTCGATCTGGAGTTCGATTAAGTTTCCCTATTCAAAATCTGCGTAAAGGAAACGGAGCCGCTGAGGCAGCTGGGTGTAATCTGTTATCTGTATGTAATCCATGCCGTAGAGGCGGATATGACTGTCGTTGCCTCCATCGCCAAAGTCATCTCCAACGAAGAGCACCTGCTCCTTTGTGAAACCATGCTCCTCGGCATAGCGCATGACAGCTGAGTATTTGTTGAACTTCAGTTCAGCGAAGTCAAACGAGGTAGTGCCTCCAATGAAGACGGCATACTGGGGAAAGCTGTCGCAGACCTCGCGGAACATCGCTTGCCGCTTTCTTTTGTCAGGGTCGAAGGCAAGCTTGGCCTCTGGGTTGGCCTGCGTGCCCAAAAGGGCGAACGTCATCATGCCGGAAGGGTGGAACTCCACAGACTCACCTGCATAATCCGTGTAGCCGTATTTTTTCCGCAGGGTGCTGCAGATGGCCAGAACGCGGGCCGTATCAGGATGGACGGTTTCCTGTCGGATGATGACTAGCTGTCCATCCTCCACACGGCTCTCCTGCATACTATAGTTGCCCAGAATGTCAATGGGGTAGCCGTTCATTTGCTTGTATATACGCTCACAACCGCCACCGCCACACATCACCAGCTGATAGCGGTTCCTGAGTGAATCCAGCACAGAGCGGTTGGCCTCAGAGAGTGGAGTCTTGTGCTGCGTGAGCGTGCCGTCCAAATCAAAGCAAATCAAGCGTTTCTGTGCCCTTATCTCTGCCGCACGCACAGCCACGTCCGCAGAGTCGATGCGCGTAGCTCCAGCAGCCCATGCCGCGAGCAATTCCGTGCTGTCAGGAGAAGCCTCTCCCTCTCTCTGTGATGCTTTCTGACCACAACCTGACACAGTATGCAACAGGCCGGCTGTCAGACAAAGAAGAAGGTACTTTTTCAATTCGCCGTTCATAACTTGCAATCCTTTGTTAGCCGTTCATGTCTCTGCGCTGACATCCTTCTTTCTCAGAACTTGCACTTACGCAGTTTCTTCACACGCTTTCTGTCCTTGGCTAATGCCTGCGCGTAAGGCAGCATCTTATCAGCATAATTGGTGGTAATCCACGTCACGTCGTAGGCCGTTGCCCAGTCGATAAGATAAGGAGCTTCGCACATCCATAGATAAGTATCCAGCCCCAGCGCATTGGCCTCATCAATCCATTTCACGTTGTTCATGAAGACATTGATGTTGTAGGAGATGGCAGAGAAGCCCATTTCCTTGGCCTTCGCTGGCGTGACAGGCTCGAAGACATTGGTGGAGTTCAGGATGACATAGCACCCAGGAGCCAGGCGCACGAACTCCTTGCACGCATGCAGGCTGAAGGAAAGGAAGCAGAGCTGGTCCATCATGCCCATTTCGCGTGCCAATGCCAGCACTTTCTCTATACACTCCGTCTCTTTCTGGGGAGAGGCATGTGGCTTCAGCTCCAGAGCCTGCTTCAGTTGCGGCATCTCCTTTGCCTGCTGGAACCATTCGCGCAACGTGGGTATCTTCGCACCCTGCGGAAGGGTGTGGGCACGGATCTCTGCCAGCGTACTGCCTTGGCAACTCAGGTTCCCCTTGATGTGGTTGTCATGCCGCACCACCAACTCGCCGTCCGATGTCAGGTGCACATCAAACTCGCAGGCTTCCAGCCCCATCGTCTTGTGAAGACGCTGTGCCTCACGCAAGGCGTCAAGCGAGTTCTCGTCAACCCAGGGATTCGTGTAGAAGCCACGATGCGAAAGAATGTGCGGCTGGGCAAAGGCCCACTTGCCAATCATCCATACCAATGCCGTCATCAACAGGCGGCGAACTGTTTTCTTACACATGCTGGATTATGCTGTTTTGGAATTGCGGAAGAGATAAGCCTCAGCCCATCAGAGCGTCCCCTGCTTCAGTTGCTCCACAAACTCGTCGATGCGACGCAGCTGGCGAGGGATGTCTATCTGCTGGGGGCAATGAGGGATGCAGACGCGGCATTGCACACAATGGTTTGCCTGTCGCAGCTTGGGCACACTACGGTCGTATCCCACGAGGAACGCCCTGCGAGCCTTCTTGTAGTTCTCCGCTTGCTGACTCTCAGGCACGTTGCCTGTGTTCACGCACTTGTTGTAATGAACGAAGATGCCAGGGATGTCCAGTCCGTAGGGACAGGGCATGCAGTAACTGCAGTCATTGCAGTCGATGGTGGGGAAACTCTTTATCAGTTCGGCCGTCTCGCCTTCCAGCCATTCCTGCTCATCCTCCGTCAATTCTTCCAGAGGGGAATACGTGCGGATATTGTCCTCCAGGTGTTCCATGAACGTCATGCCGCTCAATACGGTCAGCACATTCTTCTTCGAGCCGATGTAGCGGAAGGCCCAACTGGCCACGCTGTTCTCTGGCTTGCGCTGCTTTAAGTGAGCCACCACGTGGTCAGGTACCTTGCTCAGTCGTCCGCCCAGCAAGGGTTCCATGATGACAGCAGGGATGCCCCGCTTCTCCAACTCGTTGTAGAGGTACTCCCCGCTTCTGCCCAAGTCGTCCTCGTTGTGCCAGTCGCAATAGTTAGCCTGGATCTGCACGAAGTCCCACTTATACTTGTCATGGTGGTCCAGCATCCAGTCGTAGGCAGCCACGTCGCCGTGGAAGGAGAATCCCAGGTTGCGAATCCTTCCTGCCTCGCGCTGTTCCATCAGCCAATCCAGCAGGCCGTTGTCGAGGAAACGCTGGTGAATGGGCCCCATGCCTCCTCCGCCGATGCTGTGGAGCAACAGGTAGTCCACGTAGTCAGTCCTGAGGAACTTCAGGCTGTTCTCGAAGATTTTCTTACCCTCCTCAAAGCTGTACTGCTGAGGGCTGAAGTTCGACAGCTTGGTGGCGATGTAGTACTGGTCGCGTCTGTATCCGCTGGCCTCCAGGGCTTCACCCAGCGAAGCCTCGCTCCTGCCTCGGCAGTAGGCTGGCGACGTGTCGAAGTAGTTCACGCCATGATCCAGCGCGTACTTGCAGAGAAGGTTGATCTGCTCCTGGTCCAGCTCATCGCCTTCCTTGGTCGGCAGTCTCATCCATCCGTATCCCAGGATGCTCACCTTATCCCCTGTCTTGGGGTTGATGCGGTACGTCATCTTGTCCGTTGGCACAGGCCCCTCATGGTGCCCCATGTAATCCAGATCCTCGTCCGCCTCGCCTTCGCCCTTCATGCCGCAGCTTGCCAGCGCCGTGGTGGCAGCCACTGTTCCTGACAGCTTCAGGAATTCCCTTCTGTTGATATCTTTCTTCATAATCAAATCTCTCTATGCACGTCATGTCCCTCCACATAAATTGCGCTGTAGGGGCGAGAGGGACAAAGATTCTCGCATGCTCCACAACCGATACACTTCTCCTCGTTCACCACAGGAATCATCAGCAGCTTTTCACGAGGAATCTCCTTGCCGTCAGCGTCCAGCCATCTCCATCCGTCCTGATGCACTCCACTCTGCAGGGGAACCATCTGAATGGCGCCGGCAGGGCACTTGCGGGCACAGAGTCCGCAGGGACGGCCATCCGTCACAGGCACACACGTCTCGCGGTTCCATACGGCATGCCCCACCTGAATGGCCGTGCGCTGCTCCACCGTGATGGGCAGGATGGCACCTGTGGGACAGACCTGTGAACAGCGGTTACACTCTGGCCGACAGTAGCCGCGCTCGAAGCTCACCTCAGGCTGCATCAGCCGATCCAGTTTCTTGCTGGGGCGCAGCACATCGTTGGGACAACTGTCAATGCAGAGCTGGCAGGCCGTGCAATGGGATCGCATGTTACGCGCCGAGAGGGAGCCAGGAGGCGTGATAAGTCTCTCGCGCTTCGGTTTCTTCTTGTCGATGATGTCAGCCAATCCGCCGTCCGTCGTCTTGTCGTCCTGGATGGCTTCGCCCTCCGCGTCTTCCTCGCTCTCCTGAGCACGCAACACGCCAGCGCCCAGCAGGAGGGCAGCAGAGGCCAACGCGGCACGTCTGCCCTGATCCACCGTCTCGCTCTTTGCCTGAGCCTCTTCCTTTGCAGCCTCCCTCTTCACCTCCTCATTCTCAGGAAGTTTGACAGGAGCCAGCGGCTTCAGGTCCACATGCGTGTAGGTGAGTGCGTCCTTCTTACATTCCTCAATGCAGTTTCCGCACACCACGCAGCGGCTATAATCAATCTCCATCCCACCCTTTATGTCGATGGCAGCCGCCTTGCAGTTCTTCTCGCAAAGACGGCAGCTGATACACTTCTCCTTGTCGATGACAGGCTTCAGCCACGCGTTGCGCGAAAGCAAACCCAACAGGGTTCCCACGGGACAAATGGTGTTGCACCATGTTCTGCCGCCTCGCCATGCCAGGACAGCGATCACCGCCCATATAACGAGCGTTATGCCCAGTGTCAGCCCGCTCTTCAGCCACACGTCCACCTCATAGAAGGCATAGCTTCCATAGTGTTCCGCTATTTGAGCCAGCAGGTTGTTGCCCCATTTGTAGAGAGGAGCCACCACGCTTCCCACGATACGTCCATAGGTGCTGTAGGGAGCCACCAAGGCCACCAGCCACCCCAGGTTCAGGGCAAGTGCCAGACCTGTGGCGACCAGCACGCTGTAGCGCAGCAGATTCTTGGCGGGGCTGTAGCTGTACTTATTCCTCTTGCGCCGCAGCCAGGCTATCGCATCCTGCATCACCCCCAAGGGGCAGATTACAGAGCAATAGATACGTCCGAAGAGCAGCGTCAGGGCCACGATGAAAAGCAGGGCTCCCACGTTTACAGCCAGCAGGGCAGGGAGCAGTTGGATTTTCGCCATCCATCCTAAGTAGGCGTGAGCCGTGCCCGTGAAGTCAACCAGCAGCCACGTGATCAGCACCCAGAACAGGATAGCCAGAGTAATACGAATCTTTTTCAGCATAATTGTATGGGGTAGAGATTTGTTTTATATAGACAAGAAATGATTATTTGGACAAAGTTACTGATTTGTTTTGAGTTTATCGCGCACGCGCCTACGATTTTTTTAATATTTTAACACAAATTGCACCTGCACGTCATTTTTCCATCGTCCCAATATCCTTTGTTCTCCGCTGCTCTGCTCCTTTCTGTCGAAAAAGCACGTGGAGCCCAGTCGAGCCTCCATCCACCATTCCATCTTCTGCCTGATGAGATCCTTCCATCGGACGCACAGGACGTTGTGGCAGCCGTGGCCGGAGAGGGAGGGGGAGAAGAGGGAATTGTAGAGAGAGGGAGTGTAGAGATAGATACGGGAAGCATAATCTTCCGTGTAGAACCAACTCGTTAGTGCAGTCAGGCGAAGGTGCTCAATCCGTCCTGATGCGGACAAGGGGGCAATGCATTGAACCGTCTCACCCAACGCCACACCTGTGCTTCCCAACACTTGATGCAGCATTCCCACCGTTTTCCACGTCCATGATCCATGAGCCGTATTCCCTCCGTTCCTGTCAGGAGAATATTGCCATTGCAGCTTCAAACGGTGGTGAGGCTCCATGACATCTCCCACTTCCTTCCTCTTGAATTGATAGCGTGCCGTAAACATTTGACGCCTGCTGAACTGATAACCCAACTGGACCATGCCTTCCTGTCCTGAACTGCTGTGAGTCATGCCATAACGGGGCCAGGGATGATGGAAGTAATCGAAATAACTTGCGAGACTCCAACTCTCTGCGAACTGTCCTTGCATGCTCAAAAGAACGCCACTCTCGTTCTGCACATTGCCTGCTCCTGCAGTTCCTGCTGCCCCACCAGCATTGAATCCGCCTGTGCTTTCTGCCAAGGAGGATGCACCAAACGAATAGTATTTCTTGTCATAATACCGCTGCACAACACTCATCGTCCATCGTCTGCCAGCCATCCACTTGACTCTGTTCAGGGTAGCCAACCCGCCTTGTTCCCAGCTGTAAGCAGTCTCGCCGGCAAAAGTCCACCGATACACCTGGTATCCGTAGTTGACGCCAGTTGCAGCAAACTCTTTTCCTCGCGGGAAATACCTTCGATACAACATGTCACCAGGATTCAGGAGACGAGAGAAATGGGAATAGAGAAAGGTGAGGCCGACCTTTCCCTCTGCCTTTGAACCCAGTGCGTTGAACTCCGAATTATTTCTCGTGATGGGCACTGCATCCTGAAGAGATTCCTCGTTCTGCATTTCATCACGTCCAGATGAATTGGAAGTTTTCTTCCATTCAAGATGAGCACCCACGAGGGTGCTGCTGACATTATGGTGCGTGGCACGCTCCCTCTGCGTTCGATGATAACCCGTGCGGAGGAAGGTCTGGACTTCGCCATTATCGTTAAGCGTGGCGTCAAGCTGACGATAACTGAACAGGGAAGATAACTGGAACTTCTTGCCCAGACGGAGAGAGAAAGCGGCACCACGAAGGAAATCTGTTTCACTCATGCTTGTCATGGGACGGATACCTCGCCCGCTGTAACCCAGAAGGTTGCTCTTGCTGAAAGATGTGCTGGCTCCAAGAACGAGGCCTTCACCGAATCCTGCCCGATAATCGCCCACCAAAGCTGTGGAGAGGATGCCAATATTGCGAACCTGGGCATAAGCCCCATACGAGTCATAGAAGCGTTCGCCTGCATCTTTCTCAACGCGCAACCCCGCCTGGAAATGATGACCGTTGCCTATCTGGTAGCGGATGCGATGGTAGAGCGGATTGCCCACGTAGGTATCATCGAGATAACCCTGGCGATAATAGAGGGGAATGTCAAGTCGTGAGCTGAAGGTACTGTGGAGGTTACTCAACAGACGAGAGGATGAGGGTGGTCTTTCTTCCTGAGCATACACGAAGAGAGGAAGGGCACGGCGGGTATCCTCGTCGATGAGAGGTAACAAACGGAGCTCGCCCAAGGTCTGCATCTGGCCGTGGAGATAGATGTATGCTTGAATCTGCTCTATCTGTTTGTCGTCAAGCATCGGAAGCCGGCGAAGGTCATCGCGAGTGGCAGTATTGATGTTGATGGGATGCTCATGAAGCAACTGAAGTTCCTCGATGTACTGGAGCCATTCCTCGCTGTCAGCATAATCCTCGTCAGTGGTAATGGATTCCAGAAAATCGTTCCAAGAATAATTCTGTGCCCTTGCAGGGTGTGAAAGACTTGCGAGGGCCAGTATGGTTAACGCAAGGAACTGCACTACAGGCTTAGAAAAAAGACAAGAAAGGGCTTTCATACGTGCAAAAGTAACGATTTTCTCCCACTTTCCCCATAAAAGAACAACTTGTTTCTTTTGTTTACTGCGATTTTTGGGGGCTGTATTGATGGGATGATGATATTCGTGGAGGAAGAAAGGAGGGAACGAGAGAATCCGCCACCATATTGGCAGCGGATTTTGATTTTCCAACACTCTCAAAGATTCATCATGCAACTCGTCACTCCCAGGCTCGTCAGGATGGCGCTAATGATAGCCGCCAAAGTCTGCAAGATGAATTTCCAAGTCTCTTTCTTGCTCATGGTTTGCCTCCTTTTCTTTTTTTCTTTTCTGGTTTGCTCTAGTCTTTCCTAGTCTTTCCTAGTCTTTCTAGTCTTCCTAGTTCTCCTAGTCCTCCCTAGTCCCTCCCAGGCCAACTCGGCCTGGGAGTCAACTAGTCCTGCTAGGGCTACTAGGACTACTAGTTACTAGTCCCCCTCCTCCTCAGGCTGCAACGTCTCCTGACGCTTCGCTTCAGCTACCGCATCCTCCTGTGCCTTGCGGCTGGGTACGAGCTGGAAGGTGGCGTCGTCGCGGAGGTTCTTGAAGAGCTTGCCGCGTTCCCAGTTCACGTTCACCTTCTTGATGTTCTCGGCGGTGAACAGGGCGGCGGTGTTGGCTCCCTTGGTGCTCAGGCCGATGCCGAAGCTGCCGAGCTCGCCCAACTGGATCTTCTTGCCTTCGAGCAGAAG
>JAFZWK010000037.1 GCA_017617335.1 Bacteroidaceae bacterium | reverse complement strand
CATGTTACCACTCACGTTTGTTAGGTTTACGACGATGGGATGCGAGGATGGCATCGTTCTCTTCCTCGGTGGTCATCGGCACGGCATTCCTGCGCTTTACCTCCAGCCACTTGTCCAGTTCATCGTTGAAGAGCACCCAGCGCTTGCCGGGCTTCGATCCTGGCACCTCGCCTTTCTGCAACTTCATGTAGAGGGTGTTGACGGGCATGCGGAGATAGTCAGCCGCCTCTTCCACGTTCATCGTGCGACGCACACGTTCCATGTTCTGCTTTGTTTGTCCTTTCTGAAGGTCCAGCAGTGCCACCTTCATGCCGACGACTTCATCCCGAAGCTCGGCAACGACCTGCGGAAGGTCGTTGAACGTCAAATTGTTCTTATTCATTTTTACTTCGTGAGACTTTTGTATCTCGCCGACAAAGGAACTACATGATATGATTATGTCGGAAGGTATGATGCGTAATGCACGGATAATAATAGTATAATGTGGATAGGGTTGGTTTTCTGTTGTCTTGCTTGGTTGTAATTGGATATTTGTATAGGTGTCAATGGTTTTTCATTATTAGCATAGGCATATAAGAAACCGCACCGACTCTTGTTTGAATCGATGCGGTACAACAGTTGGGAACGAATTGGGGAATCAGTTTCCCATACTTGTTTCCATTCCTTAAATATGGAAGGCGATGGAATTGGGATCGGGCTCGTCTATCTTGATAAAGTCGCTGTCACTTGATTCCTTCATGTTCCTGGCCAGATATTCGTCAGAACATGGAGAGTTGTCTTTCTTAATGCAGAGTTCCGGGAACATCATCTTCACAAAGCGTCCACAAGCAGAAATGCCATATCCTTCGACGGTTCCCATTCCCATACGCTTGGCGATGTTCCATACCAAGTGACGGACATCACGGCTTGTTACCTTTTCCTTCCATTTCCACATCCTGCTCTTGGGGTGGTAGGTGCTCTGGTCAATCCACCCCTCAAACTCCAACCATAATGCATCAATGTCGTTCTCATCCAAAAGAGGTTTCATGACGCCACGGATATAAGCCTCCAGAAGTTCCTTGCGGCCTTGGATGAACTTCTCCCGTTTCCTCCTGTTTTCCTCTGCGCTGAGATTCAGAAGCCGGGTAATGCTCTCGTCTCTTTCTACAGAAGCTTTGGAGATGATTGGTTGTGCCTCTGGAACGGAAAGGACTTCCGTTGTCTTTTGGAGAATCGGCTTTCCTTGTGCCGATTCTTCAGAAATGATATTGTTCTGCACGACAATAGCTGGATTGGCCTCTTCATTCTTGCTTGGCATTGCCTTTTCCTGCTCTACTTCATTTGAAGCAGAGATTGCCGTGGCCTTCCTCTCACCTTTTCTGAACAGGTAGTTGCCGAACTCTGAGAGGGTGGAGAAATAGACCACGACCAGAAGTTCGAGTAGGATGAATGTCAGGGCAAGAAGCACGCCATAGGGAATGAGCGTGCTCCTTGCATAGAGATACGATGCAGCCATGAATGAAACGACCAGGGCCACGGCACTGATGGCTGCGAAGAATGCCGCAGGCAGGATGGTCGAAGTAGAAATACTAATCTTTTTGTAATACATATCGATCAATTTTTATGGTTATCCTGAATTTTCGTGATGCAAAGGTACTCATTATTAGTCGTTGCCCATGCTATTTAACACAAAAATCTCTTGATTTAACATATTCAAGACCTAACCAGCCTTATCCGACCTTCATCTGGGCGATTTTGGCCGATTTCAGGGTAATCTTGTCAACAGACTCGCGCTTGCTCTCGTCAGCCATTGCGGCATAGATCTGGGTGGTGGCGACATTCTTGTGGCCAAGGATGTGCTGGACGGTATAGACGCTGGTGCCGGCCTCGACTTGCAGGGATCCCAGTGTATGGCGGCTACAGTGGTAGGTTATGTGCTTGGTGATGCCCGCCTCATCCAGCCAGTTCTTCAACGGGGCCTGGGTGAGACTGTCGTTGAAGCCGACGAAAACCTTGTCGGTCGGCTTGCGGCTCTCGTCACCGTCGTTGAAGCCTATCAGCTCCAGGGCCTCGTTGCTGATGGGGTTGTTCACCAATTCCTTCGTCTTCTGCATTCGGAGCGTGATGTACATGCCGCCGTCACCGTAGGGCTGGATCTTATTCCAAGTCAGCTGCTTGATGTCACTCTTGCGCAATCCTGTCAGACAAGAAAAGAGGAAGGCCTTCTTCAGCACCTCAGAGGAGCAGGGCGTATTGGCGAGGTTGACAAGTTCCTGACGTGACAGGTGCTCCTTTTCTGTGGGGATGGTGTCGATTCGCTCCAAGAATCCGTTCGGGTTCTCCATAATCTTGTGCTCGCGGTAAGCCGTGTGGAGAACGGCGCGGAAGGTTGACCAATAGCCCGCTGCACTATTGATGTGCAGCGTCAGTTTCGTATGCTTCAACTGGTGGGCGGTCAGCAAGTACTCGCGGAACTTGTTACACAGGTCGACATTGATTTCGTCGAAACGGCACTTGCCCTTGGTGAACTTCTCGAAGTGCATGTAGACGTTCTCCCACTTGGTGTTTTTCTTCTCAGCCTTCTCCTTGAAGTAGGCGAGGAAGTCACCCTTCATCTTCTCCTTGTCGAAGAAGTCGTAGCGCTCGTTGACGATGCTCTCGAAGCGACGGCAGCGCAGGGCCTCGGCCTTCTCGCGCATGCGGTCGTTGTAGTCGCGCTCGCGCTGGTTCTTCGGCTT
>JAFZWK010000036.1 GCA_017617335.1 Bacteroidaceae bacterium | reverse complement strand
TACTCATTGCCTTATTCTCTTATTCAAATTTCAATTTTGCTAATGTTACTGTGATACTGTGTTACTGTGTGTCAGATTCTTTAAATTAAAATTAAAACCCTCATACATGATAAAGTCATCTGTACAGCAAATATTATCTCTTTCTATCAGTCTGTTATAATCAGATTCATTACGGATGATTATATCAATTACTCGTAAATCTGTAGGTGTCTTGTGCCCTTGGTTTCTGCGTCGTCCTCGAACAGATAGAGATATACGCCCTTTGTTTTCCTTTTTGCTACGATACAACAACAGGTCCAAACGAAATTTCCTATACATTTTTGAAAGTTCACATATATCATATCCATATTCACGGAGATTATATATTGAACTATTCCTCCCTATTGTTATTTCTCCCTCATCGAATTGTTTTTTCAAATACTCTATCGCTTTTATATGCCAAGGATTCCGTGAATATAATGAATAATTTTCTTTAGATTCACCTTGGGTAAGGGGTTCCGCTGCCTCTATCCAAGACCTGTTTTCTGATTCATCTAACAGAAAAGAGCGGATTTCCCTTTTGCCTATGGTTACATAATTGAGGTCTACCTCAATACATTTAAGATTGTTCTTCACTATTATGTTTCGTTTCTTAGGTGGAATTTCATGAGAAACATAGAATTCTATCAAGATTCTTTCGCCGTTTTCCATGATAGCTTCCACATCTGGACGAAAGCCAAATTTCTCATCTCTTTTTTCTTGTTCCACCTTAACGAAATGAACTAGCCCTGAAGGCTTGTCTCCATGTTCCGAAACAGGAAACATTAGGGACTTTTCTTCAACTATTATTTCTTTAGCAAGCTGGTGGAGGACAGTTTCGTCAGAGGCCTCACACAGACAACCTTTGTAATGCGCAAAATGATGTTCGCGCTTTGCCTCTTCAAGAGGTTTGCGATTCTTGGCAATAAGTGGTTTTTTACAATTAGGACAAATACAATTGCAAAATTTACCTGGTACTACCGTTTCTATATCAACGATTTCTTCCCTTTCATTCAGCGCTTTTGTTAATAATGCACTCATAGTCATTTTTTTCTAATTCTACGAAATCAACTTTTTTACCACATACTTTTGCAATCTTTGATATTACATCAAAGCCTACTGAGTATTTGCCAACCTCTATTCGACAAAGGTTTGCTGCGTCAATTCCAGCAACAGCTGCAAGCGTTTTTACATCAAGGCCTTTCTCTAACCGAATTTCCTTAATGCGCTTTCCTATGCGGATACGCTCGTCATCCTTCTCTGTCTTTTCGTACGATGAATAGAAAAAAATCGAACAATAACAATGTAGCATCAACTGCCTATTGATTTCGCCCAATATTACCCTACTATCCCCTTTGTAAAAATAGTCAAATAATCGTCCGAAATCTTGTGAAAAATTGAATACTGATTGTTTTTCAATATAATAGTTGGAATCTTCACTAAATCCAACCACAAAATCATCCCCCAAGGGAGTTTCGACTAACACCCTCTTGGTGTCAATCCAGGTTACTTTTGTGTTCATAACACTTGTTCTTTAAATTACACAAAATAATTATCAGCCGAATTTTACGTGTTGTCGCCACATGTTTGAAAACAAATGCAAAAATACACAATTTATGAGAAAATTCCCTTTTTTTCCTAAAATAATTTGATTTTTTTTGTTTAAGTCATTTTGCTGATTTATCAATATTGCAAAAGTTAAATTTCCACTAATTTCTATTCAAGATTTTTGTAAACTTTGATTAGATGAAGAACTCTACAAGAAACACAATCTGACAGCCGAAGGAATCCAGTTCATTGGGTCCATAATTAAGTAGATGGAATAATAGTTTGGTAAATGCAATCAGACAGAGAGATAGATAACCTTGTCTTCGACCTCTACGGCCTTACAGAAGAGGAAATCAGAATCGTAAAAGGTAAGGAATAAAAAAGTTGCCCAATAATTTGTAGGTAAAAAAATAAATCCCTATCTTTGCGTCATAAAGGAAGGACAATGGATCAGGAAGTTTCACGCACTATCCGCAATTATTTCAAAACTCAGCCTGTAGAAAAAGCATGGGTTTTTGGTTCGTTCTCTCGTGGAGAGGAGCGGGCTGATAGCGATGTTGACATCATGATCACTCTTACTCCTGGTACCCGTATGGGGCTGAAGTTCTTTGCAATGAATCTGGAATTGGAAAAGTTGCTTCATCGTCCTGTGGACCTTGTCATCGAGGGCGATCTTCTGCCTTTTGCAGAGAAAACAGCCAACCGCGATAAAGTGTTGGTATATGCGAGAGCCTGAAAGAGACCTGTCACGTTTGGAAGATATTCTCTCTGCCATCATAAACGTAGAGGAGTATACCAAAGACCTAAGTGAGGTTCAATTGAAAGGGGACAAATTGCGCCTTCACGCAACCATTTACAATGTCCAGATTATTGGTGAAGCCGTTTACAAACTCACCAAAGACTTCAAACAGGAACATCCTGACACCCCTTGGCATCTGATAGAAAAAATGAGACATATCCTCGTTCATGACTATTTCAGAATTAATTTTGAGATATTATGGATAATTATAAAGGAAGATATCCCTCTCCTGAAAGAACAGGTCACGAAGTATATGAGCGAATTGACTGAGGGATGAGACACTACTGGTCAAGAAAGAGGGTTTGTTATCTGATTGCCATCGCAGTACTGGTCGTGCTGGGACTGGGATCTCGACGGATTGAATGGCTGCCAGATCAGGCTGGGGACATGCTGTGGACCATGATGGTGTTCTGCTGCTGGAGAATCCTGCTGGCGCATGCCGATTTGAAAAGGGTGGCCATCATAACCTTAATCTTCTCGTTCGCCATAGAATTCCAGCAGCTGATCCGATGGGACTGGCTCGTCAGCCTACGCTCCACCACATTGGGTCATCTCGTTCTGGGGCAAGGTTTTCTTTGGACTGATCTTATCGCCTACATCATCGGCACGCTGATCATTTATCTCCTGGCAAAAGCGGCAGAAAGGAGAGAATAATTCGATGAAATGGGCAAAAATCGCTCTTTGGAGGTTCACTTTTCGGCACTTTTTTTTGTAAAATCCATTAGATTACCGATATTTGCACCCAAACCAACTATGAATAAACGATGAAAAAGTTCTTTATCAACCGTTTCAAGAAGGGTAAATGGCTCAACAAGTCAAATTCTATCCTGAACGACAAGACAAAGATGACAGCGCTGCTGGGCAAACTTCCCATCTACCTGAAGAAGGAGGGACTGAAGAAGGTAAAGGAGGATCTGCTCCTGCTGAAAGATTACATCAGCGATATCGTACACGGCCAATACAAGGACTACGGCAAGCGGGGGCTGATGTTGGCTGTGGCTGCCATCATCTACGTGATCTCGCCCTTGGACATCATCCCTGACATAATCCCAACTGGTTTCCTGGACGATGCCACCATCGTCGCATGGGCAATCGTGCAGCTAAGCTCTGAACTGGAAAAATACAAAAGGCATCGGAATGGCGGAGATACCATTCCACAGGAAGACGAGAATCCCAACATGGCAGAGAATACAGAAGAGTCCCAAATGGCAGATTCGGGACTCTCCTAAATTTTCTTAAACTGATTCTCCCCCTTCCCTACAAGAGGGGGGACAGGTTACCAGATATCTTCAGGCACCTCAGGATTGTCATAGACTTCCTTCGGGCAATACTCCAGATAGTCAACATAGAACTCACGTGAGGCATCATCAAGCACGGTCTTGAACCTCAAGTAATAGGTCTCATCAGGATCCATCGTCTCGCGCACGATGATACGGCGGATAATCAATGGGTCGGCACGTGCCATCTTGGAAAGACCTTGACCTCCATCGCAGTATATCTCAGCTCCCTTCATGAATCCGTTGTTACGCATCTTCTTGTCCACCTCGGCGTTGTAGTCATCATCATCGCCATCCACTTCCCATCCCACATGGCTGGGGAAGGTTCCTGCAGTAGTACGGCGCTCCAATCCACTCATACGGATATCCAAGGGGATACCCATAGCTGCCAGATTGTCCTTGTCGGGTCCCCAATAGAACTGAACCATACCACGGTTGTAACCATCGGATTGGATGTTGAAACGCAATTCATAGGTACCTCTAGCAGGAACAGGCGGCAGACGGAAAGTGACATCCAGATTTCCACGGATATTCAACTCGTCGCCCTGGAAATTCTTCATCGTCTCGTTATAGCCGTTGTAGTAGAAGTAGTAGCTTTCGTCCCCAATGAAGCAGTCGTCGAGATAGGGATAGATGCTGCTGAAGGGGAAGCCCCAACGCTGTCCCACATAGCGGTACTGGAGGCGTATGTCGTTGTTCATCGTCTCAGGCATGCCTGCCATGATATTCCAGCGGATACGCTCCTTGTGGAGGTTGGTGGTGACGTCCTCCGTGTAAGCCAGAATCTGGTCGAGAGGATAGATGATACCATTACGGACATTGTATTCGCCCTCCACAATAGGATCCTGCACGGGTATGCCCACCTTGTCAGGATCGCAGCTTAACTCATGATACGTGCCATGACGTCCATTATCGATATTGGGGAAGCGGTTGATGTAGACACCGTTGCTCTCACGGCTCTCAAGGAACTTGAGCAGGCGGCGCTTGCCCATCGTGGTGTAATATTCATACTGAACAACCGTGGGTTGGGGGTTGTTGTTTGTGTAACCTTTCTCGTTCCAATGAAGCACCAGACGGTTGTTGGCCAATCGCATGGGCAGGAAGTGATAGGTGACGAACAGATTCAGGATGTTGTTCTCGTTGTGGTAGTTCTCGTCTACAACTCCATTCGGATAATATCCCTTTTCCACGAGATAATTGACCACATCCTCCACCGTAATGTCGAGTGGATTCTTCCCCAGCTCGGAAGACCAGAATGCATCCGTCTCGGCAAAGAAGGTATATCCGTAGTAGCGGTGCTCGGGCACTTTTCCTGTGGTGTAGCCGATACCTGATGTATGGGCAATATCCTTGATAAGGCCCTCCTGATACATCCGTTCGTACTTGTCATCGCGATAAACCAATAAAGTATCTATCAGGCCAACAGCGCGAACAAGCTGGGCAGCAACATAGAATCCCTCCCTCTTCTCGCTGTAAATCTCCTGAAGGAGGAAGCCCAGAGAGTTGTTGGTGGGAGCAACCACCTGATGCATCTGCTGAATGATACCGTTCACGGTACGGATGTCGCGGTTGCGCAAGTCAATGAAAGAGCCATTGATCCAAATGCTGTCAGGATCATCCACATAATTCACCACCAGTTTCCTCTGGTACATGTTCGACAAACTGAACTCGGCATCATTATGCAAGGGGAACGAACCTGTCTCATAAGGTTCATAGTCATCCCCTCCATCGATGATGCTGTTATAGACGATGACCTCGCGAATAGAATCCAGAGACACGCTGTCGCGGAATCCATTCCAGCTGGGAGAATCTATGATACCTTTCGCACAAAGACTATCCAAGTACTCCTGAATGGCATCGTTGGTGGGCGCAAAAACGCTGTAGTTCCCTCGGGCAGAAAGCAACTGTGCCAATGTGGACGAAGAAATCCTGCTCACCTGCACCTTCCCCAAAAGGTCCACATACTCGGAATAATCCTCATGCTTGGAGAGATAACTGTAAACCGTTTCATCCTTGAAAACGTAACGGGCGGAAGTATCAACCTCTTCCGTACAACTGATCATCGCTGAAGCAAGGAGCACACCAGCAATCAATCCCCTCAATGTCTTTTTTTGTGCCATATTATATTTCGTTTTTTTCAACTCGTTCCCTTTTCCGACAGAACACGTCATTTCTTTACGAACTTCGTAGAGCATTCGTTGCCCTCACTGTCTCTCATCCGTGCAACATAGATGCCAGGCATCAGCATCATCGTGCTTACCTGGCCGTGACCTGTTTCCAACCTCAGCTTCTGCTGCATAGCCAACGCGCCACCGATGGTATAGATCGACAGCACGACATCAGGATCTTCCTCACTCTTCAGATTCAGCATACCTGCCGAGCAATTGATGCCCAACCCGCCACTATGCGCAACAAGGGTTTCCTTGATTCCAGTGTACTCATCAGGAACAATCCACTCAGTCGTATAGCTGTTCATGGTGTTCTGCTTGCAGATGCTGGGGTTGCTCATCACATACAACCGTTCACCGCCATCAGGGAATCGACCCACCGTCTGGTTTCCATCGTGAGCACAATAGATCAAGGTGTCCTGCCAACTCTTGTCTTCGCTGGTCAGAACAACCAGAGAGCCATCGGCATTCTTCAGGTTGAAGGGTGCATGCAATTCATTCTTCGTCTCATTCTTGTCACACCATATCACCTTATATCCATTGGCGGGAATTATGGTGCTGGCATCGGTTCCCTCTGCTGTAATCTGATACTTGGTGGCATTCCACAGGTCATCGCTCAGATACATGCCGCTCAAGTCAATATCATGATCCGTTTGATTGTAAAGCTCAATCCAGTCATCTTTCTTGAAATACTCATTCACGTAGATACTGTTGCTGGCACTCACCTCGTTGATCAACACGCCACGGGCATCTGACTCGTTGGCTATGTGCTCAAAGCAAGCCTGCAGGACAATCTTGGAGGAAGAAGAAGGCATCTGGAACTCTGCATTCTTGCTCACATAAGCCGTCTCTGATTCGCCAGCTACCACCATGCGGGTCAAACTGGCATCCCAACAGATGTCCGTACTGGAAGAATTGATGTTGTGCACTTCCACAGCTATGACATTGGTGCCTTCGACAAACATGCTGGCAGGAATCTCCATGCTGCCAGTCACAGGTTCCGTACTTGCCGAGGTGGTTGCAAACGTGTTGTAGGTAACCGTTCCTGAGCCCATGTTGACGCGTCCAGCCTCCTTTCCATTCACATAGACGATGCAGCCATCGTCCAACGAATAATTCAGGTGATACAAATCGCCCTCATTGATTTCATCGTCAATCATGAAGCCCTTGCGGAAATAATACGTGGGGCGCTTGTTGCCAGGATCATCGCCGTAATCCAACTTGGTGTTTACGCTGAAGATGTTGCTGTAACCCAAGGGTGCTGCACCCGTTTTCCAGTTACTGGCGGAATAAGCTCTCATGCGCCAGTTCAAGCTGGAGATCTCGCCCTGATCGTAGTAAATCCAGTTGGAGCCTTGCCCAAACACGGTTTCCTCGTTACTCAGCAGGACTCCACCCTCAGCCTTCCAACCCAAGAATCGGTATCCGCTGGGAGCCTCGGCCTTCAGGGTAACTGGCGGGAACAACTTGCCGTCGAACTTGTTCAGAGGCACCACCTGACCATTCACCAGAATACGAGCCTGTTCCACATCGGAAGACAGCTGGATGTTCTGAGGCGAGATGCCCGAGAGACCAAAGGGTGAGTAATTCTTCAATGCAGAATAGGCAACGTTCTGGCGATTCTGCAACTGGTTGATCACCGTGTTGGCAGTTCCCCAGGGCGACACGTTCCTTCCCTCGTATTCACTTTCCTTGATCTGCATGGGCTCCACAGCATTTGCCAACTGGCGAACGATAGCTATCGCACGGGTAGGTTCAAAGACAGAACCTCCCACCAGACAGAAGGCATCGATGAAATGGCGGCGGAACTCATCATTCTTGATCAGATTGAGGAAGAGAGGCACGATTTCCACCTCTCGCGTAAAGTGGCTCACACCAGGCACATCGTAAAGCTGGCAGAAAGTGAACCATTGCCTGCTCTGGAACACACTGAAGGGGCTGGTGTTGGTGAAAGCATCGTCGATGTCATACAGAACGAAGCGGAACTTGCCGTCTTCTGCTATGGGGCGCCATCCCTTCTGGTTGTTCTGAGGCCAGTCATTGTTGCCCAGATAAAGCTCGACAGCCAGATAGTTGCAGAACTCGTCGATGTCGAGCATGGTGTTCTTTATCTGCTCGTAGACATCAGGGTCAGTGGCTGAAGCGCTCAAGCTGAGCAGGTTCTTCCAAGCCTCATCCGTGCCACACATCTGCCTGTAGCAGCTGTCGCACTCTATCTCGAACATGTCTATCTCATCATCGTCAAGCCCGTGGTTGGCATAAACGTTGTGCTTGTTGTTGGGCTCACGCATGTTGATGGTGCCCATGTATTTGCCGTTTATGTAATGACAGATGGGCTGATAGGCCTGCAAATCCACATCGATGCCGCTCGACAGCACCACATGCTGCAGGGAAGCATCCTTGATGCGGCAATAGAAGTCATTGGCTCCGCCACGAATCTGCAGGGCCTTGTGCTTCAGATAAGGTTTCAGGCGGAAGAACTGGTAAGGCAGAAAGTTCTGGTGCTCGAACTCCTTCGAGGCATGAACCTTGAAGCTCATGGGGGTAAAGCCCTTGCTGTGTCCACCGCACCGACTCAGTTCTGCCTCCTGATTGACCAAGCACTCACCGTCTGCAGAGAAATACTCGAAATTGATGGGACGGTCCCAATCCATGTTCCAGTTACACCGCTGGCCGGTACCTTTTCCGGCACGCCCGTTGTTACCTATCACGAAGACACCCAGCTGGCTGCTGTAGAGGTAATCAGGATTCGTCACGACGGACATCACGGGCAGACTGAAATTCTTGTCCTTGCGGATATAGGTTCTCGTCACCACAGGACTGCTCATGTATCCATCCTTGAACAGGGCGAAACGATAGACGTGAGTGGCAGCCACGGTAAAGGAGCCTGTCGTACTGGTCCTGCCCTTCGTCAAGGTAGGCGTGCTTCCATCCATCGTGTAACGAAGCGTGCAGCCTTCTGGAATCTCAACGGTAACCCGCAACGTAGTGTTGTAAATCTGGCTGTCATGACTGACCACAGGAGCAGCCAGACGCTCCTCGGCAAAGACAATCGTCTCGTTGGTGGCAGCAGGTGTGGGATTGGTGGCATAGCCCCATTCGCTCCCGCCGTCTACAGTACGTGCCCAGCTGGAGCGTGGAATGGCTGGAGGATAGTCCGCCTGATCGATGAGACGGCCGCTGCTGTTGCTCAGATAGATGGTTCCGCCGTCGCAATCCAGTTTCATGTTCATCTGGCTCACAGCCTTGATGTAGTGATGGTCGAACCACAGGTTGGCAAACCCATGAGCTGGAATCGGTGTATCCTGACTCACGCGACACATCTTCAGGTTGTTCGGGTCATCGCTCACCCACAATCCCCTCAGGTTCATGTCCCTCATTGTGGGATTGTAAACCTCTATCCAGCCGCCAAAGTTCCAGCTTGGATCAATGAACTGATCCACGTTGGCCGACATCACCTCGTTTATCATCAGGGCACTCACCGTCTGGGCCATCAGGGATTGGGTTCCCATAGCCAAGCAGCACAATGCTATCAGTTTCTTGTATATTTTCATTACCAGTCAATTTCTTAATCATCACGTGTCGAGTCTCCTGACTCAACGTGTCAACTTCTTCAAGTCAACGTGTTGCGATTCCCGCTTAGGGATAAAACAGTTTTTGAAGCCAAACGCGGTAGCGGACACTCTCGTCCCACGTGTTTCCTGCCGAAGCAAAGTCGCAGACATGGATTTGGCGGGCATCGAGGCGCGCCTCAGAGTACGTGCCACGCATCACAGGTACAGAGAAGGCCATCCACATGCCGTTGGGGGCATTGGCAGGCTTCATCTCCACCACTCCGTTCTTGTTTGGAATGGTCACCGCCTCGTCCACGAATCCATCGTTGAATCGTGTATCGCGGGCAAAGACCACAGGGCCGCGCTCTACCGCTAAGCAGCCGTTCAGCTCCACCACTCTGCCCTGCATATCCATCTTCAGGCTGATCCTGTCGCCTGCCTTCCATTCACGGCTCACCACGCAATACGTTCCTGCGCCTGCCCCGTTCACAGCCTCTCCGTTCACCTCCACGCGGGCATTCTCGGCCCATGCAGGGATTCTCAGGGCGATGTCGGCTTTCAGGGGCTTTCCCTTGTCGGGAGTCACCGTCAGCATCACTTCGCCTGTTCTGGGATAATCAGTTTCCTGATTCAGCTCCAAGCTACGCTTACCCAGCTGGATGGAGGCGGTGCTGGGGATGTAAAGATTCACGTCCACCCTGTCCACCTTGGGGGTACGGTAAAGGATTCTGGGAATCATGGCAAAGGCACGAGGCGCATTGGCGCTGCAGCAGTTTATGCGCACCTCACACTGCTGCCCTCCCTCGCGGCGGAAACCTTCCAAGGGAGCGTATTGAACGATTTGGCTGCCGTCGTCCTTCAAGCTGGCCATCAGGGCGTTATACATCGTGCGCTCTATCTGATCCACATACTTGACCTCATCCGAGAAGTCCATCAGACGCTCGTTGAACTGCATCCAGGTGAAGGTGACGCATGTCTCCATCGTATGAATGGCTGGACGCGTCTGAGCCATCTTGCCGTGATAGAAGCACTCTGAGCTTGCTGCCGAGCCGCAAATGTTGATCTCCTCGTCCACAATGTGTCGCCAGGCGGTCTCTGCGGCGCGATGATACTGCTCGTTACCAGTCACGCGATAAAGCTCCAGGAGTCCCACGTAGCAGGACATCATTTCGTAAGCCTTCTGCCCATTCTCGAAACTCCACCACGATTGACCTTCCTTCAGGGGGAAGCGCTCGGCCACAGGCTCGTCGCATTTGGCAATCAGGCGAGGGCCACCCGCTGACTCGTCGTCCTCGACGATGAACTTGGCGAAGTCCAGATAGCGCTCATCCTTGGTGGTGTTGTACATCATCATCACGGGCTCCAGTATGCTGCTGGGAGGCATGCCGCGATAGTATCCTGTGGAATAGATGTGAGCCTTGCCTGGGCCGATTTGCGTCAGGGTATAGTCAAGCAGTCGGCAGGCCGATTTCAACGCTTTCCTGTCGCCCGACAAACGGTACCATTTCAGCAAGCCCAGCAGGGTGTATTTCCTTCCCCACACGTCCCAGCCTTTCAGCTGATGCTCCGTGTCGTAGTCACCGATGTAACCGTTGGGCAGCTGGGTTGCCATCAGCTTGTCGGCACTATCCTTGATCTTCTGGTAGAGGGCTGGATCTTGGTTGTACTGGTACGATGCCATGGCACCCTGCACCCATTTCCCCCAGAACTCGCTGGCCCATCGGCCCTGCGTTTCGTCCTGCAGCTTGAAGGGTTCAATCAGTTCGTCGGCATTCTGGCCCATGACTCGCCTGCGGATGCAATCGTCAACTCTCTTTCCGACGTATCCTTCCATCCTGACGGTCTTAACCTGTGAGGTCTCTGGAGCTTTCGCCTGTACATCCAGGGCGAGCAGCAATATCAGCAAAGCGCCTATCAATTTACGTGGATTCATATCCGTTTCAAGCCTTATTTGTGCAAATATTCCTCAAAATTATACAATTTTGCCGATTCACACAAAGAAAACCTGAAAAAATATCGTTTTGCAGGGAAAGTTTAACACAACGACTACTAATAGTCTAAAAAAAACGCAAAAGATTTCACGTTGACAACGTGTGGAAGCAGGAACTTTCACTCGTTCTTCAGCTTCTCCACAATCTTATCGTAGAGCTGGGATTTCAGTGGGTCATGCTGAGCCAAGCGAATCCATTCCCCGTCGCCTTCCACGCCTGCCTGCATGGGATCGAAAGGCTTGAAGCCGATTTTCCGCAAAAGTTTCTTGTTCCGTGGTGTGAAATCGCCCGCCGCAACGTTTTGCAACTGGGGATCTGCGATGATGGAATGCAAGTCCTTTCCTGTCCGTTCCTTCCATTCCTCGAATGAAAGGCCATTCCACGAAGGCAGCTCGCCGTCTGTTCGCCAGTAGACGTTCCTGTCGCTTTGGAAATTCACCTTGTCCCAGTTGATGCCGTACATCTGGCCTTCGCTGTACTGCAGGATATTGCCCACGAATGAGAAAGGCAGATGGTCGGGTTCCACACGGGTGGCCTCCAGCTGCGCCTTGATGTTGTTGACGAAGATGTTGTTGCGGATGACATTATCCTTTCCGTAATGCTGGTGGAAGCCGGAACTCTTGCAATTGTACACCAGATTGTTCTCCATCAGGATACCCGTGGTTCCCTCGTCGGTGTAGAGTCCCCAGCCACCGTAGCCGTAGGAATAGATATCGTGTATCCGGTTGTAGCTTACCTGCGTCCCTTCTGAGTTTCCGAGCGTATAGATGCCTCCCATATCGCTCAGGATGCCCCAGCCGATGTGATGGATATGGTTGTATTTGATGGTGTTGCGGACGGAGGGACAATGCGAGTAGCCCCACACCCAACCTACCGAGATGCCTGTGTAGTAGAGGTCGGATATGTCGTTGTGCGTCACCTCGTTGTCGCTGGCGTTTCGCAGCATGATGCCTACCGCTGGGGGGAACGTCTCGCCTGCCTGACGGATGATGTTGTTGACCACAACGTTGCCGCGTGCCAACTCGTGTTCCTCGTCATCAGGAATGCCTGACGTGCCCACCTTCACGCCTCCGCCTCCCAGGTCATGGAGATAGCAATGCTCCACCCTGCAATCGCGGCTGGCCAAGCCCAACTCGATGGCCCAGTTTCCTGTATGAGTCACCTCCACGTTCCACAGTGTCAGATTCTGGGCGAACTCGGCTGAGACGGAGGCATCGGCCAGACAGGCGCCCTGATTGGGTTCATTGCCCTGCCAGGGGATGCTGTAACGCGAATACTCCAGCGTGAGGTTCTCCAGCCGGATGTCCTGTATCCACTTCTTCGCTGTGCCCTTCATCTCCACCAACTGCGAAGGGACAGGGACGACAGCGGTAGCCTTCCCTATCACCTCACCGTCACGTGGGATATAATAAAGGTAACCCTCGCCTTGATCCAGAAAATATTCCCCTGGAGCATCCAGGAAACTGCGGTCATTCTCCAGATAACAGAGCGAGGCACCTGCCCTGTCCATGCGGTTCCAGACGTGCATCGGCTGGCCTGTCACATAGACATAGGCACTATCCGCAGAGAAGGACTGCACGCTGCGTCGGGTCATGTCCCACGCATGCAGCACCACGAGACGCATCCCTGAGGGGGAAGCTTTGGCCTTCTTCAGTACGGGACTTACCTCCTCGGGCAATTCGACGCGCTGCACAGCCATGCGGTATCGCTGTATGTCGGGCATCGTGTCAGGTTTCCATTCCTCAGCCGACCCAGTCCTGAAGGTCTCCAGTCCGTTGGGAGTACGCGCACAGACGGCACGCTCGCCATTCACAAACAGCTGGCAGATGTCGCCGCCAAAAGCCATCAGCGGCCCCACATCGGCTCGCCACAGGCCCTCCCTCACTTGCTGGAAGGGAGGCAATTCCACTCCGCCGCTGATGCGGGTCTTTCCCATGCCGGCACCCAAAATGCGAAGACCGTTGTCCTGACTGCTCAACTGAATGGAATGAAAGACGGGATACACTCCCTCGGCCAACTGAATGGTCGTTTGGCCCGCTTCACCTCCCTGCCGACGAGACAGCTCCAAGGCCTTCTGCAGAGTCAGCAAAGGGTGAGCCTTATCGCCCTGATTCTGATCATTCCCATTGGGAGCAACATAAATGACGCTCTCTGCGCACAAGCTCTGAGCCACGATAAAGAGCAACAAAAGGGGATTCCAAAACTTCTTCATAACCGTATCAATTCTTGTTTTTCTCCACAAAGTTACACATTTTTTATTATAAAGAGAAATGCTGATGACCTTTTTTCTTGGAAAAATGAGGCGCAGCACTTCCACTACGCCTCATTGTCTCTCCTCTCACGCCAGACAGCTTGACACGCCCAGGCTCATTAGGATGGCGCTGATGATAGCCGCTATCGTCTGCAGGATGAATTTCCAAGTGTCCTTCTTGATTGCCATAAATCATTCCTCCTTTCTTCTAGTTTCTACTAGGCCTACTAGGTATACTAGCCCCCACTAGCCCTTAGGGCTCATCTTGCTCCTCCGGCTGCAGGGTCTCTTGGCGCTTAGCGTCGGCCACTGCATCCTCCTGTGCCTTGCGGCTGGGTACGAGCTGGAAGGTGGCGTCGTCGCGCAGATTCTTGAAGAGTTTGCCGCGCTCCCAGTTCACGTTCACCTTCTTGATGTTCTCAGCGGTGAAGAGTGCGGCGGTGGCGGCTCCCTTGGTGCTCAGGCCGATGCCGAAGCTGCCCAGTTCGCCCAGTTGG
>JAFZWK010000035.1 GCA_017617335.1 Bacteroidaceae bacterium | reverse complement strand
ATTCAGCCCACTATGTATGTAACACAATTGAAAAATCGTAATGTTACTCATGATACTCATGTTACTCATGTTACTCCGTAAATTCAAAAATCGAAAAATGTAACATGTAACATGTAACATGAAACATGTAAGTTGCGCGATACGTGGTGTTTTAGTGTCTTTCTCCAAAAAATCTTCGTTCGCCTCTTGCATATTTCAGAAAAAATCACTATCTTTGCAACATAAAAAAACATATTTACTGATTTATTAACTTCTAAATGGTTTCGCTTATGAAAAGAAAACTACTCTCTATGTTCACCCTTGCAGTCACCCTGCTTTGGGGAACATCCTCATGGGCCCAGAAGACCTATGAGATCGGTACAGCGGAAGAACTTGCTGCTTTTGCCGAAGCCGTCACAAATGGTGAGACCGATGCCAATGCCGTACTGACAGCCGATATCGACTACACAGCATTCCCACAGGCTATCATCGGTATTTCCAGTGATGATTACCAGGGTACCTTCGATGGCCAGGGTCACAAGGTAACTGTGGCAATCGAGCGTGAAGCAGATGGTGCCAGCTTGTTCTGGGCCATTGGTAAGTCAGGTGTTGTCAAGAACCTGATTACGGATGGTACGATCACCAGCAGCAGAAAGTTCGCCACTGGTATTGCTACTTACAACAGTGGTGTCATTCGGAACTGTGCCAGTTATGTTACCATCAACAGCTCTATAGAGGGTGATGGTACTCATGGCGGTATCGCTGGTTGCTCCTATGATGGATCCTTGATCGAGAACTGTCTTTCAGCAATAAAGATCAACGGAGAAAAGACTACCAACTGTGGTGGTGTCGTAGGTTGGCTGTCTGGCAAGACCACCCTCAAGAACAATCTGTGTATTGCAGAAATCAACCTTGGCACGAACGATGGTTCTGACTCTTTCTGTCGCAACAACGGAAATATGACTTCTGCCAGTGGCAACAATTATTTCCTGACCCAGTACAGTAGCTACAATGCCGCTTATTGTGCACAATGCAATCAAAACATGATTCAAAGCGGTGCCATTTGCTACCTGCTGAATACGGATCAGACAGACATCCAGTGGTATCAGACCTTGGGTCAGGATGCGAATCCTATTCCCTTTGCTACCAGCAAGCAGGTTTATGCCAAGTGCGATGATATCTCTTGCGTAGGAAAGTGTAAGGGGGAAGCAAGTTACGCCAATGAACCCACAGGCAATACGCCTGCTCCTCACGAATATGAAAAGGGTATCTGTAAGAACTGCGGCAAAGAGGATGCTGACTATTGTCCTCTCGTAGATGGTTACTACCAGATCAGCAATGCTGAGCAGCTCCAGTGGTTTGGCCAGAAGATTTCCAACGGCAACAATGAAATTAAGGGTAAGCTCACTGCAGACATTGACTTCTCTGAGTATGGCAAGATTGTAGAAAGTGGCGACTTCAAGGGTGAACTTGATGGTCAATTCCACACACTGACCATCAACATTGGTCCCAGTGCCAATCCCGCTCCCTTCAACTCCCTTTATGGTACAGTCAAGAACCTGAAGGTTGCTGGTAACATCGATGCTGGCGAAAACAAGTTTGCTGCCGGTATCGCAGCACACACTTATTCTGGCTCTCAGGTGCTCAACTGTACTTCTTCAATTAATATCACTAGTGCTGTCAGTGGTGATGGTACACATGCTGGTCTTGTTGCTGTGAATGAAAGCGGTCTGACCATTAAATTCTGTATCTTTAATGGTTCCATGATTGGAGAAAACACTGCTAATTGTGGTGGTATTGTAGGTTGGTCTTCATCAGGTACCAAGATGACTGGTTGCGTTGTTATGCCCGTACAGGTTACTCCTGGTACCATCGAGAATACTGGTTCACGTAACCCTGGCAATGTTAATGCTGTAGGTTGCTATTATGTAGAAACTGAGGCAGCTCCTTGTGGCACTCCAAACGACGGCTTCACTGCAGCAACCGAAGAAGCTGCAGCGAGCGGTGAGATTTGCTACAAGATGAATGGCGACCAGAGTGTTATCGGTTGGACCCAGAACCTCGGAACTGATGCATGGCCCAACAACGAGGGCTTAGGCAAGCAGGTTTATACCACTGCTGAGATGAATTGCGATGGCAGGGTAAAGGAGGGTGCCACAGGTTCATACTCCAACGATCCTTCTGTTCAGGCTCCTATTCCTGATCATGTATATGAAAATGGTGTCTGCGTGAACTGTGGTGCCAAGGAACCTGGCTTCATGGAGCCTGATGCAGAAGGTTTCTATAACATCGCTGATGCCAAGCAACTGGTTTGGTATGCAAGCAACATCAACAGTGGTGACACACAGGCTAAGGGCCGTTTGACTGCTGACATTGATATGGAAGGTATGTGCGACAAATTCGTTCCTATCGGTACTGAGGCCAACTGCTTCAACGCAACGTTCGATGGTCAAGGTCACCGCATCTCGAACCTCGTTGTTGAGCAGGAAACCAACTGTGCTGGTCTTTTCGGTTACATCAAAGCTCCTTGTACCATCGAGAATCTTGTACTTGACGAGACTTGCTCCATCACTGGTGCAGCTTATTCTGGTCTGATTGGTGAATCCATTGGTGGTACCGGCGGTGACATTTACATGACCAATCTGGGTAACGAGGGTACTGTCACTACAGGTGGCGTCAACGCTGGTGGTATCATCGGCTGCTGTATGAGCTCCAGTGCAACCTTCCACATTACCAACTGCTACACGACAGGTGCTATCAGCGGCGGTGGCGAGTCTGGTCAGCTTTCTGGTTGGGTAGGCAGCGATGCTGAAATCGTTGGCTGCTGGTCCACCAGCGAGGTAACTGGTACAGAGAGTGATGATCGCTACTCAGCCCGTTACGGCAGTATTAAAACGGCAGAACGTTGTTACTCTTTGTATGGTACTCAGGTTACTCGCATCACGGAAGATCAGGTTACTAACGGTGAGCTCGCTTGGTTGCTCAATGGTGAATCATTCGTTAACCCCGGCTGGTACCAGACTATTGGCGAGGACCTCCATCCCGTGCTCGACAATACACATGGTGTCGTTTACAAGGCTAACGACAGTTTCGCCGATGTTCACGATGCTGAAACCTATCAGACGTTCGTTAAGGCTTACACCCAATCTGAGCAGGATTACTGTGACAACGTGACTGCACAGCGCACACTTGTTGAGGACTATGCTGCCAGTCTCGCCAGTCTGTATGAGATAACCTCCATGAGTGAGTTTGCAGCTGCATACGCTGAGTTGACTACCAAGAAAGATGCCGTTGTAAAGAGTGAGGAAGCCTACGCAGCATACGCAAAGAAGGTAACTGAGACGCTCGAATATCTCGAGGGTGAAGGTGCCGAACTCGCTGGTGCTGCCCGTGACTTCTTGGCCGACTATCTGGAACTCGACGATGCTCCTGGCACGTATCCCAACGGTGCTGCTGGCTACATCCTGGCTGAGCAACTGCTCAACGAAGAGGAGTTGGCAGCCGAGATTGACTACATCAATCAGATGATCGATGCCGCTGTACGTGGCAGCATCATGCCTGGTACCGATGTGACTGCCCTAATTCAGAACCCCACCTTCCTCAATGGATTTGGTGGTAACAGTGGTGACTTCGGCGGTTGGGAAGGCAAGAAGGCTACAGGTACAGGCTCCAACGAAAACTACCGTGCTGCAGAGTGCTGGGCTTCCACCATGGATATGTATCAGACCCTGACCGACCTGCAAAATGGTGTTTATGAGCTGCAGATTAATGGTGCTTTCCGTCCCTATCAGGATCCAAAGGGCAACAACTATGCTGCTACCTTCTACATGAACGACCTGCAGAACTACTTCCAGGCTGACATCGAGGATTACATTCCTGTAGAGGATGCAGTGGATGGCGTCAACTGCTATCTCGATCCCAATGGTACCACAGACTTGAATGTTACAGACGAGGAAGGCAATACCATTGGCTACGTTGCTCACGGCCCCACAGGTCTCTGCTATGCTATTAATGCCGACCGTTACAATAACAGCCTGCTGGTCAACGTTACCGATGGAACTCTGACACTGGGTATCAAGAACATGGGTACACGTAATGTGGCTCGTGACTGGCTCGGCTTTGGTAACATACACCTGATTTATCGTGGTGAGATGGATGAGGCTACCGATGCTATGGATGACGTACTGGCTTGCATGTCAGCTCGTGCCAACACCATCCTCAACGATTATCAGTTCAGCAATGGCGATGATTACAACCTGTATCCCAACTTCTCTCAGGCAACCAAGGTTGCTCTGCAGGAGACAATGGATGCAGTTGCTGGCGCTGCCGATGCAGAGGCTAAATACGCTCTCATCCAGAAGTTCTCAGAACTCTTCCAGGAGGTTTACGACTGCAAGGAAGCATATATTGATATGGTTTCTATGGCAGAATCCCTCAGTGACGTATCTTGGACACTGGTAGACGTTGGAAAGATGACCAGCGACGAGGCTAAGGCTATGGAAGCTTTGGCTGCTGAATGCTGGATTGCATTTGAGGATGGTTCTTACACTCTCGAGCAAGCCCGCAACATCGAAGCTCTCAAGAACAATACCATTGCCGCTAACGAAGTGGATGGTGTTTACCAGATTGGAAACGATCTCAACCTCATTTGGTTCAGCGCTTTGGTTAACTCTGGTACCACCAATGCCAATGCCGTTCTGACAGCTGATATCGACATGACAGGCATCAACCTCAATCCTATCGGAACAGCCACGAATTACTATGTTGGTCACTTCGACGGACAGGGTCACAAGTTCAGCAACCTCAACATCGACAGCGGAATTGAAGATGGTGGTGTTGGTCTGTTCGGTCTGGTGGCTCCTCCTGCAGTCATCGAAAACTTCGTGCTCGACAACACCTGCTCCATCTCTGGAACCAAGTTTGCTGGTCCTATCGGTGAATCCCAGACAGGTATAACAGGTGATCTCTACATGAGAAACATCGGTAACGAGGGTACCGTGACCACTATCAACCAGAATGCTGGTGGTATCTTTGGCTGCTGTATGAGTTCCAGCGCAACCATACACATCGAGAACTGCTACTCAACAGGTGAAGTCACTGGTGGCAACGAGTCAGGTGCCATCTCTGGATGGGTTGGCTCTAACGCCGAGATCAGCAACTCCTGGTCTATCAGTAAGGTCAACGGTTCAGAAAGCGATGCTAAATACTTTGCTCGCTGCGGTAGCGTGACCACCACCAACTGCTGGTCTAAGTATGGTAGTCAAGTTAATACCCTTACAGATCTTCAGGTGACCAGTGGTGCTCTCTGCTTCGTACTGAACGGAAGCTCCAGCGAGGATCCCGTTTGGTTCCAGCATCTGGGCGTTGATGCTCATCCCAAGCTGTTTGGCACTGCCATCGTTTACAACTATCTGGGTGAGTACACCAACACGAACCCCAATGCCATCGAGGACATCACTATCGAAGATGTGGAGAAGGGTGCCAACACCAATGTTTACAGCATCGACGGTCGTCTGATTAAGGAGAATGCAACCGCCAAGGATCTGCGTGGTCTAAAGGGTGTTTACATCATTGGACGTCACAAGTATCTGATCAAGTAAACATGACAGGACAAAAGTCTCCTTTGTGAGACAATTCTAACATACAAAGGGGGCGTTTGATTTTTTCAGACGCCCCCTTCGTATTATCCTCATGACACTCAACAATTCAGCATAGGAGCATCCTTATGGTAACTCGATGTCAGTATAAAGCGGGTTGTGATCGGAAAGCATTCGTGGGCGACGAGTGTAATCGTCGTTAACAAAGCGAAGTACATTTATGTCGTGCGAAGTAAAGATAAAGTCACCTCGGCTGCTTTCACTGGAAGCAACCTTTGCCCATCCATGATAGGTACCAACAGGTCCTATGCGAGTGCGTGCTTCGTTCCAGGCATCGCCAAGGGGAACAGTACCTGGAGAAGATAGCATATAGGCGTAGCATTCGCTTTGAGGGCTGGCATTGAAATCACCTGTGACGATGATGGGAAGACCTTGGGCATATTCTGTGAGACGCTTTTTGGCAAGGAGGGAGCTCTGAGTGCGGGCAGTCTCACCTTTGTGGTCGAAATGGGTGTTGGCAAAGAGGAGTCGTTCGCCACTCTGGCGGTCACGCAGGATGGTCCAGCAGACAATACGACGTGCGGCAGCATCCCAGCCGACACTGACGCGATCAGGTGTCTCTGAGAGCCAGAATGTACCTGATTTCTCAAGGATGAATCGATCCTTGCGGTAGAACACAGGGCAATGTTCGCCATTCTGTCCGCCATCACGCCCTTGTCCTATACATTCGTATTCGGAAAGGCAGTCCATCACAAATTTCCGTTGGGGAACAGTAGCTTCCTGCATACCTATCACGTCAGGATGGATATCGCGACAGAAGGCTACCACGTCGTTGCAGCGATAATACCAATTGTTCTTGCCATCGCTGTCACTAATAATGCGGATGTTGAACGTCAGCACACGCAATGAAATACCAGCATGGACAGGAAGAACGGCATTCCCAACAAAAGTCAAAACCAGTAGGATAATATTCAGTACTAATGATTTTCTCATGACTTATCGAATTAATGTTTTGTGTCCATTGCTAATATAGATACCTCGGATGGGGTGACTGACACGTCTGCCAAAGAGATCATACGTTTCTGTCGCCTGTACTCCTTCTTCTGAAGTTGGTATTTCAATATTTGTGGCTCCATCGTCCTGAATGTCCTGAAAAAGCATCCAACCAGGGGCGGCTGAATAAGTGGCAGCTTTGCCAATGGGAGTATGAAGGATGGCTGAGGCATAGACGGTGGAGGCGAAGACAGGATCAGTCAATGTAGGGGGATTAGACGAAAGAGCGTAGACGTTGCTGATCTGGGAACAGCCAAAGAAGGCAGCATTGCCGATGGTTTTCAGTTTGGCGGGCAGAGTAACGGATATAAGGTCACGGCTATAGGCAAAAGCGCGTGAATCGATGGTGGTAAGATTAGAGCGACTGGGAATCTCCACTTTTTCTAAGCCTGTCGTCTTGGCAAAAACCTCACGAGGCAGAACGGTAACAGGGGAAGGCAACGAGATGGCTGGAGTGAGCTGGCATCCCATGAGGGCTCCAGGAGCAAAAGGTTGCGAGGTGGTGCGGAGTGTGGGTGGAGTGTGGTGACTGCGGACAGCAGGATAGGCTATTATCTTATTGCCTCGCTGATCATAGAGGACTCCGTCGATGCTACTGTAATAATAGGATCCTTCAGACATGTTGATGGATTCGAGAGCGGGACAGTCTGCAAAGATATACTTTTCGTCTATATCTGAAAGTTTCTTAGGCAAGTTGACTTCGCGCAGGGAACTGCAACCAAGGAAAGGAGAAACGTCAAGCGAAACAAGCTCATCAGGCAGTTTAAGAGTCTGTAACTGAGTGCAACCTCGAAAAGCGAAAGCACCTATGGTGGTGATGGAAGAAGGCAGGGAAATGGAAGGGAGAGAAGTCATGAAGGCGAAAGCTTCATCACCTATCTCTTTAAGAGTTGCTGGCAACTCAAGAGTCGGCAGGGAAGTGCAACCAGCAAAGGCACGAGCCTCGATTTTAGTCAGGGGAAGAGAGGATGTATTAACCGCTTTGAGAGAAGTACAATCGCGGAAAAGTGCCTCTGGAAGAATGGTGAGTTGAGAAGGGAGACGGACTTCTGTAAGTTGGGTACAACCTGCAAAAACACCATGACCAAGCTTCCCTATCGTAAACTGTCTCCAATCAATGGAGGTAAAAGCCGTCCTGGAGAAAGCGTATGCTTCGCAGACACCAACCTCTTTCAGCCCACTTACGTTCATGAGATAGGAACAACCATAAAAAGCATCCTGACCAATGGTGTCTAATCGCTCAGGAAGAATGGCCGTAACAATTTCTTGTCCTGCCATGGCACGGGCACGAATGGCACTTACCCGATAGGAAGTACCATGATCGACGATAGTAGAAGGAACGCGCAGGATGCCGGTCTGAGGGAGTGTGCAGCCAAGAAAGGCTATGGATATCATGTTTGCAAGGAATGTCGAGAACGAAGTCTCTTCTTGAGGATTGAGGCTTTCGTATCCGTTGACTTTCTTGTAAACAATACCTTTCTCTGCATTCTGCGAGGGATAACCGTCTTTACCCAAATCCTGGAACCATTCCGGATTCATAAAAGATTCTCCATTGAGTTTATAACAGAGGACACCACTCAGAGCATCCTGTATAATGTCAGGATTGGTGTCAAAGCCATAGCAATTAGTGTACGTTCCACCACCTGTACACAACACACTTCCGTAAGTGCTCCAACAATTTGTAAACTTTCCTGTATTGTTGGTATTTCCAGCAATACCACCTATCTAGGGTGATTCTATAGCCTCATCCGTACAGGTAAGTTGTATTTCGCCTGCAGACCAACAATTAATGAAGTTGCTTTCACGGTTGAAACCTGCAATGACTCCGATACGGCCGCTACCGTTGTTCGACATTATCGTAGCATTCACAACTCCCAAATCTCTTACTGTAGCCCTGTAAGCACGGCTGAAGAGACCAGCCTCATACAATTCATCTGTTTCGATGTAAAGATTCGAGATAATATGTTTTGCACCATCAAACGTTCCATAGTAGTTAATCTGATTTGGGCTATTGTCGCCAAATAAACCAATAGGCATGAAATTAATGCTCGCCATGTCGATGTCTGCTGTTAGGCGACCATTGATTTGTGCTAAACCACTATTTACCATCTCGCTGAACTTCACAAGTGCGACTGCACTTGAGATTTCATAGAATCCGTCTTCGGCTTCTGGCAACTGTCCGCAAACGGAGCAGAGTCCATTCTCAAAAACATGGGGATCAGGATCAGCACTCACTCCGTTGTCTGTGTTGCTAAACGGGACATCACCTTTTGCTCTGCCGTTGCAGCCAATACCTTCTGTTAGATAGACGGTACCGTGAGAATTGTCCGTAACGGGATAGGGATCCTGCCCCAGTGTCTCTGATACCATTTGAACTGGCTCTGGTTGGCGTTTATGTAATAACAGAGGCCACCGTTAGCCAGGTCTTCCTCCAGAAAATTCTCAACTCCCCTCTGCTCACCATTCAGCGTCCACACGTTATTGAAGACCAAAGAGGCTGGGCCACGCACCACATATCCGTTTGTGGGAGCCTCCAGGATTCCCGCTGTCCAGCAGTCAGTAAGCTGATAGGTAGAAGATCCGCTGGCCCACCCGCAAAGCAGGCCGGCACCTTCAGTCGAGGTTACTTCGCTTATGGTCCAGCAAGCAATGAGGTCGATTGTATTGCCCGATTGCGACCATGCACGTCCTAACAGACCAGAAGTGTGACTAGTACCCGTTACCTTACCAGCATTACCCAAGTTTTCGAAAGTAGCCTCGCCGTGATTGTGATTACCTATCATACCCACCTGAGAGTTACCGATGATGGTACATGTTTCATCAAGCCAGAAATTCTTCACCACCACGTGAGTGTTGTCGTGTCCTGTGTTGATGAATCCCACGGCCTGCTTATCAGGATGGTTGATAGTAAGATGACTAATTTTATGTCCCTGTCCATCAAAAATGCCGTAAAATTTATCGTCGGCTCCGTTGCCAAAGCATCCGATAGGGGTAAAGTTCTCCACACTACTCATATCAATGTCAGCCGTCAACATGGCATTTACGCCAAACTCTCCACTGTTCACCAGTTCAGAAAAGGCTACCAAATCGGCAGCGTTGTTGATGAGATAAAATCCTTCCTCGTTTTGCTGCAAATCGGCTTTCGCCCCTACAGCCAGCCCAGCAAACAATATTGCCAGGCACATTCGGGTAAATTGATGCTTCATTTCTCTTATTGTTACAATTTTTTATATCTTTATGTTTATGTTTCTGGTTTCTAGTGTGTTAGGTGCATTCACATGCAGTACCTTGAGTTATGTTTTTTTGTCTTCCTGTTGTAAATCGGGAGTAAAGACACAACTTTTTTTTGGAAAAACTTCTTTTTCTTCAAAGATTCCTATACTTTTCGAAGGAATTAGTAAAAATTGATTGAAAAGTTTGGAAACTCCTAAAGTCTTGCAGGCTACAACGCTCTCTTCAAGATCGAAGTCCTGAACAAGGAGAATGCCGACCTCTTGCTAAACGTTGAAATCGTCAACACAACACGTTGTCTTTAAGGTTTCAACACGTTATCTTTGAGGTTTCAACACGTTGTGTCTGAGGTCGCATCTGTTTCCCTGTTTCCGTCCAAAAGAAGTGAGAGTAAAAATGGAATCCAAGTATCCCTGAACCTCCCTAGGAGAGGGGTTTCTGAACTTATTTCGGCCCTTAAAGACACACACAAACTTTCGTCTTTTCCTTATCAAAGGGCTGCAAGGGTGAACATCCCTTTTCTGCTTTCAGTTTTACATCTTTCCCATTACATCAACAAGTCAGGAAAGAAAGGGAAGGGAACGTCCCCTTCTGCCCAATACCAATGGGTGTAGCCAGCTATGACATGATGAAAGAGATAGAGTGGAGTATCAACAGGCTGACCACTGGCTGTCTGCTGGAGAACGAGAGCGGTAACATCGGCAGGCAACGTGGAGGGACACACCCTACTATAGTGGAATTCATGACCGCGAAGTCGCCGACCCTGCCACTCCATCTGGCGATAACCCAAGTGAAGACGCGCATCCTGCATGGTGGCCCGCAGAGGAAACACTCCGCACATAGGCTGGCCATCTATCTCCTGACACAAATACATAAAACCTCCGCACTCAGCATAAACATGTCCATTAGAGAGAGCAAAATCGCGGATACTGCATCGCATGGAGTCGTTGGCCGCAAGTTGCTGGGCATATAACTCAGGATAGCCGCCAGGCAGATAAAGTAGAGAGCAGGCAGGCAGGCGAGAGTCGCGAAGCGGTGAGAAGAAGCTGACCTGTCCCAGACGAGCCAGCGAATCCAAATTGGCGCGATAAGTGAAATTGAAAGCCTCGTCGCGAGCTACACAGATATTCATAAGGCAAGGATTTTATCCAGTTCCACATGCTGCTCAACTTCATCGGCAGCCAGACAGATGAGCTGCTCCATTCCCTGCTGCTCAGAGACGGTCAGACCCAAATGACGGCTGGGGATGGAAAGACGAGGATTTCGAGGCAGAAACCCCAAGCAGTCGACTCCCACATCCTGACACGTCAACTTCAGCGACTCAACGTGTTGGCTTGACCCCACCATATTGAAGATAACACCCGCGATGCGCAAGCGAGGCTGGAAATGGAGGTAGCCGTAGAGAAGTGGCGCTGCGCTGTAAGCCATAGAGCGGGCATTTACGACCAGCACGACAGGCACATCGAGCAGCATGGCTATCTCGGCGCTGCTCCCCTTGGAAGCGGAGTAGCCGTCGAAGAGGCCCATTACACCTTCGATAATGCACACGTCGGCCCCCTTTGCATACTGATGGAAGAGCTGGCGGATATGGTCGGCCGAAGAGAGGAAGGTATCGAGATTGACGGACTCGCGACCAGTGGCCATCTGATGGAAAATGGGATCGATGTAGTCAGGCCCGCATTTGAAAGGCTGCACCTGAAGACCCCTGCGCACGAGAGCACGCTGTAACCCCATGGTGATTGTGGTCTTTCCACTATTGGACGATGCTGCTCCGATGAGCAGGGAAGGGATATGTTTCATTTCTTTCTAAGCAGGACATAAAGGGCCACAGGGGCTCCGATGAGCGAAGTTACAGAGTTGATGGGTAGCGCACCCTCAAAGCCTGGCAGGCGGGCAACGAGATTGCAGACGAGAGCCAGCGAGGCACCACAGAAGAGCGAACCAGGAAGCAAGAGGCGATGATCGGACGTGTGAAAGAGACCTCGGCAAATGTGGGGAACGGCCAGACCAAGGAACATGATGGGGCCGCAATAGGCCGTGACGATGGCTATCAGCACGCTGGCCGAGAGGATGATGAAAAGGCGGGCACGACGAAGGTTGAGCCCCAGGTTGACAGCGTATCGCTCACCCAGAAGCAACATGTTGAGAGGCTTGACCAGAAGAAGCGTGAAGGGTAGGATAACGGCCATCAACGCCACGAAGACATACACTTGACCACCCGTCACTCGAGCAAAACTACCCAATCCCCAAATGACGTATGCGCGGATATCCTCCTCGCTGCTGAAATACTTGAGCACTCCGATGATGGCTGATGCAATGTAGCCTATCAGCACGCCCACAATGAGCAGCGTGACGTTGTTGCGCACACGCTGGGAGAGGAACACGATGATCGACATGACTCCCACAGCTCCCATCATGGCAGCCAACGTGAGAGCCGTGTTGCCGAAGAAGCCGAATTGAGTCATGATGCCTCCTCCAACGGTTCCATTCAACAGGACGACAAAAGCCACGCCCAAACTGGCGGCACTTGAGATACCCAATACAGAGGGGCCAGCCAACGGGTTATGGAAAACGGTCTGCATCTCCAAACCTGCCACCGCGAGACCTGACCCACAGGCAATGGCCGTGAGCGTCTGAGGGAGGCGAGTGCGCAACACTATGTTGATCCACACCTGAGAATCTGAGCCCTGACCAGCGAGAATGCTGAACACCTCATTGAGAGGAATCTCTACTGAGCCTATCGTCAGATTGAGAAGGGCAAAAAAAGGAATGCTCAGAATGAGCAGAATCATCATGCTGGATTGTCGCATATAAGTCGGATTTCAAGTTCCCCTGAAGGGAATACGGTTCTACAATGTTGATAGCAAAGTTCCCTGATTTTCTGAAAGAAAGAGGGAGGCATGACCTGCCAGAGCTCGCGAGCCAGGGTGATTCCGTCTATCTTGGCAGCGTCAACGGGTCCAGCCACTTGACGCAGGAAGTCCTTGTTCATCACTACTTTGTGCGAATGGGTGTCGAGGTTCCCTTCTGCCAACTTGACAGCCTTGCCTATCATGATGCCCACCACAGCACGCTGGAAACCTTGCTCGTGAGCCATCTGAAGGCTGCGACCAATGAGGTTGCCATAATGAATCACGCGCAGGTCAGGCTCTGTGGCATGAAGCGCCTCTTCTCCACGTCGGCCAGAAGCAAAACCAATCTGTCGGCATCCGATGGCTCGCGCTACCTGCAATTCGCGCTCGATGCTTTGGACAAAAGCCTCGTTACTGAGCGGAGAGACGATGCCCGAGGTGCCGATGATGCTGATTCCATCCAGCACGCCCACACGAGGATTGAAAGTCTTCAGGGCAAGCTGCTCACCATCCTCCACAGAAAGAGTGATGTCCACATCGGAATCTGTGAGATTCCGTACCTCCTGAATGATCATCTGACGAGGTGTAGGATTGATGGCAGGCTCCCCTACAGGAATACCCAAGCCTGGCAACGTGACGCGTCCCACCCCATTACCTCGCAGGAAGCGGATTCCATCGTGTCCCCATTCCACCTGAGCCGTGATACGGCAACCACGTGTCACGTCAGGGTCGTCGCTAAAATCCTTCACAACCATAGCCACACCTTTACGACTGACTTCCACTGGGATGGCCATTACCTCACCATCAGGCAGGGAGAAATGAACCTCGTCAGGTTGCTCGTCAGAGAGAAGGGAGATGAGGGCTGCCTTGACTGCTGCCGTAGCGCAAGCCCCTGTAGTAAAACCCGTGCGAAGCGGAAAGAAGTCAGGCACCAGACGTTCGATGGCTCGACGCAACCCATGTTGCCCTGTCACATAGATCCACTCGGCAGGCAACTGAGGACGACTCACCACGTAGACTTGCAAACCCAATTGCAGGGCTGCCTCTACCTTGGCCTCGAAACCTCCGCTTCGGCCGCTTTCCTTGGTCAGGATTGCATCGCAACCCACCTGCTGCATGAGTTCCTTTTCCTGCTCTCTGGTCGGAAGGGACATTTCATCAGCATAGTAGATGAGATTCTGCGAGGGAAACCGATTCTGGCAAGCCAAGTGGATACTTTCAGGTCTGCGCAGGATACGGAAGAAGGTGCGATGATGCTGCCAGTAGTCGCGTAATTGGGGGATGGTGTTCACTCCAGACAGGGCCAACAGGCACTTGGTAGGCGAGACGTTGAGACGAGTCACGGCATCTGTAAAGTCCTTGCAATAATTCATTTCTGAATAATGGTGGCAAAAGGTGCGTTCGAGTCGGATGACAGGTAGGCCCGCATCAGCAACGCAGGCATGAAGCTCTTGAGCAAAGGGATGGGCAGCATCTACGATACAGCGCACCTCGTGCTCAGCAACGAACTGACGTATCCCATCGGCAGTCAAGGCTCCTGTAAGACGCACGCCATAATGGAGAGGAACCTCCTGAGAACCTCCCTTAGTAGAATAGTAGAAGGGGTTACCTGCAACTTCACACACCTCCACGGCCATGCGCCCTTCCGTTGTACCTCCAAAGATGAGTATCATGGTCGACCTTTTCTGAACATGTGAGTGAAATGCCCGTCGTAGAGTCGGCTCAGTCCTTCGCGGTTGTCAATCGCCTCACCCACCACGATCATGGTGGTCAGAGTGAGATGATGATCGGCAATGATCTGCGCCAGATTCTGTAGCTGACCTCTGTATATCTGCTGGTCAGGCCATGTGAGCTTGTAGCAGGCCGCTACAGGAGTTTCGGGAGGATAGCCGCCAGCGAGAAGTTCATCCTGAACCTGCTGGGCCAACGAAGCGCTGAGAAAGATACACATAGTACTCTGGTGAGCAGCCAAGAGATGAAGCTTTTCGAGTTCAGGCATCAAAGTACGCCCCTCACCACGTGTCAGGATGATGGTCTGACACTTTTCAGGAATAGTAAACTGACTGCGCAACTCAGCCGCCGCAGCCAAAAAGCTGCTGATTCCTGGAGTGATGTGGTAATGCATACCATGCTGGTCGAAATAGGCCATCTGCTCCTGAATGGCACCATAGATACAGGGATCACCTGTGTGGAGACGCACCACCAACAGACCTTTGTCATAAAACTCCTTCATCAGGGCAAATTGTTCCTCCAAATCCATAGAGGCTGAGGAGCGGACTGTGCAACCTGCCTTCGCATAACGTGTCAGTTCCTCTGGAACCAGAGAACCAGCATAAAGGATGAGGTCAGCCTGTTGCAGGAAACGAATGCCACGAAGACTCACCAACTCTGGGTCGCCAGGACCAGCTCCCACAATTTCGACATGCCCTCCAAGAGCCTTTTCCTGAGAGATAGAGACAGCTATCGTGCACCTCCCCATAATTTTCTCTTTTTCCATCAACAGGGGACCATACGTCAGAGCACACGCCTCACTCACACTGGGAATACCTATATATTTCTGGGCATATTCGCTGGGATTAGGAACTGTAATGCCTTCTAACTCCTTGTTAAGATGAACCACGAAACGTGCCCATGGGAAAGCCATCTGAAGAGCTTGCATAAGAGGCTCGTCAGCTTTCAGGGGAATGGTATCGATGGTGGCAATGCTCTTCTCACTGAGATTATGTTCGTGAAGCTTCTCACGAATGAGAAGAGGCAAATCGGAAGGGTCACAATCATGAGCACATCCCACACCCAGATGCAAGACAGGAGGATGATAGACAAGAGTGCTCTTGAAATTCTCCTCGGCGGGACGGAAATAGGGACTGACGGCAACAAGTAGACTCTCTTCAGGAATGACTTCCCCGCCATATAGACTGACATGAGACTGACGGGTACGCTCCATATACTGCGCCCCCTTATCCCCTCGGACATCCAACTTCAGGACTGTAGGCTTCTTGCCTACATAATGGAAGATGATGTGATTAATCCTGCCTCCACTATGTTCCTCCTGCCATCCATATTGCTCAGCCAACAGGTCGAGAGCCCACAGCCCCTGATTGTCGCTCTGAGTAGTAATCACAGGTTGGCATCCCAGAACGTGTGAGATCCGTTTAGTCAACTCGTTGGCTCCCCCCACATGACCGCTCAACACACTAATGACATAGTTACCACCACTGTCCACACATAGCACGGCAGGATCGTTCTGTTTGGCCTTTATGTAAGGGACTATCGTACGGACACAGATACCTAAGGCGCCAATGAAGATGATTCCTTCGCTGTTGCGAAAATTCTCGGCTGAAAAAGCCTTGACAGGCATCATGTGACAAGAGGGTAATTCCTGAAGTATCCGTTGAGCCAACTGGCGGCCAACCTCAGTGACGTATACTATTAAAATCATATCGCTGACATTATGGTTATGGGATTATGATCATCGAGCGCCACTCGAGTTTCGCTCTGAAGGCGCATCCCTACACTTTTTACAGCCTTTCGGAAAGCTTGCTGACTCTCTTGGCTGACAGAGTTGAAGACAAGAATACCACCAGGAAGGAGAACGTCCTGAACACGTCGCACTATCTCGCTCAAACGTCCCCCATGACCACCGATGAAGACAGCGTCAGGCCGCTCAATCTCAGAGAGATCCAATTGAAGGAAATCCCCCATGTGGACTTTGATACCAAGTGCTCCAAAGTGACGAGTGTTCCGATGCATTAGCTCCTCACACTGGGGGCGGATCTCGAAGGCCTCCACGTTGAGATGAGGAAACTGCAGGCGAGCCTCGACACTTACACTACCAGTACAGAATCCGATATCCCAGAAACAGAAATGGTTGCCTAGTTGCAGAGCACTCAACGTGAGCAGACGGATAGGTGCTTTAGTAATCATGTTGACTCGTCCATCGAGCAAATCGAACTCGTTCTCAGGAATACCGAAAAGGTGTGAGCGAGATTGGCGACGTTGCAATATCAGACAATTAGGTATTGCGTATTTGCGATCAACTTCATAAGGCCCCACACGCTCCATTTCCTCATTTCCCAAATTCTCGCCTACTGTCATCTGGTAATTATTGTATCCGTATTCCAGCATACGTTGCCAGACAGCTTGCGGCGTTTTATTGTGGTCAGTCAACACGCCGATAAGCTCTTCGCCACGAATGAGCGCCTCATCAAGTTTATCCCAAGGACGTCCTGTCAAGGAAACAGCCCTCATATTCTGATACGGCAAACACATGCGGTGAGCCAGCATCTGCAGGGAATTGAACGTGGGATACACCTGTATGCGACATGATGGACACTCACGCTGAATGGTTGCAGCAAATCCATAGAAGAGAGGATCGCCAGAAGCGAAAACGACAACTTTGGGATGCTGCTCATACTGCTGGAAAACATGATCTAAAGGAACGCTGATGTCTATCCACTCGGCATGGGCAGGCAGATAGCTGCTCATAATCTCATGATGGCGCTTGCCGCCAGAAAAGACACGTCCCTCTGCTATCAGCCGCTCCACATGTGGAGGGAACCATTGCTGACGGCTGTCGCTGATTCCTATAACAATACACTCATACATCGCGTCCAGGTTTTAGTTGGGCCGCATCATCGTAGGTCAGGATACTGTTGACTAACGTTGCAGCCAGATTACTTCCTCCTTTGCGTCCCTCAATCAGAATCTTGGGGATATCAAGGAGAGACTTGGCGGCATGCTTACTCTCTTCCACATGGACAAAGCCAACAGGGGCTCCAACAATACCTGCAGGAAGACACTTGTGATGACGAATAAGACTGCACAACTCGAGCAAGGCCGTCGGAGCATTTCCGAAAGCATAGAGCGCATCAGGATGTTCCTGAGAAGCCAGCCTCATTCCTGCCTGAGCCCGCGTAATGTTCTGATCCTGAGCCATTTCTGCCACACGAGAATCATTGATGTAGCATACCACCTGGATACCCAATCGCTCCAAAGCGCCCTTGCGGATACCTGCAGCTACCATACTGACATCCGTCACGATAGTACGTATCTGCCTGCTGCGAACCTTGTCAAAAAGGATGGAAGTCGCCTCGTCATCCATCCAGAGTAAACGCTCCATCTCGAAGTCAGCCGTTGTATGGATGGCGTGCAGCATAGGCCATAGTTTCCACAGAGGAACGTCTTGGTCATGCAGCTCGCCGAGGATAGACTGAAAGGATCGTATCATTATCGACTGCCCCACATTCATCCCCTCATTCGACTCGTCGCGATAGTACCCTCTGGGAGTAATGAAATGACCCTCCCACTCATAAGATTGGCTGTTGCCCACAATCACGACAGTAAACATATCCACCTGCTCAGGATCGAAGTCCTGAAGTGTTGTAATGTGAACTTCCTGGTCAGGTCGCCCTGCCTGACGCACATAGCCCACCACCGTCTGAGGATTGCGTTCCTGGAGGAAAATCTCTCGCAGGCGATAGAGCTGCCAGTAACGCTCATTGCTTCGAGGATTATAAACAGCTGTGACGAAGTCTCCTTCGGCAGCCGCCCTAATGCGTTTTTCTATAAGACTCCAAGGTGTCATCAGATCGCTCAGCGAAAGCACACAGAAATCATGCCCCATAGGAGCTCCAAGCAAAGAAGCCGCCTTCTGAAAGGCGCTAATGCCAGGCAAGGAAATTATCTCTACGTCAGACCCACGCTGACACTTCATCTCGTAGATGAGGGAAGTCATCCCATAAATGCCAGCATCGCCGCTGGAGATCACACACACGATGCGTCCCTGCTCGGCCAACTGAAAGGCTTGCTCAGCACGCTCACGTTCCCTCTTCATCCCTGTATCAATACACTCAGTTCCAGGACGCAGAAAGGGTTCTATAAACTGGAAATAATACTTGTAGCCCACGATGACATCGCTCTCGCCTACTGCTTGAGTAACGGCAGGCGTGATGTCTCCAGGGGAACCTGGCCCTATGCCAGCAACATAGATTCTCATTTTTCTCTCAGTCATGAAATTTCAGTGTCAAACTTACATAGAGCGAACGCCCAGGATTGATAGTGGAAAAGTTGGAACTCCAATACGAGGTGTCGCGCTTGTTGAAAATATTTTCCACACCAATGCCAGGCTCCAGGGTTACCTGCTTCAGATAAACCGTATGGCGAGTGGAAAGGTCCCATTGGCTGTAACCATCAGCATAGCCATACGTGCTGCTGTAACGGCGACCTTGCATGTGCCCGTTCAAACAGACATTGAGATGATAATTGCCCCATCCGCGATCCCATGTGGCATTCACGTTTCCCACGTCGCGAACGGATTTGTCAACAGGAGTCTCCGTAAAGACAACGTGTTGAGTTGACTGACTCAACGTGTTGAAACTGGCAAGTGAACGTGTTAAGGTGTAGCCTCCACCAAATGCAAATCCATAGGGAAGCAGAAACTTCACATTTGTACTCACGCCACGCAAGGTGGCTCGATCAATATTGTCACGCTGGCGAATGGTGGTCCATCCCTCGTCGTAGATTTGGGTCAGGTAGGTCGAGGCTTCTATCTCCTGCTGAGAAAGCGTTCGATAGTTGATCATGTCGCGAATCTTATTGATGAATCCGCTCACGCTCAGGCTCATCCAATGATTGCTGTACTCAGCGTTGAAGTTCCAGAAGTCGTTCTTCTCAGGCGTGAGCTCAGCGTTGTTGATTGTATATCTCGCAGCTGTCTTGGCTTGATCTGTTCCATAGAGTTGCGAGAGCGTGGGAGTGCGGTATCCTCCAGCATAGCTGGCTCTGAAGCGGAAACCTGCGACGTGATAGAAAAGGCCTGCATTGGGTGTCAGGTCGGAACCAAAGTTGTCATTGTAGGTGTAGCGGAGTCCGACGACTGCCTCCAGTCCCTTCATAATCTGTACTTCATCCTGGGCAAAGATATTGTAGGTATTTGTATGCTCGCCATCGATATTGTCGCTTTGGCTCGTCAGGGATTCCTGCACCATTTCTGTCCCTGCAGACAACTTGTTCCAACTGGTCAGGCGAAAGATTCCACGCAAGGTCTCGTTGGTATAATGAGTCCGCTTGCGAGTCTCGTCGTAGGCCTCCTTTCCTGCAGTTTGCCAATAGTCGTAGTGTGATGAGAAGTTGTCGCTATAGGCATCCAGATAGACGTGAACTCTACTGGAGGGTTGCCAGCGGGCTCCACCTCCGTAAACATAAGACTTGTGATGAAGGTCATACGTGTATGCCTGACGCTCACTATACTTGTATCCTCCTGTTGTCTTATCCTTTGACTGAGTGAAATAGGTAGCACTCTGAGGGCGTTGTGTCGTGTTGTCATAGTAATTTCCACGAATGTAGGCAGACCATTTATCATCAAACTTCCACTCCATTTTCTCGCTCACGTTATGGCTGTGAAAGCCTGTTGACATGGGACGTCCTGTCAACTTCAGCACTTGCTCGCCATCCTCGTCGAAAGCCTGATAATGATTGACCTGCCAATTATCGGCTTGGCGGTAGTCATAGGACGTTTGGCTGGAGAATCGACCTGCGTTCACATCGACATTAATGTCATGTTCCAAGCGACCATGATTCATGACTTTGGTATACACGTTTGCATTTACACTATCCTTGCTGTCGTCAGTAATGATATTGATCACGCCAGCAATGGCATCGCTTCCATATAGCGCGCTGGCTGCTCCGCTGAATATCTCAATACGCTTGATGTTGTTGAGATTCATGCGGCTCCAACGATCGTCCCCACTCACGCGTTTTCCATTCTCAAGAATCAAGATGTAATCATCGCTCACTCCATTGAAGTTGACAAAGGTACCCATACCGTTGGTGTGAGTGGTGATATTGGTGGTCAAGCGTGTCAGGGCATCCTGCAAATCAGTAGCTCCCACATCGCGCAGTTCCTTGGCTGATATAACCCTCACGGCCACAGGTGAATTATCGGCCTTGTGATACGTCCCAGTACCCGTAATCACTACAGGATTGAGGTTAATCGTCTGCACAGAGTCCGCTGTTTGTGCAACGATGCAGCCACCCTTCATGGCCAATAAGACGCATAGCAGGACTTTACTGATCTTCATGCTTAAGTAGTTTGTAGTATTGAGGAATGTAATGAGGCAGCAATTCAGGATGCATAGCCTTCACGAAGTCTGCCAGAACCAGATGGGGCTGCACACCCGCCAGCTCACGATAAGGAGTCTGGGAGAAATTGCAGAAGAGCACATGACCTCTTCGATAAGCATCCAATGTGGTATAGCGTTCATCCTCCTGAGCTAACTGCTCCAAAGTGAAATCCCCATCAAAGGCACCATCGATTTGCCAGAAATCAGCATGAATGCTTTGAGCATAGACAGCCTCAAAGTCAAGCGTGGTGCCACCAGAGTCCTCGTTGTCGCACATGATGTACTGAGCCCCTGCATCATGGAAAATCTGAGCCATATAACTTCGTCCACCCACGATATACCATCCATCACGAATCTGTCGACCACTGATGATGGAGGGGCGCAGTTGTGTAGAATCCATCTTCAACACTTCGTCTCTCAGGGCCAAATACTTACGCTCGATATCGGCAAACACAGCATTTGCTCTACGAGTCTCGCCTGTCAGCAGACCTATCAATTTGATCCATTCAGCCTGCCCCAACGGATTGGTCTCCTTGTAGCCATGGTGAGAGATCAGGGGAATGCCACACTCCTTGAGCGCCTCGAAACCACCATGTTTGGAAGCACTCACAAAGATGTAATCGGGCTGTGCAGCAATCACGGTCTCGAGGTCGAAATTGCCTTCCTTGCCTATTTGTACAGTACGCCCATCCTGCATCTGCTCCTTCATACGAGGAGAAAAGAGGTTGCGCAACGAATTCATTCCTACGATACGATCCTCCAATCCCAGTACCTCAAAATTGCCCAATTGAAGAGCTGTGGTACAGATAAACCGTTTAGATGGTTTCGTGATTAGAATTTCTTCAGTACGACTGCCATGAGCTGAGGGGTCAGGATTCTTAATGGACACGTGGATGCCATCCTGTTCATAGCGCACACATAACCCGCGCGCATAAAAAAAAGAAACCGTATCTGGGAATTCATCAGCATGAGCCAAGACGGAATCCTGCTCCTGAAACAATTCATCGGCTAAGGTGACATGTTCCCTCGGCATTCTTTTTCCGCAAGACATCACACCTAAAACAGCAAGGTATATAAGCAGTAATCTCTTCCTCATAATTTCATAAATGGGAAATAGGAGAGCCAGGGAGAAATGACCTCCCCAGCAATCCTACTCTCACAAAACATATTTATTATTAAGCAGATAGTAACTCTCCTCACGGAGACTTTATTCATTATTCTTCCGGATACATTGAATGGTAGTAATCCTCCAACTCAACAGGATTCTTCGTATGATTGATCCACAACTGACGAATCTGAGAAATCTCCAACAGACCTTTCACGTTGGATTTTACGTTGTAACCCTTGTGAGTGAAATACTCGAACCAACTGTTGTCCTCGCTTTCCTCTTCACTGGCATCCCAGTATTCTTCTCCTTCACCTGCCATGTCATTGTGAGCATGGTCACCAGCGATTGACATCAGGGGATAGGTGTTGACTGTACCAGAATTAATGCCTGCTTCCTTCATACGATCCAATACGTCCTGCTTGTAGTTATCAGGCATATCCACCGTACCAACAAAGTAGTTGGGGCTATAAGATTGGAGAGCTTCTTCAAGCTGAGTGTAGCGAACATTAGCCTTATACGTGTCATATGAATCAGGATTACCATGCCCCATGAAAGCAACTACTCCTTTAGCTGCCTGAGCACTATACAAAGAATTGAGCACACGAGCTGCATTAGCCACATCGTCTATGTTATTCAATAAAGGAGTTCCCAACTTCAATGTTACCTTAGAAAGATACTTGTCGTTGAGGTCGCCAAGACTGTTGTTGGCAAAGTCCTTGATGTAGTTGATCACACGGCTATATTCTTCTCCAGGGATTACCTGCATACTTTGAATAATGATCTCGCTGTACTGTGCACTTCCTAGGGCATGTAACCAAAAGTTGGGGGCATAGAAATTGCGAGCGGTAGTGTTCTCTGCTGCAGCTGCACGGTTGATACAGATAGCAGAACTGAACGAAAGGTAAACATCATAGCCAGGAAAAGTGGCTTTGTACTCAGCCAACGTGATGTCGAAAGCATCGTAAGCTTGTTGCCATGTGCTTCCGAAAGCAACCAGCAGAATAGCCTTGACGTTCTTCTTCTGAGCTTTCACTTGAGCATCTACTGCACTCTGATAAGCTGTGTAATTGTTTTCCACTTCATCATCGGAACATGATGTGAATGTCATTGCAGAGGCTACTATAGCCATCATTGCAATCAGAAGTGATTTAATCTTCATCATAATCTGTTTGTTTTTTTGTTGATGTTAAGTTAATAAAACGTTTTCCTTGTCTGAATTTTATACTGAATGTAGCGTAAACTGTACGGCCTGCATTGGTGGTTCCCAAATGATAGGGATGCATCGTGCGGTCAACATAACCCAAAATATTGTCTATCCCCAACTCTACTCGATAGGAAAGTTTCTTCTCTTCTCGACCAAAGTCGTGGGTTGTGTTGAGTCGCCATATCTGGAAAGGTTTTCCATTCCCATTGTTCTGATAAAAGCGTTCACTTGAACCTCGAGTACTTAGGTTCAATCCCAACTTATAGAAGGGAACAAAACGATGAGACCATGTGGCATAAGCATTCCATTTATGATGCGCCATACCGTCTATTGTCACCTTATCAAGACGATTGTGATCTGTATTGTAGACATGAGCCTCAGTGTCAAGATAATTATAGTTTCCTCCCAGCAAAAGTTCACGATTGATTTTGTAACTTAAGTTAACGTCCACTCCATAGGTCTTGGCATCCTCCATATTACGATATTGCCTGGCCACCACCTCGCCGCTTCCATCTCCCAGATAAGAGGTAGTCACATCCTTAGGAATCTCGCTTACAGGCACATTAACCAAGGTTATCATATTATCAAGTACATTCAAATAACCTGTCACAGAGATTGTCAACCGCTCTCCTCTGTATTCCAATCCTGCACTCCAATAGTTGTTGGTCTGAGGATCAAGATTCGTGTTGCCCATATTGAAGAAGGTGCTTGAACCCATTGTATGCAAATAACGATAGTGCAACTGCTTGGTATCCGGTGACTTGAATCCCTGACTCCACCCTAAACGAAGGCGGAAATCTCCCATTGAGAACATTGTGCTCACCTTGGGAGTAACATGGAATCCAAAGCTGCCATTCTCGATGAAACGAAGACCTGCTGTCAGATTAAACCATTTCAACAAATTAAATTCATCCTGAGCATACAGAGCAGATGTCCAGTCATCAGCTGTACCAGTAGTCGTTCGCATTGGAGCATTCAGGTAATCATAACGGTATTCCATACCTGCACTCAGCAGATTCTTCCAAGGCAATTGGAACACTCCTTTGAGGTTGACCATCAGACGTTGCTGGTCACTCTGCAGGTTTTTCTGTCCAGCAAAAAACGGGAAGTAATTCGTGAAGTTTCCATTGGGATCATAACCATCGGTCAATGTCGTAGCAGTATACTTATAGTAATACGCATGCTTATTCCAATCCACATCCAATGTCACTACGTCCGAAGGATTTACTTTCCACTTTCCTCCCACAGATGCACTTGCGTTGCGATACATCAAATCGTAAGTGTAAACGTCGCAAGAGGCATAACGTCCGTCCTGAGGGCGATAGATACCTTTTGTATAATACATCCCGTCGGCATAGAGATCGATATTGTGAATTGGCTGGTAGGTCAGCCGTTCACCTATCTGCCAATTGGTAAACTTGTTTACGGTCTTGTTCCTTGAATCGTTGATTACCATTGCCTCCGTGTATTCCTGAGCCGTGTTCTGCCACCCATCGGTGTGCTGAAGTTGGAAATTCGTCATCGAGGACCATTTCTTCTGAATCATTCCTATCCCATTGTGCTGACGCAAGTCATTGAAGGAACCGTATCGGGTTGTGTTTTCCAAATAAAATCCCTCGTCCTGATGCTTCTTTGTAATGATGTTTATCACACCAGCAATGGCATCGCTGCCGTAGAGAGCCGATTGTGCTCCCTTCACAATCTCAATGCGATCGATATTATGAGGATCAATGAGACCAAGATCATTCTCGCCACCTACATCACCATGGATACGCTTGCCGTCTATCAGAATAAGGATGTAGGTGTTCCCTAACCCGTTGAGTTGCATCTGGCTACCCATATCTCCCTCATTGAACGCAAGCGAGGCCGTCAGGCTACCCAGAATCTCCTCCATCGACTTGCCTCCGAAACTGTCAAGCATACGACGGGATATCACCTCCGTCTGGACAGGTGCATTCTTTAACAAATGTTCAGTTCCAGTTCCAGTGATTACAATTTCACGGAGGGTATCCACGGGTTCTTGAGTGAAACCGTATACACCAAAAGTACTTGCCACGAAGACAAGCAATACTATTTTTCTTGCATTCATAAGTAGATGGCTCCAAATCCTGGGAGCAACTCCTTTTTATTCTCAACAGAAATGGCAGGTCTTCTGGCTTTCCATTAGAATCGGCGTCTTCCCGCTTGCGCAGTGACTCATTTGCCGACTCCCATAAATGGATTACAGCTGCAGGAACAGCTCAGGTCTTTCACCTGATTCCCTTGCATGGAGTTCATCCTCGAAGGACGATTCCATTACCAAATCCAGTGCAAAGATACTGTTTTTTTATGATACATTATTCTTTTTCTTTCAAAATTTTATCTTTTTTCTCTATCAACGCCCAAGTTCAAGATAGATGAAGGAGGAAAACACAACGTGTTGACTTTGCAAACACAACGTGTTGTGTCGACGGTTTCAACGTGTTGTGTTTTCGAATCCCACGACAGGATTTACTTCTTCGATTTTTTAGATCTTTTGGGGTGAATGCAGCCTGGCTCATCGTCGTGATGCAAAGATAAGGTGAAAGGAAAAAAACAAGTTGGAAGGAAAAATCAAGACTATGTTGGGAAGAATTTAGGAGTAATTAGGAATTTATAAGGAAAAAGAGGGGAAACTGAGGATTCACAACAAAACATGGTGAGCAGAAAAATCGACGAAAATTTTTCTGTATCCACAAAAATCAATATATTTGCAGCATAAACATCGTAAAAACAATAAACAAACTAAAAAACATACCAACGATGAAAAGTTTCAAATTCTTCTTGACGAGTGCCGTTGCACTGATGATGCTGGCCTCCTGCGGCACTACATCCAAGGTGCCCATCACTGGACGCAAACAACGTTTGTCTGTCTCAGATGAACAAATTCTGAGCCTGAGCGCTTCGCAATACAAGCAATACCTGAGCAGCGCCAAAATATCAACCAATGCTACCAACACCGCCATGGTGCAGCGTGTAGGAAAGAATCTCGCCAATGCTGTGGTAAATTATCTCGCCAACAATGGCTATGCCAACGAGGTGAAGAACTATGCGTGGGAATTCAATCTGGTGCAGAACAATTCCGTCAACGCTTTCTGTATGCCTGGTGGCAAGATAGTGGTTTACGAAGGCATGTTACCTGTCACTCAAGACGAAGCATCCTTGGCTATCGTGTTGGGTCACGAGATAGCACACGCTGTAGCCAAACATAGTGCTGAACAGATGTCGAAACAGAACAACCAAAGCCTACTGGCCTCGGTGGGTGCCTCCATCGTTGGTGCCAAGTTGGGAGAAAACGCTGCCAACCTTGCCACTTCTGTGGCTTCCACAGGTCTGACTTTCCTTAATGCTCACTACAGCCGTGACAACGAGAGTGAAGCCGACCACATGGGCCTTATCTTTGCTGCGATGGCAGGCTACGACCCCAACACAGCTCTTACCTTTTGGAAGCGCATGAGTCAGGCTTCGAGTGGAAGTAGTTCAGGAGGGGCTTTGCAATCTTACCTGAGCAGTCATCCCAGTGACACCAAGCGTGTGTCTGACATCCAGCGTTGGCTTCCTGAAGCAATGCAGTACTACAAAGCGAAGTAACTCTTACTGCCTCTCCGAATAATATCGCCAATAACTGCCAACTGGAGCAGAACCAGTTGAGCGAAATTGGCTATAGGACTGAAGGACTTCCGCAGGGAGGTGGTATGATGTGACTTTGGGATCAAACAACAAAGATGAACAGAAATAAATACATTATACCCATTTTATTTGCAACCATAGTACTGTGGAGTTGCAAGGAAAACATAGATTCCTCGGTACGTTACGTCTATGAAAACTACACGATATCAGACTATCTAGCTCGACACGAGCAGTACAGCGAATACTATCGTCTGACAGGTGAGACCCCAGTGAGCGATATTTCCCAAACTACAGTCCGCCAGTTGCTCACTGCACGCGGTCACTACACCGTCTTTGCTCCGACGAACACAGCCATTCAGGCCTATCTAGAGGAATTGAAAGAGCAGAATGTTATCAGCGAAGCGTCATGGGACGGCTTTTCTGATAGTATAAAGCTAGACTCTGTCTGCAAACTCCTTGTGATGAGCAGCATCATCGACAGTGGTGATGACGGAGAACCTGTGCAGACATGGGATTTCCCCTCAGCCCAAAACGCAGAAATCCTGCGTCCCAACATGTACGATCGCAAACTGACGGTGTCTCATGGGGAAGGCGTGGATGAAATCCTCGTAAACGGCATTCAGATAGACGAGGACAACAGAGATATCCCTGCCCTGAACGGCATTATACACTCCATGCGCGGCGTAATTGTCTCCAACAGCAACTCCCTGGGCGACTATATCTCGGACGTGATTTCCGAGAAGAAAGCGGGATTCTACGTCGCTTGCCTGTTAGCCAATGCTGTCGGACTCAAGGACACGCTCACACGCGTGGAAGACGAAGCCTACAGGAAATGCTATATCGAGCAACGCATCAAGACTGAGCATTACGATGGGGTAATCCCAGCACACAGATACTACGGCTACACTTTCTTTGCTGAAACCGATAGCTTCTGGACAGCCACGCTGGGCAAGCCAGCATTAGACATACAGGTGGAGGACGTGGTGGATTGGCTTGATCGGAAGGGCTATTATCCATTGGCCACAAAAAACAAGGACTATCAGAGCGAGGACAACATGCTGAACCAGTTCGTAACCTATCATCTGCTGCCTGTCAGGCTTTCAGCCGACCGCCTCGTCCTACATCGCAACGAGTTTGGCTTTGACCCCAACCTGCGTAACCTTTCCTCGGCTATGGCCGAGTACTACACAACAATGGGCAAGCGCCGCTTGATGAAACTCTATGAAAGTGCAGAATCAGGAGGAGTACACATCAACAGATTCCCCATCCTAGACAACGGACGGCAAGGCACCTATCATGAGCTTTCCTGTCTGCCAGACAAGGAGGGTATCCTGATAGGCACGTCCATGAGCGAGGCAAAAGGCAACCTGAGCAATGCCATGATTTATCCGTTAGATAAACTTCTCGTCTATGATGAAACCACTCAGAACAACCTGGGCAAAGAACGCATCCGATACGACCTGGCTGCCATGTTTCCTGAAGTGACCAACAACGGTGGCCGAGTGGGTAATATCAGGATTTTTGGCTTCCCTAACGACCCAGAGTATCACTATCTGGACGATGCATGGCTCACCAAGGACTGCAATTTCTTTGTCAACACTGGCGGCACGCCTGACTCGCGCGGATTTTGTACTTATTTCGGTGATGAAATGGCCAGTAGAGGCATTACTGATTTGACGTTGAGACTGCCTCCTGTGCCTCGTGAAGGAACATACGAGATACGCTATGGTGTGACTGCTGCCGACACCAATCGAGGCATCTTCCAGTTCTACTGGGGCAACGACAGATTCCGCCTCCGTGCCATGGGTATCCCTCTCGACCTCCGCATGGGTGGACAGTATTACAGCACGCCCAACGGACAATTCCCAAGTAACATGGGATGGGAACCTGACATTGACGACGAAGATTACAATTCAGAAGTGGACAAGACTCTGCGTAATCACGGCTTCATGAAAGGCGCAAAAATCCATTCTACAGGTTCAGATAACGGGCGAACCCTCCAAAGTCAAATACGTCGCATAATCGTTTGCGAAAAGATGAGACCCGAAGAGACATACTACCTGCGTCTGAAATCTTGTCTGGACTTTGAAAACGTCTATCTCGTGCTGGACTATTTTGAGTACTGTCCGAAGGAGGTATATGACAATCCCGAAACACCTGAAGACGTCTGGTAATCAACACTCTCGATTCACTGGAAAAACTAATCATTAACCCTTCACAAAAATTCCATAAATCCAACCATGAAAATATAGTGACGCAGGCAGCTTGGGATATAGTGACACACCGGCTCGGTTCCATAAGTTCAAAAACTTCGTTACATGCCCTCCGTCAGGAAGAATCATCGGAACTACAAAAGACAAGTTCCCGAATGGCATTTATATTATCAAAGGAAACGAATTTCTAGTAAAATGAGCAACCTTTCACTCTTCTACAGTGCTTTTTCCCGTCTAAAACCTGTTTTTTTTTGCACAAAATGCATCATGTTTGCGAAAAAATCGTATCTTTCACCCTCGTAAACATATATAATGTACCTAAAAAAGCCTTAAACAACTTTATATTTTCAAAAATAACAATACATTTAACCAAAAAAAAATGTCTATGAAAAGAAAAATTACACTCTGCCTGGCTACACTCATCTGTTTGCTGGGCATGTCTGTTATGGCTCAGGAAAATGAGCGACTGACGTTTGGTGTCATCTCCGACATTCACTTCGACAATGGAATAGGTGAGGGCGCTATGGTAAAGGTGCCTCAGGCGCTGAAGAACCTGACCTCGCAGGCCAAGCTCGATGCTTTGGCCATTGCTGGTGACTTGGCAGATGCAGGACGAGCTGACCAGTATGAGTTGCTCGTGAGCGTCTTCAACGACAAGGCCAACTATACGAATCCTGTGGGTGACCTGCTCTTCATGATGGGTAACCACGATCACAGCCATGGCAACGGTATGTCGAACTACCAGAATGGACTAAGCGTCTTCAATGGTGGTGAACCTTACCCCTTCCATCAGTACAAGATTATCAAAGGTTACCCCTTCATCACCATCAGTATGATGGGAGGCGGTTCGGGTGCCTATCCTGCCGACCTAAGGAAGCAGTTAGATACCTGGCTGGCACAGGCCACCGAGGAATGTCCAGGCAAGCCAATCTTTGTCTTCACTCACGTACCACCCCAATGGACGGTCTATGGTTCATGGCCTGAATTCGAGAACGGAAGTACTTGGGGCATGCCCGACCTCAACAGCGTGCTGAACAAGTATCCACAGGTCGTAATCTTTGCCGGTCACAGCCACTATCCTTTGGGAGACCCACGCAGCATTCACCAGGGCACGAACCCCGACTCTGAACATAAGAACTACTTCACATCCATCAATACGGCCAGCACCACATACGGCGAGATTCATCCTGGAGCCGTGGCTGCAGGCATTCACCCTGAAAACTATGTCTATGCTACTGAGGGTATGATTGTCAGCGAGCTGGAGAACGGTGACATCGAGATTCGTCGTTACGACACTTACCGCAACACGGAAATCCTCCCCGAGAAGCGTTGGGTGCTGAAAGCTCCGTTCGACGGCTCAAAGTTTGAGTATGCCGACATCCGCGATGCTGCTGACAATCCCAACAATGTGCCCCTGCGCAACGGATTGCCCGCCCCTGCTTTCACAAAGAGTGCTGAAATCAGCGTGGAAATAGCAAATGGCAAAGCTACCGTAACCTTCCCGCAGGCTACCGACGACGAATGCGTCTTCCGTTACAGGATACGCGTCTTCAAGAACGGAATGGGTATCACCGAAAGGTTCGTCTTCTCGCAGTACTATCTTTACTCTGGCATGCCCGCTACTCTGAATTATACAATCACAGGCCTCACTTCTGATACAGAATATAAAGTGGAGATTGTGGCATACGACTCTTACGACAACACCTCTGACCCGCTTGTTAAGACCTTTACGACTCCTTCCGAGCTCGACAACACCAAACCTGATGCCCAGTGGAAGTTCGAGGATCCCAACGATCTGCTGAAAGTGGAGAGTGGACCGTTTGTAATGCAGCCCCTTGCCGTAGGAACCAAATCCGTAACACTTCTGGAGAGCCTTGAAGAAGCTGGCATTACCGTAGCCGAAGGTCCTACCGAGGGTGACGGAGCCATCTTTGTTCCAAAGGAAAGAGGCTTGAAGGTAGTACGTCCCGAAGGTTCTACGGCCACCACGGACTACACTCTCATGTGGTATGTCAAGATGCCCGATGCCGTTAGTTATAATGGTTTTTGGCAGACCAATTTGAGCAACAGCAATGACGGTGAGCTCTTCGTTTACCAAAACACGATTGGCATGCGGGCCATGGGCGGCTATTTTGGGGAAATCAAGGATGACACTTGGTACCGCATCTTCATGGTTTGCCGCAACGGACGAGTTAATGTCTATATTGAGGACGAGAAGGTCATTGATTGCGCTGGCGACATCCGTTGGGAGATTGACCCTTGGGGTTTCTACGTCCTTACTGATGATGACAACGAAATGACTGATACCTACATGTCAGAATTTTCCTACTGGGAAAGAAGTCTCACTGACAATGAAATAAGGGAATGCTGCGGCAAGGAACCTGTTGTGGACGAACCGTTTATCAACCTGATAACCACGAACGTCAAGGTGGTGGACGACCCGACCTTCACAGTGACCCTTGAAGCCAATGTACCTGTCACCTTCGAGTTGCCCGACTGGATTGAGGGTGTAGATATAATTCCTTTCGAAGGAAGACACGAGTACACCTTCCGTGCCCAAGAAATGGAATTCTCTGGTCGCCGCGAGGATGTCATCATCGTCAAGGGCGATGGAGTAGAGTCGCAGGAGATTCTCGTGGAACAGGTATATGTGGGAGAAGAAGTACCTGATCCATTGGGCTGGTGGACTTTTGACGATCCCAACGATCTTATGAAGGAAGAAGGCTATACAATGGCCTACATCACCGCTGCATACAAGGGTGGTGACGGACCCACCATGACATACGACCCAGCTGAAGCTGGCATTAAGGCCATTGCTGGACCAACGGAAGAGAACGGTGCCATTGTGGTACCCAAGGATGCTTACCTATGGCTCAAAGCAAGTACCGGAAATCCCGAAATGAGGAATTTCACCATTCTCTATGATGTGATGCTTAACGACGTGAGTGGCTACAAGTCATTGTTCCAGTGCGATGTTACGAACACCAGCGATGCAGGCCTCTTCTTCAAGAACAACCAGCTGGGACGTGGTGGCAACCTAGGTTACAATGGTGATTTCCAGACAGAGGTTTGGTATCGCATCCTCTTTGTGGTGAAGGATGGCTGTCCCACACTTTATGTGAACGGTGAAAAGTTGAGCGAATACGGTAGCTTCGTAAGTTATCAGTGTATCAAGAACGACGAGGTTCTGCTCTTTGCCGACGAAGACGGCGAGGAAGGCACCGTGAACTTAGCCTCCCTCCGCTTCTGGGATGTGCCGTTCAGTGCTGATATGGCAAAGAAACTGGGCGATGTCTACAGCGATGTGGAAGAACTCTTCGTGGTGCAAACCCCCAACGTACGTCTTGTTGACAAGATCGACTTCTCCATCAACATCAATGCCAACGTTTCCTTCACGTTTGAGTTACCCGACTGGATTGAACCGCTTGACATAGAGATTGTCGAGGGAGAGAAGGACTACATCTTCCGTGCCCAACCTCTGAATGATGGAGATCGTCGCGAGGGTGTCATCATTATACGGACAGAAAACTTCGATCCTGTTGAGATACCTGTGATACAAGTTAAGCTGGGTGGAGACATGCCTGAACCAGCTGGCGTCTGGACATTCGATGATCCCAACAACTTGCTTGCCGGCACGGGAACAGCTACCCTGCAGGCAGCATACAAGGGGAGCAATGGTCCCGAGATAACCGATATCGAGACTGCCTTCATCACGGCCGAAGAAGGTCCAATGCCTGGAAATGGAGCTATCGGCATTGGTGCCGATTCCTATCTGTGGCTGACGAACAACACAGGCATCGCTGAGTTAAGGGACTATGCCATCCTATTCGACATCCGTCCCAGCACCTTGGAGCAGCCTAACTCATTGTATCAGGCAAACATCAAGAATACTACTGATGCCGGAATCTTCGTCAGCGAGAAGGGCATGCTTGGACGTGCCTCAAACGGATTAGGCTACCACGGAGAACTCCTGGAGATGATTTGGCACCGTATCCTCTATGTCGTAAAGGACGGCTGTGCCAGTGTCTATATTGATGGAGACAAGGTGGGACAGAGCACCAGCTCCAACAATATGTGGAGCATGTATCCCGAAGTACTTCTCTTTGCTGACGAAAACAACCAGGAAGTATACAACGACGTGGCAGAGATACGCTTCTGGGACGTTCCTCTCACCGACGAACAGGTGAAGAGCCTTGGCGGCGTAGAACAGGAATGGGATGAAGAGCCCTTCATAGATCCTGTAAGCGTATGGACCTTCGACAATCCCAATGACCTGATGGCCGGCACCGGTGAGGCTATCCTCCGTGCTGCCATGAGAGGAGCAGGTGGCCCCGTGGAAGTGGAAGACCCCGCAACTGCAGGTATTGTTCCGATTGCAGGCCCCACAGCAGACAACGGAGCAGTCGTCGTACCGTTTGACAGCTACCTGCAGTTGGCTCACAATCAGGAGTCCGATATCCAGAACTCGTTCACCTTCATGATGGATATTCGTCCCCAGAGATTGTCGGGCTACAATGTGATCATCCAGACCGATCCAACCAATACCAGCGACGGCGAACTCTTTACCTTAGACAAGACCATAGGTATCCGTCAGAGCGGTTTGAACTATTCCAATGATGTATTTGTGCAGGACCAGTGGCAGCGTCTTGTCTTCGTGGTAAGCAGCAACGCCATGACTGGAATCTACCTTGACGGAGTGAAGGTTAATGGAACCCACGGAACCAACAGCAGATGGGCCCTGCAACAATTGTGCTACCTCTTTGCCGACGAGGACGGTGAGGAAGGCCCCATTGACATTGCCGAACTGCGCTACTGGAACACAAGTATCGGTGGCCTACAGGTTAAGTCTCTGGGTGCTGTCGAGACGACTGGCATCAAGCAGATTCCTATCGCCTTGAAGATGCCTGCTGGTATATACGACCTGATGGGAAGAAAGATCAGCACGCCAAAGGACAAGCTCCCGAAGGGTCTCTACATCATTAACGGAAATAAGGTTCTGGTTAAGTGAGAGCCATAAACCAAACTTGTTTGAGTTAAAGGCCGAACGGAAAGAATCTCGATTAATAATCAAGGTTCTGGTTCAATGAGAAGCTAAAAACATTCCTTCATATTGTCCTGTTAACCGCCACCAAGCAGGGGTTTCCCCCTGAATGGTGGCGGATTGGTGTTCGAGCAAATATTATATCACATGTTACGTCCTCGTATTATAATCCTGCTTTTGCTCACGTTGCTGCCAGCAACATCAAGACAATTGCGGGCCCAAGGTGAACCCGAGGGCTGGCGCTTCGGTGGCTGGGAATTCGTGGAGATTAACCATGATTTTGGTCGAAGCCCCTTCTTCGGAAGTTTCTACTTCGAGCACGACAACCTCCAGTACCGCCACTTTGACTGCTGGTACACTCGCACAATCTTGGGCGTTAAACTTTTTCCCTGGTTCAAGACCGATGTTGCCTACGACTTCGTGAAAGAGTCCTCCCGCCAAGTGCACAGAGCCATCATGGATGTAACGGCTACCTTGAAGGAAGGACCACTCAAATTATCTCTCCGTGAGCGTTACCTGCATTCCTGGATACCAGCCGAAAACAGACAGGGGAATGAGCTGCGCTCCCGTCTGAAAGCCCAGTATGCTATTCCCCACAGTCGATTCAGTCCCTATCTGGCCATAGAAGTTTTCACGTGGAAAGATTGGAAAAAAACGAGGCACTATGTGGCTTGCGACTACGATATAACCCGTTGGATGCAGTTGGAGGCATATTATCTTTACTATACGCACAAGGAACACCCGTCACAACACATCCTGGGAATTGGTTTCAATTTCTATCTTTGAGTGAAACGGGCATTTAATTTTGCAAATGCACCCTATGACTTGCAAATATATGAGTGTATTCCGTCATAGTCTCAATCCCATCGAAGCGCAGGAAGATAGAATTTTGATTTGAAATTAAAAGGTCAACAAAATATGCCCGCCCAGCAGGAACATTTTATTGATTGCACAGGCGACGGTGATGTTGCCGCAAAGGCAGGAGCCGATTTCACTATCGGTGATGGCAAAGGAATTGTGCAACCCGTATCTTTGTTTTTCAGAATTGGAGACGTGAATACTTCTGAATTGCGAGCCTGGATGAAAAAGAACAGACAACTTTTGAAGGATAATCCAACTGACAAAGAAATCGATAGCCAAAAGGGCATAGCATTCTTAGGACTAAACGAACTTGTAAAAGAGGAAATCGCTAAAGGAAATTTAGATAGTGAAATTGCCAATAGAATACTTATGTATGAACTTCCCCATCATCAATTCGCCATGAATGTGACCAGACTACAGAAAATATCAGGTGTGAATGCCAAGGAATTGACAAAAGCAGAAATAAGACTTCGTAAACAGGTAGTTGAAGTATACCGTTTTATGAAAAAACATGTAGGAGGATTCGAGAATTCCTACATTGTTGAAACAGGTGCTAGAGTGGGAGTGAGAGAAAGCCGACATATTATTGGAGACTATATACTGGATGAAGGCGACATCTTAGAAGGCAAGTCTTTTGAAGATGGCATCTCATGTGGCACCTATGCTATTGACATACATCCAGGACAGGGAAAAATGCAAATTTACACAGGTTCAGGAAAGATGGTATACGAAATTCCTTATCGCTCACTGATTCCAACAAAATTTGATAACATGTTGGTGGCTGGACGATGCATATCTGCTAATCAGATGGCTGCAGGATCTATTCGAGTGATGGCTACCTGTATGGCAATGGGACAAGGCGCAGGAACTGCAGCAGCAATGGCAGCAGAATCTGATGGTTTAACAAGAAATGTGGACACAAAAATGCTGCGCGAGATGTTGATCCTACAAGGGCAATACCTTTTAAACTCAGATCTGGAAGAAACTATAGACCCGACTCTGATTTTGGATCGAGAAAAGAGCGATGGATCGAAAGGTAGCCATTACAACCCTTTCAACAAATAGGATACCTGACGACCTGCATAAACAATATTGAAAAAATGAAAAAAATCTTTTTTATCGCATCACTCCTTTCTGTTTGTTCATTGATGATCAATTCCCAGAAACCTGTTTTCAACCAAACTGTGTCAGGAACAACAACTGTGGTCTCAATATCTGATTTGTCACATTTTGCCCCTATAGATTCAATGATATACGGACAGATGCTGGAGGATTGCAACGATGCGGTTATTTATGGCGGTGTGGTGGATAAGAAGGGTGCGGAAAATCTGTCAGTGACAAAACAATTGATGAGACTGAGGATTCCTGTAATGCGCTGGCCAGCTGGAACTGCCATCTATGACTATGAGTGGCAAAAAGGTGTTGGTCCCACGCGAACTGCAGTGAGCGAGCACATTTGGGGCGGAACTGAGTACTACACTTTCGGTACCGATGAGTTTGTGAACTGGTGTAAAAAACTCGACATTGAACCCTACATCAATATCCCTATGGGCAACAACAACACTTACGACCATTCGGTGGAAAAAGCCCTAAGTTGGGTGGAATACGTGAATGGTGAGACAGGAACCCTTATGGGAGATTATCGAAGGAATAACAGTTATCCAGTCCCCTATGGAGTGCGCTTTTTTTGCATCGGCAATGAGAATTATCTCGGTAACAAATTCCATAAGGGTGAATCTGCAGCAGAATATGCCGAACAACTCACTCTCTACGCCTCCGCCATTAAGAGAATGTATCCTGAAGTTAAATTGTTAGGTGTGGGACATACAGGAACTTGGAATAAGGTTGTTGTTGAAAAATGTGGTAAAGACCTCGATTTCCTAACCATGCACTACTACATGACTGCAAAAATAAAAGACAATCAATTGATGGATCCGGAAAAGACCCTGTTTGCTCCAGAACTTGTGGAGGCAAACTTGCGTCACTTCATCAATGACCTGACCACATACAACATTTCCGTTGGACGAACCTCAAATCCAATCCGATTCAGTATCGACGAGTGGAACTGCAGGCACAGTGTTTACAATGGTAGCAGTTACTCCTTCACCCGAAAGGATGGCCGACGGCTCTACGATGCTGCTGCGATGGCGGGGATGCTGAATGTTTTCATTCGAACCAGTCCCTATGTTGCGATGGCTAATTATATTTTCCCCGTGAACGGGCATGGTCTTTTAAAGACAGTGGGCAATCAAGATGCTTATCCATCGGTCTGCTATTATCTCTACAACCTTTACCGTAAATTCATGACAGGTCGTGCTGTAGGTGTGAACGTAACAGGGCCAGGCATTAAGGATTTGGAATTAAAAAATCTGAAGATTGAGGGTGATACGGACTCTTCCCAAGATGGAAAAAAAGTGGATCGTTGTTACGTGGATTGTGCCGCTGTAGTGAATGAAGAAGAACATTTGGTGGTTTCGATAGTAAACAGATCATACGATACAAAACAGGAAGTGAACGTCGTGGTTCCTGATGGATATAAAATGAATTCTGCTTATCAGGTTTCAGCCAATGATGTTTGTGCTGAAAATACGGAAGAAGACCGATCTCTGGTAAAAAATTCTACCCTGAAGCTAACCTCCCCGACAGTCACGCTTAACCCATGTGCAACTGTCTTGATCCTGTTCGAAAAAGATACAGCAGAAAAAGTGTTGGGTAACCCCACGCCCCTTTTTCCCTACGTAATAGATGGTCGGATTTACGTGGAAGGGGAAGAGAATTTCAATGTCTACACAACATCAGGATATAAAGTCGATGAAAATGCGAAGCAATCTCCAGGTATCTATGTAGTGCAGACAGGTGACAAATCAATGAAAGTTTGCGTGGAGTACTGAGAAATCTCAGACTCTTGTATCCATGCATTATAGATGAAAATGAACCAATAAAAACAGATACTATACATTATTCGTGGTCAATGTATAATGTTGAGCCGTAACTAAGCTATCCTGAAAGAGATAGAAACTAAGGATAATAACAAAGTGAGGGAACCAACACTAAATTGTTTTGTCAAGATTTCAGAAGATGTTTCTTTGATAAGGAAAAACGGATTGACTGTTTCTCGGTCAACCTCTTTCCTTGTAAAGGATTCTTTTTTATAATTAGCTGATTATTAACTAGTTGTGTTAAACAACAGCAATCCTTCTTTCTCCTATGAAAAGACAACGTGTTGTCTTTGAGATTTCGACGTGTCGAGTTTACAAAGTTGACGTGTCGAAACCGCAGAGACGACACGTCGATTTTCCCCTTTCAACGTGTCCCTTTCCAAAAACCTTTCTATAGTGTCCTATTTTGTAAAGGATTTTGATTTCAGAAATAATAGTAACCCCAACTGCAGAAACAGAATGGGCTACCTCCTGCCCCTCATTGATTTTTTCATGAACTCAAAAACACTCTACACTCTACACCAGTAGAAGGTATTGCATTGAGGTTCAGTAACATAGATGAGTATAGAGCGGGTGTAGAGTATCGGAGGGCTCTACACCCATGTATCCTGTTGATAGTTATCGTGTTATGAGTGTTCGGTGTAGAGTGTAGGGTGTCAAGAAACGATCCTGCTGGGGTATAAATCATGGGGTTTAGGAGTCTTCTACGTTTTCCAGTGTTTAGTATTTCGACCTGAAATATATTTTCATATCGACTCTATTGTTTGCGGACTCTACGTAAGCATAGTTGTTCTGGTGGGTTCTCCCATCGTCGTAAACAGAGTTTTCCTTAGCATTCCATTTGTTGAACACAACGCCATCACCAACTTTGGCATTGATAACCATCTTGTATTTGTCTGCTTCGTTGACAGGTATGTTGGTTAGATCGGCGTTGATTTCCCTCGTGCCCCTGCTCGTTTCATAGTTTTCCTCTGAAAGGTAATGCCATTTCACATTCATGATTTTGAGGTTGTCGCTCGAAAGGTCTTTGTAGTCCTGTATATCAAACGATAGGGTTGCATTCTGTGTTTGCCATGAATATTCAATTTTTCCTATGCATTCAACATGTAGGTCGCGTCCCTGTTCAACACAAGTTATTGTTGAGTTGTCGCCATCCTCAAAATAGAAGTTGGTGCCGTAGTCTATAAAACTTTCCCTGTCTACTTCCTTGCCTCGTGAAGAAACGTAGAAATCCACTTCGTAAATTGGAGATTTTTTCTCTCCCTTTTCCTGCTTTACCAGTACTGTGGTATAGACAACTTTTTCCTTGTCAGGTTTCACTCCGTTGTAGAATACATCCTCGAGTGCCTGCTGGCTAACAGCTGCATAGAAGGTGACGGTGCCTGAGCGTTCCTCGTCGGTGTTGTTGGGTTTGACGCTGATGATATAGCCTTCAGATGTGGGCTGCACGTCTGCCCAGCCGATGATGTCGTTGCTCGGATCGGCACCGAGATAATTATATGATGATGTGTGAGAAAGTGACACAAACTGTTCGCCCCCCTTTGCATCCATTATCACTTCCGACGGATAGGCTGTGATGAACGGCTCATCATCTTCTGGCATGTATGGCTTCTGCGTTACATCGAGAGTGATGCTCTTAAGCACCTTGCCCTCCTTGTTGGTTGCCATTACGAGAACCTTTCCAGTGCGCTCCACAGGCTTGCTGTTCTTGTCCTTGGGGTTCTGCGGCTTGTCGTTCTTCGTCAGTTTCACGTACATGTAGTTTGCATCGGTGGCTATGTTGGCAGAAATCCAGTCGCTCTCAGTCTTACACTTGTAGTAGAGGTAGTTGGTCACGATGGTGAAGCGCATCGATGTTGCTTCACCGCTCTCCTCTGTCCATTTCGCACCTGGGTAGAGACTAAGGTCTCCGTTTTCAGGCTCTTCTTCAAGCAAATCCTCGTCGTGCTCGAGGTCTGTCTCGATGATTGTTTCTTTATCTTTGTTTATGTCCACGTCCTTGGTGATTCGCTTGCCTGTGTGGCGGTTCACAACGGTGATGGTCTTCTTGCCTGGGTCTTCGCCTGGGAACATCACTATATTGCCATCTGCATCCTTCATGAAGCCGAGGCGTATCTTGCCTGTCTCTTTGTCAACGAGATAGACAAAAGAGATTTCCTGACCGTTCACCTCCTTTACAATCACCTTGGTCTCAAGTCCCAACTTTTTGCCGTGATCATCGAATGCTTCCTTCAGATTGTTGCTGAACATCGTCTCGTTGGCTGTGAAATCGTATGCTCCCTTGAACACGTTGTCTAGCCACCAGTCCTTTCCCTCGTCCCAGTTGGTAAAGTTTACCGAATTAAAACCTGCCTCCACCTGGTCCATGTATTTCTCGTAATCTCGGCCGTAGTTCACAACGTTATGTCCCCATTGCTTTGCAAATTCCTTCAAGACATCGACGTTCACTCCGTCATAGGATACTGTGCCGTCCTCATTCGCCTTGAACTTAAACGTGTTGGTCATTACATCCATCGTTGCATTCGATGTATTGTAGATGTCGATACCAGTGCTCAGGTTGATGGGGCAGGCATCTACAATAAGGTTCATGCCAGACTCTGCCATTTTCTGCGTGATGGTGGCCATGTTCATCTCAGGCGTGATACCTATGTCTCGACATGTGTCGTAGAACTCCTGCACATCCGGGTCATCGCTCGTAGAGTAAAGGTTCTTGAAAATTTGGTTGGAGCGGTCGTCCAGTTTGCCTGTGCTGAAGTCCTGCCAGAAGGAAATGGCATTGCTGTAGCCTCGGCGCTGTCCAGCCGGAATCTGATTGTACAGCTTCTCCAGCATTTGGTAGTTTGTCGACCAGCCCTTTGCCCTGATAATCGTCATAACAGCCTGACGTCCCATTGCGGCTGACGACTTTGCAGCCACACTGAAACTAAAGAAGTCGCTCAAATAGCCACGAGTGACAGCTCCTTCGGGCAGGATGCCGTTAACTTCCATGTTCTCGAGCGCCTCGGTGTAGGTGTCAAGGTTGTTGTAGAGGTAGGTCAACATTTCCAAATATTCGTCTGCCAGTTGAGGCTGGTTCTTGCCAAGCTCATCGGGCGAAACCGTGAAGAAGTCCTCTGGTTTTTTCAGTCCGTCGGAAGCCATCATCCAGTAGTTCCAGTTCATTGCCTTCAACACGAAAGCCAGCTGGTTCACAGCGTCCAAGTCGCTCTTGAACTGTGGACTCTTCTCATAGCGCACCGCCTTCTGCGGGTTCTCCACATATTCGGGCACCTTAATATCGGGATCTTCGACAACGTCGTCCGAACTACTACATCCAGTCAAAGCAACGTAAGTCAATATCATTGACAGCGCAAGCCAATACATGCATTTTTTCTTCATTTCTATTGTTTTATATTTGTTAGTTAATGTAGAATTCTATCTCTGTTTGCAAATGTCGTAATAATAACTAACATTCACAAGTTTCTGACAAAAAAAATCTGTAACATCCACCTTTTGTCAGTATCCTTTTCACAAGAAAATCTCTCTCTGTCCTAAATTAAAAGAGGGATACAACACCCAACGTAAGAAGAGTCCAGGCTGTGTAGCTGAATGTTTGGGCCAACAACATGATACTGCCCACCTTCCAATATGGGGCGCGGAGAATGCCAAAACTGATGGTCACCAAATGCCCGATGATGGGCATTACTGCCAAGAGAGCGAACCACACGCCTCTCCCTCGCAAGAAATCACGGACACGCTCCAATTTCACAGGATCTACCTTTGTCCATCGAAGTACTTGTTCATAGGTAAAGAACCGTCCGATGAAATAACTGATACCCGTACCCAGCCAGTTGCCTACCACACACGATACCACACACCACACAGGATTCCATCCCAGCACCAACGCTACTGAGAGTACGGCCTTGGAGTTCATGGGGATAGGCGAGCCTGCGATGAATGAGCAGACGAAAAGCCCCAGATAACCCAATGATATGAAAGTGTCGTTCATTTCTCTTAATTTATAATAGGGGTGCCAGCAATCGACAGAAGGATTCTTTCACATGCTCCCATCGAGGACGTTGCTGCCAAGTTTCCAGATTCAATTCATGACAATATTTTGTGTCTTCCAGAAATAGCTGCTTCTGATGCAGGGCAATCTCGCGGTCATAGATGAATGCATCTATTTCGAAGGCTTGGCTCAGGCTGCGGCTATCGATGTTTACGCTGCCAATACTGGTGATAAAGTCATCAGAGACTATCGTCTTTGAATGCATGTATCCGTTGTCATAAAAGTAAAAGCGGACTCCTGCTTGCAACATCTGCTCCACATGCCATCGCGAGGCATTGATGGTAATGTGTCCCTTATCAGGTCGAGTTGGAATCATCACCCTGACGTCTATGCCAGAAAGAGCGGCTGAAAAAAGAGCGCTACGAATAGCCTCGGAAGGAAGGAAATAGGGTGACTGAAGATAGAGATAATGGCGTGATGAGAAAATGGTTTGAGAGATGGATAAATCCATCACTCGCCAAGAGTCTGTTGGATTGGAACTGATTATCTGCATCAACAGATTCTGGTTTGAATGTAATGGCTCAGGATAATATATATCATCGCAAATCCACTCCTTGCGTGTAAACTGCCAATCACTGAGGAAAGCTGTCTGCAGCTCACTAACAGAGGGTCCAGTCAACCGTATATGAGTGTCACGCCATACGCCACCACGTATGCCAAGCAAATAACGCTCAGCGATGTTCATGCCCCCCGTGTAGCCTATCTGGCCATCTATGACGACCACCTTGCGATGATCTCTGTAGTTAGAGAAAGGTGACAATATAGGGAAAATGGGATTGAATGCTTTCACTTGAACGCCGCCATTCTGCATCCTGCGATAAAAACTGCGAGGCACGAGCCAACAAGCTGCCGCATCATAGATGACACGCACTTCAACTCCTTCTTTTACCTTACTTATTAAAAGGTTGCTAAGATCATCACCTACAGGATCGGATTCTATCTGAAAAAATTCCAAATGGACGTGATGCCGAGCTGCTTGGATATCTGCCTTCAAAGTCTGGTACATGTCAGCAAAAGTAGTATGGAATTTCATACCATTACCTCGAGTAGGATAGGATTGGCTCACATTTTGCAACAGCGGAATCAAATGACTCACACCCTCTTCTCCCTTAGCCTGTAATGGTGCAGTATGGGATTTGAGGGTCTGCAAACGCTCGTCAGTAATCAGCGGTCTATCCTTTGCAGGAAATCCAAAAAGGTAATACAACAGAATACCCAGAACAGGAACAAAGATAAGCACCAGAATCCATGCCCAAGCATCTGAAGGACGACGTCGCTGCATCATAACCACAACAGAGAGGTTTAGAGCGAAGAGCAAAATGACTAATCTGATCCAGAACTGAATTATCATAGAGGACAGCCTTAGGTAGAAATATTTGTTTCTGCCTTCAAAGTTATCAAATCCTGATGAAAAATCAAACCCTCATTCGCATAAAGATTCATAAAATTGATTCTCCTTGTGGAAAAGACTCCAGAATAGACATAAAAACAGGATAAATGGAATAAAAAACACAAATTTGTTGTTATTCAGGAACATAATTTCTCATCTTTCTCTCTTTTTTATTAGAAAAAGGATACAACATAAAAGAAATTTTTTTAATATTGCAGTATCAAAAGTAGAAAACCTGAGAAATAGAATAAATAAACAACATAAAAACCACTAACTGATAATATTAATTAAACCAATTAGACCATGAAATGGCAATTACTTATGTAATGTGTTCTTGCCAATGTTCTCACTGATAGTGCATCAGTTATGACTTGGAGAGAAAAAGGTTTGAGCTATTAATGAAGAAACAACGTTTTTTAGGTTAGATAAAAGAGAGTAATCTTTTTTGGAGACAGTAGTTAAATACTACTTCTTCATGGGAATGAAGGGACCGCGATGTGAATCGCAGTCCCTTTTTCTTTCTATTCAAATAATTTTCGTATCTTTGTACAGGTTATTGATAAACAAACCATAAAAACCATTTGAGTCATATAAGAAGAAACAAAACATAACAAATGTAGAAAACATGAAAAGAATATTTTTATTGATGGCAATGATGCCTTTGGTAATGCTGGCCAAAGTGAACCCACCAGCCCCTTACGGTCCTATACCTACAGCAAGACAATTGGCATGGCATAAATTGAACTTCTATGCCTTCATTCATTTTACTACCAACACTTTCAATGACAAGGAATGGGGATACGGTGATGCTAGTCCTGATCTCTTCAATCCTGTCAATCTGGATTGCGACCAATGGATGAGAGCCATGAAAGCTGCTGGGATGAAGGGTGTTGTCCTGACGGCTAAACATCATGACGGATTCTGTCTTTGGCCTTCAAAGTACACAGACTATTCCGTAAAGAATAGCCAATGGATGAATGGGAAAGGCGATTTGGTAAAGTCTGTTTCAGAGGCTGCCAAGAGGCATGGACTGAAGTTTGGCGTTTACCTCTCCCCTTGGGACCGTCACGACCTGCGCTATGGGACACCAGAATACATTACTTATTATCGCAATCAATTAACTGAATTGCTGACTCAATATGGTTCTATCTTCGAAGTCTGGGAAGATGGTGCTAACGGTGGCGACGGTTATTATGGTGGACGTAAAGAAGTGCGTAAAATAGACAACAGAACTTATTATGACTGGAAGAATACCAATTTCTTGATTCGCGAACTGCAACCCCAAGCATGCATTTTCAGCGATGGAGGTCCAGATACCCGTTGGTGCGGCAATGAATCGGGCTATGTGGGCGAAACAAACTGGTGTACTATTAAGCGTGTAAACTTCTCTCCTGGAATTGCCGACGGTAAGATTCTGGAATTTGGAGATGAAGAAGGCTCTAATTGGGTACCCGCTGAAGTAGATGTTTCCATCCGTCCAGGATGGTTCTTCCATGAAAAGGAGAATCCCCAGGTGAAGACACCTGAACAACTGATGGAGATCTACTACAATAGCATAGGACATGGAGCCAACTTAATTCTGAATATTCCACCCAATCGTGATGGCAAATTGAATGCCGAGGATGTGCAAACATTAGAAGAATTCGGAAAAGCATTACAAAAAGAATTTGGAAATTGTATAAATAAACAGATTGTCAGTGCAGAAGCATCTAACACTCGAGGAGGGGAAGCTATCTACAATGCCCAAAAAGCATGTGATGACAATCTCGATACTTATTGGGCAACAGATGACAGCATTACCACAGGTGAAATTACCTTTGTTCTGAAAAAACCCACTCGAGTGAATCGCGCCATGATCCGTGAGCACATCGCCCTCGGACAAAGAATATGTAAATTTAAGATGGAAGCTCAAGACAATAGAGGTATCTGGAAAGAAGTGGCTACAGCTACCACCATTGGTAACAAGCGCTTGCTTCGTTTTCCTGAGGTAGAAGCCTGTGCTCTACGATTAACTATTCTGAAAAGTCGAGCATGTCCCATAATCTCAGACGTGAAATTTTATCATGTAGAATAAAAGAACATTTTATTAATCTTTCAAGGAGAGATATAAACAAAAAAATGCAGCATGCTGCATGCGACAAGCCTCATTCTAAACCAGGAAGTTGCAAGCAAAATGACAGAAACAGAATTCATACAACAGCATCGAAACGAAGACGTGCATACTCTTGCCTTCAAGAAAATTCCTGATGGAATGAATCTACAATTTTGCCTTCAACAAATCGAAGGCTGGCAACTGGCTTGTAAAAAACTGCCTCATTGGAGCGAGAAAAAGGATATTCTTTTTCCGCCTCGACTCTCAATGGAACAATGCAGCAGCCAATACACTTCTCTCTATAAACGACAAATTGCAGAACGACTCCTCCCTGAAGAGAGAAGACAGGAAATGGTTGACCTGACAGGAGGCTATGGAGTTGATTTCAGTTATCTTGCACCTATTTTCAAACATGCCACCTACGTGGAACAAAATCCTGACCTATGCAAGTTGGCTCAACATAACTTTCCCGTGCTTGGATTATCTAATACTAGTATCGTTTGTGGAGATGGTATAGGACAGCTTACACAAACGAAAAAAAACTATTCTCTTGTCTATTTGGATCCTGCCCGACGGGATAAAGCAGGACGTAAAACAGTGGCTTTGGAGGATTGTACACCCGACATTACTTCACTTGCCACTGAACTTCTTCTTCGAAGTCATGTGACACTTGTTAAACTCTCTCCAATGCTAGATATTTCCTTAGCTCTTCACACCCTTAAAAATGTATCAGAGGTTCATGTGGTCAGCGTGGAAGGTGAATGTAAAGAACTGTTATTCGTAATTACCGCTGAAAAAAACGGTGAAGTCAAGTTTCACTGTGTTAATTTGAGGAGTGAGGATCCTGTTTTTGTCTGCTCTGAAACAGAAAGACATACCACTCCAGATATATTGTCACGACTTTCTAATGAAGAAACTTTCCTCTACGAACCAAATGCCTCCATCCTGAAAGCTAGTGTCCAGAATGCTTTGTGTTCGTTATATAATCTGAAAAAACTTCATTCTAACAGCCATCTATTCGTCAACAACCGATTACTAAAAGATTTTCCAGGAAGATCTTTTCACATTGTGGGATGGAGTGATTTCAGCAGACAAAGCTTATGCAAAATGTTGGGAGACCTTAAGCAAGCCAATCTGGCAACTCGTAATTTTCCTACCAGTGTGGCAGTTCTGCGAAAACGATTGAAACTTCGCGAGGGTGGAAAGGACTATCTTTTTGCCACTACCCAAGCTGATGGAAGCCATATTTTAATAAGAGGAGAGAAAACACTTCCTATCTAATTATTTTATATTTAGCTCTCGCTTCTGCTCTCGAAATGAAATTGAAATGCCACCATTCGCTTCGCAAAGGGGTAAATCCAGCCTCACGCATCACACTGCGAAGCAATTCTCGATTCCTTTTGGCCTGAACACTGATGATTCCTTTTTTTACTAGTGAAGACTCCTGATCTATATGGGCATAACTGCCGAGAAAATCAATTTTAGTACCCATGTCCAGAGTGTCTCCAGTAGTCACATCACAAAGAGTTATATCAACCGCCATACCGTAATTGTGGAGTCCTCCACCATTTTTTGGATTACTTACATAAATGCTCTTTTTAGTACCCGCCACCACATTCCACATCTTTTGCTGAATACTCATTGGACGTGCTGCATCATAAATTTTCAGACTGAGATCAGGGCGTCTCTGGCGCAAACTTTTCTGCGCTTGAACCAAAGCTTTAGCAGCTATTGGGTGTAAATAAGCTTCACACAAATCTGAATAAAGAATCTTTCCTGTAAAATTATCAGCCCGAGAATACATCAAACTAACCTGTATGGTAGAGTCCAAAGTGGTAATTTCTATTAACCCCTGTGCTTCCATACTCTGAGCAGTAACACTCTTCTGCGCAGAGAGGGGAAGATTCACAAAAAACAATAAAACAAAAAGTGGTTTATGCATCATCCAGTACAATTTAGGATACAAAAGTAAGAAGAATTATAGATTTAAAGAAAACTTGTATCAGAAAAACAAAGAAAGGGAATTTAAAACCTCTTGAAACATATTTACAACAGAACAATCGGGCATAGAAAAAAAGAATGGGCCACTCAAACGAACGACCCACTCTTTTTCCTTTTATGAGAAAATTTATTTTACTCGATAACGTACCTCTTTAGTACGATACTTCTTAACGGTATACTTATCCTTTACATCCTTCAAACCGGTTGCAGTAATAATTGTAACACGGTTCTTGTCATTTTCTGCAAAAGGCTGAACGGTATCACCGAAGTACTCTGCAGTCATGATGGAAGGATCTACACCAGCTTCCGTCAAAGCCTTAACAGCCTTTTCTGAACGCTGCTGTGAATAACCCATGTTAATCTTGGGGTTACCTGTCTGAACGTCAGCATAAGACTTCAAAGAAACTTTGCACTCACGGTGATCTTTCAGGAAGGCTCCAATTGCTTTCAACTGCTCGTCTGGATCGTTGAAGTCACTTTCGCGAATCTTATAGAATACGTTCCATGTAATGGTACCATCCTCAACACGGGGAGTGTAAGCAATGTCATCATACCAAATGGTATCGATACGGGTCTCCCACTGCTCTTCAATCTTCTTTTTCTTGAAACCAAACTTGTAAGCAATACCTGCCTGTGCTGTCACTTGCCAATCGTCCTTGTTAGCAACCTTACTGTTGTAGCGGTCGCTCTTGCTATTAGCATCAACTTCAACATTGAAGCTCCAATGCTTGCTCAAATTGAAATCAACCATCGCACCTACACGACCATTGTGACTCAAACGATCACTCTTGTATGCGAAAGGCATAACATCCTTGCGTGCATAAGCAGGACCATTATCCCATGCGTAATCTAGACCAATACCACCAAGCAAATACAAATTTACAGGATAATAGTCTTTTTTACCAAACAAGGTAATCAAGTTAATCATCAAGTCAAGGTCTGAAGTCAAATACTTATAATCATATTTGAAATCTTCAAATGCATCTTTGTAAGCACCCATGCTGCCAGCACCATCGTCCCAGAACTTACTGTTGAAGTGCAAACGAGCACCTACAACGGGAGTGAAGAATCCACCAAAAGAAAGACTTGAAGTGGGAGTGATCAACTTGAGATTGTTGTAGTCAGTAAAAGTGGTCTGAGCACCACCCTGAACGCCAACAAACATGTAGGGATAAGGTTTGTAATCCTTACCATCATTAACATTCTGAGCATAGACAGCTGATGAAACGCCCAATGCCAAAACAGCAACAGCGAAAATGTTTTTGAAATGAATCATAGTTACTCTACTGAATTACTTATAATTATACAATTTTGAACAAAAATATAGGTTTTTTATAAGGTGACCAAAAATTTTTATCTTTTTTTCACTTTTTGCATATAAATTATTTGATTTTGTAGCATAGACATTACTTTTACTGCTCTAATCAGTCAAAGAAAGCCCCCTTCTGGCAGAACCAAAAGGGGGCTTTTTAAGAATTATCCAACACTTTGTTTGGATCAAGAAACTTCAAAGTCTGTATTTTAACTATTTCTTTACTAATTCACGCACTTCCTTGGTACGATACTTCTTAACAGTGTACTTGTCTTTTATATCCTTCAAACCAGTCGCTTTGATGATTGTAACACGGTTCTTGTCGTTCTCAGCAAAGGGCTGAACGGTATCTCCGAAGTACTCTGCAGTGATGATAGAAGGATCTACACCTGCATCCGTCAAAGCCTTGACAGCCTTCTCTGAACGCTGCTGTGAATAACCCATATTGATTTTGGGGTTACCTGTCTGAACGTCAGCATAAGACTTTAGGGAAACCTTACACTCACGGTGATCCTTCAAGAAAGCACCAATTGCCTTCAATTGTTGGTCAGGATCGTTGAAATCACTCTCGCGAATCTTATAGAATACATTCCATGTAATGGTACCATCCTCAACACGGGGAGTGTAAGCAATATCATCATACCAAATAGTATCGATGCGAGTAACATATTCTTCCGCTTGAACAGGTCTCTTCTTATAACCAAATTTAAAATTTAATCCTACCTGACCAGTAAACTGGAGAAGGTCCGTAACGAATTTATTCTGTTTGCCAGGAACGATGTGATTGATATCACCTTCAACATTCAAACTCAGATTCTTGTGCAGAGGGAAATCTAAGCCTACCCCCAATCGGTTATTGAAAGCCCAACGCTTATCATTCTCTGCATATTCTAAATTTACGGGAGGAGCACTATTCACCAAATCAACAGCCTCATCATTGTTCCATGCATAATTTGCACCCAAACCCAATACAAAATACAGATTGGCAGGATAACTCTCCTTCTTACCAAACAAGGTACAAAGATTAATCAAAGCATCAGCACTGGTTGTCAAATAATTGTAATTGAAATGAGTGTCTGCTGTTCGATCAAAATATTCAGCACCTGCCTTATCCCAAATTCCATTGAAATGCAAGCGTGCACCAAATACTTTCGTAAAAAAACTTCCAAAACTGAGACTTGCCGTGGGAGTAAAAGTCTTCCAGTTATTGAACTCCGGATTAAAGGTGTCTTGGACACCGCCCTGAACACCAATGAAAAGGTAAGGATAGGGCTCATAATCTTTCTCTGTACTCTGTGCACTAACAGATACAGGAATGCTCAAAGCCAAAAAGGCTGCAGCAAGAAATTTCGTAATTTTTTTCATCCGATTGACTCTTTATTATTAATATAGATTGTCATTGCCTTTGCAAAAATAACACATTTTATATTTTACCACAAAATATTGACTGTTTTTTGACCATAATCACGATTTTTTTTATAAATTATGGTATAAAGAGTCAAAATGTCATTTGATTTATGTAACTTTGTATCCTAAATAAAAGCTTATATAAAGCATGTCAAATATTATAATTTCTCACGTTAAATCAAAAAAGGAGTTAAAAGCATTCATTCGCTTCAGCTATGAATTATACAAGGACAATCCGTACGCAGTACCCGATTTGTTGGAAACCACATTGGATACATTTAATCCCAAAAAGAATCCTGCTTTTGCTTTTTGTGAAGCAGAATTGTTCTTAGCTGTTCGTCACGGAAAAATCGTGGGGCGCGTAGCTGCCATTATCAATCATAAAGCAAATAAAATCTGGAGTGAAAAAAACGTTCGATTTGGTTGGATAGACTTCATCGATGATTTGGAAGTGACTCGTCTGCTTCTTGAAGCAGTTGAGAAATGGGGAAAAGAAAGAGGTATGACCAAAATAGTTGGTCCTCTTGGATTCACAGATATGGATCTGGAAGGTATGTTGACTGATGGATACGATCAAATCTCCACCATGAATTCCATCTACAACTATCCATACTATCCTGAGCACATGAAAAAACTTGGCTTAGAAAAAGAAGTTGGATGGGTGGAACGAAAAGTTTTCGTTCCGAAGGATGGTCATGAAGCAGATCAGCAGAAATACTTCCACATTGCGGAACTGGTAAAAAAACGTTATGGATTTCGTATCCACAAGTTCAAGAGCAAAAAAGAAATCCGAGAAGGAGGATATATCAAGAAAGTGTTGGGCGTGGTAAACCGTTCTTACGCTAATCTGTATGGCTACAGCGAGATGGACGAGAAACAAATGGAAACCTATGCTAATGAATATCTGACTTTTTTAGATAAACGTTATCTTTCTGTTGTGGAAACAGCGGAGGGAGAAGTCATTGGCATGGGTATATGCATTACCAGCTTGAGTCGTGCAATCCAGAAAGCAAAAGCCAAACTTTTCCCATTTGGCTGGTTCTATTTGGCTAAGGCATTATGGTTCAACAAGCAACCTCAAATATTGGACATGCTTCTTGTAGGTGTTTTGCCAGAATATCAAGAAAAGGGAGCCAATGCACTCATTTTTTCAGACATAATACCCAAGGCTATCAAAGATGGCTACGAATGGGCAGAGACACACCATCAGTTGGAAGACAATGGGCCTAGTCAAGCACAATGGAAATATCTGGACTGCATTATTCACAAAAAACGCTGTGCATTCAGTAAAGAAATTAAGTAAACATGGAAAATATCGAAATACAGCAAGCCCCCGTCAATTATGACGAGGGCAATATTCGTCATCTGAGCGACATGGAACATGTGCGTACACGCCCTGGCATGTACATTGGTCGATTGGGAGATGGTTCACAAGCCGAAGACGGCATTTATGTCCTGCTGAAAGAGGTCATCGATAACAGCATTGATGAATTCAAGATGAATGCGGGAAAACGCATTGAAGTTAATGTAGAAGATAACCTTCGTGTCAGCATTCGTGACTATGGACGCGGAATTCCTTTAGGCAAACTTGTAGAAGCTGTCAGCATGCTGAACACAGGAGGCAAATACGACTCCAAGGCTTTCAAGAAAAGTGTTGGACTAAATGGTGTTGGTCTAAAAGCCGTGAACGCTTTGAGCACTCATTTTGAAGCTTATTCTTTTCGTGATGGTCAAGTTCGAAAGACCTCGTTTGACAAAGGTATTTTGGAAAATGATGTCACAGAATCCACAGAAGAAGAAAATGGTACTTATATTTTCTTTGAACCCGATTCCTCGCTTTTTAAGCACTATGCTTTCCGAAGTGAATTCATCGAGATTATGTTGAGGAATTATACTTACTTGAATACAGGACTGACCATCATGTTCAACGGTCGTCGTATCCTCAGTCGTAACGGACTAAGTGACCTTTTGACTGATCGTATGGATTACCAACCTTTGTACGAAATAGTACATTTGAAAGGCGAGGATATTGAGATTGCTTTTACCCATACAGATCAAAACGGAGAAGAGTATTACTCTTTTGTTAATGGACAGCACACCACCTTAGGTGGTACACACCAGGCTGCTTTCAAGAAATACATTGCAGAGGTCATCAAAGATTATAGTGGGAAGTCTTTTGAGTATGGAGACATCCGTAATGGTATGGTAGCAGCCATCAGCATTGATATTCAAGAACCCATGTTCGAATCCCAAACGAAAATCAAATTGGGTTCTCTTACAACTGCTCCCGAAGGTGGCATCAGTATCGATAAGTTCATTGGTGATTTTGTAAAAGAGCAAGTAGATAATTATCTCCACAAGAACACAGACGTTGCGGATGTAATCTTGAAGAAAGTTGTCGAGAGTGAAAAAGAACGTAAGGCAATGGCTGGTGTAGCCAAGAAAGCTCGAGAGATGAGTAAAAAGGCTAACTTGCACAATCGCAAGCTGCGCGATTGCCGTGTTCATTTAACTGATACTCGTGGTGATCAGCAGGAAGAGAGTTGCATCTTCATTACAGAGGGCGATTCTGCCAGTGGAAGTATTACTAAAAGTCGAAACGTGAACACACAAGCTGTGTTTAGTCTTCGAGGAAAACCTCTCAACAGTTATGGAATGACCAAGAAAGTGGTTTATGAGAACGAAGAGTTCAATCTCCTGCAAGCTGCCTTGAACATTGAAGATGGTTTAGAAGGCCTTCGCTACAACAAAGTTATTGTGGCCACAGATGCTGATGTGGACGGAATGCATATCCGTCTTTTAATGATAACTTTCTTCCTGCAATTCTTCCCTGATCTTATTAAGAAAGGACATGTCTACATTCTTCAGACACCTCTCTTTCGTGTTCGTGGCCGTAAGACCAAGATAGGAAAGAATAAGGTTAAACAGTTGGAGGCAGAAGCTATTGTCAAATCTGGCGACGAGGAGTATGAGGAAAAATCTCAGCACAAACATTTGAGCATCACAACAGACTTTATCACCCAATATTGCTATAGCGAGGAAGAACGTGTGGCTGCCATTGAGGACTTGGGGCCTGATCCTGAGATTACACGATTCAAAGGCTTGGGCGAAATCAGTCCTGACGAATTCAAGAATTTTATTGGACCCAATATCAGGTTAGAGCAAGTGACTCTCAACAAGAGTGATCAAGTAGCAGAACTTCTAGCATACTACATGGGTAAGAATACTATGGAGCGTCAAAACTTTATCATCGACAACCTTATCATCGAAGAAGATTTAGCAGAGGATGAAAATGAAGAAATTGCATAAAGCCATATTTCCGGGGTCTTTTGATCCTTTTACTATCGGACATGCCGACTTAGTAGAGAGGGGCCTTGATTTGTTTGACTCTCTTACTATCGCCATCGGCTATAACGAAAATAAACAAGGATGGATTCCTGTGGAAGAGAGAGTCGCTGCACTCAGGAAATACTATACAAATGAACCACGCATTCAGATTGAGAGCTACCAATGTTTAACAATCGATTTTGCAAAAGAAAAAGGTGCAAATTTCATTCTGCGTGGCATTCGTTCCATAAAGGATTATGAATATGAACGAGACATTGCTGAGATGAACAAGAAACTCTCAGGCATAGAAACCATCTTCTTTTTTGCTAATCCAGATTTAAGCAGTGTCAGCAGCAGTATTCTCCGAGAATTATTTCATTTTGGCAAAGACATACAAAAGTGGCTGCCGGAAGGACTTCATTACAAATTAGAAATATATAAGAAAGGACAATGAAAAGATTTTTCTTCAGTATAACACTTGTACTCATCATCGTCACCTCATGGGGTCAAACAAACAATTTGCCCCAAACTCCATTGGATGAACAAATCCGCAAATTGGTCATGGCAACTGTGATGATCAACAACTACTACGTCGATAGTGTAGATTGCAAGAAAATAACTGAGGATGCTATTAATGGCATCTTGTCAAAACTGGATCCTCACTCTGCCTATACCAATGCCTCCGAGACAAAAAAGTTGACAGAACCTCTTGCAGGAAGTTTTGATGGCATCGGAGTTCAGTTCAATATCTTGGAAGATACTCTTCTCGTCATTCAACCTGTCCCCAAAGGCCCGAGTGAAAAAGTTGGAATCCTTGCTGGAGATCGTATCATTAGTGTAAATGATACTGCCATTGCTGGTGTAAAGATGAGCCGTGAGGAAATCATGCGACGTCTACGTGGCCCCAAGGGAACCACTGCCCATTTGGGAATCATCCGTTCAGGCATCAAGGACACGCTGAAGTTCGACGTAATCCGAGATAAAATCCCAGTGAATTCAGTGGATGCTGCCTATATGATCACTTCTACCATCGGACTTATCCGTTTCAATAATTTTGCTCAGACGACCCATGATGAAATTGTGGAAGCCATTAAAAAACTGAAAGAACAAGGTATGCAGGATCTGATTTTAGATCTTCAGCAGAATGGGGGAGGTTTTCTGCAAGCAGCTGCCGATATTGCAAGCGAGTTTCTTGCCAAAGGTGATATGATTGTATATACTCGTGGAAGGAGTGTTCCCAATCAGGAATTCCGTAGCACTGGTGGAGGTTTGTTCACAGAAGGCAAAGTGGCTGTGCTGGTAGATGAATATAGTGCCTCTGCCGCAGAAATCCTGTCAGGTGCTATTCAAGATCAAGACCGTGGAATCGTTGTCGGACGACGCACCTTTGGAAAGGGTCTTGTACAGCGTCCTATCGACATGCCCGATGGAAGTATGATTCGTTTAACAGTTGCCAAATACTATACTCCCAGCGGACGATGCATTCAGAAACCATACGAGAAAGGAGATAAATTGAGTTACGCTAAGGATGTAGTGAATCGATACAACAAGGGTGAACTGACCAATGCCGATAGCATCCATTTCCCAGATTCTCTACGTTATCAGACTTTACGGGAGAAGCGTACCGTTTATGGGGGGGGAGGTATCATGCCTGATTACTTCGTTCCCTTGGACACCACCAAGTACAGTAAGTGTTATCGCGAACTTTCTGCCAAGAGTGTCATCATCAATGCCAACCTTAAGTACATGGACAAGAATCGCAAGAAGTTGACAAAGAATTATCCTGATTTTGAGAAGTTCCGAAGTGACTTCCAAATTCCCGAGGATGTCATAGCAACTATCTATGAGGAAGGAGAGAAACAGAAAATCACCCCTGCCAATGAGGAAGAAAAGGTAAAGACAACAGACAACATACGGTTAATTATGAAAGCTCTTGTCGCACGCGATCTTTGGGACATGAGCGAATACTTTTCCATCATCTACGAGAATGATGAAGTGGTCAAGAAGGCTATAGAATTACTTTCTAAATAGGAGGGTCCCAAAATGATTTCATACAACGTAGAAGGAGTGAAGCTACCAGCAATTAAGCGTCGCCAGAACAGCGCATGGATCAAGGCTGTTGCGGCTTCCTATGGAAAGAAGATAGGCGAGATAGCCTACATCTTTGTTGATGACAAGAAAATTTTGGATGTCAACCAGCAATATCTTCAGCATGACTATTATACCGACATTATCACATTCGACTACTCCCATGCTGACACCATCAGCGGCGATCTCTTCATTAGTTTGGATACCGTTCGCTCTAATGCCAAGCAAATAGGCACATCATACGAGCAAGAATTGAATCGTGTCATTATCCACGGCATCCTGCATCTTTGTGGAATTAATGACAAGGGTCCTGGCGAGCGGGAAATGATGGAAGCGGCTGAAAACAAAGCCTTAAAAATGAGATAAATGGAAGATAATTTCGATATACGCCAACAATCCAACATCAAGGAAAAGGACTACGAGAATGCTCTTCGTCCTCTACGATTTGAGGACTTCAGTGGCCAGCAGAAGGTAGTCGACAACTTGCAAGTTTTTGTGGATGCCGCAAAATACCGTGGTGAACCTCTCGACCACACTTTGCTTCACGGTCCTCCTGGATTAGGAAAGACCACTTTGAGCAACATCATTGCCAATGAATTGGGAGTAGGTTTCAAACTTACCAGTGGTCCCGTTTTGGACAAGCCTGGTGACTTGGCAGGCATTCTTACCAGTTTAGAACCCAATGACGTCCTTTTCATTGATGAGATTCATCGTCTTTCACCTGTTGTGGAAGAGTATCTCTATAGTGCGATGGAGGATTATCGGATTGACATCATGATTGACAAAGGTCCCAGCGCACGAAGCATTCAGATTGACCTAAACCCTTTCACCTTGGTTGGAGCTACCACACGAAGTGGTTTGTTGACAGCTCCCTTGAGAGCACGTTTTGGTATCAATATGCACCTCGAATACTACGATGCAGAGACTCTTCAAAAGATTATCATGCGCTCGGCAGGCATTCTGGGATTACCTATCAGCACGGAAGCTGCTGGCGAGATAGCAAGTCGGAGCCGTGGAACGCCTCGTATTGCTAATGCTCTTCTCCGACGTGTCCGCGACTTCGCTCAAATTAAGGGTAATGGCCGCATCGACATCAAGATTGCTCGCTATGCCCTCGAAGCCCTCAACATTGATCGCTATGGTTTGGACGAGATAGACAACAAGATTCTGCTCACTATCATCGACAAGTTTAAGGGGGGACCTGTGGGTATCAACACTATCGCAACAGCTATTGGAGAGGATGGTGGAACCATCGAGGAAGTATACGAGCCTTTCCTCATCAAGGAGGGCTTCATCAAGCGTACACCTCGTGGTCGAGAAGTGACAGAATTAGCCTATAGTCATTTGGGACGCAGTATGGGTAGCCGATACGGTAATCCTTTACAGGGAAACCTTTTCGAATAAATAAAATAGTAAATTGCAAATCGTCAAATAGTACATTAAAAAGATGGTACTCAACTATATTTGGATAGGATTCTTCGTCATCGCATTCATCATTGCAGTGATTCAATTGTTAATGGGAAATCCCGATATCTTTCCCGCTATCATGAACAGTACCTTCGATTCTGCCAAGACAGCTTTTGATATTTCATTAGGATTGACTGGTGTATTGAGTCTTTGGATGGGTATCATGAAAATTGGAGAAAAAGGTGGTTTGGTGAATGCTGTTGCACGATGGCTTAGTCCCCTGATGACACGTCTCTTCCCTGAAATTCCAGCAGGACATCCTGTTTTCGGACATATCTTCATGAACATGAGTGCCAACATGCTTGGTTTAGATAATGCTGCCACGCCACTTGGCTTGAAAGCAATGGAGGGATTGCAGGAACTGAATCCTGAAAAGGAGAAAGCCACCAATGCTATGATCATGTTCTTGGTTTTGAACACGAGTGGCCTTTGCCTGATTCCCGTCGGAGTAATGGTTTATCGTGCACAGATGGGAGCAGCACAACCTACCGATGTTTTCATCCCTATTTTGATAGCTACCACCATTGCCACTATTGCCGGCATGATTATTACGGCCCTTTATCAGCATATCAATCTCTTCAATCGAGTCATTCTGGGAACAGCAGTTGGCCTTTGTCTTCTCATCAGTGCCATCATTTGGATTGGCGTTCAAGTAGATCGTGAGACAATGAATCTATGGAGTACCACAATAGCCAATATCATTCTTCTTGGCATCATCATTGCATTTATCATAGCAGGAGTACGCAAGAAAGTGAATGTCTACGAAGCTTTCATCGAAGGAGCCAAGGGGGGATTCGATGTGGCAGTTCGGATTATTCCTTATTTGGTAGCAATCCTTGTTTCTATTGGAGTTTTCCGTGCTAGTGGTGCAATGGATTTCATTGTTGGAGGATTGGAAAAACTGATTGCCTTGTGCGGAGGTGACTCAGACTTCGTGGCGGCTTTGCCCACTGCAATAATGAAGCCGTTAAGCGGCAGTGGAGCACGCGGTATGATGGTGGATGCCATGCAAACTTACGGAGCAGATTCTTTTGTGGGTCGCCTCTCGTGTGTTTTCCAAGGTGCAACGGATACTACATTCTATATCCTTGCTGTCTACTTTGGCAGTGTGGGGGTACGTAACACCCGCCATGCTGTTAGTGCAGGTCTCCTCACTGATTTGGTTGGAGTCATTGCCTCTATTGGCGTTGCATACATCTTCTTTGGATAACCTATGGCAAACTTATCATCCTTAGCAAAAGATACGGCCATCTATGGCTTGAGCAGCATCATCGGACGCTTCCTCAACTATCTGCTAGTTCCACTCTATACCCACTATATGCCCACGCAATCGGGCGATTACGGTATCTCCACCAATGTTTATGCCTACACGGTACTCATTCTGGTATTGTTGACCTTTGGCATGGAAACTACGCTTTTCCGCTATGCCAACGATGAAAAAGAACAACCCGATACCGTCTTCTCCACTGGCTTTGCCCTCATTGCTTTACTGACGACCCTCTTTTTGGTAATCATCTTTGGTTTTATCACTCCTATAGCCGGACATCTTGGCTATAGCGAGCATCACGAATACCTTCTGATGATGGCTGTCGTCGTCGCTATGGATGCTTTGCAGGCATTGCCTTTCTCCTATCTGCGGTTCCAGAAGCGCGCCATTCATTTTGCCTTGCTCAAGCTACTTTTCATCTTCTTCAGTATTGCCTTGAACATCATCTATTTCGTTCTCTTGGGCAAGACAAGTGTGTTTTACGTTTTTGCCATCAACTTGGTTTGCACAAGCCTCATCTCTTTACTTTTCATCCCTGAGTTATTCAAAATCAAATGGCATTTCGACAGTACCCTCTTATGGAAGATGCTTTCTTATTCATGGCCTATCCTTATACTGGGTATTGCTGGAAGCCTGAATCAAGTGGCTGACAAAATTATATTTCCTCTCGTCTATCCCTCAAAGACCGAAGCTAATATCCAGTTGGGCATCTACGGTAGTTGTGTAAAGATTGCAATGATAATGGCTTTAATAACCCAAGCGTTCCGCTATGCCTACGAACCCATTGTCTTTGCTAAGTCAAAGGATGGTGACAAGAATGAATACTATGCTGTGGCCATGAAGTTCTACCTGATTTTTACGTTATTGGCCTTCCTATGCGTCATGGGATACATCGACATCCTTCAATACATTCTGGGCAAGGGCTATCGCGAGGGAATGCAGGTTGTACCTATTGTCATGGCGGCAGAAATAATGATGGGAGTCTATTTCAATCTTTCTTTCTGGTACAAACTTATCGACAAAACCATTTATGGAGCATGGTTTTCGTTGGCTGGTTGCATTGTCCTGTTTGCCGTTAACATCTGGGGCATTCCGCGTTACAGCTACATGGCCTGTGCATGGGGAGGATTCGCTGGCTATGCGACAGCCATGATACTTAGTTACATCGTAGGCCAAATAAAGAATCCCATTCCCTATCCGATGAAGAGCATGGCGGTGTATGTGCTGATGACTATTCTTTTCTTCTTCGTCATGCAACAGGTGCCTGAGAATTGGCACATCCTGCTGAAACTGGGAATAAACTCGCTGTTGATTCTTGCTTTCGTGACATATATCATCCATCACGATCTACCACTGAAAAGTCTACCCGTTGTGGGACGTTATTTCAAATGATTACAAAGTTTGCTTCAACACTCCAATCATGAAAATCCCCACATCCTTAGGAACCAGAATGTGGGGATCAGCGTTTATATTAAATGTATCGTCTTTTGAAGCAATTCTTTAGGTACAAAGGCTGTCTTATGAATTCTTCGTGCAGTCAACACACTGCGGATATACAGGACTGATGTACATGAGGAACTTGCATACAGATACCAAGCGGTTTTTTACTACTTTCTTGAAGTTCTTTACTGATTCGTTGCTTACCAATACATAGCTGTCGGAGAGAACTACTGTCATTGGGTTT
>JAFZWK010000034.1 GCA_017617335.1 Bacteroidaceae bacterium | reverse complement strand
CTTAATGATACGTTGTGGCGTTGTGGCGTTGTGGCGCACGATTACGATGGAGAGTGCAAGAAAATTGCAAAAGGCAACGTTTTGTCGTGTGGGTTTTGACTTGTTGAATCCGCTGTTTTTAACGTGTCGGAATATGTGTTCCCACGTGTTGGGGTTAAGCGAAAAAAATGTATTTCCCCTTGCATAATTGAAAAAAAAGCTGTATCTTTGTGGTATGATTAGAGAAGGTAAAAAGATATGGTTTTTCGTGGGGTTGATGCTTTGTTTCAACCTTGGAGGGCTGTGGGCGCAAACCCCAGGCGAGAAGTCGTATCAGCAGCAATATTTCGAGTCGGCGGGCGACAATGCGGCGCTGTACAGGGGAAAGGCCTTGACAACGAACTACCAGTCGACGGGTTGGCTGAGTCATCCTTATTGGGATGACGAAGAGTTCCATGAGGGCGAGGTCGGTTTTCGTGGCGTTGTGTACCCGCACGTGTTCCTTCGTTATGATGTGGTGAACCACGTGGTGGAGGTGCAGACCCCCCAACGTCAGTTCGTTGTGCTGCCCGATCAGGAGAAGATTGACTACTTCACGATGGACGGCTTCCGTTTTGTGCGCTATGGAGACATCTTTGTACGTCAGGATTATCAGGGGAAGACTGTGAGTTTCCATCGCCAGCGCACCAAGCACAAGATAACCAATGTGGTGATCGACGGATATTCCTTCAAGCGACTTGGAACAGAGGATGTTTTCATGCTTCATCGTCAGGATGGAGACTTTGGGGTGAAGGGACTTCGCAGCCTGCAATCGCTGTATCCGGAATACAAAAAACAGCTGAAAAGATATGCCCAGCAGTATAATTTGAAGTTCAAGGGCGATGAGCGCGGACGAAGTCTGGCCCTTCTGACGATATATCTGGATGGGTTGCTGCCTGCATCGCAAGAGGAAGAGGTGGCTGTGGATACGGTAACAAAGACTGTAGATGTGCCGCAGTCGCTTCTGACAGATAACATCACAACGGAAGTACCTGCCTACGAGGTGTTCCGCGAAGGGAGCACAGCTGTGCGCCAGCGGGCAGAAGTTGAGCACAACGAGGGTACGGCGGGCATAGAGAGCCTGAAACCCCTGACGGAGGACAAGTTCCTGAGTGAGGTGGAGGTGACTGCCTTCCGCTCGAACGTCGGAATCGTGCAGATGGGAGTGGAGAAGTTCCGTCCTTCAGAGTTGAGAAACGTGCCGATGGCGTTGGGTGAGTCGGACATCATGAAGATGGTGGAGACGCTGCCTGGAGTGAAGACGATGGGAGAGGCAAGCAGCGGATTCAACGTAAGAGGCGGAGCTGCCGATCAGAATCTCATCCTGCTGAGTGGCAATACGCTGTACAATCCCATGCACATGTTTGGCCTTTTCTCGGCCTTCAATACCGATGCCATCAATGATGTAGAGCTGTTCAAAAGCAGCATTCCCGCTCAGTACGGGGGAAGAATTTCCTCGGTCATGAACATGACGGGCAAACAGGCAAGCAAGCAGGAATGGCACGGCTCGTTCAGCGCAGGATTACTGACCAGTAAGGCTCACCTGGAAGTTCCTCTCGTGAAGAACCATCTCTCGCTTCTGCTGGCTGGCCGAACGACGTATTCTGATTGGCTGATGAAAAAGATACCGGAGAAGAGCGAGTATCACGATGGCAAGGCTGGATTCTATGATTTGAACGGAACGCTTGCCTGGACGGTGAATGAGCGGCACTTCGTGAATGTGTATGGCTACGGAAGCCACGACCGCTTTTCTTTCACCGAATTTGATAAGTATGGCTATTGCAACATCAATGGAAGTGCGGAATGGAAGGCATACTGGTCAGACCGCCTGCAGAGTACCATCAGTACCGGAATGGACCACTACGATTACCTGAACGATGAAAAAGAGATATCCACGATGGCTGCACGCCTCTCGTTCAACCTCCAGCAACAATTCATCAGAGGCCTGTTTATCCTGAAGGCAAATGAACGCAATGAGGTGAAGTTCGGTTGGAATACCCTTTTCTATCATCTCTGTCCTGGAAAGTATGAACCTATAGGAGAGGTTTCCAGCGTTGCCCTAAGGGAATTGGATCGCGACAAGGCAATAGAAGGTGCTCTTTTCGTGGAAGACGAATGGGAAATAGACAAGAAGTGGAAGCTGAACGGAGGACTGCGCTATTCCATCTTCCAATCGATGCGCGAGGGCATGAAGAAGATGTATCAGGCTCCTGAAGTGCGTTTTTCCACGAGCTATATGCTGAACGAGAACCAGAGCCTGAAGGTGGGTTTCAATACGATGAACCAATTTATACATAAGGTAAGCAACACGGTGATCATGTCGCCGACGGATATCTGGAGTCTCTCGAACTCGCAGATAAAGCCTCAGCACGGATGGCAGATAGGAGCAGGATACAACATGCGTACGGAAGACCGCCAGTTGGAACTGACTACAGAAATCTACTACAAACGGATGAGCAACTATCTGACGTATCGAAGCGCAGCCCAACTGATCATGAACGAGCATCTGGAGGATGATGTCTTTGGAGCCCAGGGACAAGCATACGGCTTCGAGGTTCAGCTGAAGAAACCTGTAGGCAAACTGAACGGATGGATCAGTTACAGCTATTCACGCACGTTCTTGCGCCAGAAGGACGATTCGGCTCTGCCTGTCAACGGAGGCGACTGGTTTAATGCGGATTGTGACCGCCCTCATGAACTGAATGTGGTGGCAAACTACAGGTTTACGCGACGCTACAGCGCCAGCTTGAATCTGGATTACGCTACGGGACGTCCTACCACCATACCTGCCGGAAGATTCTATGACAGTAAACTCAAAAGCTGGCTTCCGTATTATACAGAACGTAACGGTTACCGTTTGCCTGACAACTTCCGCATTGATTTGTCGTTCAACATCGAGCCAGGTCATCATCTGACTGCGAAGACCCATAGTTGGTTCTCGTTTGGGGTATACAACCTGTTGGGCCGCCACAACGTGTATAGTGTATATTACAAAGTGCATTATGGTACGATACGAGGATACAAGTTGTCAATCTTTGGAGTGCCCATTCCCTTCGTTTCCTATAATCTAAAGTTCTAACCGAAAGACGAATGATGAATCTGAAACTAACATACAAGACATTTTGGATGTTGCTGGTGGGTACCCTACTGATAACCTCTTGCATAGAGGACTTTGTCGCCGACATCGATGAGAAGGATCAGCAACTTCTGGTTGTGGAGGGAAGCATCTACTCTGACTCAATTTGCTCCTTCCATCTAAGCAGTACCCAAGGATTGCACGAACAGTCATATTGGGGTATTGGATTCGGTGGAGGGTATGACGTTCGTGCTGTCCAGATGGATTTCTCGAATGTCAAAATAAGCGTGATGGGATCTGACGGAACTACCTTTCCTGGCAATTATGATCCCAATTATGGGGGCTATGTTGGAGTCGCCTATCAGGTAAAGGTGGGAACTCTGAAGCGGGGAGTAAAATACTGGCTGCAAGTGAAGTTGGATAGCCTAACATACGAAAGCGAACCTCAGGTGCCAATCTTCGCTGTCCCCATAGATAGTCTATCTTATGCTCAGGAGAGAGAAGATTTGGAAGTGGATATCCAGGTAAGTACAGCTTCATCTGAGACAGACGAGCCGCAGTACACACGCTGGGAATATGAGGAATGGTGGGAGATATACACGCCCTGGACAGCAACGATGGAGTATGATCCCCAAACTGACAAGATTATTGATGTGGCGGTTAAGAAGCATCATGGATGGGCAACCGCATTGAGCGAATCACCCATTTCAGCTAGCAGTGAAGCCTTCAAGGATAATCGACTACAGAAGTATCGTCTCTACAGCATTGATCATACTGATAACCGATTGCAGACTTGCTACTTTACACGTGTGAAAGAGTATGCCATTTCCAAGGCGGAATATGAATACGAGGACTTGCGCAACAGGCAGAGTTTTCAGATGGGTGGCCTTTTCACTCCTCAGCCAAGCGAATTGCCCTCGAACATACATTGTCTGGAAGAAGACCGCAAGGCAATAGGGTTTGTAGGCGTACGGGGTAGTGTGGCTAGCTGTGAGATGTATATCAGGAAAGGCAAAATAAAATATACTCCCTTGAGAACCCCTTACATGGTGAGCGAAGATCTGGTGAAGGCGAAATCTTGGAGCGAGCTTTATTGGGCTGGTAACCAAGTGCTTACCTACGATCCTCCTTACAAGGAAACCGTGGCAAATGTGCAATGGTGTCCTACCTGGTGTATAGATTGTAGGAATTCTTTCTGGAAGTGCACTTTGCAAAGGCCTTCCTTCTGGCAAGAATAAAAAAACAGGAATCTTAGGAATGAAAAGAGTAATATTGACCATATTCATTTGCCAAGCTTGCTTGTTGCTGAATGCCCAACAACTGGGCGAGCGTGTGGAGGCATATACCGACAAGTCTTGTTATCTGACAGGTGAGCGGATGCACGTGAGTGTACTTGTTACCGATAAGAATCACAACACGTTGGATCTGAGCAAGGTAGCGTACGTGGAAATTGCTGATACGGCTCGTATGGTGGCACACGCCATGATGTACCTGAAGGATGGACAAGGATGGGCCGAAGTGAGCTTGCCTGAAGGAATGCATAGTGGCAATTATATGTTGACTGCTTATACCAGAGCAATGCGGAATGAGGGAGAGAAGGCTTTCTGCCGCAAAATCATCTCGGTAATTAACCCTGAAGGAACCAGTCAACTGGACAATATAACCTTTATGAAGGAAGAAGATCATAAATTGAGTATCATTATCAAGGAATATCAAGCTGGACAGGGAGTTAGAGTGGCACTTCCCAAAGATTCAGCCATGATTATACGCACACTCTCTGTGGTACGAGGTAACCTGCGAACAGCAGAATATACGATGGATGGGTATGTCGGAAAAAATTCATCCCAAATTGCAAATAACTACGTGGCAGAAATGGAAGGCCACATCGTGATGGCTCGATCATCGAACTCTATCAAAACTGAAACCAGTCGTATGGTGATGATTGGAAAGGGGGCAGATGTCTATGATGGACAGCAACAGGCTGACGGAACATGGCTCTATTACACCCACGATGTGCATGCTGCCCAACCCACTTTGATTAATGGATACGATAATGAGCTGAAACCTGCTCCTTTAGAGTTTATTACGCCCTATGTCCAATCGCTTCCTGAATCATTGCCAAGACTACAGGTATGGTGCTCGGAGCAGGAACTCAAGGAACGAAGCATCGGTGCCCAGCAAGAACAGGCTTTGGTTGCCTGGATGAGTCGCGACACGTTGGCCCACACGGGAGAATTCTTGTCGAAGAGGCCTGATTACAGTTATGATATGGATGAGTACACAAAGTTCAACACGGTTAGAGAGGCTTTGCTGGAGTTTGTGAAAGGAGTAAGAAAGAGGAAGGTGCACGGTACGAACCAACTCTTCACTATCTCGGAGAACAAGAAAAACTATACCGATTGGCCCGCTTTGGTATTATTGGATGGAATGCCCGTGTATGACGTAGATGATATCTTGGGTTATGACGCACGTCTGTTGAAATACATCGAGGTATATTCTGGTGTATTTACTTTTGGAACTACTGTCTGTCAGGGTGTGATCTCATTCGTTTCACGTCACGGATTGCTCTCGAACTACACGTTGGATGAAGGTTCACGTCTGGTGACTTACGAATTCCCTCAAGATCATCCCAACTGCCTGATTCCTGCCAAGAGCAAGATCAGTACAGTCTATTGGAATCCGGCAGTGAATGCTCGTCAAACAGAATTTCCGGCACCCCAGGATGCCGGAAACTATCAAATCATTTTGCAAGGAACAGATGCCGAAGGACATCCGTTCGAGTCTATCAGTGAGATACGGGTCAACTAACTATAAGTTCTGCTGAATAAATACATCGAGTTCCTCACCTCGTAGGCCACGAGCCAGGATGATGCCTTCCTGATTGATGACAAAGGTGCAAGGAATGCTGTTGACTCCATATTTTTCCATCATCTGATTCTCCCATCCATTGAGTTCGCTTCCCTGTGGCCAGGTCATTCCCAATTCAGCTACTTTATTGGTCCAAGCTTTCTCCTCCTTGTCGAAAGAAATGCCTAAAATCTCAAGTCCTTGAGAGTGATACTTCTCATAGATGGCTACCAGATTGGGCATTTCGGCTACACAGGGAGGGCACCAGCTTGCCCAGCAATCCACGATGGTAAGCTTGTTCTCAGGAATAAACTCGCTCAGACGAAGTTCGCCTCCACCCATCATGGGAACGGAGATATCGAGATAGTGATTCCCTTCTTCAGGAGAGAAATCAACAGACTCAGTTACCTGAGTAGAATCCTGTTCCTTCGTGTCGTTACTTTCATTTGTAGTCTTGCTGCCGCATGAAATCATGGAAGCAGCGATAACGGATATGATAAGAATCTTCTTCATAATTCTTTGGATAAATTAAACATTAGATTAGATACTGGCTACTGATTGACTCGTTCTGGAGTACGCGACGAATGGTCTCTGCAATCAGGTCAGCAATGCTGATTTGCTTTACTTTAGCGCAACGATTGCTGTAGGGAATGGAATCGGTGAACACGATCTCCTCGAGAGCACTTGCTTGAACACGTTCACTGGCGGGACCGCTCATCACACAGTGACTGGCAATAGCGCGAACGGTACGTGCTCCATTTTCCTTCATCAGATCGGCTGCTTTTGTAATGGTGCCTGCTGTGTCCACAATATCGTCTACCAGAACCACATCAGCATCAAATACATCACCGATGATCTGCATGCTATCCACCTCGTTGGCCCTTTTTCGTGTCTTGTTGCAGAGGACCATTGGGCACTTGAGGTATTTGCTGTATGCACTGGCACGCTTTGAACCGCCAACATCAGGAGCCGCAATCACCAGATTTTCCAGATGGAGACTTTCAATATAAGGAAGCATCACGCTGCTGGCATAGAGATGATCCACAGGTACGTTAAAGAAGCCCTGTTCCTGATCAGCATGAAGATCCATCGTGATGAGACGTTTGATTCCTGCTACAGAAAGCATGTCTGCTACCAGTTTTGCTGCGATGCTGACACGAGGCTTGCTCTTGCGGTCCTGACGAGCCCAACCGAAGTAGGGAATGACGGCATTAATGGTGTTGGCTGATGCGCGCTTGGCGGCATCAATCATCAGCAGGAGCTCCATCAGATTGTCAGCATTGGGGAAAGTGCTCTGAATCAAGAATACATCCTGTCCACGTATGGACTCATCGAAACAGACTTCAAACTCACCATCAGCAAATCGAGTGACGGACAGATTGCCAAGTTTGCAGTCAAGACTGGCGCAGATTTTCTCTGCCAGATAGCGCGTGGCTGTTCCTGAGAAAACCTTGAAAGTTGATTTGTCAACTGATTCCATGACCTTTATTATATTATTTTTTGAGTTAGTAAGGCAGCCATTTCTGGTTTCGCCTTCTTAATGTACAAAGATAGATATAATTTTCCACTTATAAGCCAGTCGAGGAAAAAAATGAAACAAATACCCCTGAAATAATATCCTGAAACACGTTTTCCCCAAAATAGTTTTGAAAAAAGGAGATTTCTTCCTTTTATCCTCTTCGATGATGACGTAAACGTTATTAACTGGTACTCGCCCATTGGAGCGCAAGAAATGTAAAAAAAGGCCAGCGGAAATCCGCTAGCCTCTTCTTTATAATATGGTACTCCGTGTTTACTCGCCTGAGCACCTATGGAGCGCAAGAAATCGTAAATTGTTAAATGGTCAATCAGATTACTCGTCGTCCCAGTCTGACCATCCGTTATTTTGCTTTACTGCGGGATCCTTGGAACCACTTGCGTCCACGCCACCATAATCTATTATATTTGTATCACCTATTTTGCCTTTTGCGCCGCTGGCTGCCAGCATCGTTACCTCTGTAAGGTCTGCCTCTACCATTTCAGGTACTGAATATATTTTTTTCATAATCTTATCTTTTTTTCTTGTTATCATTTTTATTTATTCATTGCCACCCTTTGCTCCCCTCTCTTTGAGGAGAGGGGCTGACGGTGAGGCTTATCACTTAACCAGCACCTTTTTTCCGTTAACAATATAAATACCTTTCTCTGCCTTCTCTACTTTGCGGCCTGCCAGGTCATAAATGGCATCATCGGATGTCTCTGGCATCAACTCATTAATGCGAGTCAACTCTCCATCTTTATTGAAATACATCTTGACGGAATTCTCTGCCTCTGGCAGCACGTCGTCGAAATCGAAATAAGCACGGAAAGCTTTCATGTGTTTGGTGCTCGCTGTGGCATACCAAAACTTATTGCTGTTAAGGAAGATCGCATGCCCGCTTTGAGCATCAGCGAAGAAGTTGAAGTCAGCTACGTATGTCCCTATGAAATCCTTAGGATGATATACTTTGGGCCTACCATATTCAGATCCATAACACACTCCTGGATAATCAGTAGGCTCTACGTCAACGCCATCGACTGTAATCTGTGTCACAGGCTGAGACACCTTGATAATATAGGGATGATTTGCTTCTATGGCATGTGCGTCGTTGAATAAGACATTGATTCCCACTACATTGTCTTCATCATCATACTCGAGATCGTAACCAGTAAAGTCTGCCAACTCAACATCGACATCTTCACCGAAGGCTGTCTGTATTTGTGCCTCGCTCATAGCGAATGGTAAGCAAATAGTGCTCCACTCGTTGGCATTGATCGTGCGAAGCACGCAGACATTGACTCCTGTGGCAGATCCTGGTGCGGTTGTGGAAGTTTCGTCCAATACTAAACAGCTTGTGACGGTGATCTTAGTAGTCACTTCCTCGACGTGTTTCTCAACATTATCTTTGGAAACCAGTTTGATATTCTTTACACTAATTGGATAATCACCGGGGGCTGTTTCTGCGTTAATACTTACTTTTACTTTTGCTATTTCACCCTCACCAACAGCAAAATTTGTGGTTGTGGCCTGAGCAAGTAGACGTATTGCGCCATCGCCCTGCAGAGAACTTTCGAAATAGTTGAATTTACTAATTCTCTCTTTGCTTTCCGTCATCAGTCCATCCTCGTTCACAACGGTTAGTCCGGCGGGAAGGTAAAGATCAAATTGAATTGTCTGAACAGAGAAGGAGTTCTTCATTTGGATAGACAACGTTTGCTGTGTGCCTCTTGCAACTTCCGTTGACTGCACATAGACGGCATCCGTGAATTGCGATAAATCACTTTCTTCTGCTCTGCCCGTGGTAAAGGCTATCATCACAGCCAATAAGGGCAATAGAAACTTCTTTTTCATAATAATAATTATTATATTAAACAAATTGTATTTTTTATCTTACATAGGTTCCTTAGAATCCTCACTTTCAGTTATTTCAGTCTTTTTCTTGTTCATCTTATTTCCTTGTACACCATCAAAATTACCATAGAGGATTTTGTTGGCAATCATGTTGAAGTCGATTGCATCTACCTCGTTGTCACCGTTGATGTCGGCAGCTGCCCTGTTGAAATTGTCTTGGTGGTAGCCAAGAATCTCGTTGGCAATCATGTTAAAGTCAACGGCATCGATTATACCATCACCGCTGGCATCGCCTTGAACTACTTCACCGCTACCCATCTCAACGATGTTGTTGAAATACTGAGCCCAGTCACTTTCTTCATAGTCCTCAACATGTCCTATAGGAACATAGAGGGTACCTGAATCAGAAGAGAAAGGATTCCATTCTGCTAATGTAGGTGGATTCTCAGCATAGGTATAGACAGCATTTGGATAGCAGTAACAGAAAGCATAATCTCCGATTTGCGTAACAGTACTTGGAATCGTGATTTTAGTGAGTTGCAAAGACGGTGAGTTGTCAGCATCAAATGACTCTTCACCAATTGCTGTAACTGTATATTCAACACCATCATAAATTACCTTTTCAGGAATGGTGAGGGAACCTTGATAATTTCTGGGGATGGCCGTTTCAGCATAGCCGTCTGCCCAATAACCATAGGTCTGTACAGTATAATTATTTTCTTCTGCACGGGTTACCATGAAAGTCATTCTAACCATATTCTCATCATCTTGCGGAGTATCTACGCTAAAGACAAAGCCTTCAGCGCCGAAAGGCTTAATAGTGAAGAATTCTGCCCAATCTGAGTCCTCGTAAGCTTCAACAGCATTTGCAGGCACGTAGAGAACGGCATTTTCTTTGATGTCATCAAATACATGATATGAATTATCACCATTCTCTTGGATTGGTAATGCTATGGAATCTTCTGTAGGAGGATCGAGCAAAGTCACGGAAGCAAGGTTGTTACAGTTTATAAATGCCACTTCTCCAATGCTTGTGACGCTGGCAGGAATTGTAATTGAGGAAAGAGAACATGCGGTAAAAGCATAATCACTAATTCCTACCACCTGATACCCCATCGCCTTTGAAGGGATAGTGACAGAGCCCGAGTAGTATTGCTCGATAGCAGGATTTCCATAATAATTATCCATATCATAGGTCCCATACACCTGACACGTCTTGGTATCTTCGTCGAGAACCTTGAACTTCATTTTTACGCCTTCAACAGTCTTAGCTGTGAAATAGTCGTTGGCGAACTCAAGTAATTTGGCAAAGATGTATGTTTCTTGATCACTATCATACTGCATATAGGAATAAATCTGTTTATCGTTGTTATCCCAATAGTATTCGAAATATCCATCTTCAATATCGCAATCTTTCAGCTCGACAGCATCATAGTTGAATTGCCAGTTTCTATTAGAGAGCTGTCCATATATGGCAGCTTGGTCACCTTGAAGTTTCAACTTGGTATTTTCGTTAATTTCAAATTGGGATGACCAATTATAAGTAGGCAGAACTTTCTTAGGCTCCTTTACCTGAGGAGCATTAAATTCCTCACCACCACTTTCTTCTTCATAGTCGGTGAAGAATACACCATAATCAGTACCGCTTGCATCTACTTCGCAATCGGCAATGAAAAGATTTCCGTTGCAGACATAGATACCCATAGGACCTCCGGCAAGAGTAAGTTTGGCTACACTGCCAGTGCCATTAGTTTTACGTTTTACACGACGTATTGGCGCCGAAAGGGGTTCATAACCGCCACCACCTTGGTTAGTTTCCCACACTCCTTCTTCATTGGTGATAAGCACGGAAGCACCGCGGCTTGGCTGTCCGTTTAATGTTCCGATAGCAATGGGTGGACAGTTGTTTGTCATTGTAATGGAGTTCTCACCAATAAGGCGGATGCGGAACTCACTATAATCATTCACCTCGATGACAGGGCCTTCGCCATTATATTGTAGGTTCACATTATTCAAGGTGAGTACAGGAACCTGAATGATATTTCCACTGCCAACATTGCGACGTGGAGCGTAGCGGGCCCTGGGAGCCCAGGCTTCACCACCACCAGAAAATTCCTGTTCCTCCTCTTCTTCCCATGAGAAGGTCCACGTGCCATTACCGATCTCGCCTGTCATCGTCTCGGTCACGCTCTTGAGCTCTTGTCCCATGAACTTTACGGTTGAGACATCTGGTATTACCTGAATCTCATAATATTGCTTGAAAGGAGCATATTCGCCATCGCCTGCAAATTCAGCGGTGATAGTGCATATACCAACTGCAACACCCGTAACGACGCCTGTCTCTGCATCTACAGTAGCTATGCTCGTATCGCTTGACGAGTAGCTAATAGGCAAATTATAAGGATTGTCTACATAATCAGGCTTGATTGTACGTCCTACGACAACTTCATTGTTATAGTAATTAATCCAAATCTCAGAAGGAGTAAGATAGTAGAAACTCTCAATGCCATAGACACGTGACTCAGCATCAGCCACAAAGGTAACGCTTTGACTGCGGCCTATCCATTTGCAATACCAATCGCTGACGGGCACTTGACTGACATAGCAACCTTCCACATCCTGTCGCAAGTGATTGATGTTTGCCTCGTTGTTTCCTCCATTAAGGAACACCCCAACGAGGTTTATACCTTCAGGAGCTGCAACCGTAATTGTCGCCCCTTGTGGAATCAGCAGGAACCTCTTGCCGTTAGCATCGGTCTGCCATGTGCAGCCATTAGCCTCGTAGGTCGTGAAGAGAGTCTGGTCTGTACGGTTGAAGTCAATGCTGTCATGAACATTCCACTGATCCAAAGAGGTTACTACCATGTGGGTTTCATAACGGGTATCAGAGCTATTGTCACCGTCTGTATCCACATCTCCCATAACGTCAAACGTACATTCGCCAAGACCGTCTTTCACTTCGAAAAAGCCGTAATTAGTAGAGCTCATAGACCATGAGCCCACATTTCCATTATCGTAGTAAACGTTGTAATACGGGTACTGTTTGCAAGAAAGCGGTGTCTTGTTCCGCAGCCAGGAATCTGCACCCAAGCTTCTTGAGTCATTATAATCAGGAACGAATTGATTCTGTTTGAAGCTGAACATTGGCTGATTCAGCTGGATGCTCATCGTCCTTTCAACTACATTGCCCCAACTGCCACTTTGGTTGACTGCCATCTTCAGTGTACATGACTCTGCGATATGCGCCGTCTGTTCTTCACCTCTTACCTCCACGGCAGTCGAACTCGTCCTTGGATCGCTATCATCTGTCGTATAAGCCACGTATGTGTTGACAAACGACGAACAGCCAATAGTGACGTCAAAGGGCATATCCGTATAATAATTATACAAGCAGGAACCCGTCACATGAGCGGGATTGATAATGTAATTGAAATTAGCATTCTTGACAACATCACCACTGCTGTCGTACACGAACCTTCCCCAAACTCTTTTCGTGGAACTGATAACAGGTTTATTATTTGGATTATAATTTTGCCAATTATTGTTTTCGCCGTCGTAGCTGTATTGTAAGCGTAAGCCTTCAACTGGGTATGAGGAAAAGCCAAGAGTCATTTCCTGTGGCCCATCAAACTCCCATTCGTACTTATTATTAGAGTTACAGAAACCATTGAAGCTAACATCAGGAACACTAACAACCGACAAATATAAACGTTTCTCTTCGCTCTCCATTCCAGAGGCATTTACCACTTTGGCCGAGAGTCTTACAGCTGAAGGATTATTATAATCAGAATAAATGTCGTCATTATTGATATAAATAGTTGTCCCCGACGTGATTTCTTTCCATTCAGTATCCTTGAATAATTTCTGATAGAAGAGTTTGTCACCTTCTTTCAGGTTGTTACAAGTGATAGCCACAGACGACGGCAGAGTATTAGACAGGAAGTAACCTCCTTCACGCGAGTACTGGATATTGCGCACAACCTTCTTCTGGTAGGTTCCACCCACAAATTCGCTATAGAAACCTTCTCTATTGGTATATGCATAAAATGAGTGAGAATAATCATCGTCATAGGTTTGTTGGAAACCGCTTTCAATGGCATTAGGGGTATATCCGTCATTATAAGGGTTGCTCTGATTCGATGTCCAATAAAGATCGGCATCAGGATCATCATTAGTAACAGTAAGGGTATAGTCAACCTCAGCAGGATTGGGCTGGTCACTCACGACGGTGGGAGGCACAAGGTTCGTCCGCTCAACCTTAATGGACCTAAGAGAAAAAGTTCCAGTATAAGCACCGTTGACAGAATAACGATTGACTCTAACGGAGACCTCTCCACTTACCTTTCCAAATGATACAAACGTAAGCATTTGGTCAACTGTATTGTAATCAGTAGTCTCGATATCTGCATAATTATAGTAATAGCGATTATCTTTAGCATACTGGCAATATAGAAGTTTGTCACCGACAAATACTTCTACACGACATTTATAATAACTGCTCGAATAACGTTTAAACGAGCAATCAAGAGTGATGCGAACTGAACCTTCTTCCACAGATTCTTTGCTGGTCACAGCATAGGGATAAAGATAACTGCTACCGCCCCAGGAAGGATATTCAGAGCTATCTGAATTAGGAGTTGTCGCCGTTGTCCAATGCCAGTCACTCTCAGGTGTTGTCATCAGCACGTTGTAGCTGTACTGGCCATTGAACGTGGACATGTACTCGTCAATGTTCAAATCAGTAGCCCACGCATTTGCTCCCATCATACACGTGACGAAAAGCGCAAAAAAGAGTTTAAGATGTTTCATGCGTTGTATCATATGTATTTTTTGCATATATAATCGCAACAAATTTACAAATACTATCGTTGATAAACAACTTTTAACTTGAAAAAACTATCATAATATCCTAATTTATTCCCATAAATGGCATTTTAGGTGTCAAAATTGTATTTCTTTTGCTCTTTTTTCTCTCGAAAATGCACCTACATATATAATAAGGTATATAACCTAAAAAAATTCAAGCCCTTCTTGACAGGATTATCCACAATGAATATTAATCCATTCAGTAAAAAGAGATTTCGCCTTTCACAAATTCGCCCTCTTCGACGATGAGGTAGAAGAGGGCGAAATGGTGGAGGATATCATAACTGCTAATAGGGACAATAGAAACTTCTTGTCCTACTAGTAGTTAAATATTCTTTATCTTACATAGGTTCCTTAGAGTCCTCACTTTCTGTTTCCTTCCTCTTTCCTTTGTTCTTCTTGCTTCCTTGTTCGCCAGAAAAACTGCCATAGAGGATTTTGTTGGCAATCATGTTGAAGTCGATTGCATCTACCTCGTTGTCACCGTTGATGTCGGCAGCTGCTCTGTCGAAATTGTCTTGGTAGTAGCCAAGAATCTCGTTGGCAATCATGTTGAAGTCAACTGCATCGACGACACCATCACCATTGGCATCGCCCTTTCTTTCTGTGATAGAGGTGAAGTAGCCGTCTTGAGTAGGCGTACAAACTCTGGCGTAGTCTCCATCAATATTGGTGCTGCCATCACATGCAAAGGGTTCTCTGCCTCCGCATTTTCCTTTTAGCTTGACGCAACCATCGAACATGTTTCTTTGATCAATATTGCTGTTATACCAATTAGCGTCATCAACACAGAAGATGGTTTCAAGGTTAGAGCAACCATAGAACATTCCATGCATGTCTGTCACATCGGATGATATAACAAAACTACTCAAGTCGAGAGAGGTGAGAGCTTTGCAGTGATTGAACATGTTCGACATATCATATTTTGCGCTGGTTGTGACGAAGTTGCTGCTCAGTTTAAGGTTCTTGAGAGCCTGACACCAATAGAATACACCCTGCATGTTTTCCACATTGGAGGTGTTGAAATTACTCAGGTCGAGCGAAGTAAGAGCTTGGCAACTTGAGAACATGGCTTGCATGTTTGTCACATTGGAAGTATTGAACTTGCTCAGGTCAAGCGAGGTAAGAGAAGAGCAACTTGAGAACATACCCTGCATATTTCCAACATTGTCGGTATTGAAGTTGCTCAGGTCAAGCGAAGTAAGAGCCTGACAGTTCTGGAACATCGCCTGCATATTTTCCACATTGTCGGTATTGAAGATGTTCAGTTCAATCGAAGTAAGAGCTTGGCAGTTCTCGAACATACTCTCCATGTTTGTCACATTCTGAGTGTCGAAATTCTGGAGTTCGTTGATAGCAGTAAGTCCACTCATATTCTTGAACATGCTGCTTGCATTCGTCAAATCATGGTATCCAGCGAAGGATTCATCGAAGGAAACCGTCTTGATATTGGAATTAGGAGCTGAGCTTGTCCAGCCAAAATTGCCGAACATATTCCTTTCAAAGTCATAGGCATCAGTCGGTTTATTCGCGTTGTAGTAGAACTTAAGTTCAGTACCTTCAAGCACGGCATAAGGACTTACAGTGGGGGTAATGATTACTTCGCTGCGAATAACCGTAGCTTCCTCACCTGCTTCATTGCAGACGGCATGCTTAAAGTCGTTCCACACAGCTCCTTCAGGCGAAGTAAGGGTGGCATTTGTCAGAGTGAATGACTCCAAATCGAAGATGGATCCACCGTTATTTCCACTTGAAGCCTTAACTATCGCTCCATCGATGACAAGAGAACCATCTGCCCTAAAACCAGCGATACCACTATTATGAGAACTTTGAGCCGTAACAGCACATGATTGGATAGTCAGCTTTGCTGAATTGATGAAGATTCCACACTCCCAGGAGCTTGTTGCCGTGAGGCTGCCATCTCCCCTGATGGTCACATCTGCGTCTATTTGTATAGCAGGATCATGTTCTGTTGTAAGGGTATTTTCCCCTTCCAGAATAAGTGTTCCAGGCTTTGTGAAATGAATAGGATACAAGTCCATTGTAGTACCTAATGACTCTATTGTGACATTCCTTATTCTCAACGTATTGGTATTGATATCATAGGATACTGTGCCTCTTTTCAATGCTGGGAAATTTGTAGATGATAAATCCCCTGCGTTAAGAGGAGTCACAGCGATGCCACCTATCTGTAGTCCATAGGTAGTCTTTAGGGTGAAGTAGCCAGGATTGAGTCGAGTGTCAGGGCGGGCATTAGAGACATCTATATTGGAGTCATCGTATGGCGTGCCATTGCCTCCCTTGAGACTGGTGCAGCCAGCGAACATGTTGGTAGATGTTAGTCCTTCCTTTTGCCAGTCTTCGTTGCAGTAGATGGTCTTAAGCAAAGAGCAGTTATAGAACATATACTCCATGTTTGTCACGTTCTCTGTATTGAAGTTGCTCACATCGAGCGAGGTGAGGGAGGAACAACCTTGGAACATACCCGCTATGTTTGTCACGTTCTCTGTATTGAAGTTGCCCACATCGAGCGAGGTGAGGGCAAGGCATCTTTGAAACATGAAGGACATGTCTGTCGCATTTTTTGTATCAATGTTGCTTAAATCGAGTGAAGCGAGAACTACACAACCGTCAAACATGTTGGCCATGTTGGTCACATTTTGAGTGTCGAAGTTGCTGGTCCAGTTGATCGTCTGGAGTGCAGAACAACCATAAAACATATAGTTCATGTTAGTCACATTCACTGTATAGAAACGGGGCAAGTCGAGCGTCTGAAGGGTAGAGCAGCTTGAAAACATCCTGAACATGTTTGTTGCTCTACTTGTGTTGAAGTTGCTCAGGTCAAGTGATTCAAGTGATGTACAGTCTTGGAACATAGACTCCATGTTAGTCACATTTTGAGTGTCGAAGTTACTGGTCCAGTTGATTGTCTCGAGGGCAGAACACCTATTAAACATATTGTTCATGTCAGTCACGTTCGCTGTATAGAAGTTGGTTAGGTCGAGCGTCTCGAGGACCTTGCAATAGTAGAACATGTAAGACATGTCTTTCACTTTTGACGTCTTGAAGTTGTCTCCCAGAGTGAGCGAATTAAGCGATCCACATCTAGAGAACATATAGTCCATGAATGTGGTGTTTTCTGTATTGAATGTACTCAGGTCAAGCGAGGTGAGTGAAGAGCAGTTCTGGAACATACCCGTCATATTGGTCACTTTCTGAGTATCGAAGTACTCGAGGCCATTGATAGCAGTAAGACTTGACAAACCATAGAACATGCCCATTGTGCTCGCTAAATTGCAATATCCGTCAAAAGATACATCGAACGATGCGTTCGTGACTTTTGAAGCATTCGAACTAGATCCCCAAAGAGGATAGTCCTCCCAAGGAATGTCATAGACTTCTATTCCCTCTGATGGAGTCGGCTTATTGGCGTCGTAGTAGAATGTCAGTGTTTCACCATCGACATCAAGCACGGCGTATGCCTGTCTTTCTGCGATGGAGGTGAAATAGCCCCCCTGAGAAGCAGTACAAACTTTGGCGTAGGTGCCATTGATGTTATTCACACCATCACATACGAAAGGTTCCCTTCCTCCGCATTTTCCTGACAGGTTGATGCATTGATTGAACATGCCTTCATTATTGCTAAAGCCACTCCAATCTGTTTCTTCTGGGCAATAAATAGTTTGAAGGGTACTGCAATAAGCGAACATGCCAGACATATCTGTCCCGCTGGTCACCTTGAAATTACTCAGGTCGAGCGAGGTGAGTTTCTTACAGTTCTTGAACATCATGCTCATGTTTGTCACGCCCTCGGTATTCAGATACTTTAGGTTACTGATAGTTTTGAGAGCTTCCAGATCAGCGAACATTCTGGATGTACTCGTCAATCCGTAATATTCGCCAAACGACTTGTCGAAGACAGCGGTCTTAATAGTGGTTTGGTTTTCTTCTTGTTTTGACCAGTCTGGTAGATCGTTGTCAGCCCATGTAATGTCGTAAGCACCTGTCGGTTTGTCCGCATCGTAGTAGAATGTCAGGGTTTTACCGTCGTCAGAAAGCACGGCGTATGCCTGTCTTTCCATGATGGAGGTGAAGTAGCCACCCTCTGTGCCACCTTTGTAAACTTTGGCGTAGGTGCCATCAGTTTTGTCACTCTTAAACGTGAATGGATTTCCTGCACATTTGCCTGACAGCTTGGTACAACCAGAGAACATGCCAGCTGTAGGACTAACTTCATGCCAATCTGCATCGTCAGCAGTATAGATCGTTTCGAGCTTAGAGCAACCAGAGAACATGTCCTGCATGTTGGTCACTTTCTCCGTATTGAACAAACTCAGGTTGAGCGAGGTAAGGGAAGAACAATTTTCAAACATATGGCCCATGTAGGTTACATTGTCTGTGTGCAGGTACTCGAGATGGTTGATAACTTCGAGTGCCGTCAGATCACCAAAGAAGCGATAAGCATCCTTCAATCCTGTGTAATTATCAAATGATTCATCGAACGTGGCTATCGTAATGGTGGAGTTAGATGCCCAACCAGGAATCCAGGAAATGGGAGTAGGGAAATCATACACTGTTTTTCCAGGATCAACGGAAGCTTTCTGATTATCATAGTAGAATGTCAGCGCAGTGCCGTCAAGCACGGCGTATGGCTCAGGGTCACTCTGTGCCTTCATCGAGGAGACACCAACGATGGCCAGCAGGGCGGCCAGTAGAAATCTGAACTTTTGCATAATGTATTATTTTTATTGTATTTTAAACATTCTTATCTTACATAGGTTCCTTAGCGTCCTCACTTTCTGTTTCTTTCGTCTTTTCCTTGTTCTTCTTGCTTCCTTGTTCGCCAGAAAAACTGCCATAGAGGATTTTGTTGGCAATCATGTTGAAGTCGATTGCATCTACCTCGCTGTCACCGTTGATGTCGGCAGCTGCCCTGTCGAAATTGTCTTGGTGGTAGCCAAGAATCTCGTTGGCAATCATATTGAAGTCAACGGCATCGACTACACCATCCCCGTTGGCATCGCCCAGCAGGAAGTCATGTTTCTCCGTAAAGTAACCCGGATTGTCAGAGCCCCCGTCGATGTGAGCATACATAAATGATCCAACAGGTTTGTTAACATAGGTTGTGCCACTGCCTCCCTTGATTTTTGAACAACCGCTGAACATGTAGGAGTCATATTCTAATGCGGCATTGCTCCAGTTTCCAGCATATATTGTAACCAGACTGCTACATCCGTTGAAGGTGTATTGGAAATTCTTCACCTTCGGAGTCTCAAAGCCACTCAGGTCGAGTTCCTTCAGTCCGCCACATTGCTCAAACATGCTTGCCATGGTCGTCACATTGCTGGTGTTGAAGCTGCTCAGGTCGAGGTTTGTCAAACTATTGGAATAATAAAACATTTTCTCCATTGTTGTCACATTTCCTGTGTTGAAATTGGTCAGGTCGAGGCTCGTCAAACCATAGCAATAACTGAACATGTTTGCCATGTTCGTCACGTTGTCGGTATTGAAGTTGCTAACGTTGAGGTTGGTCAATGCTTGGCAGTTGAGGAACATACTGTTCATGTTTGTCACATTTCCCGTCTCAAAATCTGCGACATCCAACTCTGTGAGTAATTTGCAACCACTGAACATGTAACTCATGTTTGTCACATTGTCCGTATTGAAGCCACTCACATCGAGGTCTTCCAGAACATTGCAACCGCTGAACATAGAAGCCATGTTTGTCACATTGCCCGTATTGAAACCACTCACATCGAGGTCTTCCAGAACATTACAACCGCTGAATATGCCGCTCATGTCTGTCACATTTCCCGTCTCAAAACCTGCGACTTCCAGTTCCGTGAGTAGTTTGCAACCATAGAACATATAGTTCATATTGGTCACGTTGCTGGTATTGAAGCTGCTTACATCGAGGTCGGTCAGAGCATTACAACCGCTGAACATCTCCTTCATTGTCGTGACATTGTCCGTATGGAGATATCCGATACCCTCAATGTTAGTCAGATTCTTCATTCCGTAGAACCAGCGATAAGTGGTCGTAGGCAGTACACTGGCAAACGAGATATCGAACGCCACATTCGTAACACTTGTACGATTGGCATACCACTCAGGGTTAGTGGATTCCGTATTCAGGTCGAATGATTTACCTGGTCGCGATTCTTTTTTGTTATCACAGTAGAATGTCATCGTTGTTCCGTCTGTAGAGAGTTGGGCATAGGTCAATTTTTCTGTGAGGTAACCAGGGCTGGATATACCACCGTCGATGCGAGCATACAGTTTGTCCACATGATTGGAATCAAATGTCGTACCCTTCTCGCCAACGACGTTGCTGCAGTTATAGAACATAGTGTTACCATTCAGTACTGCCCCCGTGCTCCACAAATCCCCAACAACAATGATCTTCAGTTTGGTGCAATCATAGAACATGCCGTTCATATACTTTACCTTTGCCGTATTGAAACTGCTCAGGTTAAGGAATGTCAGCGAGGAACAACCGCGGAACATAAAGGACATCCACACCACATACTGAGTATCGAAGTCCATTAGGTTGAGGTTAGTGAGGGCGCTACATCCATCGAACATGCCGCTTAGTTCCACCTGTGAGGAGTTGCTTGCCGTCGTAAACCCACTCACGTTAAGGGTCTGCAGGCCTGTGCAACCATGGAACATATCTGTCATCTTCGTTACCTTTGCCGTATTGAAGGTGCTCAGGTCGAGGTTTGTCAATCCCGTACATTCACGGAACATTTCCTGCATGTTTGTTACTTCACAAGTATTCAGGTTTTCAATACCCGTGATGTTCAGAAGTGCACTCCTCTGGTAGAACCATTGATAGCATGTTGTCGGACGGGCGAAGCCAAATGATTCGTCGAACACGACCGTCTCCACATTTGCTGTCTCTGTATTAACTGCACCATTCTTTACATTCCATTCAGGTTGATTGGAACCGCTGTTCAGATAATATATAGTCTCGTCCGCATGTGTCAGACGCAGTCCGTCACAATAGAATGTTAGTGTCGTTCCGTCAGAGGAAAGCACAACATAGGGCGAGGGAGCGCTGTCATCACCCGTAAGGTATCCCAAAGTTCCTGGCTTATCAATGCAGGCACGTGTTTTGTCAGTGAAAGCACTGTTATACTTCGTACCGTTTCCACCCACGAGGTTGCTACAACTGGCAAACATATTCGACGAGTTTGACACGTTTGTCGTGTTCCAATTATCGCTGACAACAATGGCAATTATATTGTTGCAACCGTTGAACATCATACTCATGTTCGACACCGCTGCCGTATTGAAACTGCTCAAGTCAAGAACTTTCAGCTTCTGTTGGCAGCCTTGGAACATACCTTCCATCGTCGTTACATGCTCTGTATTGAAATTGCTCAGGTCCACCGTCGTCAGATTGGTGCAGCCTTGGAACATCGAACTCATATCTGTCACATTCACTGTGTTGAAACCGCTCAGGTCGAGATTCGTCAGTCTGTAGTCCCCTTGAAACATGCCAGCCATCGTTGATGCTTTCCATGTATTGAAGTTTGTCAAATCGAGGCTGGTCAGCGCACTGCATCCATAGAACATACGGCTCAGGTTGACTGTAGCAGCACTTGCAGTAGTGAAGCCGTTCACATTTAAGGATGTCAGGCTGTTGCAATTTTCAAACATGCTCTCCCAACTGGTCACATTCACCGTACTGAAACCGCTCAGATCGAGACTTGTCAGCTTGCCGCAACCCTTGAACATCGAGGCCATCGTTGTCACACTTTGCGTCTTCAGGTTGGCGAGTCCGGAGATGGTGATCAGGTTACTCATCCCTTCAAACCAGTGAGCTGTGGAAGTTGGTTGTACATTGGCAAACGAGGCATCGAACACCACTTTAGTAACTTCTCCACTATTTACGCTCCATTCAGGTATGTTATTGCCCGTGTTCAGGAAATAACCAGTTCCTGTGCGAGAGAAGACCTGATCGTCGTTGTAGAAGGTAAGTGTTTTGGTGGTGGTATTGTAGATGGCATAGATGTCAATGTTGTCGCTGGGGACAAGAATCCAATGGAAATCCTTCCAGACATCTGCACTCTGATAGGCGGCTTTAGTGCCTTCGGGAACGAAGAGCACCTGGTTGGCACGGTTGGGGAAAGCATTGGCAACAGTCGCTATCGGTTCTGTCCAGTTCACCCTCACAATCTTCAGTTTTGAACAACCATCAAAAGCATAATCTCGAATTTCGGTGACATGCTGCGGAATTTCAATGGTGGTTAAGGAAGAGCAGCCTTGGAACGCATAATCTCGAATCTCGGTGACATGTTGCGGAATTTCAATGGTGGTTAGGGAAGAACAACCTTGGAAAGCATTTGCCCCAAGGGTGGACAGGGTGGTCGGTAACGTAACGGATGCCAAGCTACTGCAATTCTGACATAGTTTTGTTGTCGAAACTACATGCTGTATGTCGATACCACTCAGGTCAAGTTCTGATAGCGACGTGCAGCCAGAAAACATATTTCCAATGTCTGTTACCTCACTTGTATTAATGTTTTCGAAACCTGTGATGCTTCTGAGCTTAGACATCCCCTCGAACCAGTGGGCCATACTCGTTGGATGGATGTTGGCAAACGAGGCATCGAACACCACATTGGTCACGTTACGGGATGTAACGCTTGAATTCCATTGGGGAGTTTCGTTGCCCGCAGGTATGTTGTATGTGGTGCCCGTCCGCGCGCTGCGCAGTAAATCAAAGTAGAACGTCAGCGTGGTATTGCCTGGGGTATATTCGGCATAGGATTCGGCAAATATCTCAGTAAGGTATCCTGGGTTGCTCGAACCTCCGTCGATGTGGGCATAGGTCTTGTCGACGTGAGAACTGTTCCATGTTGTGCCTTTGCCGCCCTTCAAAGCTGTGCAGTTGCCGAACAGAGAGTGAAAAACAGAGACTTTAGATACGTTCCATCCGCTTGACACGTTGATGGTAGTGAGACGACTGCAGTCATTGAAAATATTCTCCATATCGATGACGTTGGAGGTGTCCCATCCAGTCAAAGTGAGGGTGACGAGGTTGGAGCAGCCGTTGAATACGTTTTCCATGATCACCACGTTGCTGGTGTTCCAGCTTGTCAGGTCGAGGTCTCTGAGGGTGGAACAGTTTCGAAACATGGCTTCCATTTCGGAAAGTGAACTGGTATTCCATGCATTGATACCAGTGAGGGTAGAGAGGTTGGTGCAGTTATAGAACATGCCTTCCATGTCGACAACGGCGGCGGTGTTCCAACCTCTCAGATTAAGGCTGGAGAGGTTGGAACAGCCATTGAACATGCTGCTCATGTCCGTGACTTTGGAGGTGTTCCAACTGCTCAGGTTGAGGCTGGTGATGTGGGTACAACTGTTGAACATGCTGCTCATGTCCGTGACTTTGGCGGTGTTCCAACTGCCCATGTCTAAATTGGTGAGAGATGAGCATCCGTTGAACAAGGAGTTCATGTTCGTCACGTTACTGGTATTTCGGCTGCCGAGGTTGTTGATGGTGGCGAGTGATGTACAGCCACTGAACATGTTGTTCATGTCCGTGACATTGGAGGTGCTGGTACTGCCCAGGTCGATGCTTGATAATTGTTCGCATCCAGAGAACATGAGACTCATGTCCGTTACGTTGTTGGTGTTCCAGTTGCTGCCATATGAGAATCCCGTCATTTTGCTGCAACCTTTAAACAAGCCTGCCATATTGGTGACGCTGGAAGTGTTGTAACTGTTCAGATTGATAGTGGTAAAGTTGGAGCAGTTCTCAAACATGTAGCTCATGTCCGTCACTTTGCAGGTGTTCCAGTTGCTGCCATACGAGAGGGACGACAAATTGCTGCAACCAGTGAACAAGTAACTCATATTAGTGACGCTGGAGGTGTTCCAGCTGGTTAGGTTGAGACTCGTCGGCTTGCTACAGTTGGCGAACATGTAGCTCATGTCCGTCACCTTGCTGGTATTCCAGTTGCTGCCGTAGGTGATGCTTTGTAGATTGGTACAACCTGAGAACATGTGGTTCATATTGGTAGCGCTGGAAGGATTGTAACTGCTCAGGTTGAGACTGGCCAGAGAGGTGCAGTCGGCGAACATGTAGCTCATGTCTGTCACCTTGCTGGTGTTCCAATTGCTGCCGTAGGTGATGCTCGTCAGTTTACTGCACCCATTGAACATGCCGCTCATGTTGGTTACTTTGCTGGTATTGAAGTTGAGCAAGCTTATACTGGTGAGGTTTTTGCAGCCGGAAAACATATTGCTCATGTTGGTGGCAGCGGCCGTCTTGAAACCCGTCAGGTTGAGTGAGGTGAGTGCCTTGCAGTTGGCGAACATGCTACTCATGTCCGTGAGCACGGTGTTGGTCCAGTTGCTTAGGTTGATGGTGGAGAGCACATCACAATCATCGAACATTTGGTTTACGTTGGTAAGCTTGGCCGTGTTCCATCCGCTCAGGTTGACGCTCTGGAGTTGTTCGCAGTCGTAGAACAACCGGCTCATGTTGGTGACGTTGGAAACGTCCATAGCAGTCAGATCGGCTTCGGTGAGTCTTATGCAATTTTGGAACATTTCGCTTATGTCGGTGACACTGGAGGGGAAGTGGTCGAGCGTTACGAAAGTAGTCAGAAAGTACATATTCTTGAACCAACCTTTCATGCTAGTAATGGGTGCGTCTTCAAACCCAGGATAGAACTCTATTTTCTTGATACTTTGGACAATAGGAAGAATGTCGGGATCACTCCACCACCCGGGAGTGCCATAACCATTGTCCGCCAAATAGGAAACTTCATCACTGGTCATGTTTGCCTCGAACATCCCATCGTAGTGGAGCTCCATTGTAAGAGAAGCTTTGTTGATTCGGGCATATACCTTATAGTTCTCGTCTGCCCATAACTTTGCTGCGCCCGTCAGTACGAGAGCTGAAAGTATTAGCAACAACTTTGTGATTCGGTTTTTCATTTCTTTTGTTTTTTTCTGTTTAACTTTTTCTGCTGCAAAAATAAGAATAATTAGATGAATTGCAAAAGATTATCTTTTTTTTCTCTTTTTGAACATAAAAACTTTCCGTTGACGGAAAGACAAGTGTTGAAGCGGATGCTTATCCAATAAACATATCGTTAAGAGCCTTTGTTATGTCATATATTTTGTGTCGCACCAAACAAATAAGGTGTGAATGTTTTCCCATTCTCACCAAAACGCGTTTTAAAAAATGTTTTCTCCTTTCATGTGAAGAGGCCAGCGAACCGCCAGCCTCTTCTTTAAATGGTTAAATCGCTTAACTTCTGAGTCTCATTATTAAACATTCTTATCTTACATAGGTTCCTTAGAGTCCTCACTTTCTGTTTCCTTCGTCTTTCCCTTGTTCTTCTTGCTTCCTTGCTCGCCAGAAAAACTGCCATAGAGGATTTTGTTGGCAATCATATTGAAGTCGATTGCATCTATCTCGTTGTCACCGTTGATGTCGGCTGCTACTCTGTCGAAATTGTCTTGGTGGTAGCCAAGAATCTCGTTGGCAATCATGTTGAAGTCAACAGCATCAACTACACCATCCCCGTTGGCATCGCCCTTTCTTTCTGCGATCGAGGTGAAGTAGCCGCCCACTTCATCATCTCCTGTATAAACCCTGGCATAATAGCCATCTTCAGTATGAACATAAGTGGCACTATACTTGAATTCCATGCCCCTGCATTTTCCTGATAAAAGATCACAACCAGTGAACATGGATTTGTAGTGTTCGTTACTCCAATTTGCATCTGGTGCACAATAGATAGTCTTGAGTCTGCTACAACAAGCGAACATCTGACCCATATCTGTCACATTACTAACATTGAAGTTGCTCACATCGAGCGTGATGAGTTTCTCGCAAGACCAGAACATATATTTCATGTTCGTGACATTCTCTGTGTTCAGGTAGTTGAGGTTTTCAATGTTTTTTAGCTTAAACAAACCTGCGAACATGTTATATGTACTTGTTAGTCCATGATAGTTGGCAAAGGAAGCGTCAAATACAGCAGTGGTAATCTTGTTGTTGCCATTGGTATAGTCCGTCCAACCAGGGACATCTCTTTCCTCATCGCATTTCCAGGGAATATTGTACACTTCTACATTCTCGTCGCTCTCATACGTTGACTTCCGATTGTCGTAATAGAAACTCAGGGTAGCACCTTCGTCAGAAACCACGGCGTAGGGCACATAGGTTTCAACGATGCTGGTGAAGTAGCCACCCACTTCATCATTTCCTGTGTAAACTTTGGCGTAGGTGCCATCCTGATATGAAGAGTTATATGAGAATGTCTTGTTTCCACATTTTCCTTTCAGCTTGGAGCAACTGGAGAACATATCCCGCTTGTTAGCACTATTGGTACTCCAGTCTGTTCCTTCTGCGCAATAGATGGTCTCGAGGTTAGAGCAGCGAAAGAACATCTCCATCATTTGTGTCACGTTTCCTGTATTGAAGGTGCTCAAATCAAGTGATGTAAGAGAAGAACATTCATGGAACATACGCGCCATGTCTGTAACGTTGTCTGTATGCAGATACTCGAGATGGTTGATGGTGGTGAGTGCACTCAATCCTTTAAAAAAGGCGTATGCATTGCTCAGCTCTGTGTAGTCATCAAACGATGCATCGAAAGTAACGGTGGTGATGGTGTTGTTTCCGTTACCATCATTTGTCCAACCAGGGAAGCCAATTCCCCAGTTCATATCGTAGGCACCCGTCGGCTTGTTATTGTCGTAATAGAATGTCAGGGTATTACCATCAAGCACGGCGTAGGGCTCATAGGTTTCAACGATAGAGGTGAAGTAACCATTCTGGGAAGCCGTACAAACCCTGGCGTAGTCTCCGTTCGGATATGAAGAGTTATATGAGAATGTCTTGTTTCCACATTTTCCAGTCAGGTAAGGACAGTTGCTGAACATGTAGTTGTAGCCTCTATTGTTAACGCCACTCCAATCAGCATCTGGTGCACAATAGATGGTCTCGAGGGACGTGCACCAAGCGAACATCTCACTCATATCTGTCACCTTACTTACATTAAAATTGCTTACATCAATCGAAGTGAGTGATATATTGGCAGAGAACATGGCCCTCATGTTTGTCACGTTCTCAGTATGTAGATATTCAAGGTGGTTGATGGTCTGAAGATGAGATAATTCTTTGAACATTTTTTCTGTGCTTGTTAAACCATGATATAGGTCAAAGGAGGCATCGAACGTAACGGTCTGGATGGAGGAGTTGTTACTCCAGCCAGGGGAGTCATTACTCCAAGGAATGTCGTAAGCACCCGTCGGCTTGTTTGGGTCGTAATAGAATGTGAGGGTATTACCGTCAAGCACGGCGTATGGCTCATGTATCTCAGAGAAGTAACCGCCCTCTGTGCCCCCTTTATAGACCTTGGCATAGGCCCCATCGGTATAGTTCGAATCAAACGGGAATGTCTTTGTCCCGCATCTTCCTTGTAGCTTGACGCAACCCGTGAACATGTCTGTTGTGAAGTTAACGCCACTCCAATTAGTTCCTTTTGCGCAATAGATGGTTTCAAGAGAAGAGCAACCATAGAACATATTTTCTAAGGATCCCACATGATCTATATTGAAATTTCGCAGGTCGAGTTCCTTGAGTGATGAGCATTCCTGGAACATCAGCATCATGGATTCAACTTGGTCTGTATTGAAGTTGCTCAGATCGATAGAGGTAAGGCTGGAGCATTTACAGAACATATAATGCATCTTTTTTACGTTTTCCGTATTGAATTTGCTCACATCGATTGAACCAAGGTTATTGCAGTTATAGAACATCTGGTACATGTTAGTGACATTGTCTGTCTTGAAGCTCGAGACATCAAGCGAGCGAAGTTCAGTACAATCAAGAAACATCTCTGACATGTTTGTTACGTTTTTTGTGTCAAAGTTGCTCAGATCGAGTGCCCTGAGTGATGAACAGCAACTGAACATTACGTGCATATCTGTTACGTTTGATGTGACGAATTTGTCTCCCAAAGTGAGCGAAGAAAGAGATTCGCAACCTTGGAACATGCCTGCCATATTTGTTACATTTTTTGTATCAAACGTACTTAGGTCGAGGCTATTGAGGCGTTCACAGGAACAGAACATTTGTGTCATATATCGAACCTCATCTGTGTTCAGGTTTTTGAGGTTATGAATCTGTTCAATATTTGCCAGTCCCCAGAACATATAGGCTGTACTCTGTAGGTGGTAGTTAGCAAACGAACCGTCGAACTCCACGTAAGTAATATCCTCATTACCATCATATTGAGTCCAGCCAGGAATGCTCAGTCCCCAAGGAAGATCGAAGATTTCATTTTCTGGGTTACTCGCATACGAAGACTTCTCTGTGTTGTAATAGAAGGTAAGAGATACTCCATTGGAGAGTACGGCATAAGCCTCAGGGTCACTCTGGGCCTTCATCGAAGAGGCACTAACGATGGCCAGCAGGGTGGCCAGTAGAAATCTGAACTTTTTCATAATGTATTATTTTTTATGTATTATTCTTGTGGTTAATATAAACTCGAAAATGTCTTTTTCATATAGTAATGATCACTTGCCATCCCTTAGGATGGCTCCTGATACCGCAAAGATATAAAAATCATGCGATTGTGCCAACTTTTCTCAAAAATATTGACTAAAACTGCACTTTTTTTGTGATTGCGCCAGATTTTCGTTCACTCCTATGGTTTTGTTAATCCTTCGATGTCGCGTAGATTTGTGTTTTCGTTCTCAGAAAGAATTCACTTCGATTGATTCCCGTCCTTTCTGCATTTTTCGTGGTTTTTACTTCATCGAACCTCCTGCCTCTCAGCGAAATTTTTTATGAACTCAAAAATACTCTACACTCTACACCCGTACCATGTAATTTGTTGAAGTACAGCATTATACATGGGTGTAGAGTATCTAACGACTCTACACCCACTCTACACCTTCATTTTCTATTGGTAATTAGAGAGTTAAAAGCCTCTGGTGCAGAGTGTAGAGTGTTTTTCCTTTCTGTTGAAACTCTCATTCTTTTGTGCCATTTCGCGTTTTTCGATGTTTTCAGATTCCTATCATCGTCATTGTTGAAAAGGATGAAAGCTCACTTTTCATAACTGATTTTCGAATTGACAATTTTTAATTCACCAGACAAGAATAATCCAAAATTTATCCGTACTTTTGCAATCAAAATTAATATTAAAAAAGTTTTCAAATGAGAAGAATGTTGTTTTGGGGGTTCGTGATGATGTTGTCCCCACTTAGTATACATGGTGTTGAGGATGCTCCCTTGTGGATGCGATACGCTCAGATTTCACCTGATGGACAGACCATTGCCTTTAATTACATGGGTGACATTTACGTTGTTCCTTCTCGTGGAGGTGTAGCTCGACAACTGACCACTTATGATGGATATGACGGGCAGGCAAAGTGGAGCCCAGATGGCAAGCATCTGGCATTCGCCAGCGACAGGGAAGGGAGCATGGACGTATTCGTGATGGATGCAGAGGGCGGAAAGGCGACTCGATTGACCACGCATAGTGGCATAGAGACACCCAGTGGATGGTTAGATGCTGAGACCGTCTTGGTCAATCGCTTTGGAAATCCTACCGTCTCCGATTTGGCATTTCCTGCTCGTCCCTTCAATCATTTATATAAGGTAGGGATTCAGGGAGGCCGACAACTGCTGTACTCTGAATTGGCGATGGACGACGTGTCGATCGATGAGAAAGAACGTGTTCTTTACGTCAACGTAAAAGGTTACGAGGACACTTTCCGCAAGCATCATACCAGCGCGATTACTCGTGATGTCTTTCTTTTTGCTGATGGACAATATCGTCAATTGACCAACTTCAAGGGCGAGGATCGCAATCCTGTCTGGAGTAAGGATGGTGAGAGTTTTTATTATCTAAGTGAAAAGGATGGGACACTGAATGTTTATGTTCACAAACTGTCTGGAGGTGATACGCAACTGACACATTTTCAGGGCAATCCGGTACGTTATCTCTCTGCCAGCCGACAGGACTTACTCTGCTTCTGTTACGATGGCGAGATATATACGCAACAGCCAGGCAGCGATGCGAAAAAAGTGGATATACGTATCGTAAACGATTTGAAACCTCGTGATGTTATCCGTGAATTGACCAACGCAGGTGCCAGCAGCGTGGTAGTTTCTCCTAAGGGAAAGGAAATTGCCTTCATCCTGAACAATGACGTTTACGTGACCAATCTTGAATACAAGACTACCAAGCAAATAACTGATACTCCAGAACGTGAGCGCACGGTGGATTTCCGCGAGGATGGCCGAGCTTTGGTTTATGATTCCGAACGGGACGGTATTTGGTCGATTTACCAAACGGAATTGGTAGATAAGGACGAGAAGAATTTTAGTTACTCAACGCAGTTGCGTGAGGAACGTCTGACTGACGGAAAGACCACCAGTTTCCAACCTTCCTACAGTCCTGATGGAAAGCAAGTGGCATATCTGGAGAACCGCAATGCCATCCGTGTTATCAACCTGAAGAACGGTAAGATTCACACCGCCATGGATGGCAAGTACGCTTACAGTTATAGTGATGGTGACCAATATTTCACATGGAGTCCTGACAGCAAATGGATTTTGGCCGACTACATTGGCACGAGGGGATGGAGCATTGGTGATATTGCACTTATACAGGCAGACGGAAAGGCTGAGCCCATCAATCTGACAGAAAGTGGATACAGCGATGAGCATCCTCGTTGGGTGATGGGTGGCAGAGCTATGATCTTCCAGAGCGATCGTGCCGGTTATCGTGCTCACGGCAGTTGGGGCGCTGAGCGTGACGAATACATCATGTTCTTTGAACCAGAAGCATACGAAGAATTCCGTATGAACAAGGAAGAGTTAGCTCTGAAGAAAGAAGCAGAGGAAGGGGACAAGAAAAAAGAGGAAAAGAAAGATAGTACTGAAGAAAAGAGTGAGAAGGTGAAGGACCTGAAGTTTGAACTTTCTGACTTGGATACGCGCACTATGCGTTTGACTATGGGAAGTACCAATTTGGGTGATGCAGTGATGGACAAGGAGGGCACTAAACTTTACTATATTGCGCCTTATAATGGAAACAGAGCTCTCTGGATGCGTGATTTGAAGGAGGAGAAGAATGAATTGAGACTTCAGAACATTGAAGGTAATCGTTTCAATCTGAGTCGTGATGGCTCAATCGCATATTTCAGCGGATACGGAGGCAGCATCAAGCAACTGGAATTGGCTAATTCACAGATCAAGGACATTCCCTTCCAGACGTTCATCAACGTGCGTCCACAAGAAACACAAGCCTACCTCTTTGAACACATGTGGCGACAAACCAACGAGAAGCTTTTCGACCCAAACATGAATGGAGCTGACTGGGAACGCTTGCACGAGACGTACAAACGATTTCTGCCACATATCAATAACGGATATGATTTCAGCGAGATGATGTCTGAGTTGCTGGGCGAACTGAATGTCTCGCATACAGGTTGCCGTTATCGTCCTGCCCCACAATGTCTATTGACTGCCGAGTTGGGAGCTTTGATTGATGAGAGTTACGATGGTGAAGGAATCCGTATCGCAGAGGTGTTGCCTGGTGGTCCCTTGGACACCAAGACGCGTATTCATGCAGGTTCCGTCATCACAGCCATTGATGGTGTGAAGATAGAGAGGTCGCTTGACTATTTCCCCTTGCTTGCTGGAAAAGCAGGAATCAGCACACGCCTCACCGTGAAGGGCGAGAAGAAAGACATCATCCTGCGTCCCATCTCAAGTGGTCAACAAAATGATTTGCTTTACAAACGTTGGGTTCGACGCAACGAACATATTGTGGATAGCCTTTCAGGAGGAAGATTAGCATACGTGCATATCAAAGCAATGGATGGAGAATCTTTCCACGATCTCTATCGTGAACTGCTCTCTGACAAGAATCGTAAGCGAGAGGCAGCTATCGTGGATGTACGACACAATGGAGGTGGTTGGCTTCACAACGATGTTTGTGCTTTACTTTCAGGTAAAAGAACCGTTCGTTTCATGTGGCGTGGTCAGTACATTGGAGACGACCCCTACAATCGTTGGGTAAAACCCTCCTGCATGCTTGTCTGCGAGGATGACTATTCGAATGCTCATGGTACACCCTGGTTATACAGAGAATTGGGAATCGGCAAGTTGATAGGAACACCTGTTGCTGGCACAATGACTGCTGTATGGTGGGAACACATTGGCGGCTATGTGTTTGGGATTCCTATGGTAGGTAATTTGGATAATAGAGATCATCTTCTGGAGAATCAGGAACTCATACCAGATATCGAGTGCTACATCACACCTGAGGATCTTCTGACAGGACACGATACTCAACTGGAGACTGCCGTCAAAGAGTTGCTGAAGTAGGGATCAGAAGAGTACCCAATCGTTGCAGAAGTTATAGAATAGAATAAAAACGAGGGGCATACTTGTCGGTATGCTCCTCGTCAACTCTTATAGGTCCGTTTTTGGACTACAATACAATTATCTTACTGCGGAATTACTCTCCAAAGTAACGCTTCAGCAAGCCCTCGAAGCCGCGGCCATGACGTGCTTCATCCTTAGCCATCTCGTGAACTGTATCGTGGATGGCATCCAGGCCAGCAGCTTTGGCAGCCTTGGCGATGTCCATCTTGCCAGTACATGCTCCAGCCTCTGCCTCAGCACGTTTCTTCAGGTTGGTCTTTGTGTCCCATACAACCTCGCCAATCAACTCAGCGAAACGGCTGGCATGATCTGCCTCCTCGAAAGCATAACGTTTGAAGGCCTCGGCAATCTCTGGATAACCCTCACGATCTGCCTGGCGAGACATAGCCAGATACATACCCACTTCGGTGCATTCTCCAGCAAAGTGTGCCTGCAATCCTTTCCAGATCTCTTCAGGACAACCTTTTGCTACACCAATCTCGTGTTCTGTCACATAGGTGTTACCCTCGTTCTCTTTGATTTCCTTGAACTTGCTGGCTGGCACGCCACACTGAGGGCACTTAACTGGAGGCTCCTCTCCCTCGTAAATGTAACCGCATACGGTACAAACAAATTTCTTTTTCATAGATTCGCAATTGGTTTTACTAATTAATAATGATTGTTATTATAACATCTCTTTGGCAAATGTATCGCTTTTTTTGATTAGTGCAAAGCAAAAAGTGTGAAATGTTTTAAAAAGTGGGAACAAAATTTCATGGGGTAAGAAAAATGTGTTATCTTTGCGAACGAAATGCGATAGTGGCTCAGTTGGTAGAGCATTGGCTTCCCAAGCCGAGGGTCGCGGGTTCGAGTCCCGTCTATCGCTCATCCAATACGTCAAGATGTCCTGATGTGTTTTTCCCCTATTAGGTGCCACAAATGAGGAAGAAAAACACAACGTGTTGAAACCTCGATTACAACACGTTGAAACCGCAAACACAACACGTTGTCTTTTCCCTTTCAACGTGTGACCTTTCAAACATCACAAATTACTTAGAATTCGTATCCCAAATTGATGTAGAAGTTTGGTTTCTTGGTACGATTACTCCATCCTGCGTGAGCTCCTAACGGGCCAAGGATTGTCTTGTAGTATGCACCAATCTGTGCTCCCCATAGATCGTGACCCTGCAGAATGTTGCGAAGCTTGTCAGCAGATTTGGCATAATTTACTCTGGCTATCAGATATATGCTCTTGACGATACGCTGTTGCGCTTTGAGTTGGGCTGCGATGATTTGGTCATCAACGGGTTCTACGTGTCCGATTCCAGCAAATGGCATCTGCTGATTCAGATAATGCCTAAAATGATTGCCGCCAATGATGTTAGACATCATGGGACATATTTCCTTTCCAAGCAGCAATCGACCATAAAGAAGGGGTTGGAGAACAAATCGTTTGGAAAGAGGGATGGCTATACGCCAGGAGGCATCCGTTGCAGAAAATCCCCAATGATCATTGTATTTGGCGAAATTGTCTGTGTAATAACCAAATCCTGCTCTGAGACGTGAACCACGAGTGGGGAAGTACCAATCATTCTCAGAGTTGTATTGGGTACGGAAATGATAGCTGTAGTAATGCTCATTTTGTGGACGGAATTTCATGTCTATGATGATGTCTGGATCGGTAAGAACTTTGTCCATGTGATAGTATTCCCATCGTCCAAAGAGTGTGCAATTGAAATTACGAACATTGAAGTCCAATAAGGTTGCATCCACATTATGGTAGCTGAAAGTAGTGTTGTAGGTTCGGTCACCATGATTGTAGATGTTGATGTCGTTGTGGTTGTACTCATAGGCGAGGCGCAGTTTGGTGAAGCTGATTGGATGGAAAATCATCTCCTCTCGTACCTTGATTCGTTTTCCCAAACGGACGTTTGTATCAAAACAGAGTGGCAAGTTAGTGTGCATGGGCAACTTGCAATTGATCAGCAAGGCTGCCATTTCTTCAGTATCGAACCTGGCACCCACGTTGAATTCTGCTCCTGTCTTTAGTCCTGCCTCGAATGTCATGACTTGTCCTTCGGGCTGGTGTGACAGATTGTAGTCGGCGCCGTTGTAGAAGAGATCTATGCGCATAGAAGTGGTAACCTGCTCTGCACGGTTATAGTCGATGCTGTCGCCGTCTTTGAGTGAGAATTTGCTGCGCAGGAATTTTATATGATGTGGGTTAAGATTGAGAAAATTGAAATGGTCAACTTTGTGTTTTTGTGACATTAAAATGGGTTGCTGATGGCGGATTGGTTCCACTTTATAGTCATCGGGCAAACCTAATTCTCGTCTCAAGGCAACCAGTTCATCCCAATGACGCATAGCCTCCTCCTCGCCACGCCGGATCAGAGTGTCAACAGCTTCGGCACTGAAACTGGTGGTTCCATAGGGTTTGGTATCAACACGGATAGGTATGTCTGTAATAGCGAGATTGTCGTCGTATTTACGTTTACAGTTTATATCAATTATTTGACTCACGACGGACATGGTGTTACGCAGGTCCTGTGCAGTCTTTTCTGGACCTTGTACAGTGGAGCCGATGATATATTCAGCACCCATGTTGCGAGCCAAATCAGCTGGATAATTGTTACACATGCCTCCATCTATCAAAACCATATCACCTTTTTTAACAGGCGCGAAAGCGGCTGGGATGGACATACTGGAGCGAATGGCTTCAGCGAGAACTCCACTATGAAAGTCATACTCGTTGTTTGTAACTAAGTCTGTTGCAACACATGCAAATTTGCGGGGGAAAACATCAAAACTGATAGAGTCGGTGTATCCCTCGGTCAGGCACCGGAAGAGCGTTTGTAGGTTTTTCCCCTTGATTATACCCCCTGCAGATATTTGTCGTTTACTAAGAGTAAGATGTTTGCTTAGTATATAGGTGTTTTTCTTCTCACGGTCTTCAATGCTCTGATTCCTCAAGTTTTCTTCATCGGATAGCAGGTAAAGCCAGTCTTGGTTACGCACGATGGAATCCAACTGCTGAGGTGTATATCCTATGCTATAGAGACCACCAACGATACTTCCCATTGAGGTTCCTGTTACAATATCAACTGGAAGACCAGCCTTCTCGATGACTTTAAGAACTCCGATGTGGGCGACTCCCTTGGCTCCACCGCCAGAAAGTACTACGGCTACCTTTCTTCGAGGGACTTCGCTAATGCATGGGACAGTAAACAATATGGTTAGAATGAGGAAAAGAATGCGACGTTTCATAGAGTATCTATTAGTTGAATCATTTACTGAAAACACGTAACTAAGCATAATCTTTTACAAAATTCGAAAATAAAACTGAAATCTGCAAATATTTGCGGGAAATCATATGTGTAAGAGGTGAAATGTTTCCCGTTGCAGTTATTGTACAGATGATTAGAATCGATTTATCTTATTAATGTAAACAAAAAAAGTGCCCCTCTCCGATCCGTCCAGAGAGAGGCACTTATTAAAGATTGTTTAATGTTTGTTTTCTGTTATTTTACGAGAACCTTCTTGCCATTGATGATATAGATGCCCTGACGGGTCTTCTTGACACTTACACCGTTGAGGTCGAAAATTCCACCTGGGAACGCAATTACAGTTTGTTCGGGCAGTTTCTCGATGCCTGTCGGGTTGATTGCCTGATTCCACAGATATTCCACATCCTTGGCCGTGAGGGGCTTGCTGTAAGCGCGCGCAATGGCCACGTCACCATTCCATGAACCATGTGCTGTAGAAAGGCCCGAGGGATCGGCGCCAATGGCAAACCAGTTGCAATCCGAGCTTGCAAGCCTGAAGATACCTGGAGCATCCACGGTGTTCTTGAGTTCGCCATCGACATAGACGTAGGCCTTTCCCTCATCGGCGTTCCAGACACCGACGATATGATAGAACTTCTTCGACTCAGGAACGACACCACTGGTGGCCCATCGCCATGTGTTGCCACCAGACGTGGAGACGTTGGGCAGGAAGGTCAGTTCGTTCTGGCGGGCACCGCTGATGGTGGAAACCAGGAAGCCTGTACCGCCGCTCTGCATTGCCGAGAAGGGCTTGGTCTCCGAGTTAGGTATGGTTTCTGGATAGTCGTTCATACAGAGCACCTCGAGGGAGTGACCATTGGCCAAAGCATAGCGTATCTCATCGTTGTGATTGTAGTCCGTACCTTTGTAGAAGTTGGTGGCTACGCCTCCGTAAGGATTCTCGAAGTGAGCCACATAGCGCTGGTAGGTATCGCTGTAGTAGGTGGTTGGTTCGCCGTAGGCTACCACATCACTATGGTGGGGAGATACATCCTCGGCTGTGCCGTCCTCGTAGAAGACCACATCAAATACGTCGGCCTTTGGATTTGTCTCAACTGGTCCTGGTTCAACTGCCTCCCACTCGCTGGCATTGTTGGTAAAGGTGCCGTCGGCCTTCTTGCCGACCTTCTGATGAGAGGGATCGGGCACAGGGAACAGATCCTCGCCCAGCGTCTGGAACCAAGTGGGGTTCTCTGTGTTGCCCTTGTTGAGCAGATAGCACACCTCACCGCTAGCCAATTGCTCGTCGGTAATCTGAGTGCTTTCTTCTGCACCAAAGGCAGTCTTATAGTAGCAATTGTTAAGGATTACCTGTTCTGGAACACGGGCAATGGTACGGCAGCCCTCAGGATTCAATGTGATGTCGCCAATCTGGAGGCAGTTTTCAATTAAGGTAGAACCATTGGTCCAACCCACGATACCGCTTGAGTTGATTGCTTCAGCACCTTCCATTGTACCGGCAAAGACACAGTCTTTGACCACAGCACTTCCGCGATTACATGACATGACACCGCCGTTACCTGAGTCACCTACACAAGTGGAATGTCCGTTGATGAGGGATATGATGCCCGAAATGGTGGTCCTGTTATAGGTGTTGGCTGCTACAGCTGTCACAAACTTGTCGCTGTTATACACCTCACCCTTGATGGTCATGTTCTTGACAGAAGAACCGTCCTGCATGTTGTTGATCAGCGCAGCACCACGGGCGGCTCGATGTATATCAACCGTGATGGTGTGATAATTGCCGTCGAGCTCTCCATAGAAATTCTCCATCATCTGGTTTTCAGTAAAGTAGTCAATGTCTGCCAGAAGTTTTCCATTTATAGCTTTGCCTGCAGAGCCGGCCTTGAGAGCATAGTAAGCCATGTGGGCATTGTTGGCTATCTGATAGACACCATTCTCATCAACGTCGGGAATAAGACCTGTAGCCTTCAAGGGTTCCATAGCAAGAGCTTCCTCGGTGGAAAGGGTACCTTGCTCGTATGCATTGAATATGTTGCCATAAACGGTTTCCATCTGATTATATTCCTCTTTGCTTAGTTTTTCTGCGGTAAAGAGGTCGCTGACGATACTATAGCAGGTCTCGGTCTCATCGAGCAGTTTCACATAGGCGTCACGGCCATCCCAGAACTCGTTCCACAGGGCAGTGAAGGTGCCGATCAAGGTATATTTCTCTTCAGGGGTAGAAGCGGAAGCCACAGCATTCACAGCAGCTTGAAGCTTATCCTTGATGACCCGAGGACAGTTAGGATTCTGTGCGTATTTATCACCCATTTCAGGAACGATGTCAATTATGGCTTGAGCGCGTGCCACCATACAAGCGAGGGTCTCGTCAAGATAGTGGTCGGCAGCCTCAAATGAGCCGGCATAGAGAAGATGAATATTTGCAATACCAGTCCAGTCGGTACTTGCATTGGGGTTGGGGTTTGCGAAGCCAATGGTTAGGGTACCATCCGTTACGTTAGCTACCAGATAATTCTGAGCACGGCCCCCGTTTGCGGCATTGGCAATACTGGTCATGCCATGTATGCCGTATCCAATAACGTTTCCTTCGTCGTCAGAAATCTCCAGATCGAGAGAAGAATCGCTACCATTCTGTGTGAGATAACAGTTTTCTCCGTCCACAGCATCAGCTACAGAGATACGTGTTTCATAAGCGGTAGGCAGGAAGAGACGGTTCTCGTTGAGATACATGTTGGCAGCATAATAAGTACTGTACCGATCATTGAAAGGACGATAGGCTGCATTAGCAGTCAATACATAAACTCCGTTCTCCAAACCTGTCAGTGTCTGATACATATCGAATCCACGAGCCCATGTCTCAGCACCGTAATATTCTGTGGTATTGCTCTTAGCAGTACTCGTACCAACGGTTCCAGACCATCCGTTGAAGCCGTCTGCAAAATTGCCATTGGTCAACAGATTGGTAATGTCTGCACCAGGTTTGTATCCGTTCTCGATGGCTGCAGTCAGTTTCTCGTCAACCCAGTTAGTCTCAGCGGTGATTTCCTCAGTGGTCATCGTATGGTTCTCCCATACATAAGTATAAGAACCGTTGGGATAATCCTCGTTTGGATCAAAGATATCGTTAAGGTACTGCTCAATGTATTCGCGATCATCACCTTCGAAATCAGTATTTTCCTGAAGATAAGTTTTTGCATATTGTACACGTTCGTAATAATGTTCATAAGCAGCTACAGAAGTTTCCACCTGATTGCGTAAAATCTTCACAATATCGAACTGTGCTTCCAATTCTTCCGTTGTGCCACCGTCAGTCAAGGCATCCAAAGTCTCAAGGGCAGCTTTGTATTCATCCAAAAGGCTCTGTGTGGCAAGTACTCCATCAATATACTGAAGACCTTCTTCAACCGCCTCCAGATAAACTGCCATGTTGGCTTTATCCTCCTGCTCCTTGACAATATTCCAGAGGACAGCAGTTTCTTCGCCGGTAAGAGGTTTGTCATAGACGCGAGCGAGGATGATGTCGCCTGTCCAGCCTGCCTCTGCGCCGCTGCCACTTGCATCTCCACCAACACAGAACCAGTTGCATCCTTCGTTAGCAAAACGTAAATCTCCAGGAGCATCTATGGCATTCTTGAGTTCACCATTGACGTAGATATAGGCCTTGCCCTCTTCCTTGTTCCATACTCCAATCACATGGTAATAGAAGCCTGCGAGGGGAGTTACACCACTGGTGGTCCATCTCCATGTACTGGCGCCGGTAGTAGTTACATTGGGCAGGAAGGTGAACGAATTCTTGCCGCCTCCATTACCCGTCTTGCATATCAGAAAACCAGTGCCACCTGCCTGCATTGCAGAAAAAGGCTTGCACTCCACGTCAGCGAGAGCTCCTGCGTAGTTAGGCATCACCAGAATTTCCAAACTGTGACCGTCAGCCAAGGCATCACGGAAAGCTTGGTTGTTCTCAAAATTAATCTTGTAGTAACCGGCAGGTTTTGCAGACCAGTCAGTGTAGAAAGTTGCCACATTGCGGCCAAAGGCTGCATTGTAGGCAATCGTTGGACCTTCACCAATGAACTCAACAGTGTTGTTCATGGGCGATACATCTATAGCTGTGCCATCAATGTTGAACTCCACATCCAACAGATCAGCAACAGGTGCATCCTGAGCTGTGGCTGACATCCATGCCACAGATAGGGCAAAACTGTAAAGTAGTTTTTTTCTCATAAATCTGTTTTTTTTAATGTTGATTATACCTTATTTTCCTGTTTAAATTCTTATTGAGAACTTTCTTTCAGTGCAAAGATACACATTTAATCATAAAAGTGATAGTATTTCACGTTTTTTTTCTGTCAAAACTTACGGAATGCTTCTGGATATTTCAAGTCTTGGCTTATCTCACCTCCGTAGCAGCGAACCCAGGAACGGAAACCAGCTTTTCCCTTTTCTATCTCGATGATACGGGCACCATTGGGCTTCAGATTGTTATAGACCGTATCGCAGCCACTGAAGCGTCCGTAGATGAAGAACATGCCTCGCCACTTCATGGCGTAGTCGTCATCGTGATCATGTCCGCAGATGATGGCTTGCACGTCGCCCATCTCCTTCATGGAGACAAAGAGGCCAGAGTTGACGTTTGGCGGGCAAGGCTCTTCTCCAAAGTTACCTTTCAGAATACGGCTCGTATCATAGCGGAGCCCATAAGTGAATTCTGGTACTGGGATGTGGAAGAAAGCCAGTGAGGGAAGAGGAGTGTCAGCGTTTTGAGCCTTGAGTTTCTGGCTGCATTGGCGATACCACTGAATTTGATCCCAATGGATGTAGTCGTAACCCTTTATGTCAGGATTGCCGCAGCTGTCACCTGAATCAAAAAGATAGAATGCCCATTCCGTTTTACCATTTTCATCTGATAGGGTGATTAGATCATTGGAATCGCCATAAATGCCTTCTACACCCTTGTTCACATTATAGGGCAGACTACGGATGATGTCCATTACCTCGTGTCGATTCTTGTCATACTGCCCGTCATGATTGCCCATCGCAATGGCAAAGGGAATCTTTCTCTCACCAAGGGGTGCCAATATTTCATGCAGGCTCTGCTCTGCTGGTTTACCAAAGATGACGTCTCCCGTATGGATGACCAGATCTGGCTTTTCTTGATCGAGCATTTCGATGACGTTTTTCAAGGCACGCTCTGAACGCTTGTCACCAGCGATGTAATGTGTATCTGTGAACTGCAGGATTTTAAACTTGCCATCAGGTCGGAAGTGGAAACGCTGCTTCTCATCGTTGAGTGCAGGTTCCTGCAGAGCTTCCACACTACTGTTCTTTTTCTTCTTTGCTGCCTCTGCAGCCAATGGGAAGGCTGTAACTAGTCCTGCGGCTGCTGAGTTGCGGATGAAATCTCTTCTGTTCATACTTGAAAATATTTTTTGGTTAATTCCTTTGTCTTCAGTTTATGATATGATAATTCTTTCTTGAGAATAGCATGCAAAAGCTTTTTAGACGAATCGTACTGCATAGGCATCGCCGTTATAGGTGGCTCCTACGGTATACTGCATGGCTGTCTTCGAGTATCGTGTCTCATAGAAGAAATGCATGTGTCCAGTGAGGATACCCTTCACAGCCTTCTGGTGTTTCAGCCACTTCGCGAACTCCATCGTGGGCTTGTCAGCCCTTTGCTGTACGGAACGGTTGCGCCATTGCTGGTCCTCTGGCAGGTTGGGATTATTTTCAAAGTTCTTCGTGACTTCAAGAGGCGCAGCTGTGAGATAGGCACACTTCGGAGTTCGTTTCAACGAGTAGTCGCAGAAATCTGGTGTATAGAAAGGTACGTGGCACATCAAAACAACAGGTAAGCCTCGTTTTACCTCCTGCTCCATGAGTTCGTGCTGATGCTCTGTCACGTTGTAGTAGACATCATCAAGTGATACGAAGTTCACGCCACCCACAACTCGCGAACAGAACGTCAGGTCGTTGGGATAGGCGTCTTGCACTTTCTGATAACTCTCAGCCTTATATGCCTCGTCTTCCTTCGCTTCACCCACGTATTGGGAAAACTCATGATTCCCAGCTGAGACGAACCAGTCAGCCTCGCGATAATGGCGAGCTGCAGCATCCAGATTAGCTTCCGAGACAAAGTCTGTCAGGTCACCTGTGTGGAGCATCAGCATATCGTGCTCTTTCGCATATCGTATAGCCTCGTCCAGATAGTGTTCTCCCAGGTTCATGCTCCTGGCACGATCGGCGGCAAGCTTTATCTTGCGCTCATCGTTGCGGTTATCCACCAGCGTCAAGTGTGTGTCAGAAATGTGAAGGGCACTGAAAGGTTTCTCGATGCCTACAGGTATCTCTATCTCCCGTATGTTCAGAGGACGCAGTTTACCTACATTCCGTTTCACTTCTGCCCTTAGTGGCCAAGGAAGTTGCGAGGCAACCAGTACCTCGGCACTTAGTTTCAAGAAAAACCTTCTTTTCATGGCTTCATTGGGTATTATCTTCTGCAAAGATAAGGAAAAAAAAGATGTCATGCAAAAGTTTTTACCTCAAAAAACAAATAATAATGCAGAAGATGTCGCGAATGACATTTTTCATCAATTTCTTGCCACGTGTGGCGATGAAAAAGACAACGTGTTGAAACCGCAAAGACAACGTGTTGAAACCGCAAAGACAACGTGTTGAAACCGCAAAGACAACGTGTTGAAATTGCAAACACAACGTGTTGTGTTCGAGGTTTCGACGTGTGGGGTATTTTTGAGGTAGACGAGAGGGCTTTATCTTTCAAAGGGATCAACCTGCGCCACAAAGCTTCGACGCCCAGAATTGTCATTTTTCAGTTTCACCAGCAAACGTGTTATGGGAGAAAGAAGGCAGACGAGAATCGGATGGAAGGTGGTAAGCTGGGTGAACAGGTAACGGAATCCATACCAGCCCCTCATGGGAAGGGGATAGAGTCCTATCGAGCGAAGAGATTGGAGCGAACGTGTTGTGAATTTCCAACTTTTGCTGTCGCTCATCAAGGTGATGATGTAGCACATAGCCATGATGCAGAGTCGACGTTGCAGGGCGAGCGAGTGGGGTGAGGGGACTTTTTCTGATTGCAGGTGCTGAAGAACTGTTATGTAGTCAGAGTATCGCTTTTGCATGTGCTTCTTGTCCTGCTTGTGAGTAATGGAATCAGAGCGATAACGATAAAAGTATGCCTGCTCGATGCTGGTGACCAGATGGGCGCGCTTGAGAAAGAGGCGAGTACAGAACTCCTCATCCTCGTGATACAAATAGGGAGAAAAACGCAAATCGCCAAGCGTTTCTCGACGAATGATATAGGAACAGCAACTGGGGATGATGTCGTATTTAATCATGAACAAGGTGGCTGGCCCCTCGTAAACTCTCTTCGATCCATGACAGAGAATATCTGGCTTTTCGTCGAGCAGCGTCTTCAGGATCTGGACATACGGCCCATAGAAAAGGTAATCGTCGGCATCGATGAAAGTGAGATATTTGCCTGTACATTGGTCGATTCCTGTATTTCGTGCGCCTCCAGGCCCCATGTTCTCTTGTCGAATGGCATGAATGTTCTCTTTGTCCAGATTTTTTACCCATTCGCAAACTACATCCTCGTGGCTTCCATCATCGATGATCCATATCTCATACGTCATCAGTTGAGAGATGAACTCCAGGCTTTCGATGCATTTGGAAAGTACGCTCAACTCGATGTCGTAGCAGGGGATTATAATGCTTAACTGGTAGTTCATGAATGAGGACGATAGGTGAGACGAAACCAAAGAGCCTTCAAGCGTTGTCGAAGGGTGAGATCCGTAGAGAGAATGAAATGCAAAGGAAGAGGTCGATGAGGAACGAGACATTCGTTGCCTCCATGCTGATGATAGGACAGTTGCGCATTGAGCGAACGTAGATACAGGGCATAGTTCTGCTGATTTTCAGGCAAGGATTGTAGTTGAACCAAAGCTTCAACGTAATCATACAATGCGTTGGTTTTAGGCGTATTGCTTATACTCCCATCACGTTTGCAATAATAGTACATTCCGCATTTGGCACCTCGTATCTTGGTGGCCCGCTGGAGCACGTATGGAATAGTGAAGATGTCCTCGTAATATCGTCCTATGGGAAACTTTGTCTCGCCCCATAGTGAACGTCGAAACACTTTGTTGCATGCATAGCAATGCGTGAATCCATCGTGTTTCATCCATGTCTGGAAGTCATAGGTTCCTTCGAGAGGATAGAAAGGATATTCCTTGGATGACAAGTGGTCTACCATGATGGGATACTCCAGTACATCAGCATCCTCCATTTGTTCCAAACAGGCTGAAAGGGTACCCTGCTTCAGATAATCATCGGAATCCACAAAGGTAATGAGTTCGCCATTTGCTTCCTTGATTCCTGTATTCCTCGCAGCACTCAATCCCATGTTTTTGTCATGATTTATCAGTCTGAAATTCGAATTCTCATGACACCATTCTTTACAGATTGCCAGGCTATTGTCGTGACTTGCATCATTGATCAGTATCACTTCATAATCCTCCAAACCTTGATTCAGGATGGATTCAAGACACTTTGGCAAATGTTGTGCCACATTGTAAACTGGAATGATGATACTGATTCTCATGGTTTGCTCCAGAAGTCGACGTATTGTTGGGCTACCTTTTTATATTCGTGATGTCGTCTGATGTACTCGATGGAATCACGTTTCAATTGAGGAATGCGTTCAGGATTGAGTATAAGGGCCAACAGCTTGCAGTATACATCCTCAAAGGAAGGCTGTACATTGATGATAGGTCGAAGTTCAGATTCTCCCAAGAGCTTGTAATGTTCTGGTTCTCCGCCTCCCACCAGCACAAGACCTCTTGACATAGCCAGGAGCCCATTCATGGCAGGCGTGTAACTGTATAGCTGATCCAGGAGAACGTCACTTTGGTCGAGCATCGTCTCATAAAGTTCGAAAGGAATATTCTCAGCTCGCTTAATTACGACCTTTTCAGGGTAATCCTGCTTCAATTTCTCGAGGGCGCTAAGCATGATATCTGTTCCCTTGTATTCGTTTCTCGTCTTCTGGATGCCGATGAAGAAACGGATGGGAGAGGGAATGTCTGGGCTTGGTGTGATGTCAGGAATTTGGATGGGGAAGGGGATATACTGGAGTTTGTTGGCATATTCAGGCAAGTAGCTCATGTGATATTCATAAAGCCCTGAAATGATGCCGTTGCAGTCATGCGCAATGAAAGCGTTGATCTCCTTCTTGGGACCTGATATCCAATCCTTTACCATGAAGTCAATCTCTGCTGAATGGCGCTGCTCTTTTCCCATGTTGAAATCGCTGTAGCGAAAGGTCTTGCAATCCAATCCTGCCTTAACCCAATAATGGTCCATTCCAAATGCGCCCAAGAAAACACGGCGATTGTTGCGGCGCAATATGCTGTAGTACCTCCACATTCGTTCAGCCTTCAGGTCAAAGAAGATTGGATTGATCAGCTGCACCACATCGTATCCTTTGAGCCGAGGAAGAATCCCCTCTATGCGAAGAAGATATTGAGATGTGTCCCATCGACCAAGTGATTTGCGTTGCAAATTGATGTCTCGAGGATAATCCTTCCAGAGATCACCATCAGATACAACGGTCACTTGATGCCCAAGAGCACGTAACCCTTCGGCAAGCGTCCAATGTACATTACTATATTCACCTATCAGAAGGACTTTCATCACTTTTGCCGCTATCTGTTGGCTGCAGAGGTATTTTTAGATAATCCACGCTTTAATCCACAAAAGTACGTTTTTTTTGTCAATTCAGCAAATATTTTGAATAAAAGTTGTACCTTTGCGTGCCCAAAAAGGAAAGTGATGGAAGAGCTGAACAACCTGCATAACATAGAAACAGAAGACACAAGCTACGATCATGTGTTGAAATACACTGGCGTGTTTGGTGGCGTGCAGGGATTGAAGATGTTGGTTGCTATCATCCGTACCAAACTGACGACTCTCTTGTTGGGTTCGGTAGGTTACGGCCTTATTTCTGTATATCAGTCCATTTCTGAGTTTATCGTCAGTTGCAGCAATTTCGGAATTCCCTTGAATGCCACTCGTGAGGTGAGTGAACTCTTCGAGGAAGGTACAGATGAGAGTATCCAACATAAAGTGAAAGTTATCCGTACTTGGGTGATTTGGGCTGCTTTTTTTGCTACCATTCTAACGATTCTTGTATCGCCTGTATTGAGTTATTTCTTCTTCAAGCACGAATGGAATCATTATTGGGAAGTCATTGCGCTTTGTCCGATCTTTATTTCATTCTTGGTGGCAGAAGGTGAATGTTCGATACTGAAGGGGTTGAGACAACTGAAGCGAGTGGCTATCGTGGAAACATTTGCTGCTATAGCGACGCTTGTGTTGACAATACCTTTTTATTATTTTTGGAAGATGCACGGCATCGTGATCGCTTTGATCAGCAGTACTGCAATGACGGCTTTCATCCATCTATATTATAGTGTCCAATTGGTTCGTTATCGCGTTAGTTTTTTCAGCAAGGAAATATTCCATGAAGGTTTGCCAATGATTCGAAGAGGGATTCCTTATGTGTTGGCAGGTATTGCTAATTCAGGTATCGTGATGGCAATTCCTGCTTTGATCTTGATGAGTGGAACCTATTCTGATGTAGGGTACTATCGCGCAGGATATACCTTGATGGCCGCCTATGCTGGCGTTGCGTTTATGGCTCTCGAAGCAGATTATTATCCTCGACTTTCTTCCGTGAATCAAGACACGACACGTCTTAATCAGACCATCAATCAGCAGATTGACGTTTGTGTACTGCTGATTACACCTTTCCTGATTCTTTTCCTTCTGGCAATGCCTTATGTTGTGCGTCTGCTATTCAAACCAGACTTCCTGGTCATTCTGGATATGACGGTTTGCTCTGCGTTCTATATGTTTTTCCGCGCCATCATGTTGCCTGTTTCATATACTTCGTTAGCAAAGGGAGACAGCGTAATGTTCCTCATCATGGAAGTTCTCTATGATATTGTCTTTGGCGCACTTATGTGGTGGCTTTATTCCAATTTTGGTTTGGTTGGAGCAGGTATTGCGTTATCTGTAGCCGCCCTTTATGATATGCTCAGCATCGTTTTTGTCTATGGTTGGAGATATGGATGCCGCATCAATGGCCACACTATGCGATTGATCAGTTTCCAGTTTGTTTGCCTTGTGGTAGCCGTCGTGGTATGTCTGCAAAGTAATCTCTATGTGAAGTACATTGTGGGAAGTATCGTAATGCTTGTTTCTGCTTGGCGCAGTTGGAAATTACTTGACCGTCGTTCTCAAATCGTTCATGGCCTGATTCGTCGTTTTGGACATCGTAATGGCAATTATGACAGACAGAATGCTAACCAGAGAGGAGAACTTTAGAAAAAAAACGAGGAAGAATTTGGATACTTCGCGGAAAAGGTATATCTTTGCACCCGCTTTTCAGAGGAATCTGTCAAGCATCGGGGTGTAGCGCAGTTGGTAGCGCACCTGGTTTGGGACCAGGTGGTCGCCCGTTCGAGTCGGGTCACCCCGACCCTTATTGAGAAGGTGTTCTCGAGCAGTATGAGAATTTATTGAGCAAAATGTTTGGAGATTTGAAAAAATCATTGTACTTTTGCAAAACTTTCTGACGAACTGGTGCGTTGGATGAGTGGCTTAGTCAACGGTCTGCAAAACCGTCTACGGCGGTTCGAATCCGCCACGCACCTCACAAAAAGGGATCCATGCTTTCTTAAAGTGTGGGTTCTTTTTTGTTTCCAGTTGAGTCATCCCATACTTCATTTTCAGCATCTATCATTATTCATGATAGCGACCTTACGCATAGAAATATTGTTTTTCTTCAAAATCATTAGGCATTATTATATAAAATGTGTAATTTTGCACGATAAAAAGATTTTTTGATCAAATACATTTATAACTACATCAAAATGAAAAAGTACAATTTCAATCCGGGTCCTTCAATTCTCCCCAAGGAAGTAATTGAGGCAACAGCCGCTGCATGTTTGGATTTCCAGGGTAGCGGGTTGTCGTTGATGGAAACCAGTCATCGTGCAAAGAACTTCCAACCTGTTGTGGACGAGGCCGTCGCTTTGTTCAAGGAGTTGCTTGATATTCCTGAGGGCTACAGCGTTATTTTCCTGGGCGGAGGTGCAAGCTTGCAGTTCTGTATGGTTCCTTTCAATTTGTTGGAGAAGAAAGCTGCTTACCTGAATACTGGCGTTTGGGCAACCAAGGCAGAAAAGGAAGCCAAGTTGTTTGGCGAAGTTGTGGAGGTAGCTTCCAGCAAGGACAAGAACTTCACCTACATTCCTCGCGATTTCGAGATTCCCACGGATGCCGATTACCTGCATGTCACTACCAATAATACTATATATGGTACAGAGTTGCTTCATGATGTGGATTCACCCATCCCTGTAGTTGCTGATATGTCCAGCGACATCTTTTCTCGTCCTCTGGATGTAAGCAAGTATGGAATCATTTATGGTGGTGCTCAGAAGAACCTGAGTATGGCTGGTGTGACCTTCGTAATCATCAAGGAGGATTTGCTGGGCAAGGTGAGCCGTCAGATACCTACTATGCTCGATTACCGCACCCACGTCAAGAAGGGAAGTATGTTCAATACGCCTCCTGTAGTTCCCATTTACTGCGCCCTCGAGAACTTGAAGTGGATTAAGCGTCAGGGTGGTGTGAAGGCTATGGAGAAATTGGCCATCGAACGTGCTAAGATTATCTACGACGAGATTGATCGCAACAAGTTGTTCATGGGCACAGCTGAGGTTGATAGCCGTTCACGCATGAACCTCACTTTCGTAATGGTTCCTGAGTATCAGGAATTGCAGGACGAGTTCCTGGCATTCGCTTCAGAGAAGGGAATGGTAGGCGTGAAGGGGCATCGCGATGTAGGTGGCTTCCGTGCCAGCTGCTACAACGCTATGAGCATCGAAGGTTGCCAAGCTTTGGCAGCATGCATGAAGGAATTCGAGGCAAAGCATTAAAGAAGAAAACTCAACACGTTAACTTTGAGAACTCAACACGTTAACTTTGGAGACTCAACACGTTAACTTGAAAGATTCAACACGTTGAAACAGATGAAAGTTTTAGTTGCAACAGAGAAGCCATTCAGCAAGGTTGCTGTAGATGGCATTAAGGCAGTTACAGATGCTGCTGGATATGAACTTGTCCTTTTGGAGAAATATACTGAGAAAAACCAGTTGCTGAGTGCGGTGGCTGATGCCGATGCTCTGATCATTCGCTCTGATAAGGTGGATGCTGAAGTGTTGGATGCTGCCAAGAATCTGAAGATTGTGGTTCGTGCAGGTGCTGGATACGACAATATCGACCTTGATGCAGCTACCGCCCACAAGGTGGTTGCCATGAATACTCCTGGTCAGAATGCCAACAGCGTGGCAGAACTGGTATTCGGACTTCTCGTCTATGCTGTGCGTAATTTCTTTAATGGTACGAGTGGAACTGAGTTGAAGGGCAAGAAGCTGGGTATTCTTGCTTTCGGAAATGTAGGTCGCAATGTGGCTCGCATAGCGAAAGGATTCGGCATGGAAATCGCTGCCTATGATGCCTATTGCCCAAAGGAAGCCATTGAAGCCGCAGGAGTGATGGCTGTAGATAATCAGGAGGCTCTCTTCGAGACGTGTGATATCGTCTCCCTTCACATCCCAGCAACTCCAGAGACCAAGCAGAGTATCAATGCTGAATTGGTCAACAAGCTGAAGAAGGGAGGTATTCTGGTGAATACCGCCCGCAAGGAAGTCATCAATGAACCTGAATTGCTGGCATTGCTCGCAGAACGAACTGATTTGAAGTACGTGACAGACATTAAGCCAGATATGGATGCTGAGTTTGCCGAAAAGCTTGCTGGGCGCTATTTCGCGACTCCCAAGAAGATGGGTGCTCAGACCGCCGAGGCTAATGTGAATGCTGGTATTGCTGCAGCCAATCAGATTGTAGGGTATCTGGAACAAGGAATCACCAAGTTCCAGGTCAATAAGTAATAGATTCCTGTTTATGGCAAGGATAAAACCCTTTAAGGGCCTTCGGCCACCCAGAGACTTGGTTGAACAGGTGGAATCCCGTCCCTATGATGTGCTGAACAGCGAGGAGGCTCGAGCTGAAGCTGGTAACAATGAGAAGTCATTGTATCATATCATCAAGCCTGAAATAGATTTTCCTGTAGGAACCAGCGAATACGATCCTCGTGTGTATGAGCGGGCTGCCGAGAATTTTGCTAAGTTCCAACGCAACGGATGGCTTAAGCAGGATGAGAAGGAAATGTTCTATATCTACGCTCAAACCATGAACAATAAGACCCAGTATGGTTTGGTCGTGACTGCTTGGGTGGAGGATTACATGAATGGAGTGATTAAGAAGCATGAGTTGACACGTCGCGACAAGGAAGAAGACCGCATGAAACACGTTCGTGTGAATGATGCCAATATGGAGCCCGTCTTCTTCGCTTATCCTGACAATCAGGTAATAGATGACTTGGTAACTCGTATCACGAAGGAAAAGCCTGAGTATGATTTCATAGCTCCCATTGATGGATTCCGGCATCAGTTATGGTTGGTAGATGATACTGAAGACATTCAGACCATCGTCGAAACATTTGCCCAGATTCCATCGCTCTATATTGCTGACGGACATCATCGTAGTGCAGCTGCGGCTTTGGTGGGTGCAGAGAAAGCCCGTCTGAATCCCAATCATCGTGGCGATGAAGAATACAATTATTTCATGGCAGTTTGTTTCCCCACCAGCCAGCTGACGATTCTTGACTACAATCGTGTAGTTCAAGACTTGAATGGAAGAACTCCCGCTGAGTTTCTCGAGGCTCTATCCAAGAACTTTCTTGTCGTCGAGAAAGGTACAAATGAATATCGTCCTCAGCATCGTCATGAGTTTAGTCTTTATTTAGACGGCATCTGGTACAGTTTGAGCTTAAAACCAGGCCTTTGCGACGAGTCAGATCCTATTGGGAGTCTTGATGTCAGTATCAGTAGTCGATTGATTTTGGATGAACTGCTTGGCATAAAGGATCTTCGTAAGGACAACCGCATCGATTTCGTGGGAGGTTTACGTGGCTTAGGTGAGCTGAAACGTCGTGTTGACAGTGGAGAGATGAAGATGGCTCTTGCCCTTTATCCAGTCAGTATGGAGCAGATCATAAAGATTGCCGATACGGGGAACATCATGCCGCCAAAAGCTACTTGGTTTGAGCCGAAACTGCGTAGTGGCCTTGTGATTCACAAACTCAGTTGATGCTCGACGAGTACAAAACAATAAAAGCAGAAAGTAAGGGAACTTACTCGGAATTAAGGAGTAAGTTCCTTGCTTTTGCTCATCCCGTTCGTTCTGTGGATGAGGCAATGTCTTTAGTTGAACAATATCAACGGAAATATTACGATGCCCGTCATTGCTGTTGGGCTTATATGCTTGGATCGGAGAGGGAGACTTTTCGTTCAAATGATAATGGGGAGCCCAGTGGAACAGCTGGTAAACCTATCTTGGGGCAGATAAACAGCAATCAATTGACTGATATCATGATTTTAGTCGTACGTTATTTCGGTGGCGTTAAACTGGGAACAAGTGGCTTGATAGGTGCCTATAAAACAGCTGCGGCAGAAGCTATTCAGAATGCCGAGATTGTAACGCGAACTGTAGACGAGGAATATACTTTTGATTTTGAGTATCCATTGATGAATGCTGTGATGAAGGTCGTTCGTGATTTAGATGCTCGTATCGTGAGTCAATCTTATGATATGGATTGTAAGATGACCCTCTCTATTCGACGGAGCAAAATAGATGAACTCAAGGAAAAAATTGCAAAGGCTTTATCCCCCTTTTAGTACGAATCTATCTATTGCTTCTGCCACTCCGCCATTATCATTGTTGTTTTGCGTGATAAAGTCTGCCGCTTGACGAACTTCAAGGACTGCATTATTCATGGCTACTCCCAAACCTGCAAAACGTATCATGCTTAAATCATTGTATCCATCCCCGATAGCAATCATTTCTTCCTTCTTAATCCCTATAATGTTAAGTAGATGAGATAGGCATTGGGCTTTGTCAATCCCGTAAGGAAGAACTTCCAGAAAGAAAGGCTCACTTCGATAGATACTCAGTTTCCCCTCAATCTCGTGTTTCATCTTTAGTTCCAATTGATGCAAAGGCTCAGGATCTCCCACAATGAGACATTTCGGTATGGGAAAGTTGAATGTTTCTAAAAAGTTTTCTAAATGGAGTAGGGGCATGTGATTGAGGCATGCAGCATAGGCCACGTATTTGTTTTCAATATCTTCGGAAGCAATTGCTCCATCTTTGTAACTGAGAATCACAAAGTCTCCACTCTTGCTACATTCGTAAAGGAAAGGAAGATGTTCTGGTTGCAGATAGTTTTGGTAGAGGATTTCTTTTGATTGATAATTCATAATGAGTCCGCCATTGAATGCCATCACATATCCTCCATACTCTTCCAACGATATTTTGTCTGCAATAGAGACTATACCTGGGATGGGACGTCCACTGGCCACAATAATCTTTATGCCACGTTTTTGTGCTTCCAGTAAGGCTTCAATATTTCTTTGCGGAATCTCCTTATTTGTATCTGTCAAAGTGCCATCTAGGTCTATCGCGATAATTTTGTACCTCATATGCAGATTATTCCTCGTTGGCAGTATGGAGTATCAGGGTAGTCGCACCAATAGTGATGATGCTTCCCTCTTCCAGATGGATGCGATCCTGATCTCGCAGGATTTCGTTCATATAAAAGGTGCCCGTATTGCTCGGCGCATCACGTAGAATATATTGCAACTCATTCTTCTTGTTTCGTTGAACTCTGATGATGCAATGCTTGGTGTCTATACTGGGATCAACAGTTTCAATGGGTTGATTGATGCTTGTTCCTTGTACATATCTGCCGAAAATGTTGTCACCCATCTGGAGAGGCAATACTTGTTTATAATGGAACACGTTCTCCACTACAACAATACTTCCCAATCCTTCATGTTGCACATTTTCGTCTGTTGTTTCCTCTTTCCGAGTCTGTAGAATTTTACTCGTTCCTAAACGAATGCCAAACTGTCGATTGCAATTAGGACACTGGAAGACTAATTGTTGATCTTCCATGTATTTGGTTTCGTCGAAAATAATGTAATTATCGCACTTAGGGCAACGGACTCTTTTCATTGTTTTTTTTGAAGTAGTGTCGGTGATAGATTAGTTCAACTTCATAAACCAGCAGTCCTTGTATTCCTTGTTTTTGTGCATTTCTTTAATCTGCTCACGACAACTTTCTTCTGTTTGGAATCCGCCGATAATGACTCTTCGAATCTTGCCATTGTCAAATATCTCAGCATTGTAACCTGCTTTCCTTAGATATTCAGTATATCTTTCAGCATTCTTTTGGGAAACAGCACTTGACATCACTATGCAATATTTTCCATGAGATATTTCTGACTTAGCATGTTCAGCAGATTCTTTTTCAACATGATTTTCTGTTGTTGAAGTTGTTTCCTCTGTCAAATTTGTTTCAAGTGTTTTTTCTTCCACATTGATTGTTGGCCCAAAAGATCTTTCGGTTTCAATTGTAGATTTTTTTTCTGTTTGTGATGTAGCCTGATGTGGAATCAAATTCTTGGGAAAGAAAATTTCCTTGTTTGAACTCAGATCAGTCGTCATACTAGTGTTCTGGACAGGGGTAGAGAACATGAAGAAGAGAACGATGGATGCTGCGATAGTCGTTACCACATTGAAGACCTTCCTGTTGAGTCGGATGGTTATGTGATTCTTATCTTTCTCTATCGCGGCTATTCGCTGAGTATTTTCTATAGTAGTATCAACAGTCTTCAGCAAGACATCTGGCAAGTAAGAAGCTTGGAAGGTATCCAGACCATAGAGTTCTGGTGCAGTTACACCTGCCTTGCATGCCGAGAAAGATATGGGACTGGAATCATTCTCTTTATAAAGAACCCCGATACTGCCCATATCAAAAGAACCGTTGACGAGCAGTTCTTCATTGATCAGTTTTACGTATTCATCAATCCACTTGAGTGCTTCTTCAAAACTTATTTTATGGAAGTGTATGAGTGAACTTGCCAAAAGATTGTCGTTGTGACGTATCTTTTCATTAAAATGAACTTGTCGATAAGGAGGTAAGAAAATCTCTTCCTCTTCGCTCCATTCACTATTCATGTGACGTACGACAAAGGCTCCTAATTGTGGAACAATCAGGCAGTCGTTGCTAAGAAGCAAGTATTCTATATGTTTAGATAAATCGTTCACGAGTGCAAATATAGGAATTTTTTCTCTAAAGTGAAGAAACTTTTTCCAATAAGTTTTGTTTTTTTTATTCAATGTTGCATAATCAATGACTTTTTTATATCTTTGTATCAGAATATAAGATGATCAAGAAAATTGTTTTATTCGCAGTTGCCATTATTATGGTTTCATGTGGACATCGGTATCATAATAAAGTTGATGATATCGAAAAACCTCAACAGGATACTGTTGCCCTTGGTAAGTTGCAAGGAATTTGGGTTGACAACGATACAGAAGAACCCATATTTCGGGTAAATAGGGATTCCATTTATTATCCAGACAGCACAAATCTTCCTCAGCATATTTGTATTGTTGCCGACACGTTCTTCGTGGGACCAAATGCTTATATCATTGAGAATCTGGGTGATAACTTTTTTTCATTCCATTCAATGACGGGTGAGTTGATTTGTGTTCGTCATACTGAGCAGGCTTCTGAAGACAGCTTGGTTTTCGTGCATCCCATGAATGCTCCAATCATTTATACGGAAGTTACGAAACGTGATACAGTTGTCAATTATTTGGGTCATCGATATCATTGCTACATTGCTATCAATCCGTCTTCCAAGAAAGTTTATCGTACAAGTTATACAGATGAAGGTGTGGCTGTGCAGAATTACTACTTCGACAATCTGATTCACGTTTCAGTCTACTCAGGCAGGAATCGTATTTTTGGCAGGAACATAACCAAATCAACTTTTGAAGAGTTGATTCCTGAACAATTCTTGTCTCAAGCCACTTTGAGTGACATGAAGTTCAGTAATGTTGATAGTCAGGGCTTTCATTTTGACGCAAATGTTTGCATCCCCGACGGAGCTGCTTGTTATATGGTGGATATCACCATCGGCTTCGACGGGGGTGCATATTTTCATTTGATGGAATTCTAAGAATCCCTCAAATGATGTATTTCCCTTTTTATTCCTTGTTTTTCTTTTCGGCTGTCTCTTCTTCGGCCTTTCCTTCAACTTCTTTAATCATCTCTTTTACGTCATCCTTGATTTTGTAGCGCTTATTCAGACCTTTCACGACGTCATTGGTGATGTCGAACTTTGGATTTGCAATCAGTAAATTGTCTCCAGCCTTTACCATCACGTAATCATACTTCTTTGTTTTGTTGTAAACCTTCAGGAAAGCCTGGATACTGTCGCGGGCTTCTTCGTTGATGCGAGCTTGCTCCATGTTGAATTCACTGTTCAGACGGTCAGCCAGTTCTTGCAAATCCTGCTGTTCGCGGGCAATATTGTTCTGGGCGCGCTCCAATTCATCACGAGTAGTGAAACCATTGTTTTCATATTTTTTCTGGAGGTTGGCAGCATGGGTTTCCAAACTTTTCTGCTTTTGAGCCAGAGTTTTCTGGATATTGTTACCCTTTTGTGTCAGGACCTCACTGTAGTCCTTGTACAATTGATACTGGCTCATCAGGGTGTCCAACTCCACGTAAGCAATTTTCAACCCAGCGACTTCACCTGCCTCTTCGCCAGCGTTTTGTTCATCTGCTTCTGCAGACTTGTTGCAGCCGACCATAGAGAGTCCCATAGCCAGAATTGCTGCTCCAAATAGATACTTCTTCATTTGTTTTTTGTTATTTGTGAAAATTATTACTTAATTCTTTCATTTACGCGATACGGATTTTCTTGTCGCTCAATGACATCCATACTCTGTACACAATGGATTCCACGTTTACGCATCTCTTTGCTGCCACCAATGTGTGTGCTGCCAAACTTCCCTCCAGGCACTAAAAACATTTTTATGCACAAAAGTAGCATGGCAAATGCAACAAAACAAACCGTAATCAGTGCTAATCTCAACATTATTTATTATATTTGCGACGGCAAAGATATAGAAAATGAAGTAATAATCCAAAAAATATGAATGAAATTGAATTGAAACCTTCTTGTGTATTCGATTGTTTTGCACAAGTTAACCAAGTTCCTCGTCCTTCAAAGAAAGAGGAACGTATGATTGCTTTCTTGATGGACTTCGGACAGAAGTTGGGTTTAGAAACAAAATGTGATGAGGTTGGCAATGTCCTTATTCGCAAGCCTGCTACTCCTGGAATGGAGAATCGAAAGACATTGATTCTGCAGAGCCACATGGATATGGTCTGTGAGAAAAATGCAAACGTCGATTTTGATTTCCAAAAGGATGCTATTCAGACTTACATAGATGGCGAATGGATGAAAGCTAAGGGGACTACCCTTGGAGCCGATGATGGTATGGGAGTCGCTATGGAGATGGCTTTACTTCAGAGTAAGGATATCGAGCATGGGCCTATTGAATGTGTCTTTACTCGTGATGAGGAGACTGGCTTGACAGGTGCTTTCGGTATGAAGTCTGGATTCATGAATGGAGATATCCTGATTAATTTGGATAGTGAGGACGAAGGCGAGATTTTTGTCTCATGTGCTGGTGGTTGTCGAACTTCTGTCCAGTTCTCTTATGAGGTTGACCCATTACCAGAGAATTTTTTCACCTTCTCGCTAACTATCAAGGGATTACAGGGAGGACATTCTGGCGATGATATAGAAAAGAAACGTGCAAATGCCAACAAGCTGCTGGCTCGTTTTCTTTATGTCAGTCAGAAGAAGTATGATCTGCGTTTGATTGATATTCAAGCTGGCGGCCTTCACAATGCTATTCCTCGCGAAGCATCTTGTGTGTGTGCTCTTCCTGCTAAGGATAAAGAGCAGATACGTATTGACTGGAATCTCTTTGCTGCTGATGTTGAAGAAGAATACAGTGTTACAGAGAAGACGCCTGAGTTTATTCTCGAAAGTCAGGATTCTGCCACTGAGGCAATCGATAAGCAGACAAGTACTCGCTTGATTACTGCTTTGCAGGCTGTTGATAATGGGGTGTTCGCTATGTGTCAGGATATTGCTTTGGTGGAAACGAGTAGCAATCTTGCCAGCATTCGTTGTAATCCTGAGACAAAAACCATTGATATCAACAGTAGTCAACGAAGCAGTTTATATAGTGCCCGATTAAATATGGCTAACACCATTGCTGCGGCTTTTGAATTGGCTGGTGCTACAGTAGAAATTGGTGAGGGGTATCCGGGCTGGAAAATGAATCCTGATAGCGAGATTCTGCGTATTGCCGTAGATCAGTATCGCAAGCTTTTCGCCAAAGAACCTGTTGTTCGTGGTATCCATGCAGGTTTGGAGTGTGGACTTTTCAGCGAGAAGTATCCAGGCCTGGATATGATTTCCATTGGTCCGGCTCTGCGTGGTGTGCATTCTCCAGATGAACGTCTCCTGATACCAACTGTTCAGATGGTTTGGGATCACCTGATTGCCATTCTGAAGAATATACCTGAGGAAAAGTAATCTGCCGTTGATGTTTCTTGTACTTTGTGTGGTACATGATGAGTTGGAGTGGATGCAATAAATTAGTACGCTTTACGTTATAAATAAGGTATGAGAACAGAAAAGATTCTATGCGAATCATTCACGATTCCTTTCCGTTGTTGGGGAGGTGTTGTGGGGTTCTTTTTGTTTACCTTATTATTGTATTCTTGTTCTGAGTCAGTTTCATATTCGACAAACACTTCTGATAAGATTGCTTTTTCCGAGGATACTGTCCGGTTTGATACGCTTATTTCCACCATTGGAAGTGCTACGAAGACAATGTCTGTCTACAACCGTAACAAAGAGGCATTGCGTATTACTCATGTACGATTAGGACAAGGTCTTTCCAGTCCTTTCCGTGTCAATATGGATGGCCAATATCTCTATGGAGGTGTTGGAGAAGATTTTGAGATTCGCAAGAATGACTCCATTGTTGTTCGTATCGAGGTTACGCCCCCCCAAGTAGGTTCTGACGAGATTGCGACCTTTTCAGATGTGCTTACTTTCCGTCTGGAGAGTGGTATAGTACAGAATGTAGTCTTGACGGCTGGCTCTATCGATGCCTATATCATCCACGGTCTTGTTATCGACTGCGATTCCACTCTCTTTGCCGACAAGCCTTATGTCATTTATGATTCCTTGGTCGTTCATCCTGCGGCTAAGTTGACTCTTCTTCCTGGCACACGTTTACTCTTCCATGATGGTGCATCGATGGAGGTTTATGGCTCAGTAGATGCTGAGGGGACATTGGATAAACCCGTGGTTTTCCGAGGTGACCGCATGGATCACATGTTTGATTATCTTCTTTACGATAACACGCCCAATCGTTGGGAGGGCATCAATCTGCATCGTGGTAGCAAGGAAAACATCTTTGTGAATTGCGATATCCATAGTGGCTCTTATGGCATCATCTGCGATAGTACTAGTGTAGAGGAAAATCTGTTGTATATCGAGAACACTATCATTCACAATTTGGGTGGTGACGGACTTCGTCTCAACAATTGTGTCGCTCAAGTCATCAACAGTCAGATAAGCAATACTTTAGGCACGTGTGTCTATATCTTTGGAGGAGCCTATCAGTTCCTGCATTGCACGATAGCTCAGTTCTATCCCTTCGATGCTGAGCGAGGCGATGCACTTTATCTAGCCAATCAAGTGGATGGGAACTATCGTGACCTTTATTATAGCTATTTCGTCAACTGCGTGATAACAGGTTACGGCGATGATGTCATTATGGGAAGTATTGTTGAGGGACAGGATTACACATGTGACTATCTCTTTCATCATTGTTATCTCAACACGGTGGTTAGCGAGGATACGACACGTTTCTCTCATATCATTTATGACACAGAGGATCAGCCTTTGCAAGGGAGTGATAACTTCCAGACGATTGATACCCACAATTTCATCTACGACTTCACTCCAGATAGTTTGAGTACTATCCGCAGTTTGGCTGATACCGCATACGTGGGAGATTTTATTTTCGACCGTCTAGGACGCAGTCGTTTGGCTGATGGAGCACCTGATGCTGGATGTTACGAATATGTTAAGCCATGAAGACGATCCTGATGGTGGTTGGGAAGACTACCGATAAGCATTTCGCTACTGCTATTCAGGAGTATGTGACTCGGATAAGCCATTACGTCCCGTTCAATATCGAGGTGATTCCTGAAATCAAGGGAAATAAAAATCTGAGCGAGAATGAACAGAAGGAATGTGAGGCTAAGTTGATTCGCAAGGCGTTGCAGGCAGGAGATTACGTCGTGTTGCTCGATGAGCATGGAAAAGAGCGCCGCAGTATAGAGTTCGCTCAATGGTTTCAGAAGAAGATGTCGGCTGGCCCTCGCAGATTAGTGTTTGTGGTAGGTGGTCCTTATGGATTTGCTCCTTCCATCCATCAGTTGGCTGCCGAGGAAATAAGTCTCAGTCAGATGACGCTCAGTCACCAGATGATTCGCCTCCTGTTTACGGAGCAGATGTATCGGGCATTGACGATTCTCAACGGAGAGCCGTATCATCACGAATGACAGGATATTTCTTCTTTTACAGAGTGAGTGTCCATAACGAAGATTACATTATTTAAAAATAGTAGATAAGAGAATATGTTAAGTGTAGAAGAATTGAATGACCGTCTTATTGATTTGGCATTCGCGGAAGATATTGGTGATGGAGACCATACCACGCTTTGCTGTATTCCTGACACCGAGATGGGAGAAAGCAAGTTGCTTATCAAGCAGCCTGGCATTTTTGCTGGCGAGAAGATAGCCATCGAGGTATTCCATCGGTTCGATCCTACCATGCAAGTGGAAGTGTATATTCATGATGGAGCTGAGGTGAAGCCAGGTGATATTGTGATGAGTGTAAAGGGTAAGGTCCAGAGCCTTTTACAGACAGAACGCCTGATGCTCAATATCTTGCAGCGTATGAGCGGTATCGCTACGATGACACATCGCTATCAGCAGGCTCTCATCGATGCCGGCACCAAGACTCGTGTTCTGGATACGCGTAAGACAACTCCAGGCATGCGAATGCTTGAGAAGGAGGCCGTAAAGATTGGTGGTGGAATGAACCATCGCATTGGTCTCTTTGACATGATTCTCCTCAAAGATAACCACATCGATTTCTGTGGAGGTGTCCACAACGCCATTTCTCGCGCCAAGCAGTATTGCAAGGATCATAACAAAGATCTGAAGATTGAGTGCGAGGTGCGCAATTGGAAGGAACTTGAGGAGGCGTTGGCTGAGGGATGTGACCGTATTATGTTCGATAATTTCACTCCAGAGGATACCAAACGGGCTGTGGAACTCGTTGCAGGTCGTTGTGAGACAGAATCCAGCGGCGGTATTACTTATGAGACCATGATTCCTTATGCTAAAGCTGGTGTAGACTTCATCTCCTTTGGAGCCCTCACTCATAGTGTGAAAGGCCTCGATATGAGCTTCAAGGCGGCAGGGAGTGATAAATTGGTCATTAAATAGCATCCTGTCTGCAAGAATGACTTTGTCCCATAAAGGCAAATTCATGAGATTCAAACAATATCCAGTATAGTTCAAAATATCATTTTATGAAGAAAATACTCCTTACAGCATTATTCGTTTGCTCTGGCTTAGCAGCTATGGCTTGTACCAACCTTATTGTTGGCAAGAAAGCCAGTCAGGACGGCAGCGTTATCGTTTCATATAGCTGTGATGATTATGGAGCTTATGGCTCTATGAATTGGTTGCCTGGAGGCAAGCACCAGCCAGGTGAGATGCGGGCCCTCTATCACTATGAGAGCAACAACTACTTGGGTGAGATTCCTGAAGCACCTGAGACTTATAGCGTTATTGGTTTGATGAATGAACATCAGCTGACGATTCATGAGACGACTTTTGGAGGGCGTGAAGAACTCACAGATACCTTAACGGGTCTCATCGATTACGGAAGTCTGATGTATGTCACCTTACAGCGGGCGAGAACTGCACGCGAGGCTATTTCCGTGATGACCAATCTTGTTAGTGAATACGGTTATGAGTCAGAGGGAGAGAGTTTCTCCATCTGCGACCCAAATGAAGCATGGATTCTTGAGATGATAGGTAAGGGACCAGGTCGCAAGGGAGCCGTTTGGGTTGCTGTTCGCATTCCTGATGACTGCATTTCAGGTCATGCCAATCAGAGCCGTATCCGTCAGTTCCCTCTCAAAGACAAAGAGAATTGCCTCTATGCTAAGGATGTTATCTCATTTGCTCGTGAAAAAGGATATTTTCAGGGAGCCGACGAAGATTTCTCATTTCAGGCCGCCTACAATCCCCTTGATTTCGGAGGGGCTCGTTATTGCGAGGCTCGCATCTGGAGCTTTTTCAACCGATGGGCTGACGAGGACATGATGCCTTACCTTTCTTATGCTAAGGGCGAGAATCCTGCGAATCCCATGCCTCTTTACCTCAAACCCAAAAGTAAGCTTTCTGTTCAGGACGTGAAGAACATGATGCGTGACCACTACGAGAACACGCCGCTCGACATCACGCACGATATTGGAATGGGGCCTTGGGAAATGCCGTATCGCCCCACGCCCTTAAGCTTCGAGGTTGATGGAAAGAAGTATTTCAATGAGCGTCCTATTTCCACTCAGCAGACAGCCAATGTCTATGTCTGCCAGATGCGTTCCTGGCTGCCCGACTATATTGGCGGTGTCATGTGGTGGGGCAACGATGATGCAAATATGGTAGCGTTGACTCCTGTCTATTGCTGTACGGTAGACGCTCCCTCGCCCTATAATGTCAAGACGGCCGACACGTTCAATTTCAGTTTCCAAAGTGCCTTCTGGGTATGTAATTGGGTGAGCAATATGGTCTATTATCGCTACAATGTCCTCTTCCCTGAATTGCAGGCCGTTCGAGATCGCTTGGAGCGCGACTACAATTCCCTGCAGGAGATTTCCGACAAGGAAGCTTCAGGTATGGAGGAAGCAGAGGCAAGGCGGTATTTGTCAGCTTTCAGCCATCGTACTGCTCAGGCAATGCTGGACGAATGGAACAAGTTGGGACAGTTCCTCATCGTGAAGTACAACGATATGGCATTGAAGCGAGTCGATAAAGATGGCAAGTTCCAGAAGACGGCTGGAGGCAATCAGAAGCCTCTCATTCGCCCAGGCTATCCTGAAAACTACCGCCGCAAGATTGTCTCTGAAACGGGTGATCGCTATCTGGTGAAGTAACCCTTTTTGCTATCTAAAGCAGACGTTCGAATCATGCCACTTGTTCTTATCCAAAAGACAACGTGTTGTGTTTGTGGTTTCAACGTGTTGTGTTTGCAGTTTCAACGTGTTGTGTTTGCAGTTTCAACGTGTTGTGTTTGTGGTTTCAACGTGTGGAGTTTTTATTAACTGAATTTCAAAGGAATATGAAGAAAGTTTCTTGTCTCGTTTTTCTACTCTTCGTCTCGCTGGGCAGCATTGCTCAAACGAAGTATGACATTCTGCTCCGTCAGGTGCCTGATTGCATGAAGGCTTATCTGATGGATGTGGAAAACAACAAGGTGATTGCCAACGCAGAAGCGAACTCACAGGGCGACATCCATTTTGCTGGAACTGTCGATAGTGTCATCATCGCTGTAGTATCGAAGGAACCTTCAGTTAAGAGTGCCTTAGGTTGGTATGCACTTGATGGAGAGCTCGAGGTCATGATGCAGGGCGGACAGCACACGGTCAAGAAAGCCTCGCCGCTGAATCAGAAATTCGAGCAGGCGCGTCTTGACTTCCAAGCCTTCGTGCCACGGGAAATGAAGTTCGAGCAGGAAGTTCGCAACGTGATGCAGAAATATGGTAAGGATATGCCTGACTCCATCAACCAGCGTCTGCGCAAGGAATACGAGGAGATAAGTGCCTACAAGCAAAACACGCCTCGCTCCATCCTGACGTCAAACCGCGACAACATCGTCCCCATTCTCTATATGTTGCGTTATTCAGACATGATAGGTTTTGACTTCATCCAGACTTTCCTCGAAGATTATCCCTATGCCAGCAGGAAATGTCTGCGGCCCATTCGTGAAGCATTGGTTTACGAGGCGCGAAAGTATCCTGGCGCCCAGGTGACGGAACTGGTGATGCAGGACCCTGAGGGAAAGGAAGTCCACCTGACTGATTGGGTGGGCAAGGGAAAGTATGTGCTGGTGGATTTCTGGGCATCGTGGTGTGGGCCCTGTCGAGCTGAAATGCCCAACGTGAAGGCTCTTTACGAGAAGTATAAAGACAAGGGATTCGAGATTGTTGGAGTCTCGTTCGACCAAACGAAGGCTGCCTGGATGAAGGGTATTACAGACCTTCAACTTCCCTGGCCGCAGATGAGCGACCTGAAGGGGTGGGGGTGTGCGGCAGCCAAAGAGTATTCCATTCATTCTATACCAGCCACCATACTCTTCTCGCCTGATGGGAAGGTGATTGCCAACGGGTTGAGAGGCGAAACGCTACGTGATAAGTTGGCTGAGATTTTCGATAAGGAGTGATTGCGCCACACGTTGCTTATTTTGCATCGAAGTAAAAAGATTGGGCTATGTGCCGATAACTTATTATCTATCAAAACAATGGATGAAAACCAGAAATTCAGGGCTGTGATGCCTATTCAGCTGAGATTCTCCGACTTTGACCGTTTCGGCCATGTCAACAATGCTGTCTACTTCAGTTATTCCGATTCTGCAAAATGCGAATACATCTACCACGTGATTCCCAATCTAAAGATAGATAAAACGGGGGTAGTGGTTGTAAACCTCAAAGCTACCTTTCAGCACGAGATCCATCGAGAGGAGGCTGTCGTGGTGGAGACGGCTGTGACCCGCATTGGCCGCAAGAGTTTCACCATGATGCAACGTGTTTTGAACCCAGAGAAACAGGAAGTGAAGTGTATCTGTGAATCAGTCCTCGTCTTCTTTGATCTGGAGAACCGCGAGACATTGGTCATTAAGCCTGAATGGATAGAGGCAATGAATAAGTTCGAGGGACGCGAACTGAGGGATGTCCGATGATTCTAACCCCTTCTTGGGAACATTTATTGTCAAATCATATCGGCAAAGAAATGGAGTCCATCAACTTGACAGAAGGTGGCATTATGCGCAATATTGTCAACTTCTCGTTGCCTTACCTTCTGTCGTATTTCATGCAAGTTCTGTATGGAATGGCGGATTTATTTATCATTGGCCAGTATTGCGGAGTGGAAAGCATCACGGCAGTAAGCATTGGCTCACAGGTGATGCACATGCTCACTGTCATCATCATCGGCTTAGCTATGGGCAGTACAGTCGTTGTTGGGCAGGCAATTGGTGCGAATAATACGAAGAAAGCCTCTTTGGCGGTGGGTAACACCATCACGCTCTTCATGTGCTTCTCTGCCTTTATGATGGTCGTTCTGCTGGCTGGTACGAGAGAAATCGTTAATCTGATAGAAACGCCCACGGAGGCGTTGGAGGGAACAGTAAGCTATCTGACTATTTGTTTCGTGGGGATTCCCTTCATCGTGGCTTACAACATCATAGCGAGCATTTTCCGCGGTTTGGGTGACACCAAGAGCCCCATGTACTTCATAGCCATTGCCTGTGTGGCAAACATCCTCCTCGACATCTTTTTCATTGGTTTCCTCCATTTAGATGCTGCTGGTGCCGCTTTGGGTACCACGTTGGCACAGACACTTAGCGTTATTATCTCGCTCGTGATGATTCGTCGTAGGCGATTAATTAATATGATGAGAAGTGATTTGCGACCCAGACAGGAGGCGATGGGAGCTTTGCTGAAGATAGGCGTCCCTGTGGCGTTGCAAGATGGATTCATTCAGGTGGCTTTCATTATCATTACGGTGATTGCCAATATGCGAGGACTGACGGATGCGGCAGCGGTAGGAATCGTGGAGAAACTCATCGGAGCCCTTTTCTTGGTACCTTCCTCGATGCTCGCAGCCGTGAGTGCGATAGGTGCCCAAAACATTGGTGCGGGCAAGTATTGGCGGGCTCAGCAGACACTTTGGAACGCAATGGCTGTCGTGTTGGCATATGGGTTGCTGATTTCGGTTATCATGCAATTCTTTGCAGACGATGTGATAGCTTTTTTCACAAACGATACAGGTGTCATCAAGTCGGGAGGGGAATACATTCGTTCCTACATCTGGGATACGAGCATAGCAGGCATACATTTCTGCTTTAGTGGTTTCTTCTGCGCTTACGGATATTCCATCGTTTCGTTTATTCACAACACGTCGAGCATTCTGTTCCGTGTGCCTCTCTGTTATCTGTTTTCCATCCAAAATCCTGATAATCTCTATCCTATGGGCGCTGCGACTCCCATCGGCTCTTTCGTCTCCGTCTTGGTTTGTATTGTTGTTTATGTCTGGCTGAAAAGAAACGGTAGGTTGAGGCAAAAAGAATGAGGGGCAAATCCGATGTGGATTTACCCCTCACGCGAATGGAAGTCAAAACAATGTAATATGCGTATGATGTAAATTTCTTTTGAAATTTATCAAGAAATTTCAATCTTCTGTTCAACCTTCTTTTGTACTTGTGCCAACTTTGGCAACTCGATATGCAATATGCCGTCTGTCACCTTGGCTGAAATGTTTTCCTTATCAACGTCATCGGGCAGTACATAACTCTGTTCGTAGTTGCTGTAGCTGAACTCACGGCGCAGATAATGTTCCTTCTTGTCTTCGTTCTTATGTTCGAACTTCTGTTCCATCTTGACGTTCAGGTTCCCTTCTTCATCGAGGTTGATTCTGCAAAACTCCTTCTTCAGACCAGGAGCAGCAATCTCCATCTCGTATGCTTTCTCGTTCTCCTTCACGTTGACTGCTGGTGCTGTAGAATCCATACGTGGCATCCAACCGTCATCAAAGAAATCACCAAATAGTTTTGACATCCAATTGTCGCTGTTGTTTCTACGTGCTAACATCATAAGTCTTACCTCCTGATTATGTTTTAATGTTAAACTTTTCGTTCATTTTTTTTGTATCCTTTTCAGTCCTTTCGAGCTTTCAGTTTACACTTGATAATATGCAACGCTTATGCCAAAATGAAATGTGGAAAAAATGACACATGAGAAATTGTTGAAGTGGTGACAATTTGACGTAAAGTTTAAAAAAATTAATCATTCAGCCTATAATGACACCTTTTCGATGCGATAAATTATATGTTGAGAACCTTTAATAACGAATTGTATTCACTTTTTGTCAAGAATGCATACTTTTTATTATGTAATGTGGTGTTATTCGCAAAATGTTTTTATTTTTGCAACGCATACGTTATCCAATAAGTGACAACAATGTGGAGTGAGATGGCTATCTTTGCGCTGGGTTTTCTGGCTCAACTATTCTTCTTTAGCCGGATGCTTGTCCAATGGATTATGTCGGAACGAGAGAAACGAATCGTCTCGCCCGATTTCTTTTGGCTTTGCAGCCTGATAGGCAGTATTCTCTTCTTCCTTTACGGATGGCTCCGTGAAGATTTCAGCATCATTCTGGGTCAATTCATTTCTTATTTCATCTACATCTGGAATCTCGACCTGAAGGGTATTTGGAGTCGTTGGCCCATCTTGATACGTGCCCTGATTCTCCTTCTTCCCTTTGTTGCTGTATATAAGATGACAAGTGAAGCGGAACTTTTCGCTCAGAATTTCTTCCACAATAGTCACATTCCTCTTTGGCTGCTCATATTCGGCTCGATGGGACAAATCATCTTCAGCGTTCGTTTTCTTTATCAATGGATTTATTCGATGAGACAAGGTGAATCTATTCTTCCTATCGGATTCTGGATTATCAGTCTGGTCGGCTCAGGTATCATCGTCATCTATGCATGCATCCGACTTGATCCCGTCTTGATTCTCAGTCAACTGGGAGGATTTATTACCTATACGAGAAATATCATACTCGGAATGAGGCACAATAGGGAAGAGCGGAAAAAGGAACTTCCTCAGAAAGGCTCGTAAACAGAGCAGTTTGTCTTCGTCCAATTCATTCCGCCCCATAATGAATTTTAAAAAACGTACTTTCAAACTTTACGATTGAGTCTAAAAGAGAAAAAAGGAGGGTGCATGACATCCGGAACAAAGTAAAGTGCATTTCCTCATGTTTCAGCCTCCATCTGGGCGTAATGGCATCAGCAATTCTCAAAAAAAGATAAATTGGTCTTGCCTCTGAAAAACGTTGAATGGATTTTTTCTTACCCCAGCTTTTGTATGAATGCCTTTTTGTTAATTCTCTTATTTGGGACAACAGCTAAATTTTCATCCCGTAGATTTTCTCTCCATTCTAACCATGGATTTTTTCACCCGTAATTCAACTAGGCTGGAGCCGCTGAACTTTAGGCAGTGCAGGAGTCATAGAATCAGCCATTATCATTATCTGATTTTTAAGATTGCTTTCTCTTGCACTCGGCCATGGCATCATGTTGAAATTGCCAGGATAACACTTTCTTCCCGCATACACAATACGTTGTGTATTAGTCATTATCGCTATACTATATTAAAGCAAAAATTGGGTAGTCTTGCAAGGGGTTTTTTGTTTCATTTGCAAAAAGATTGGGGATAAGCGACCACACAGGTACTTATCCCCAAACGTTTATTCGTGATTGGATCTGATGTCTATTCGATGACGATTCTGGTCCAGTTATGTGTATCAGGTTCAATGCCGTACTGAATGTTGCGCAGCTTGTTGTATAGTTTCGTACAGATGGGGCCTGGTTGGCCATCCTTGCTGATGACGTAGCTTACCTTGGTGTCTAGGTCATCGATACGCTCGATGGGGGATATAACGGCTGCTGTACCACAGGCTCCTGCTTCCTCGAAGGTTGCCAGCTCTTCCTCAGGAATCTGACGGCGTTCCACTTTCATGCCGAGATCCTGAGCCAGTTGCATCAGGCTTTTGTTGGTGATGGAGGGCAAGATGGATGTGCTTTTTGGGGTCACATAGGTGTTTCCCTTGATGCCAAAAAAGTTGGCAGCTCCACACTCGTCCATGTATTTCTTCTCCTTGGCATCCAGATAGAACTCGCAGCTGTAGCCCAGATCGTGGGCCATTTTGTTGGCACGCAGGGAAGCAGCGTAGTTTCCTCCTACCTTATATATACCTGTTCCGAGGGGGGCGCTGCGGTCGTATTCTCGGATGATAACGTAGGGATTGGTGGCGAATCCACCTTTGAAGTAAGGACCTACGGGTGTCACAAAGATCAGGAAAAGGTATTCTGAAGCAGGATGAACGCCTACCTGAGCACTTGTTCCGATAAGCAGGGGACGGACATACAGGGTGGCTCCGCTTTCGTATGGGGGGATGAAGCGCTCGTTGAGACGAACCACTTTCTCTACCATCTCGATGAATTTCTCTGTGGGAAGTTCAGGCATCAGGATGCCCCGACAGGTGCTTTGCAAGCGGGCTGCATTCTCGTTAGGACGGAAGATGCGAACCTTGCCATCTGGACAGCGATAAGCTTTCAGGCCCTCGAATGCTTCTTGCCCGTAATGCAGGGAGGTTGCTGCCATATGAATGGGAATGGTTTCCTCGCTGCAAACCTCTATCTCACCCCATGCACCGTTGCGATAATAGCAGCGTACGTTGTAGTCTGTTTTCATGTAACCGAATGAGAGGTTACTCCAATCAATATCGCTCATATAAGTATGCTTTTGATTATAATTCTTAACCAATTCAATTGACAAAGTTACAGTTTTCTGTTGAATCTTGTGTGAAAATACAATAAAATTAGTCTCGTCTGAGGCTATTTTTCTTCATCAGACAAGATTTTCTGTATTTCCTGTTCTATGTTGACAAGTTGGGCGCGGCAGAATTTGATGAGTTCTTTCGCCTGATTCAGTTTTTCAGCCAGTTGATCGATACCTAGCTCATTGTTCTCCATTTGGATGCTGATTTTCTCCAGTTCAGCCATTGCTTCTTCGTATTTCATGCTTCTACGATTGATTTTATTTCTCCATGTTCTGTACGAGTAGTGATATGGTCACCAGGGTGAAGTTGATTGGGGTTCCGCACCAGTTTTCCTTCATGAGTGGTGATACTGTATCCTAACTTTAGAAGACGGTCAGGGTTAAGACTCTCCATTTGACTCGTGATGAGGTTCAGCCGATGGGATTCGTTTTGGATTCTTCGCTCTACGTTTTGACGTAGCCTTTGCTGAAGGAGGTCCAAACGATATCCAATCCGTTGACTAACGGTTCGGAAGAGTAGGGGAATTTGTTCCTTCAGCATCTCCAGTCTATTTTGTTCGTTCTTCAGTAGGTTGCTCGCTGATTGTGATACTCGTTGCTGCAGATGGTTAAGTAGCGAGAGTTCTTCCAATTGATGATCAATCAGGAATGCGGCGGCGGCAGTAGGAGTTTTCACTCGCTGGTGGGCTACATAATCAAGTACCGTCTCGTCGCGCTCATGTCCGATTCCTACGATGACAGGCAAAGGGAACTGGGCAACGATACTTGCCAATTGGTAGGAATCGAAGTCTGACATGTCGGCCACAGCACCACCTCCTCGGATAATCACTACAGCGTCCCATTTCTCCTCCTCGTTCGCAATCTGGCAGAGTGCGGTTGAAACGCTCTCCTCCACATGTTGTCCCTGCATGGTGGCTGGAAACAATTGAATCCGGAAACGGAGGTCATATTCGTTGTGAAGTAACTGGTCGCAAAAGTCTCCGTATCCTGCAGCAGTCTCAGCGCTGACAATAGCTATTCGCCAAGTCAACCTATGCATGGGGAGAGTCTGGTTATCATGCAGAATTCCTTCTTCTTCCAGTTTAGCCAGAATCTCTTTGCGACGTCGAGCCAAATCCCCCATCGTATAACTGGAATCGACATCTGTGATTTTCAGTGCATAGCCATACTGTTCGTGGAAAGTGACCTGCACTTCCAGCAAGACTTTCAAACCTGCCCGTATCTCTTGTCCCGTTTCATGCAGGAACCTCAGTCTGATTAGATTGTATTGCTGCGCCCAGCAATTCACCCTTGCACGGGCAATAACGTTGCGTCCACTCTCGTCTTTCTGGATAAGTTCCCCATAAAAATGCCCGTTGCTTGCCTGTCTTGCCTCAGCGAGTTCTCCCATCACCCAATAGGTGTCATCAAGGTTGTTCTCAATGACATCTTTGATAATATTGTTAAGTTCCCAAAGAGTGACAGGTGTCATTTTCCGTTATCGTAATCTGCAATCTTCTTCCGATAGTATGCCTCCAGATCAGTCCATTTGTAATATGGGAAGTTATCTGTCTGGGCAGGCATGCTTACCTCATGCTCGTTGAGCATTGCCTTCACGAGAATGTCACCATTCTTTTTCTTCTTCTTGGGACGGTAGAAGATGAGCTGCACATTGCTTGCCATCGGGAAGATACGGGTGTCTGACCATACCCGATCCAGAGTGTCCACATCCTCTACAGCAATCTCGGGATAGGTGTGATCCAATTCCATCAAAGCAGCCAGAGGCATCAGGCAAACTTCGTGACCAAAGCGCAATGTGGCACCACGATATGTCTTGCTATTGACGATAGTATCTGCCGTATTGAGGAAGTTTTCCAGCAGGCTCTTCATGAAGAAGGGGGCTAATCCGCTCGATAAACCTATGTAATTGTTGATGTTTCGATAATACCATTGACCATACACTTCATCTTCGGTGAAGAGGTCCCAAAGATTGATTTTATCAATCTCCATCCCCTCATGGCTTTGCATGTTGCGGCAGATGTCGAACACACGGCGCATTAGGCTACCTGGGTCCTTGAACTTCTCGTCACGATATGTGGTATCCTTCATGATTTCAGCCCAAAAGCGTGGCCATACGGTCATCTTTTGCTTGTAATTGGTGCGCAGACGAGAGTAACGTTCATTGTTGCTGTCTTTAATACGTTGTTCGCGAGGACCTGAAATGTAGTACATGAACTTTTGACTCGATTCATTGTGCATAGCGACCTTAGGATTGTAGGCCGTTATCTCCTCGCATTCAGCCACCATAGAGAGAATGCATCGTATCACAACACTACTGGTGGCATCCACTTGGCAGTTCTTGGCTCCGAAGATTTCAGGGAAGTTCCGGCACATGCGTTTACCGATGCCGTGATGTTGCTTTTCACCCAAAGGTGTTAGATCGCCGATGCGGTTGATGGCTGTCTCGTGAATTTGGTTAAGTTGTTCGCGTAGCAGCTCACCGCGTTCCGTCAGATTGCCTTTCTCGTGAGCACGTTCCAGGATACCCATTGCATCGGTGTATTCGTTATCGCTGCATAGCCAACGGCTTCCGTGACGTGCATAGGTGCTGATGTAAAAAGGCTCATATCCTTTGGGGCTGCGAGTTAGCTTCTCTGTGGGAGTCACGTAAGACTTGAAGTTACTGCCCGACATCAAGATGTTCTCGTGAATATCCTGACGGGCTTGTGACCAGTCCTTTTTTTCCTGGGCAAAAAACATACTGGCGCCACTAAGGGCAGCCAGTATGAATATACAGATTCTCTTCATAAAGGATTGTGTTGTTAACCTAAGAAGCTGAGCAGAATACCTGCAGCAACAGCCGAACCAATCACGCCTGCCACGTTGGGACCCATCGCGTGCATCAACAGGAAGTTGCGTGAATCAGCCTTCTGACCTTCTGCCTGGCTAACTCGAGCAGCCATAGGAACGGCGCTTACTCCGGCAGAGCCGATCAGAGGATTGATCTTCTCTTTCAGGAAAAGGTTCATCAATTTAGCCATCAGGACACCAGACCCCGTACCGATACCAAATGCTACGATTCCTACGCAGAGGATACCTAATGTTTGCCAGTTCATGAAAGAAGTGGCGGTAGCCGTAGCACCTACAGTCAGACCGAGACAGATGACCACGATGTTGTTCAGCTCGTTCTGGGCCGCCTTGCTCAAGCGCTCTACTACGCCGCTCTCCTTCATCAAGTTACCCAGCATCAAGCAACCGATCAAAGTTCCTGCCGAGGGAACGATGAGGGATACGATGATAGCAACTATGATGGGAAAAAGGATTTTTTCTTTCTTACTTACGCTGCGTAGCTGGCTCATGCGAATCATGCGCTCATCCTTGGAAGTCAACAGTCTCATGATAGGAGGTTGAATCACAGGGACAAGAGCCATATAGCTATAAGCTGCCACAGCGATAGGGCCAAGCAGTTCAGGTGCCAGTTTGCTGGTCAGGAAGATAGCTGTGGGACCATCTGCACCACCGATGATACCGATGGAAGCTGCCTGAGCAGGAGTAAAGCCGAAAATAGGAATATCAATCTGTGTTACCAGGAAGGTAGCAAAGATGCCGATTTGAGCGGCTGCACCCAACAAGAGACTCTTGGGGTTGGCAATCAGAGGGCCAAAGTCCGTCATTGCGCCTACACCCATGAAGATCAAACAAGGATACACACCTGCCTTTACTCCGATATAGAGAATATCCAGAAGACCACCTTCACGCATGATGTGACCATAGCTATGATAATAGGGACTGTTGGGGTTCAGGAACTCGTCGTTCCACATCTGAGAATCAAACATGCCAGCACCTGGCAGATTTGTCAGAATCATGCCAAATGCGATGGGCAACAACAGCAGAGGCTCATACTCTTTCTTGATGGCCAAATAGAGTAGCAGGCAGCCAATAAGCAGCATCACTGCATTTTTCCAGCCTTCGCCGTAGAAGAATGTAACGAAGCCCATTTCTTTGAAGAAATTGCCCAAACCGTCTTCCACATTGAAGCCTGCAGCCATCATGGGAGTAGCTACCAAAAGCAGCAGTGCCAGAATGGTTAGGAATTTGATGTTGGTTTTCATATTTTCCGTGTCTCGTATTTACTGCTTACTACCATTATGCTATTTCAACAAGTGCGTCGCCACCCTGAACCTGAGCGCCTTGCTCGACGAGCACAGACTTCACGGTACCTGCAGACTCAGCTGTGATGTTGTTCTCCATCTTCATAGCTTCCAGTACGAGAACTGTATCACCTGCGTTCACCTGATCACCAGCCTTTACCAAAATCTTGGTAATAGTGCCAGGCAGGGGAGCAGTCACACAACTTGCGCCAGCGGCTGGTTTGGGTGCAGCAGGAGCTGCCTGTGGAGCAACAGGTGCGGCAGCAGGTTTGGGAGCGGGAGCAGCAGGTGTAGCTTGAGCATCGGCTTGGAACTCTACAAGTGCCTCACCCTGGTTTACGCTTTGCCCAACGGTAACGACAACCTTCTTTACTGTTCCATCAGCTTCAGCCACGATATCGTTAGCCATCTTCATAGCTTCCATGATCACGAGAACATCACCCTTCTTAACCTTTTGTCCATCGCTGACAACCACTTTGGTGATAGTGCCAGGCAGAGGAGCACTGATGGTGTTAGAACCACCAGCTGCTGCTTGGGGCGTTGCTACTGGTGCGGCTGCACTGGCAGCAGGATGATGTATCGTGGGATGTGGAGCATGTACTGCCTCAGGGAGTTCTACCTGATAAGCTTTACCATTGACGGTTACCTCAAGAGAGCCATTCTCTTTCTCAGCTACAGAGGCTGTATAGTCGGTACCATCTATCTTAAACTTGAAATCTTTCATTTGAATTTTAAATTAATTTATTCATTCATCATTCATTGTTTAATTTTCAATCTTCCTTACACTTATAGCGAAGGATTCAGTACTGCATGCCATGCAGGATATTGTTCCTGAGCGATGGTCAGAATGCCACTCTCCTCGTCGTGAGAGTTTTTTAAATACAGATACAGGGCGGTAGCCACAGCGGCTTTGTCTTCCTCGCTGGCTGTTGCTAAAGATGCAGCTTGGGAGATAGCGGGAACCGCAGCAGGTTGAGACTTTACGTCTTTGCTGGAGCCCTTTGTCACCAGGCTGAAAATCTGCAGTACCAGGACGAGAACTAGCAGGATGAAAAATACTGTTGCCACACATATTCCTGCCAGCATCCAAGCTACACCCCAGTCTACTGATAATACTGTCATATCTTTTCAATTTTTGGATTACAGAGGAATATTACCATGCTTCTTAGCTGGGTTGGTCAACTTCTTGTTTGCCAACTGAGCCAGAGCGCGAATGATACGGAAACGAGTGTTGCGTGGCTCAATCACATCATCGATGTAGCCATACTTGGCAGCCTGATAAGGAGTAGCGAACAGCTTGTTGTATTCGTCTTCTTTCTCCTTGATGAATGCTTTTGCCTCTTCGGTTTTCCCTTCTTCCTTCAGGGCCTTGGCCTCTTTAGCATAGAGAACGGATGCAGCACCGCTAGCTCCCATGACAGCAATCTCGGAAGATGGCCATGCGTAGTTCAGGTCACCGCGCAGTTGCTTGCATGACATCACAATGTGAGAACCACCATAGGACTTGCGCAGAGTAACGGTCACTTTGGGTATAGTAGCCTCTCCGTAAGCATAAAGCAACTTGGCTCCGTGCTGGATGACAGCATTGTATTCCTGACCTGTGCCAGGCAAGAAACCAGGAACGTCTACGAGAGTCACAATGGGGATATTGAATGCGTCACAGAAACGTACGAAACGTGCGCCTTTACGACTTGAATTGCAATCCAGCACACCAGCCAGCTGCTTAGGTTGATTGGCAACTACACCTACGCTTTCACCATTGAAGCGTGCGAAGCCAATGATGATGTTCTTTGCAAAATTAGGCTGAACCTCAAAGAATTCTCCGTTGTCCACGATACCGGCAATCACCTCGTACATATCATAAGCCATGTTGGGATTGTCAGGTATGATGTCGTTCAGGAAATCTTCCTTGCGGTCTATCGGATCGGTACATTCCACGCGAGGTGTCTTTTCCATGTTGTTCTGAGGAATGTAGCTCACGAGTTGCTTTATCATCGCAATGCACTCCTCGTCACTCTTCGCGGTGAAGTGAGTAACACCAGACTTGGTAGAGTGTACACTAGCACCTCCTAATTGCTCTTGGGTAACAACCTCACCCAAAACGGCTTTCACGGGGCCAGGACCAGTAAGGAACATGTAGCTGGAGTTCTCCACCATGAATGTGAAGTCAGTCAAAGCAGGGCTGTAAACAGCTCCACCTGCGCAGGGCCCCATGATGGCACTCAGCTGGGGAATCACGCCGCTTGCCATAATGTTACGCTGGAAGATTTCAGCATAGCCGGCCAAGGCATTAATACCCTCTTGTAGACGTGCGCCACCAGAGTCATTCAATCCGATAACGGGTGCACCCACCTTCATGGCCATATCCATTATCTTGCAGATTTTGCTTGCCAGCATCTCGCTAAGAGAACCTGCCGATACGGTAAAGTCCTGTGCGAAAACATAGACCAGACGACCGCCGATAGTACCGCAGCCAGTCACTACGCCATCACCCAGATAATGCTTCTTTTCCATACCGAAGTTCGTACAACGGTGCTCTACGAACATGTCCATCTCCTCGAAACTACCCTCATCCAGCAACAGGGCAATGCGTTCGTGTGCTGTGAGCTTGCCTTTAGCGTGCTGTTTCTCAATAGCTTTTTCGCCTCCACCAATACGGGCTTTGGCACGGAGTTCTACCAACTCCTTGATTTTTTCTGTTTGAATACTCATTTTTATTTAGATAAATAAAGGATTTCTTTTTTCGCACGCAAAGGTAATAAAAAAAGATGTAAGACGATTCTATTTTATGTAAAATCTTGGTTAAAAATTCACCCTCTTTCGGGTTTTTCCAGAAAAATGTTTATTTTTGCAACTTGAAATATTATATATCTAAATGAAACATCGTTATCTCACCCTTTTTCTGGGTCTTGTAAGTTTTCTTTTCATGCAGGCTCAGGACGGGTATGACCCCGTTCCAAATCCTGAAGCAGTGGTGCTCTCTGGCAATATGCGCTTTACTGTTCTTACGCCTCAGATGATTCGTATGCAGTACAGCGAAACGGCCCAATTTGAGAATCGAGCCAGCTTTGCCGTTGTCAATCGCAAACTTCCAGTACCGGAGTTTACCTCGCAGACTGAGGATGGTTACCTCTATATCAAAACCTCTGCCTTGGAGTTACGCTATCGTATTGGTTCTCAACCTAAAGCGACAGACCGATCTACCAAGAATCTGAGCATCTCTTTTCTGCTTAATGGGCAAACCGTCGTGTGGTATCCTGGCAAGGATGATGCCCTCAATTTGGGAGGAACACGTCGTACACTCGACAATGCTTGGGGGGATTCTTTTAAGGAGGGTATCGAGAAAGGTCTTCTCTCACGCGCTGGATGGAGTATTGTTGACGAGTCACCATCGGCCCAACGAGGAGATGGTAGCCGAAGTTTTGTCTTTCAGCCAACCAGCGATGGCTTTTATTGGGTTGATAAGCCCATTGATCCAACAGCAACAGACTGGTATTTCCTTGGTTATGGACACGATTACAAGCAATGTCTCCATGATTTTATCCTAGTAGCTGGTCGCATTCCCTTACCTCCCAAGTACATCTTTGGTTATTGGTATAGTCGTTATTATGCATATACCCAACAGCAGTTCCGCCAACTCGTGATGGAGATCGAGCGCAACAATATTCCCATTGATGTGATGATTGTGGATACGGATTGGCATATCAACGGCTGGACAGGATGGACCTGGAATACTGATCTGATCCCCAATCCCAAGCAATTGCTTGCTTATTTCCATCTGCATGGTCTCAAGACGAGTCTCAATCTTCATCCAGCAGATGGTGTGAAAAGCAACGAGGACAACTATTCTCTTTTGCGAGCCGATATGGGATTGCCTTCCACTTCAACTGAAACCATTCCTTGGCAGCTCAATGATTACACGTTCTACAAGTCGATGTTCAAGAATATCATACGTCTTCGCGAGCAGGAGGGAGTGGATTTCTGGTGGCTCGATTGGCAGCAATGGTTAACCAATCCATATTTGGATGGGTTGGGGGAGACGTTTTGGTGTAATCATGTCTTTTTTGAGGATATGCGCATCAATCGTCCTGAGGTGCGTCCCGTCATATTTCATCGTTGGGGTGGGCTGGGCAGTCATCGCTATCAGATAGGTTTCTCAGGCGATACTTTCTCTGCATGGAGTACCCTTGCTTTCGAGGTAGGTTTCACCAGCCAGGCCAGCAACGTCGGCTATGCTTATTGGGGGCATGATCTGGGTGGCCACCAGGGAGGCGACAATGATCCTGAACTCTTCCTACGCTGGATGCAGTTCGGCGCTTTCACTCCTATTTTCCGTTCCCATGCTACCAACGCCAGTAATCTGGAGCGTCGCATTTGGCGTTACAGCAATTTCCCGCAGCTCCTCGATGCCGTCCGTCTTCGTTATCGCATCTTTCCTTATTTATATACGGCTGCACGTGAGACATACGAGACAGGCATCGGCATGAACCGCCCCCTCTATTACGAGTATCCAGAGGAGAACAATGCCTATAAGTACGAAGATGAGTACTTCTTTGGCAACGATATGCTCGTGGCTCCCATTTATATGCCTACTCAATCCGATGGCTATGCTCATCGGAGCATCTGGCTTCCTGAGGGCAAGTGGTGGGATACAACGTCTGGTCGTCTCATTTCTGGCGACCGTACCTTCATGGGATATTTCACTTCCGATGAGATTCCGCTTTATTATCGTGCTGGCTCCATCATTCCTAACTATCCAGATCAGCGCACGGTTCAGACTACTCCTGACACGATCATCGTACAGGTTGTACCAGGAGCGGATGGAGTGGGAAGGTTTTACGAAGATGCTGGAGACACGCAGGATTATCCTACCCAATACACAGACACACGTTTCTCACAGCGTCGTGAGGGAGGAAATGTAGACTTCCAGATTGCGGCACGCGAGGGTCATTTCGCCTCGATGCCAGCTGAGCGTGTTTGGCAAGTCGAGTTTCTTGGTCAGGAGATGCAGCCTGAGGGTGTCTCACTCGATGGTCAGGATGTACTCTCCGACGACCAGATTTGCCACTATGATTCTAACTCGCGTGTGCTTAGAATTACTGTTCCTCGCCGCAGTTGCTCCTCTCCTGTCAACATTCGTGTTATTGGTGCTCCCAGTACGATGGCTCATCTTTAAGAAATGCTCACTACAATGAAGAAGATCATAATTTCCTTTCTATTCCTTTCTCTTGTTGTTTCTGCTGAGGCGCAGCGGGCTATCTATGCCGTCGGAAGCGCAGTTCCAGGAGAGTCACAGGAACTTGAGAAGTTCGCTGATGGTACCTTCCATTTTCACGGCACCTTGCAACCTGGCGACCTTTTCCTCACCACTACCTCTATCTTGCGATCCACCTCGCTCTGCTACGCACCTAAGTATGAGGATGCCAACATTGTGAACGACGGCATTCCTTACACTTCTGCTCGTGGCAACTCGTCGTCCTTAGCCTGGAAAGTCCTTTTCTCGGCCGATAATTACCGTTTTGTCCTCGATCCCTCTTCAACAACCGTCAGGGGCGAACTCTTCGAGTGGTGGTACGAGGCGTGGATAGTAGGCGGATGCGTTGCCCCAGACCAGACCGATGGTTGGGATCTGGAGAAAGCCGAGCCCATGTATCAGAGTATCAACGACCCTTACGTGTGGACTTGGCGAGGCTTGCTCAAGAACTATTCTGGCAATGTGGAATCCAAGAGGTTCAAGATCCTGGGTCAATACGGATGGAATCCCAAGTCGCTCCATCCCTTCACTCAGGATGCTTCCATCCTCGATGCCACTCAGGTAGCATACAATTATTCGCACGACTACAAATGGAACTTGGTTCAGAATGGATACTACAGCATTACAGTTAATATCTTTCTTGAGACTATCAACGCCACGTATTTAGGTACCCAGAAGCCAGATGCCGTTTCGTCTGCCCTTGCTTCAGAGCCTCAGATCTACGCTTCAGGCCGTCAGGTTCGTGTCGTCAGCGACCGTCTTCTTACTGCTACCCTTTGCACCTTGGATGGTCGCCAGCTTGTCACGGAATCAGGTACCGATCTACGTCTTACGGCTCCCTCACCAGGTGTTTATGTCGTCAAGACGGATCAGACTTCGCGTAAGGTGTTGGTGAGGTAACTTTTTCTCTTTTCCCTCATTCTTGTCCTCTCCCCAACCATCATCTGTTGAAAGGCAAAAGACAACGTGTTGAGATTGCAAAGTTAACGTGTTGAGATTGCAAAGTTAACGTGTTGTGTCCGCACTTTCAACGTGTTGACTTGGAGAAGTAAAATGTAAGGATACGCCTACTCTGAGAAATCTACCAGAATGCGGAACACGCGACCTGGGTTCTCGCTCCACCAACGCATGGTGTCGAGTGCTTGTTCAGGACGAATTATTTTGGTAATCAATGTGTCAACAGGACAAGTGTCACGCTCCAGATAATGAATGACGGCACGGAAATCTGAAGGCTGGGCGTTGCGTGAGCCACGAATATCAAGTTCTTTCTGCACGAAAAACTTTGTCTGGAAGGAAACTTCAGCTTTTGCATAGCCAATGCATACAACGCGCCCAGTGAAAGCTACCTCGTTGACTGCCATCTGATAGGTTGGGGTACTCCCCACGGCTTCGATAACCACATCAGGACCTAACCCATTGGTCATCTCTATGAGACGCTGGTGAACATTCTCTGTTTTCGTATTAATAGCATAAGATGCTCCCATTTGAAGTGCCAGCTGCAGCTTCTCGTCATCGATGTCGGCGGCAATGACGGTGGCTCCACGCATGACTGAGCGCACTATTGCTCCCATGCCAACCATTCCGCAGCCAATGACCAGTACCACATCGATGTCCGTTACCTGCGCACGACTTACTGCATGGAAACCAACAGACATGGGTTCGATCAAGGCACAGGTCTTTGGCGTGAGCGTTCCTGCTGGGATGACTTTTTCCCACGGCAGGGAGATGTACTCCTTCATGGCTCCATTACGTTGTACGCCCAGAGTCTCGTTGTATTGGCACGCGTTGAATCGCTGGTTTCGACATGATGCACATTTTCCGCAATTGGTATAGGGATTGCATGTTACGACCATACCAGGCTTCAAGTCTTCAGGTACGTCAGAGCCTACTGCCTCGATAATGGCACCCACCTCGTGACCTGGGATGACAGGGTTCAATGCCATAGGATTGCGCCCCATGAACGTGTTAAGGTCTGAGCCGCAAAAGCCGACGTAACAAAGTTTGAGCAGTACTTCTTTATTATTAGGTGCAAGAGGACGCTCCACCTCAATGATATTCAACTGCTGATTATGCGATATCTGTATTGCTTTCATTCTGACATGTTTTTTATGTAGGGTAATTCAGGTAAATCCTTAAAGCCGTAGAAAAGTCGCGCATTTTCGCCTAAAAAAAGAGTTTTCTCGTCATCGCTCAACTCTTTGCTTTTGCTCACGAAATCGTAAGACATCCGATACGTGATGGCTGTGATGGTGCGAGGATAGTCGCTGCCCCACATCAAACGTTCCATTCCCACCCAATGAGCAGCCTCTTTAATGGCACGAATGGCAGAGGGATAAGGATAGAACTCGTGATGGAATAGCCATGTGATACCTCCTGACTCGATCATGACCTTCTTGCCCTCACGAGCCAACATCACCTGACTGCGGAAGGAAGGTGTAGTCACCATGCCGAAATGTCCAATAGCCACACGCAGTTGGGGACATTCCTGTATCACCTCTCGCATCTCTCCTATCTGTTTTTCATTATCACCCAAACACATCGAGAGCACCATGCCATGCTTTTCCATCAACTTAAATACAGGCATCAGTTGTGTCAATGGTTGCTGCATACGATGACCAGGGAAAGCAATGCCCTTCAATCCCATCTCGATAACCTTTTTTGCCTCATCTTCGTTCCAAGCCATGCCCATGCAGAAGAAGCGATCAGGATAATGACGTTGCACATCGGCAAGATAGTCATTCTGACAACCGTCTATCAGTTCCTGCACCACAACAGCACCAGCCACCTGGGCGTAGTTCATGTTCGAGAGGAATACTTCAGCTGTATTCTTTCCGTCGATCATAAAGGGAGGCAACATCTGCACCTCTTCATCGAGAAAGATGCTTCGCCCATTCTTGAGGGACAGAATTCGCTTTCCGTCAATTTCTGTGTCCTGTTTGAGCCACAAATGCGAATGTGTGTCAATTATGAGTTTGCCCATGTTACACGTTGTTGATTACCAATGATTTCCCTTACCTCATGCACAAGGTCCCAATCTGGTTCATCGTTTGCCCATTGAATGTTATGACGCACATTCTCAGGATTGGCCGAGGAGAATAGGGTAGAGACAATTTGCTCGTTGCTCACGCTGAATTGTACGGCCAGTTTCTCTATCTGGTATCCCTTCTGACGACAATGCTCAGCAGCACGCTGACAAGCCTCGACCAATGGTTTAGGAGCTGGATGCCAAGCAGGTACGCCTCGTTGACTGAGCAGTCCCATAGCCAAAGGTGATGCATTAATTACTCCAATGCCTCGCTGTTCGAAGAAATCCAGATAGTCAAGCAATGCATCGTCATTGAGCGTATAGTGACAGAAATTCAGGATGCTTTCCACTGTACCTGCCTCACAATGCTCCACTACCCATTTAAGGTTTTCCAACTGCAAGTCGGTGATGCCCACATGACCAACGATACCTTTTTCACGCATCTCAACGAGAGCAGGTAATGTCTCGTCGACCACTTTCTGCAATCCGCCAGGTAGAGCGGCCTGAAATTCTATATCGTGAACATTGATCAGGTCAATGTAGTCAATACCTAATCGTTCCATACTTTCATACACACTATCCGTCACTCGACGAGCCGAATAGTCCCACGTATTCACTCCATCCTTTCCATATCGTCCTACCTTTGTACTTAGGAAATATTTGTCGCACGGAATGTTCCTGAGTGCTTTTCCCAGAACTGTTTCGGCTTTGTAGTGACCATAATATGGACTCACGTCGATAAAGTTGATACCTCCCTCGATAGCCGCTTCAACAGCTTCGAAACTTTCCTTTTCGTTTGTTTCTCGAAAAACGCTGCCCAGCGACGAAGCGCCAAAACTCAAATGGGAAATCCGCATTCCCGTCTTACCTAGTTCAATGTATCGCATATATGATTTTTATTTCGTGATTCTTAAAACTGGGGCAATCTTGTTGCATGGTTCAGGCAATTGTACCTCTAATCCTTCTAATGTCTGGCGAGCCTTCAATTTACCGTATCCTAAAAGATGGACATTGCTAATGTTTTTTTTGAAATAAGGATTCTTTTTTGCCAACGATTTGATGACCAGACGACCGTCTTCTGGCCAGCCCATCGCGGTGACATAGAGGTGTTTCAGGGTCTGGTTGAAGCGCACGTCGCGATAGTCCATGCCATTATATTGCCCCTCATTGAACCCCTGCGAGTTTATTTTGATATCCTTCTCTGCTACAGGACCTTCACCAAACCTTACCCAAGGACGTGTGCCGAAGATACTTTCACCATTTACGCTCATCCAAGCTTCCAGTTCATCCAGAAATTGAGCAGCCTTTTCATCGTAGGTACCATCGGCACGCAAAGGAATATTCAGCAGCAGATTACCGTTCTTTGAGACAATGTCCACCAATTGTTTCACTATGTTTGTGGCTGACCTGTATCCATGATTGTAAGTATTGATGTTGTAGTGCCAGTCGCCAATGCAGTTACACGTCTGCCAGGGTTGCTCTATCATTTCATTGGGTGCGCCGCGTTCCACGTCCCACGTGAGTGCCTTCTTCTGCTCCTCGTTCAGAGTCTTTCCAAAGACCACACCGCGTGGGTTCTTATTGTATAGGTGAGCGGCTATCTTTAATCCACAGTCACTTAGTGGATAGAATGGCAGCACAGTCACATCAAAGTAAATCAGATCAGGATTGTAACGATTGATGGCATCGAGTGTGCGATCGTAGAAATTGGTTACAAACTCCTGCGATGGAGGACAGGCTCCATGACTCCAGTCCCATTGTCCATGAATGGCACCATTGTCCCATGACCCTTTGCTCATAGGATGGTCTTGCTGGTAGAGCATCTGAGGATCAAGTCCCTCCCACCACTTGCCTTTTCCATCTTCTTTAGTAAGATTGCCATCATAGTAGGCACCAGCTTTGGGACCTTCCAAGTCGTAGCGCTGTGATGGTTCGAACCACGTCCATGCATGATCTGCATGAAACGAGATACCCAAAGGCAGACCTTGTTTCTTTGTAGCTGCGGCCCATTCAGCCAAGATGTCACGTTTAGGTCCGATGTTCTTTGAATTCCATGGTTGGTATTGCGAATCCCAAAGGTCGTAGTTGTCGTGATGATTACCTAAGACGAAGAAATATTGCGCTCCACAACGTTTATAACGAGCCACAAGGCTATCGGGTTGCCAACGCTCGGCTTTAAATAATGGAAGAATATCTTTATAACCAAACTCTGACGGGTGACCGTAATGCTCACGATGGAAGTTCGACTTGTTGTTTCCCTCCATATATATCTCGCGAGCCATCCAGTCGCCGCTTCCCTCTACACATTGAGCACCCCAGTGAGCCCAAATGCCGAACTTGGCATCACGAAACCACTCTGGCGTCTGATGCTGTTCAAGAGATTGCCATGTTGGCTCGTATTTTCCCGTCTGCATCCTCTCATGTTTCTCGCTTACTGGGATTTTGTAGGTCTCTTGTGCCAAGGATGTCGCGAAAAAGCAACTTACAATCAATGTCAATAATACGTTTTTCATACGTGTCTGCATTTCTTTTTTTGCGTTTTGGATTAGAATGTGTTGGCAAAGGTAATAAAAAAGAATGTTATTTCATGGCTTTTGCACAAGAATCTTTTGTCAGTCCATTAGATCTGCAGCCAGTATGGCATTGATGAGGAGGAGCTGTGAAGGGAAGTCCCAGCAAGCCATGAGAAGGGTGAGAAGGAAGAACGTGTTGAAATGAGGGAATCAACGTGTTGAAATGAGGGAATCAACGTGTTGAAAAGGGGGAATCAACGTGTTGAAAAGGGGTGAAAAACGTGTTTTTCGTGTCTATTTGTTTTTTCAAAAGTAGGGAGAATTCAAGAAAGTTGCATACGGCGAAGATATGCGAGAGAATGAGCTCCAATCGTATTCCACTGATAATCAGGTGCTTGTTGAAGAAAGAGAGTTCAGTAGGCTGCAAGAAATTTTGTGGATTGAAAGAAAAGTTGTAACTTTGCAAGTAGAAGACCAATAATAATTAATAATGTTTGAAAAACATGAGAACAAGAAAGATCATGATGACTACAGTTCTTATGATGCTTTTGGCGGCACAAGCACAGGAGAATAGTATAGCAATCGATAAAGTGGGAAAGCGTGTCGAGTACAATCCGATGATATTCGGTCAGTTCATCGAACATTTTGATAATCAGGTGTATGGTGGCATCTTTGATCCAGGTAATCCGTTGTCTGACGAAGATGGTTTCCGTACGGATGTCATTGAAGCCATGAAGGAAATCAAGACACCCATTGTACGTTGGCCAGGAGGATGTTTTGTATCTACCTATCATTGGCTGGATGGGGTTGGGAATGAGCGTCAGGCTGTATACGACAAAACGTGGCAGACTGAAGACCCAAATACATTTGGCACAGATGAGTACGTTAAATGGTGCCGAAAGGTAGGCTGTGAGCCATATATATGCACTAATGCAGGAACAGGAACGCCTGAGGAGATGAGCGACTGGGTGGAGTATTGCAACCTGACAGTTGGCAAGTGGGGAAAACTTCGTGCTAAAAATGGACATCCTGAGCCCTATAATGTAAAGTATTGGAGCGTGGGCAATGAGAACTGGGGGCGTCACGAACTTGGAGCGCGTACCGTTGCAGAATGGGGTCCTATGGTACGTGAGAGTGCCAAATTGATGCGTTCTGTGACAAAGGATGCCAAGCTTTTTGCCGCTGCCACAAGTGACCCCAACTGGAGTTTACCACTGTTGAAGGAGGCAGGATGGACTCTCGATTACATTAGTATTCATGGTTATTGGGATCCTCTTTATCACGTCAACAATCCTGCTTCTTTCATTGATTGTATGATGAAAACTGATGCACCTGAACGTGACATTGTCCGTACTATAGACATCTTGGAACAGGCAGGTTTTGGAGGAGGAAAGATAAAGATTGCTTATGATGAGTGGAATCTTCGCAATTGGCACCATCCTTGGCATGGTGACTTGCGTCGTGGTTTCGACTATGAGGCTCGCAGAAAGAACGATATAGCATCCACTTATACGATGGCCGATGCTCTTTTTTCTGCCTGCTTCCTCAACGCTTGTCTGCGTCATTCCGACATAGTGGATATAGCATGTTTTTCACCTATTGCCAACACACGTGGAGCAATCCGCGTTGACAAGGATGGACTAACTCGACGCACGACCTTCTACACCTTGTTTATGTATACTAACTATCTGGAGAAATATTATATTCCCATAAAGACAAGTTTTACATCCCTCATTCATGGCGACAAACAAACGACTGTACTTGATGCTGTTTTGACTTGTGACAAAGAATCAAAGCGGTATGTTTATGCTGTGGTCAACAAAGATCCTGAGCAGGTTGTTGATCTGAAAATCGATTTTGCATCAATGGGTAAGCGTCAGCCCAAAGAACTCTCTGCATGGGTACTTGCTGGCAGATCAGCAGATGACTATAACGATAGGGGAGACGAACATGTGCGTCCTGAACAGAGGAAATTGAAGATAAAAGAATCAGTTGTTGCAATCCCTGCCCATTCTATTACATTTATTATCGTGGAGTGATTCTAAATGTTGAGATTTGTAAGTGATCATGTGATAAGTTTACTAAGTTTCATGATAGTTAATAAACATTAAAAAACAAGGTATCTGAATTGTCTGTAAGCAAAATAGAGTATTTTTGTACATATATGACGAGTCATGATGGAGATAATGAATCGTTCAGTTCCAAACAGGGCTCTGGAATATGTTGATAAGAAAATGCTTAAGAAATAAGTTTTTTACTCTCGAAATCTAATTATGAATATGAAGAAGTATTTTTTCTTCCTGTTGACACTATGTATCAGCATTCAAGTATGGCCTTTGAATGTAAATCATCTTCGTGTACAATCATTGCCTAATCCACAAGGAGTGGATTCCAAGTCGCCACTCTTTTCGTGGCACTTGCAATCCAATGAGCGTAGCGTGGTACAGACAGCTTATCAGTTGGTTGTTACTTCTGATGCTCAAGGTGAAACTGTTGTATGGGACTCTGGACTCGTACAGTCGGCATCATCAGTGGGTGTTAAAGCCAGTGGACTTTCTTTGAAACCATCTACACGTTATTTTTGGCACGTTACAGTACAAGACAACAAAGGTAACGTGGCAACTTCGACCGAAACTGCCTATTTTGACACAGGTCTAATGTCATCAGCTAAGAATCCACTTTCCCCTGCTATATGGATAAAGGCATCTAACCTGAAGAATGGTGAACAGGAGGAAGAAATCAAGAATTATACCATTGAGGCGAAAGTACGTATTGAGCACTCTGCTGCAGGTATTTGCTTCGGTATGCAGGACGAAGGGAATTTCTATTTCTGGCAATTGAACACAGAGGGAACGTATTCTCGCCTACGTCCTCATCAATGGACTGGTGGCAATGCTTCTTGCTTAGCTAATGTCAACCTTTCAGGAAAGGTGGCATTGAATAACACGGACGAGTTCACTCTACGCATTGAAATATCCAACGCTTCACGTGCCCGCACATATATTAATAATGTTCTTGTGGACACCCGTACAGGTAACTTCAAGTATGGCAAGGTAGGTATGCGTGAGGCAGAAGGAGAATCGGACGGTCAGCCTGAGATTGGAGTCTATGACGACATCGTGGTGCGCAAATCGGATGGTACTGTTCTCTTCTCTGAAAATTTCTCCTCGAGCAACACTTTTACGGGTGGTACCCTTGTCAATGGAAAGCTCCGTATAGTAGGAGTTACAGGAGGAAACGTATATGCTTGGCAGCGTTCGCTCACAGGTAATGGTCATACACATTATGCCATTGATTACGACATGTATCTTGTCCAAGCCAGTGCTGCCATTATCTTTGCTCACACTGGTTCCAACACTTATCACATGTGGCAAATCAACTGTCATGATCACAGTAAGCCTGCTGTTCGACGTCATGTTTATATCAATGGAAAACTGACTTACGACGACAACCAATTTGATGGTTTCACCAAGGCTCAGCTCCTTGGTAGTCTGCACCATTATCGCATTGAGGTACAAGATGGTATCATCAAGACTTATGTGGATGGTTTGCTTGTGGATACATTCAATGACACATCAGGTACTGCCGTTATGGGCGACATAGGTATGCGTATCGATACCAGTGGAGGTGGTGAGGAAGCCTATTACGACAATCTCACACTTACAACCTACGACGAGGAAGGGAACAGTACTGTCGCTTTGAGCGAAGATTTCGAGAATCTTTCTTCCGAATATTTCTATGATGCTGTCATCGAGGAAATGGCTGGTAGTCGTATGTGTCATGTTCAATCTGGTTCAGGTGAGAAGAAGGTAATGCAATCACAGACTGAAGGTGTACCCATGTTCCGCAAAGAATTTGCTCTGACAAAGGCTATCAGGACAGCTAAGCTATATACTTCAGGATTGGGTGTTTACGATGTGTTCATCAATGGACAGCGTGTAGGACATGTCCAGCATGATGGCTCCACACTTTATGAAGAGTTGAAGCCTGGTTGGACAGATTACCGCTCACGTGTTTTCTATTCTTCACACGATGTCACATCTTTACTCACTCAGGGCAACAATGTTATTGGTGCAATCGTAACATCTGGATGGTGGGCAGGAGCTGTCATGCATGGGATATATGGTTCTCCTCAGCCTGGTTTCATTGCCAAATTGCTGGTTACTTATGAGGATGGCACACAAGAAACGCTCAATACCGACCTCACGTGGCAATCTTCGAAGAACGGAGCTTTGAAAGCAGGAGAGATTTATGATGGTGAAATCTACGATGCTCGTTTTGAGTCAGCATGGACTACGGCTGCCTATGATGACAGTCAATGGAATGGCGTGGAGCAAAATACTGATTTCAACGGGCAGATAAATGCTTTTACAGGTGGCTATGTGTTGCAACTGCGTGATAAGGTTCAAACCGTTAAAAAAGCAACCATCTATGAGGGCAGCAAGAATACAGGTAGCACTTATGGCATGATCAATGTGGTATCCACGCAAAATACAGACAAGATTCAACTTCGTAAGGGACAGGCTGTCATTCTGGACTTCGGACAGAACATTGTGGGATGGACTCGTTTCAAAGTGCGAGGAAAAACTGGCAACCGATTACGTATGCGTTTCACTGAGATGTTAAATGACACAGGAGACAAGAATCGAGGGAATGATGGTCCTGGTGGCTCACTTTATCTGGCTAACCTTCGTTCGGCTAAGGCACAACTTTACTACACCCTTGCAGGTAAGGATGGTGGCGAGGAATATCAACCCAGTACGACATTCTTTGGCTTTCGTTATTGCGAGATTCTTCCCTCAGATGATTTGGAGATTCTTTCTATCGAGGCTCAGCCTATCAGTTCCAGTACGGATGACACAGGTTCCTTTACCACCAGCAATCCTCAAGTGAACCAACTCTATTCGAATATCACATGGGGGCAACGAGGCAACCTTTTGAGTATACCTACCGATTGTCCTCAACGTGACGAACGTCTTGGTTGGACAGCCGACACACAGATTTTCTCTCATACAGCTATGTACATTGCTGATACTGAATCGTTCTATCGTAAGTGGATGCAGGACATGCGTGATTCACAAAACAGCAATGGAGCATATCCTGATGTAGCACCCCACAATTGGGTAGGCTTTGGTAACTCGGCATGGGCAGATGCAGGTATTGTAGTGCCTTGGAACATTTATCTAATGTATGGAGACAAAGAAGCCTTGCGCGAGAATTTCACTTCGATGGAGAAGTACATGAACTGGTTGGCTACACAGACTGGCGATGGATACAAATACCAAGGTGCAGGTTTGGCCTATGGCGACTGGCTTTCGTTTGTCAATACTGAGACACGTTATGTCAGTGTGGCTTATTATGCCTACGATGCTCAGTTGATGGCCAAGATGGCTCGCGCTCTAAGTACTTCCAACAATGACAGCTATGCCACAAAGGCGAAAGCTTACGATAGACTTTATGAAAACATTCGCAGTGAGTTTCGGACTCGTTATATTACGCCAACCATTCGCCAGACTTCGCAGACCGCCTATTTGCTGGCTCTTCAGTTCAATCTGCTCTCGAGCGATGCTGAACAGAACACTTTCAAGACTCGTCTTGCACAAGCTATCCGCAACAATAAATACATGCTGAATACTGGATTTGTGGGTACAGGTATCATCAATCCCACTCTCTCGCGTTTCGGCTTGACCGAATATGCCTATGATTTGCTTTTGCAGCGCAATTGTCCCTCATGGCTTTACAGTGTGGATCAGGGTGCAACTACCATTTGGGAACGTTGGAATTCGTACACCATCGAGTCAGGTTTTGGCGATCCTGGCATGAATTCGTTCAATCATTATGCCTATGGAGCTGTGGGAGAATGGATGTATCGCTACATGCTGGGTATCGAGGCTGATGAACAGGAACCAGGTTTCCATCATTTCATTCTACAGCCTCAGCCAGACCGCCGCACTATTCTTCCCAGGGGGCAGTCTCTCATAACTTCGGCAAGTGGCTCCTATCGCAGTCGTTACGGTGAGATTACCTCTGCATGGTCTGCGCCTGACAAGAACAGTCTCGTTTACGATTGTACTGTGCCTGCCAATTCCACTGCCACCTTGCGACTTCCTGCTGCAAGCGAGGATGTTATAATGATGGAGAGTGGTATGCCAGCCCGTGAAGCTGAAGGAATTACCTATGTGGGATACGAGGATGGATGCATGGTGTTCACACTGGGCTCTGGCACCTATCATTTCACTACAGATGGGTCTGTGGGTGTGAAAGCAATGAATGAACCTGACATTCCACATTCTGCTCCCGTTTACGACTTGATGGGCCGTATGCGTATACCTTCAACGAGCACACCCTTCTTCCACATGGCTGCCCTTCCTCAGGGTATCTATATCACAGATGGCAGGAAAATCGTTGTAAGGTAAATCGGTCAGAAGAAAGTAAGAAGATGGAGAAATTTCCGCTTTTTCCAAAATCGAAGTTTACGTTTCTAATTCGCTGTCCTCGCACTGATCTTTTTCCCCTCCTTACTCCACGTGATAATCCAGCTACCACGTCGGCTGGTGATGGTACTGTTAGTGACAGCGACTATCTCACCCACGTCTGAGACATTCAACGTTTTCAGTGTCTTGCCCTTAGCATCACAGATATAATAGAACGAGTATCGCTTTGCCACAAGGAAGTCGCTGCCCCAACCTTTGATTTCCCCAATGCTACTGCGCGAGAGCCCACCAATCATCTTGCCCTTCTCGTCATAGACATAATACCAGTTCTTTGTCTCTTCAATGTACGAAATCTGCTGTCGTTGCGCCTGAGCAACGAACGACAACAAAAGAAATAGGATAGTGAATAGTTGTCGCATTTTAAACGTTGGGTTTCTTTTTTTCTGGTGTAAATTTATCCTTTTATAACGAAACTGACAAACAAATCCTCTCTTTTTTTTGTCCAAATTTCTTCCAGTCTATCATTATTTCTGTAGTCAGGGTACATACATACACGTCTTTGCTCCTCAAAATAATACACGAAATCAATCAAACACAACGTGTTGTGATGGCAAACTCAACGTGTTGAGTTGCCCGATTCAACGTGTTGTCTTTGAGATTTCAACGTGTCATGTTTGAGATTCTAATGAGAAAAGCCATATAATCCTTGGGAGTGTGGCTGGATTTGATCATGGTATTACAGCCTGCGAAGGACGGATTATGCTGTCTCTGTGGTCACTTCCTGAATCTTCTTCATCCAATTGTCGCCGTGGAAGCGAATCAGGAAGAGGATGCCGCGGAAGCAGAGTTCTATCGCCATTGCAATCCATACGCCTCGTAAGCCTAATGTTCCTGCAAGGATGGTGGCAAGGGTGATTCTTACAGTCCATATACTGGCAAGATTCATGGTGGCTGGAATCATGGTGTCGCCTGCGCCAACGAAGATGCCATAGCATACGATGCTTGCTGCAAACATGGGTTCTGCAAATGCCTCAATACGGAGTACCTGTACAGTAAGTTCCTGAACTCCTGCATCGGGTGTCATCAGGGTCATCAGGGCAGGCGATCCAATAAACATTATCACTCCCATGATTGTCATGATGGTTATGCCCATGCTTACGGTGATCTGGCCGAAGCTGCGAGCCAGTTTCCTGCGTTTTGCTCCCAGGCTTTGTCCTACCAACGTCGTGGCAGCATCTGCTATTCCATATCCAGGCATGTAGCATAGCGCTTCCACCGTAATGCCGAAACTGTTTGCCGCGATAGCAATGGTTCCTAGGGGAGCTACGATGATTGTGCTGACGATTTGGGCGCCACACAGGATGACGTGTTCCACAGCCATGGGGAGAGCTATCTTGATGGCTTTTTTCAAAGTATCCAATTGGGGTATGAAGGTTCCCTGATCCTGAAAGAGGTTCAACTCCCTGCTTTGTACAGTGACGAAGTAACACATTGTCGATGAGCATATTATGTAGGCAAGCATGGTTCCAAGGGCTGCACCTGGCACGCCTAATCCTGCACCTGGCACTGTGATTCCCCAGATGGTTCGAGTGGGGAAAATCAGTAGAAAATTGAAGACGACATCCAATACACAGGCCAAGATGTTGAGAACGCTGGGAATGTGCATGTTTCCGCTACATCGAAGCATTCCGCTGGTCAATGAGTTCAGAATGGAGAAGGGCATGCACAGCACGTAAATCATGAAATAGATGGATGAGTCGTGCTGAATGCTCTCGTCTCCACCCAGCCATTGGGGCAGGAATGAACAGATACCCAGTCCGATGGCTGTAAGCGTGAATGCAAAAATCATGCATGCCAAGAAGCTTTGCCTCAGGATTTGTCGAGCTTCTGTCCACTCTCCAGCTCCTATGCGGTGAGCCACCTGCACGTAGAATCCAACTCCTGCTGCACTTCCCAGACTGCCGAAGAGCCAGATTGTGGTGCTCACGAGTCCAATGCTTGCGCTTGCTTCTGCCCCTAAGCTTCCCACCATGCTGGCATCGATATACTGCATCATTATGTGGACTAGCTGAGCCAGCATTGAGGGCACACTCAGCATGGCAGCAAGTGCTAACTGGTCGCGAGGAAGCATCTTCACTCCATCGCGTATTTGGGAAAGCAGCCGATCCTTGTTTTTTGTGTATGACATCAGAGGGAGTCAATATAATGCTTCAGTTTCTTGAGGGCAATCATGACGTTTTGGTGCTGTGTGGCTAAGTTGATGCGAACAAACCCTTCGCCTCCCTTTCCGTAATGAGAGCCTTCAGCCAGCCATACGCTTTCTTTTGCACGCAGTCCCTCGCAGAACGTACTGTCCGAGATGTTGAGTGCACGAATGTCAACCCACATCAGATAGGTCCCTTCCAGCTTGATGACCTTTAGCTTAGGGATCTCCCGCTCGATGTAATCCTTAGCATCCTGATAGTTCTTCCAGATGTATCGACAGAGTTCCTCCAGCCATTCTTCTCCACCATTGTAGGCTGCCTCAGTAGCCACGATGCCGAAGGGATTAACGTCACACACCTCGTGAATGTTGACCGCACGATCAATAAGTTTACGATATTTTTCATTGGAACAAACAATCTGGGCATTCTGCAATCCTGCTATGTTGAAACTTTTGCTTGCACTCGTGCAGATACATGCTTGCTGTGTATAGGCTTCACCCAAAGTGGCATACGATACGAATTCGCGGCCTGGCATGATAAGTTCGCAATGTATTTCATCGGAAACAACAAATACGTTGTTTTTCAAGCATATATCGCCAATATTTTGAAGTTCCTCTTTAGTCCAGACTCTTCCTGAGGGATTGTGTGGTGAGCAAAGCAACAATACCTTTGTGTCTGCTTTCTCGGCTCGACTCTTCAAGTCCTCGAAGTCTATCGTATAGGTGTCGCCCACCTGGAGCAGAGCGGATTCTTCGGCTCTGCACTGAAGGTTACGGATGCTGCTGTAGAAACAGTTGTATACTGGTGACAGAGTCAGTACGCCATCACCTGGTTTTGTCAGCGCACGAAGGATACTACTTATGGCAGGCACAACACCAGGCACGGTGATTATCCACTCTCGCTTGTATGCTGCATGGTGTCGTCTGAGGTGCCAATTTATGATACTCTCATAAAAACCGTTTGTGGGTATGACGTATCCGAAAATACCATGTTGAACCCGTCGTTCCAAAGCTTCCTTGATGGAAGGCGCCACCTCGAAATCCATATCGGCAACCCAAAGTGGATATTCTATGTCAGAGTTTTCGTCCCACTTTAGGCTTCCTGTTCCTTTCCTTTCTGTATTTTTGTCGAATGTCATGCTACTTATTTCTTCAGTACCTTGATGATACAGTTGGCAGGGGCCTTCTGATTCTTGTCAATGATGATTTCGCCCACGCTTTCCACTACGATCTTTCCAGTCGTTGGATTCTTGATGCTGTGAACGTGTCCCTTTAAAATCGCATTGATGCTGCTATACTCGAATGCGAGATTAGCATCCTCGCCCATTGTGCAATCTTCCATATATAGATTCTTGCAATAGCAGAGAGGTTGTTCTCCAGTAATGTGGCAACGGATTAAGCGTAGGTTTTTGCTGTACCAAGCCAGATACTCACCATTTATCTCGCTATCTATGACCGTCACGTTCTCACTTTCCCACAAGCTGTCTTTTGAGTTCAGGATACTGTTTCGTATTGTCAGATTCTTAGAGTACTGGAAAGAATAATTTCCATTTTGGAGATAGTTTTCTAAAAGCACGTTATTGGTATGCATTCCCAGGTAGTCAGCGTTGTCAATGCGGCTGTTCCGTATTTCCACCTCATCGCAGTCCCATAGAGTCTCTTCAGCATTGGTGAACAGGCAGTTGTCTATTTTGATTCCTTTCATCCGTCGAAACATTTTGGGAGCTTCCACTCGGCAATCCTTCATCTCGACGTCGTTGCTGTACCAAAGAGATGATCGTGCTGTTTCACGGAATAAGCAATCTTTCACCTTGAATCCACTACATTCCCAGAAAACATATTTCCCTTCGAAAGTGCATTTCTCAGCTTTTATGTTTCCAGATTCCTTGATGCTTGATTCGCCCACATGAATGGTCACATTCTCAAGCCGCGCATCATGTAGGGTATACAAGGGTCTCTCACCACCAAATTCTTGGTCTTTGATGATTGTTTTATATCTGTCAGTACTCATTCGCTTAATCATCTGTCAGTTTCCTGTACTTGATACGGCGCGGTTCCTCCAGTCCTAAGCGTTTTAGTTTGTTGGCCTCGTAATCCGTGTAGGAGCCTTCGTAGTAGAATATGTTGCCATCTCCCTCGTAAGCAAGGATATGAGTGCATATACGATCCAAGAACCAACGGTCATGACTGATGACAACAGCACATCCTGCGAAGTTTTCCAAACCCTCTTCCAGTGCTCGAAGTGTATTTACGTCGATATCATTTGTAGGCTCATCAAGCAACAGCACATTTCCCTCTTGCTTCAAAGCCATAGCCAGATGCAGACGATTTCGTTCACCACCAGAAAGGACTCCGCATTTCTTCTCCTGATCTGCCCCACTGAAGTTAAAGCGACTCAAATATGCTCGACAGTTGATATCCCTACCTCCCATGCGAATCGTCTCATTGCCTTGACTGATAACTTGATACACACTCTCGTCAGCCTTGATGTCTTCATGGCTCTGATCCACATATGAAAGTTTTACAGTCTCGCCGACCTCGAAAGTTCCAGCATCAGGCTTCTCTACCCCCATAATCATACGGAAGAGAGTTGTTTTTCCTGCTCCGTTGGGTCCAATCACACCAACAATGCCATTGGGTGGCAACATGAAGTCGAGATTTTTGATCAAAACCTTGTCTCCATAAGCCTTGCAGACTCCGTGAGCTTCGATGACCTTATTGCCCAAGCGAGGGCCATTGGGAATGTAAATCTCCACTTTTTCCTCTCTCTCCTTTTGCTCCTCGTTCATCATTTTATCATAACTGTTCAAACGAGCTTTACCTTTGGCCTGACGAGCCTTGGGAGACATGTGAACCCATTCCAACTCACGCTCAAGCGTCTTTCGGCGTTTGCTTGCCACTTTCTCCTCTTGTGCCATGCGTGTTGTTTTCTGTTCCAGCCAACTTGAATAGTTCCCCTGCCAAGGAATTCCTTCACCACGATCCAGTTCCAGAATCCATCCAGCCACGTCATCCAGGAAATAACGGTCATGTGTTACAGCAATGACAGTTCCTTCGTATTGGTTTAGATGCTGCTCTAACCAATCAATGCTTTCTGCGTCCAAATGGTTGGTAGGTTCGTCTAAAAGTAGCACATCAGGTTTCTGCAACAAGAGTCGACATAATGCCACGCGACGTCGCTCTCCACCACTCAGGAACTTTACTTGTTGATCCTTAGGAGGACAACGCAATGCATCCATTGCCCTTTCCAACTTACTGTCGAGATTCCAGGCATCTGTACTGTCGATGATGTCTTGCAATTCTCCCTGGCGGGTAAAGAGTGCATTCATCTTATCCTCGTTCTCGTAATATTCAGGCAAACCAAATTTTTGATTGATTTCCTCGTATTCTGTCAAAGCATCCACAATAGGTTGAACTCCTTCCTTTACTATGTCCAGTACCGTTTTCTCATCGTCGAGATAAGGTTCTTGCTCCAAGTATCCCACGCTGTATCCTGGACTCCACACTACATGGCCTTGGTATTGCTGGTCTAAACCGGCAATGATTTTCATTAGGGTAGATTTACCTGCACCATTCATACCCACGATACCAATCTTGGCACCATAGAAGAAACTCAGATAGATGTTTTTCAGTACTTGTTTTTGACTCTGCTGAATGACCTTGCTTACGCCGACCATCGAGAAAATGATTTTCTTATCGTCAATTGTTGCCATAATTTATATCATCGTTAGTTAGTTCATATTCTATTTTATTTGGTTTGACAGCTTGGAGCATTGTTGCTATTGCCAGTGATGTTGCGAAGAGGAAAATGGTTACAGATGAGATACTTTTTTATAGAGCACAAAGTTATATATAAAAAATGACGCTTCAAAATATCTCGCTTTTTTTAGAATAAAAATATGTTTCTTTATTTCTTCTTTCAACATTTATATTTAACTTTGTATCCTGAATTTGCATAAAAGTTTAACGACAACACACCAAATATTGTATGCCTGAACCTAAAGGAGGAAGACGTTCTTCCAAAACAAAGATAGTGGAAGTTCCCAGTGTAGACCAACTTGGACGCAAGCAACCTCAGAATCTGGAGTCAGAGGCGGCTGTTTTGGGTGCTCTCATGGTAGAACAAGATGCATTCTCGCAGGTTAGTGAAATTCTAAACCCTAAGAGTTTCTATGATCATCGTCATCAGCTTATCTATCAAGCTATCCAGACTCTTAATATCGAGCAGAAACCAGTTGATATAATTACTGTTTCTGATGAACTTGAGAAGATGGAATCTCTTGAGGAAGCAGGCGGCAATCCGTATATCATGCAGCTCAGTGCAATGGTATCCAGCAGCGCTCATATCGTTTATCACGCTAATGTTATTAAACAAAAATATATTGCCCGTCAATTAATTACTTTTGGAAGTACTGTTTTGAATGGTGCCTTTGATCCTTCTAAGGATGTTGCTGATTTGTTGCAGGAGACTGAAAGTGAGATTTTCTCAATATCTCAGAACAACCATAACAAGGATTACACTCAGATAAATCCTGTTATTGATAAGGTATATGAGAATCTTCGTAATGCCGCAGCGCGAACAGACGGCTTAAGTGGTTTGGGTACAGGATTCGATAAGCTAGACAAGATTACAAACGGATGGCAGAATAGTGACCTTATCATTATTGCAGCCCGACCTGCGATGGGAAAAACGGCGTTTGTTATCTCCATGGTTAAAAAGATGGCGATAGATGCTAAGATTCCTGTTGCTCTCTTTTCCTTGGAAATGAGTAACGAGCAACTCGTTCAGCGTTTGATGATCAATGTGTGTGAGATTTCTGGCGAGAAACTCCGTAGTGGACGTTTGGCTCCTCACGAGTGGGCTCAATTAGACTCACGTGTCAACTATCTGATAGATGCCCCTATCTATGTGGATGATACACCTAGCTTGTCAACGTTTGAGTTGCGTACCAAGGCTCGACGTTTGGTTCGTGAGCATAATGTCAAATGTATCATGATTGACTACCTTCAGCTGATGAATGCCAGCGGAATGAATATCAATAGCCGTCAGGAAGAAGTATCCACTATCTCCCGTTCTCTCAAGGGATTAGCTAAGGAACTTGATATTCCTGTCATTGCTCTGAGTCAGTTGAACCGTGGTGTAGAGGGACGTGAAGGATATGAAGGGAAGCGTCCACAGCTGAGTGACCTTCGTGAGTCTGGAGCCATCGAGCAGGATGCTGATATCGTATGTTTTATTCATCGTCCTGAGTACTATCATCTTTATCAGGATGAGAAGGGGCGTGATATGCGAGGCAAAGCAGAGTTTATTATTGCCAAGCACCGTAATGGTTCAGTGGGAGAGATTCTGTTAGAGTTCCGTAGTGAGTTGGCACGTTTCCAAGATCCAGACGATCGTATTCCTCTCCCAGGTGAAACACTTGTGAGCGGAATGGGTGGTGGAACTTTTGTGTCCAATCCCTCTCCTGAAGAACTAGCTTCAGCTCACGAACTTGCTGACCATCTTCCAGATCCTTTTATTCCCAACTCAAATGATAACGACGGGTCAGTTCCTTTCTAATTTCCAATTCTTTTGCGGATGAAGCGTATCTCCTTCACCAGTCAGATATTCTTGGCTCTCCTTCTTGCCATTCTTGCAGGATATCTTCTTCAGGGGAACACTGAGTTTGCCGTCCGATATATACGTCCCTTGGGCGATATCTTCCTCAATCTGCTCAAGTTTATTGTCGTGCCTCTTGTCATGTTTTCCATCATATGTGGTATCATTTCCATGCGTGATACATCACAGATTGGTCACATAGCTGTCCGTACACTTCTTTATTTTGCTTTTACCACCATCTTAGCATCTTGTTTGGGTCTTGTGGTATCTTCTTTTTTGCGTCCCTTGTTCCCAGTCATACAGATGCCGTTTGATGCTTCTGGGATACCTGACTTGGTTAATGTTACCATCATGGACCAATTAGTTAATATGGTACCTCGCAATGTCATTGAACCATTGGCTAGTACCACGATGATTCAAGTAATCGTAATGGCATTGCTTTTTGGATTCGCTATTGCCCAGTGTGGTCAACGAGCTAAACATGTAGCTGACTTGATAATGGAGCTTAATGAGGTTGTTACCAAGATTCTTTCCTACATCATGTTACTCACTCCCATTGGAGTTTTTTGCATGCTTACTCCTGTGGTGGCTGTTAATGGTCCTGCTATTTTAGGTTCTTATGCAGTTCTTGTGGGGACAGATTATTTTTGTTTCTTCCTCCATGTCCTCATTGTTTATATTCCCTGCGTCTGGCTGTTGGCTCGAATGAATCCCATTCGTTTCCTACGTGGTATGTCTCCCGCCATGCTTTTTGCATTTTCCAGCGATTCCTCTGTGGCCACTTTACCTGTCACGATGCAATGTACAGAACGTTTAGGTGTTCCACGTGATTTGGGCAATTTTGTGCTTTCACTTGGTGCCACTATTAATATGGATGGGGTAGCCATCTATTTAGGTGTTACTGCAGTCTTCATAGCTAATTGTTGTGGTATCGATCTTACTATGTCTCAGTATTTTGCCATTGCACTTTCTGCGACTATTGCTTCCATAGGTACTCCAGGAATTCCTGGTGGCTCATTGGCGTTGATGGTAATGGTCTTCGCTTCTGCTGGCATTCCTGTTGAGGGTGTTGCCATTGCGGCTGGAGTGGATCGTGTAGTCGATATGGCACGAACAACAATGAGTGTCACTGGTGATGCATCATGTGCAGTTGTAGTCAATCGATTTGTCAAATCAGCATAAAGGGGATTCTTTATAAAGAGATTTGATAAACCTCTTCCCACATCAGACCTTATCACATCAGGTTTGTCTTAGAAAATCTTCTTAACAATAGTCTTGCCTCCTTCGTAGATGTTCTTTTGGATACAGATACCTACGGGACGAGCCAATCTTTGTCCTGCCAAATTGTAATATTCTACTCTTACCAACTTGCTGTTGAGTGCGATGTTATTCAGAACGCCAGAATTATTTCCTCCAATAGTCAGTAATTGTGGAGTTTGTCGAGAACCCAAGAGATTTTGTGAGATAAATACAAATTTCTGATCAATATTGAATGTCTGACCATTAGCATCCATAAGACGGAACTCTATGGTCTCGCTACCTTCACCATGAATGTTCATGTAGAGCCTACCATCTTCTAAAGTTGCTATTCCACGGCACACACCATCTTCTGCGAAGGCTCCTAAAACATAACTGTTTTCCATAGCCTCTTCGCCATCGATTTCCAGACGGGCTATCAGACCCATTACATTGGGATATGCATGTATATCCATCATCCAAGGAGAGTCTTCACGTGCTTTGTTTGGTGCTATGTAGCGACGATTCTTTACAGATGCTTTACTTAGCGAGTTCCAAGTGAAGTTCTGGGTGTTTGCTGTATGTAACAAATAACTTTGTCCTGGTTCCAACGAAGTCAGAGTACCTCCCCAAATACCTTCTTCATAGGTGGCTATTCCTTCCAATCCAATAATCATATCACCTTCTGTTGCCGTATAGTTCTCTAATGCGGTTTCCAGATTGGTGCTATTATATAGTGGGAATCCTATCCAGTTCCATCCCTCATTTAGACTGATTTCCTCGTTGGGGTTAAAAAGATTACCACGTAGGGTGATATCAGTTGCCTTCTTCATGTCCACCTTGTATCCTGTCCCAGGATTTAGAGATTCCAACTGTCCAGTCCATCCGTTTTCTTCTACGTATCTAAGTGATTCAGTCTGTCCCTCGATTGCTTCTGCATATGTGGTGAATCTACTGTGATTCACGCTTTCAGCAAGATTATGTGATGTCCAGTTCCATCCTTCTGCAAGTGCTAATGTGATGGTGATGTCGTCACTATACCAATCATTGTCTTTCACTTTGGTAAAATCAAATGTGCCCAACATGTTTGCTTTGTCGATGGTAGGTTGGGAGAGGAGTGCCTCATGATCTCCGCCATCAGGGTATCTCCCATAGGTATACCAGCGTGGTTGAGCCAGATAAGTCATGCAGTCAGCCCATGTTCCATCTTCTGCCTGAATGCTTATTGAAGCACCATCTGAGTTTTCTAATTTGAAGGGGGAATGCATTTGTGTCAGTTGATCCATACCATCGCACCATACAATCAGGGTGCCATGAGCTGGAATCACAGTGTTCACGTTCTCTGAGGCTGTGATCTTGTATTTTTGAGGCTTACGGATATTGTCGCTCAAATACATGCCTGCCACATCCATGTCCTTATCCGTTGTGTTGTAAAGTTCTACCCAATCATTTCTTTTCCAATATTCATTGGCATAAATATCATTTCCTGCTGACACTTCATTGATGCGTATTGGCGTTGCACCAGCCTCATAACTTTCTGTTCCTTCGTTGATTTTCACATATCGAGCCTCTATTTGATAATTGCCGGCTTTTTCTATATCGCTCAAACTGAAAGTTTCTTTATCGCTTAGTATGGTTTTTTCCATCTTCGTCATCGAAATGTTACAATCCCAGAAAATATCTGTCGAACTTGTCGATGTGTTGTGTACTTCTACTGCGATAATATTTTCTCCTAAGTGCAATACAGATGGATTAATTTGGAAGGTTCCTTCGTCAGGTACGTCACTTGCCCATGCGTTTGTGACGTCCGAGTAGACTGTTCCTTCCAAACTGCGGTATCCTCCCACGTCAACTCCATTCACATGGATGCGGAATCCGTCATCCACTTTATAGTTTAGGTTGATGAGATAATCTTCGTCAGGTTGTTCATTCAGTGTGATTTTCTTGCGGAAATAGTATGTTGGACGTTTGTTGCCAGCGTTGCCACCATAATCAATAGTGGTATTTATCATGGAGTACATGCTTTTGTCGCTGTTGGCATAACCTAAGGGCGCTTTTCCGCTTTGCCAGTTTTGGTCGTTGTAATCTGTCGATTTCCAGTTCTTACCGTCCAAAGAGCCCTGATCGTAATAACTCCATTCTTCGTTCCAATCTATCAGGAGTTGAGTGTTTTCTGAGGCTGATCCTTTCTGCACCCATTCTTTGAACTTATATCCAGCAGGTGCCTTTGCTGTTAAGGTTATGGGAGCAAAGAGGATTCCGTTGAATTTCCTTGTGGGGACTTCTTGTCCGTTTACCAGCAGTCGTCCTTCGTCAATATTGCTGCGCAGGTTTACTCTATATCCACTTTTTAAGCCAAAATAATTTCTCATGTTGCTTATTCGGCTTCCGTTGTGAGCACTGCGTATGGTGTTTATCATATTGGTGTTCGATGAGTTTCCTTCGAATCCCAGAGCTCTATTCATCGTTTCATACATCGAAGTGATGATTTCACTACATCGTTCTGGTTCAAAGATACTTCCATCAACAAGACAGAAGGCATCGATAAACTGTTTCTTGAAAGGTTCGTATTTAATCAGATTACGGAACAAATCGTCAACGTTGGCGCCTCCTGAAGTATTGATTAAGTTACTTATCATGTTGTCCCAATCCCAAGCAGAGTCAAGATCAAACACCACGAAATGGAATTTTCCATCATCAGATCTGGAACGGAATCCCTTCACATTGTTGGTGTTTGTAATCCAGTCACTGCATCCTATATAGCATTCAAAGGCCATATAGTTGATGTATTCATCTATGTCAAGCAAATCACATAACCATCTGTATGTTTCAGGACTCTTTGTCCTTGCTACTTCCGTTGATAGGCTCAGCACTTTCTGCCATGCAACGGCATCTCCTGCTTTCTGGTTATACTGGGCGTTGCTCAAATCAAACTGGTCCATGTCATCGGTATCAATACCATAGTTGCTGTATCCAAAGTGCTTGTTGTTCGACTCACGGATATTCAGCATTCCCAGATAATCACCGTTGAAGAACACGTGAGCAGGTTGCCAGTCCTGACAATCCAGATAGAATCCTGATTTCAAGGCTATTACCTGTATATTTGCATCCTTCGTTCTGGCATAGCTGTCGTTTCCGCCATTTCTCACTTGGAGGCAATGGTATTTATTATAAGGTTTATGGGGGAAGATGGGATAGTTGAAGTATTTTTGGCCCTCGTATCGCTTATCGCCTTTCAGTCGGAAACTCGATTTCATTTCCCAGGTTTTCCCATCCACAGTGCCGCCACCCCAGGCTCTCGACCATCCGCCTGCTATCTCAAAGTCACTTTCTTGGTTCAGGACAGTTTGATAGATTCGTTCTCCCTCGTCAATCATGGGAACCAAATATTCCACATTCACAGGGCGTTCCCAATCCATGTTCCAGTTCTTTCGGCTGTTCTGTCCGTTTCCAGTTTTACCATTGGTGCCTGTCACGTAGACGCCAATCTTATTGTCATAGAGATGGTCAGGATCTGTTGCAATGCTCAGGATAGGCAGATAGTAATCGTGATTCTTGTAGATAAAGGAACGGGTTACAACAGGACTGGGAAGATAGCCGTCCTGAAGCAGGATGAATCTGTAAATGCTGGTTCGGCTCACAGTGAATCTACCTGAGGGACTCGTATAGCCATTGCTTTTGCTTGGAGTGCTTCCATCTATCGTGTAGCGCAGGGTGGCTCCCTTTGGAATGTTCACTTGAAAAGCGACTATTTCTCCTCCGTTCAGTATTCTTCCGTCTGTGTTGATTTGGGGAGCCTCAAGCCGTTGAGTTGCGAATACCGTTCCTTCGTTGCTCGCTTCCAGTGTTGGGCTGTCAGTCATTCCCCACACATCACCTCCATCCGTCTGCCTTGCATAGGAGCATCGAGGCACAGCTTCAGGGTAGGTCACGCTGGTAATCAGTTCTCCAGTCTTGTCGCTCAGGTAGATAGTTCCGCCGTCACAGTCCAGCTTGAAATTCACCTGACGTATGGCAGCCGAACTGTAACTCCCTTGTGCGCTGTTGTGATCAAACCATATCACACGGAACCCGTTAGCTGGTATGGTACCCATGCCGTTGGGCAATTTGAACTGAGTCAAATTCTCTTGGCTCTCCGCGAGATAAAGTCCTGTCAGATAAATGAGTTCATCCGTTGGGTTATACAGTTCAATCCATCCTCCGTAGTTGAAGGATGGATCCATGTATTGGTCAATGTTCGAGACCTGAATCTCGTTGATTATCAGTTTGGATGCATCACCTCCTTGGCCCCATGCACTCATGCTTGCAATGCATGCCACGAGAGTTATTATCCATCTGTTGATTCGATTCATTCTTGCCGTTTTTGTTACTAAGAGTTTGTAAAGTTACACATTATTATAATAACTATCAAAAATTTTATGTTTTTTTATCATCATTCATCTGTTCTTTGTTCGCAAGTATCCGACGGATACTTACGGAAAGTTGGCATGATGCACGATAGTCTGTTCGACAATTGGTGTAAAATGAACCAGCTGCGTAGGTCTTCTCTTTTGAGATCTCCTACACAGCTGGTTTCTTGTTATTTTGTAGCTTTGATAATTGATTAATTTACCAAAGCATTTTTTCTTATTTCAGATTTAATCTGGAACATCAGCTCCATCGCTGTCATAACCATAATCGATGAAACCCACATCTTTGTTGTTCTTGTCATAGACAGAACCCTTCAATTCTGAAACCTTCATTAAAATCGATGGCTTGCAAAAGATCTCTTTGGCTTTGGGAACAATATAAATCTTTTTCATATATGTTATGTTTTTTTTCACTTATTAATAATAACCTTCTTACCATTCACGATAAAGAGACCTTGTGGGAGAGATTCTGGATTTACATCAATCTTCTTTCCACTTACGTCATAGATGCCGTCAATCACTATTCCTGGTCGTATCTCATTGATCCCATCGGTGCTGTCATCATAGCCGACAGATTTGGTATCGTAGTTCATGTCCATCTTTGCATTGCTGATACTAACTACATCGTCAATATTAACCTGCCAATAGCAACGATATGCTTCAATATAGGGAGCAGCCTCTTGTTCTGCAACTCTCTTGAATTGGCCAATTGTTTCTGGTTCATTACTGTCATCTGCAGTATATTTACCCGAACTGATGAAATAGAAGTCTCCAGGATTCAAAAGCTGTCTCAGATACTTGCTAATCATCTTGATTTTTGCTGTTTCCTCTCTGTCAGTAAATACAGCTTCCACTGTGTATGATTGTGGCTTAGTAAGTTCTTCCTTTTGCTCATCAGACAAAAAGTTGATATTTGGCATCATTTCATGAGAATAATTTTTGGCTGTAGTATGGCGTGGCAACAGCAATACAGGTGTATTTGCAGGGATATCATCGGAATCTATCTCCTTGAATGATACATGATAGTGGCATGGATGATCTCCCTCTGCATAAGTATAAGGCTCTTGGGTATCTGGATTAATACCATCAATCATTACAGCTGCGATGGCTTTTGCTCCAAACTTATCATCCGACTTGTAGTTCTCTACTGCAACAGGGAAACAGCAGGTTACCCATTTGCCATCTATAAACTCGCGATGTTCGCCTTCTATCCATGTAAGGGTATTTCCATAGCCTTCTCCATAACGAGCTCTAATATTAGATCCATCATCAAGTTGGAGTAAATTCCCATCCTCATCTACGAGATTGCCATGATAAGTATTTGTATTATCTGCAATTTTTCCCCATGTGGAATGAGATGCATAACTTGTGATGTAGTCCTTGGTAGTATAGAAAGTGCAGTTGTTCACGTGGTCAGCACAGAAGAGTTGGTTCTCTCCAAAAGTTGCACCATTTTCATTTCCTGAGCTAGCGTCGAGAGACCCTGCAGGACCAAGAAGATATACGGTTTTCAAACTTTCACAACCATGGAAACAAGCTCCATCTATGTCTGTTACTCCAGCAGGAATGGTCAGAGTTTCAAGGGAAGTACAGCAACAAATGAAGTGTTCTCCAACCGTCTTCAAAGTATTTGGTAGCTTCAAGTCAATGAGACTGAACATGTACTGCAATGGGGCACCCCTAGGTGTTCCCTCAATAGTTGTGATACCTTCTGGTAATACCAGGGTCTGCAAAGCGGTGCAGAACCAGAAAGTGAAATTCTTGATAGTGTTGAATTTCACACCCTCATAAGTGCTTCCGTCATCATTTGTAATTGTTGTGGTTTGGAAGCGAAGGTCAGTCAGAGCAGTACAGCATTCCCAGATACCCTGTCCCAAATTTTCCACAGAGTTGGGAATGACGATTGACTGCAGGACGGTGTTGCTCATGAAGGCATAATCACCAATTTGGGTCACGTTGGAAGGTGAAGTAAATCTTACATTTACAAGATAGTTATTACGATGATCATTGATGTTACCCCAGTCCTCTACAGCTGTTCCATTATCAATCAGTGTTTGAAGTTCTTGATTTTTCCAATTAGAATAATTAGAGGTACATTTGTAACGCATATTCAAGTCACTGGCAGAATAGCTAAAACCCCATTTTTGGATTGCAGTCACTTTATAAGTTTTATCGCCATTAGTCACCTCCGTAGGTATGGTAACATCTGTAACTTTAGAAACAGGGATGGTGTGGGTTCTTTCATAAAAGAAACGGGCACTTCCTGAACTCTGATTAAGTAGCATACCTAAATACTTGTAAGATGCCGTTGTTTCAATGCCAGTATTGACATCATAATCAGATAATTCCCTAACCTCATTAACTGTGGCACCATTCCACAATGGACCATAATAATTAATAATATCTGTTATTGTTTCAGTTTCTGACTTATAAAGAGAAATGGATACTTCACCATCTGGCAAGTCCACAATGTTTCCTGTACCTTGTGTGTGACGAGTGGAATACTCGAAAATGTCATCATTCCATTTTGTTACAGTTGTTGGGCTATAAGTAATGGTTACAGAATAAGGATAAGAATTGCTTGTTGTAACAGTAGCGTCATAGCCTTCTATTTGTTTGGGATAAACATAATATTCAGGATGAAAGTTACTTGTTAAGTAATTATTATTACTTACTGCGCCATTTCTAAGGGAAATTGTGCGGCCATTTACTGATAAAGCAGAACTGCTGGTTTTTTGATATTGCACAGCATCCACAGAATTATTACTATAGTCTACTTGATCCCAAGCTCTAGAAAGCTTATAATCACCTGTTACCCCTTCGGGCAATCCTCTGTACTCGACAGTGTAATTTCTTGCTGTCGAAACTGCCGTGCCAGCTATTAGCAAGGCGAGCGTCATAAAGAATTTGAATCTTTTCATAAGCATAAAATTTGTTGTTAAATTTATAATTTGTTTGATTATCTTGATGTTTCAATGTTGTGAATAAACTTCTTTTTCCTTACGATTAGTATTTTTATTGCATTTGCAAGATTGTAATTTGCAATTTTTATATTTTAACGAATTTTAAGCGCAAAAGTAGTGCTTTTTCGCATACGCGCCAAATAATTATGGAAAAAAAAGTTCTTATTTGTCTGTTTTGTCCATGAAAACATCTGATATTTCTTGTATTCACATACTTTTTTAGCTTATATTTTTTTTTTTTTTATTAGAAACCTATAACAACAACATT
>JAFZWK010000033.1 GCA_017617335.1 Bacteroidaceae bacterium | reverse complement strand
TGGCACGCTTTGGCCACTCTTTGTCGTAGGAGTTGCTCCAGTAGTACATCAGGGTGGAAACCATCCAGTCCAGACGTGAGCGGGCATCGGTAAACAACGATTCCTGCATTGGTTGTGGTTGTGGTGGCGGGATCTGCTTGTTTTCCTTCTTTACAACAGTGAAGTTGAATCCTATGACAACGGGCTTACCTGGGCGTGACTTGTCATAGCTCGGTTCATATTCGAAGCAGACATCACAGTCCCCGGCATCGAACAGTTCCTGCAGTTCATCTTTGGCAGGCTCGATAACGTACAAGATGAAATCCTTCATCAACTTGTATTTTTCTTTGTGAAGTTTTCCGTCACTGTCTCTGTATTCGTCGAGTTTAAGACGGAATTTCAGTTCCTTCACTGACAGTTCGAATGTTCCCTTCTTTTTCCACTGGCAACACCACTGATAGAAGGAAAACGTGTACTTGGACTTCGTGAATTTGAAGGCCATCCAAGGATTGAAACCCGTGTATTTGTCACGCTGTCCAAGCAGTTCCTTCACGATGTCCTCATGCTGCTTGATGTGCATACAGTCGGCATTCTTGTCCCATTTAACAGAGCCGATGATGTTGATACGCATCCAGTCCTCATCATCGTCTGGAGTGCCATAAATAAGGGCATTGTCGGCAAGTCGGTCGAAGGCTTTCTTAAATTCCTTTGGCGTTGGAATGTCAACCTTCCCATCCTTGCCGGTTACTGCCAGTTCTGAGCGGTGGATATCATAGACAAGTAGTTCGCTCAGAGGAATCTGGCCGAATAGATCGATGTACTTCGTTTCTCTGATATCCATGCTGGGATATTTCGCAAGCCATGCGTCCACACGTTGATTAAAGATCTCGGCAATGCGGCAATATCCCCTTGCCATCAGGATAGTCCAGTCCTTACGGCTCTCTGAGACCTTGTTGGACTGTTTGATTAAAGCCTTTTTCTTTGCCATAGTCAATCAAAAGTTAGATATCTTAAACTCGTAGTGATAGCACTCCCCAAAAGCTTTGTCTTTATGGGGAATCTCCTTGCAATAAGCTCCCTTCTCGTCGAAGATGGCTTCCAACTTTCGGAGGATGAAGGCCTTCATGTCCTCACTCCAGCCAGTACTATAACCTTCCTCGTCACCGTGTGTCGGACCATCGAGGATGAAGGTGGAACCGATATAGACATCGACGTCGTGTTCCTCCCATCCGATTTCGTCCCCTTCATCGGTGGTTATCATTCTGGAGGTGGTTGCCTGGTCCATGATAGGTTCTTCTCTCATTCTGAAGGATGTTCCGAAGATAGATCGTCCACCGAACACGTCTGTGAAATACGCTTCCACGTCCTTCAGGAACTTCTCGGAGTCCTCACAGCCACGGTATTTCGGATAATCCTTCCGCACTGTCACTTCAATAACACCCTTTTCTGGTGAGCAAAGCTTCTCAACCCACAAAGGAGAGTTCAGGAAGTTCAGCCACATGCCGTCACTATCCTTTGTCCGAATGATGTAACGCTCATCGAGGTTGTCTAATGCGCGTATCTCTAACTCCTTTGTTCCAATCTCCGCATCGTTGCCGATGGGTGAAATCATTCTCCTGATGTTGTAGGTTAAATCCATAGTCATTCCTCCTTTCCGTTAATCAGTTCCTCGACCTCGTGAGCCTTGACCCATCCGTCGGCCACGTCATCGTCCTCGACCATGTTGTCTGCAGACAGGTATTCCTGCAGGAGCCGTCTGGCATCCTCGATGTGCTTCCACGCCTCGATGGGGTCATCGTGGGCATTCAACTGTTGTGCAGCGTAGAGATGGCTCTCTGCATCTGCAACCTTCGTGTAATCGTGACTGTACTGCTTCATAATTTCACTATTTAGGGGTTTCTGGGTGCAAAGATACAAATAAATAAGGAGAAAACAAAATAATTACTCCTTATTTAGCAAAGTTTAACCAAAATTTCTCCTTATTCGAGCCAAAATTTCTCCTTATTCGAGCCAAAATTTCTCCTTATTCAGCCAAAATTCCTCCTTATTTGACCTCGTAACCGTCTGATTTTCAAGCGGTCAAATGAGCGGAAATAAGTGCACAAAATATGCGTGAAAATATGCACAAATCGCGCGCGCGAGGATTTCGCGGAGAAAAGTGCTTTTTTTTGATGTTTATGGGGTCGGGGTCAAGCCCCTCCCGCGCCATGCGGCTTGATGGTGCCCACCTGACGCGGAGGAAAGCACACCCCCGGCGAGGGGGTTGGGGGTGGCTGAGGTAAAAGGAAAGCTTTTTCCTGCGCGTTAAAATTTGTTAATTTCTACGCATTAGCCTCGGTTCCTGGAGCGTGCCGCGAATCCAGAAGAAGCAATCCTTGCAGTTGACAATTGGCTCGTTGGTCGTGTAGTGCTTCGTCTCACGTAGTTCACCTCCACAAATTGGACACTTCCCTTCCCGGATTAGATGCAGCGATTCCTCGGCAGTTCTGGGTGATGGCTGAGCGGACTGCGCCCGTAGCTGCTCCCTGAGCTGTGCGAGTTCCTGCAGGGCTTCGTCTCTCGCCTGTGTCAGATCTCTCGCATTTGTCTTACCCATCGCATTCTCTTCTTCTAACTGTTTTACCTTTTCAAGGTTAACCCGAAGATCGTCATTCTGGGTCTTGAAATGCCTGGCTATCCACAACACGCTGGGCGCGAGTTTTCCTCGCACATCCTTAGGCATCTGACTTGCAAGTTCGTCGGCGAGTACTTCTAATTCCTGCCCGTGCCGACCATCAGAGAACTTGATGAATTTGGGCTTGTTATCTGTATCATTCATGGGTGCAAAGGTACAAATAAAAGTTGACCTTTCAAGGGTTTACTATGTTATATATTCTTAATGGCGTATAAGGGAGGGCTTTACCACGTTCCGCGCGCTCCACGTGACGGCTCTCACGAGCAGCCCTCTTACCGCCCTGATGGGCTTCATGGTGCTGGCCGCTATGGGGCTCAATCGCCGCCCCATGCCCTTGCTGATGTCGGCATCCGCATCGAGGTGCCAACCCCAGCCAGACAGCCCCAAGTGTTAAAGATATCCAAATCCCTGCAGATATCCCGTCAGAAATTTGCACGTCTCGGGCAGAATCGTTAACTTTGCGGGCGTGTTATAGCTATTAACATAGCCTAATAAGTCATGCAAGCATGACAATTAGGCAAAGAGGGTTTACCACCCTCTCTTGACTCTCCCGCCCAGCCGTCTCGCGACGGCTACCGCACCGCCCGGATGGCGGCAACGAAAAACGATTCTCGCTATGCCAAAGCAAATGCTCGAAATCAGCACGTCGAAGACCGTTGACAACGCTCTCGGCGATTATATTGGCCGCACCCGCAACAAGCAGGAGTGGACCAAAGAGGATTACGACTGGCAGAACAATAAGGGAACGCAGGGCCGCCAGTACGGTGTCCGAGACTGGAGCCGTGCATCCCTTAACTTTGAAGTCGTAATAGGTAAACATGGTAAACCAGTCGTGCAGCCTATCGACCACGCCAAGCCATCCCTGCAGGAGCGATGGCAGCAGCGAATCGACGAAGGCTACAAGGCTGTCGTTCACACCAAGAAAGGTGATGTCCGGAAGCCCATCAAGAAAAGTGAAATCAAGATTGTGAAGATGGAACTGGGCGGCAACCGTGACCGCATGCACGAACTTGCCTTCGACCGTAAGGTCAACCTCGGCAAACGTGGCATCGGTACCAATGGCGATGTGCATCGACGTGAGGACATCGAGCAGTGGGCGATTGACTGCTACAACCATCTGGCAAAGAAGTACGGCGCAGAAAACATCATCGACTTCGTAGTCCACCTCGACGAGACCAACCCCCACATTCACGTTACCCTGGTGCCTCTCACTCAGGACGGCAAATTGTCTTACACTGAGTTGTTCGGCGGTTCCCATGCGCAGGCCGTTGCAGCAGCCAAAGCCGACGGAACCAAGCCCAACTTCCAGAAGCAGATGTCCGAATACACAAAGCAGCTGCATACGGACTTCTTCAATGATGTCGGGGCAAAGTGGGGACTTGACAGAGGTGATGATATCAAGATCACCGGAAATACCCACAAGTCAACAGAAGAGAGCCTTCGGGAAAAGAATGCCATTGAAGAAGAGATTGCCCAGAAGGATGAGCAGCTGCAGCAGAAGAACAGCAGCGTCCTCACCCTCAGCAACCGTGAGACACAGCTGCAGTCCAGAGTTGAAGACCTGGAGGAAGCAGAGCGCAGGGCAGACGAGAACCTGACGGCCAAGAACAAGATGCTTGCCAAGATTGGAATCCAACCCGTCAGATCCAAGTTGTCTATCGAGGACGAAAACGATCGTCTGGCGAAGGAAAAGGAAGAGGCCTTGAAGATTGCCCGTGAGCAGAAAGAAAAGGCCACAGCGGCCACGAGAAGGGCTGAAACGGCACGTTCTGAAGGTGCAGAGGAAGAGCGGAGAAAGGATATTGCCTATGATACCGAAGGAAAGCCCATGCTGCGCAAGAACGGCACTCCATGGACGAATGCCGAGATACGCGACTGGTATAGTAAGCAGCACAAGGAGGATGGCGAGAAAATCAAGGCTCTGACCGCTAAGACGGGCTTATTGAAGGGTCTTATTCTCCCCATTATCGAGGCCGCACTGGATGCCATCCGTTGGTTCTTCGCCTATCCCCACGCCCTCAACTACGGGATTGACAAAGACCGCGTCCAGACCATCAATGAAGCCCTGGGCATGGTCGAGGACGATGCCAGGAACGAACTCGGCAAAGCCCTCGTTGGCTATGCTGCATCCGGCTACGAGAAGGCGAGCCACCTCACGATCGAGAAACTCGAGGATGAGGTAGCCATGATTGCTGCAGGCACCCACAAACATCTGGCACAAGGCCAGGGCGAATCCGTTGGCCTGCATAAGTAATATAGACAATCGTCTATAATTCACGCGACAAATATAGGCTGGCATCTATTTTTATAGGCGCCAGTCTATATTTTCTCGGTTTCATAGGGATAGATATCCCAGTCCTGGAGCGCATCGTCCGGGGACTGGCCGTAGGTGTCGATTGAATCCGTCACCTCCTGCTCCAGATGATATTTCTTAGCCCTCTCGATAGCCTGCTCTCGGGTGAACTTCGACGCAGCCACATGCTCCAGGTGTCGCTTAACAAGCAACTCCTTGTACGGAATGATCTTCGGGAATCTCATATCAATCCTCCCATCAGTTTATTGTATTTTTCGATTTCTTCCGGCGTATGTGTTTCCATCAGATGTTTCATGATGTCACTGTTTATACCGCCTTGCCGTGGCTGCTGCCTGGTCCTGCCGATGAACGGCGGCACGTCCCTTGCAAGGCCTTCGTCCTGTTGGTTGTTAATCCATGCCAACCACCCATCGACCTTGTTCTGCAGGTCTGTCACAATTCTCTTGTTGAAGGCCGTGTCTTCCTTCTCATAGGCCTTTTCGGCTTCTCTGAGGGATGATACACAGGCCGCGAACATCTTCAGGCTTCTAATCATCTGGTACCTCCTTTCGTCGTGGTTTTCTTATCGACAACAATGTCGAGCTTTTTCTTGAAGTATTCATGAATTGTGCCTGGTACGTTCTGAACCTTGCCCTTCTGGGCATCGTGGATGGTGTCCTTGATGAACAGCTCCACCTTATCGAGCAGCTTGGCATCTGAGGTGATTTTCCACCCCAATTCCTTGATGGCACGCTTTGGCCACTCTTTGTCGTAGGAGTTGCTCCAGTAGTACATCAGGGTGGAAACCATCCAGTCCAGACGTGAGCGGGCATCGGTAAACAACGATTCCTGCATTGGTTGTGGTTGTGGTGGCGGGATCTGCTTGT
>JAFZWK010000032.1 GCA_017617335.1 Bacteroidaceae bacterium | reverse complement strand
TTGGCCTTGATCTCGTCGGTGGGATAAACCAGAGAACCGACAGCAGTCTTGCCGTCCACAGTAACGTTGTAATAGTTTCCGCTGATTGCGAGATTACCCGTCAGTTTGACGTACTGCATTACGGGAGCTGCAGCCCAAGCATCGAGGTCAAGATCAACAGCGGTAGGATGGCTGACGGTAGTGGAACCCGTTTTGGTCATCGTGTACTTGTTGCTGGCAGAGAACTGCTTGAAGCCACCGTATTCACTAGTGGTACCCTCAACGGTAACTTGATCTCCAACAGCAGCACTGATGGCAGTATCATAGATGTAGATGTAGCCAGTGGTGTCGTAAACGAGTGCTCCACGAGTACAAACTGCAACAACGGTACCTTGTATCTTATATTTGCCAGGAGTGTTGGCTTGAACGGTTGCAATGGTGCTGAGAGGAGTTTCGACAGGATCAACAGGAGTGACTTCTTCAGTACCAGTCAGAAGATACAAGGCAGGATAAATACCTCGCACATCTTCATAAGAACCATAGCTGTTGAACTGAGGATCGTATTGAATGGTCTTCTGAACATCATCGTTGGTGATCATTACGGTACCATCTTCATTGAACGTAATGGTCCAATCGATACCCTCTGAGGCATCGGTAGCTACATTGAAGCTGTTATAGGCGCCTGTTTGATAAACGTAACGATTCTGGCTGTCGATGATGTTGGAACCATTGATTTTGTATACGTTGTCCAAAGAAGTCACCTTGATCTTTCCATCCGTCTCGGTAGCCTCAGTCACCTGCAGGTAGCCGTAAGATTTATTGCTGGGTATATTCTGGGCAACCTTCACGGTACCATCCACGGTAGCACCAATCAGATACTGACCTCCGTTGGTCAGGCTTGTTGCTTTGGTAAAGATGTAGTTGATCTGGGTTGTCGTCCCAGTATTATCATTTCCTCCCCCACCATTATAGGTTGTCTCGCCACTGAGGGTGAATTCCGTCACAGACTTTACACCAGGGACACCGAAATATTTGTTGATTGCACCAAAAAGGACCACTGTTTTGCCCAAATTGGTGGGATTCTCTCTCAGGTTGAGCCCACTACGCACATCGCCGGCAGGCAATTGAATGGGAATGCATGCATTATAGTCAGTCTCATTCTGAGAGTCTGCAAGAAAGATATTGGTGTTGGAAGCTTTTTCACCAGCGTCAGTAGTGAAGGATTTGACACTGCTGCCCGAGGGCACTGTACCAACGATGTAACCTTTGACGAAGGCTGTGACAGTTCCGTCCATAGGAGTGAAGGCCATGACTTCTGCTACGTTGTAGGGATTTTCCTTTGTTCCATCACCAGCAAAAACGACTGTTGCCATAAGGAAGGCAAACAATGAAAGTAGAGTTTTTTTCATAAGCATATTTGAGTTTATATTATATATATGATTTCAGAAAACGCATGCAAAGTTACGAAAAGTTGAGAGCAAAACAAATTTGGATTCACTATTTAACTTAAAATAAGAAAGAAAGGACTATCTTTGTAGAGAAAATAGAGAAGAAGATGATGATAAAGTATGATGAACTGACTCTTCAGGTATGTCAGATAGCCCATGAGACTGGAGACTATTTAAAGAGTGAGCAGAAGAAACTGGATGAGACACAAGTGAAACAGAAACATGCTCACGATTATGTCTCTTATGTGGATAAAACATCCGAGAAAAGGATTGTTGCCGCATTGAGGGAAATCCTTCCTGCAGTTGGATTCCAGACAGAGGAAGCTACAGCACAAAGGAGTGGAGAGGAGGAGATGTGGTGGGTCGTTGATCCTCTGGATGGCACTACGAATTACGTGCATGGTGGTGGGCCTTACGCTATTTCTATTGCTCTTCGAAACAAGAATGAAGTGTTGTTGGGTGTGGTATATGATGCTTGGACCGATGAATGTTTTTATGCTTGGAAGGGTGGCGGTGCGTGGCTAAACGGGGAACAGATTCATGTGAAGGCTCAGCATTCTATTGAGGAAGCAATACTCGGTATAGAGTTTCCCTATAATCCTGTTTATCGACCTACTGGTCTCAAGCTCATTGATTATTTCTCTGGTTACTGCGGGGCTATCCGCATGAATGGATCTGCTGCCTTGAGTCTTTGTTGGGTGGCATCAGGTCGCTGGGACGGATGGATGGAACAATATTTGGGTCCTTGGGATTTCATGGCAGGTACGCTTATTGTGCGAGAGGCAGATGGAAGAGTGACAGATTATGTTGGAGAAGAAGACATGCTGGAAGGCAATGCTGTGGTGGCCAGCAATGGAATTATTCATAATGACTTATTAAATGCGCTAAAATGAAAAAGTTATTCTTGCTTTTGCTGACATTTGTTATGGCTTTCAATCTGTCAGCTCAGAAGATACGCATCAAGACCGGAATAGAAGTATTGAAGAGCCAAAACTTCCGTATGTTGGAAGGAAAGCGTGTGGGACTGATTACCAATCCCACCGGAGTGGACAATGAGATGGTTTCCGATATTGACTTATTGGCTCAGGCGCCCAACGTTAATTTGGTGGCTCTCTTCGGTCCTGAACATGGTGTCAGAGGGAATGCTCATGCTGGTGCCGTTGTAACGGATTCCATAGATCAAGCGACGGGATTACCTGTTCGCTCACTTTTCGGAAAGACATGCAAGGCTACCCCTGAGATGTTGGCTGATGTAGATGTTCTTGTTTATGATATTCAGGATATCGGATGTCGTTCCTTTACCTATATCAGTACTATGGGACTTGCGATGGAGGCTGCAGCAGAGAATGGTAAGGAATTCATTGTGTTGGATCGTCCTAATCCATTGGGTGGATTGAAGGTGGAAGGAAACGTAGTGGAAGATGGATGCTTCTCTTTCGTGAGTCAATTCCCCATCCCCTACGTCTATGGTCTGACATGTGGAGAACTGGCCCTTTTGCTTAATGGAGAACGGATGCTGACAGGTGGTGTGCAGTGTGATTTGAAAGTAGTTAGGATGAAAGGATGGAAACGCAAAATGAATTATTTTAAAACTGGTCTGCAATGGATTCCGTCGTCGCCCCATATTCCTAATGCTATTTCTCCCTATTTTTATCCTGCGACAGGCATCTTGGGAGAATTTGGATACATGAGTATAGGAGTAGGCTACACCATTCCTTTCCAGATGGTGGCTGCGCCTTGGATTCGTGCAGACGAGTTAGCAGATGCCATGAATGCTCTCCAGATTCCTGGAGTCGTGTTCCGTCCCATCTATGCGAAACCCTTTTATGCTGTTTTCCAAAACGAGCAGGTTCAAGGGGTGCAGATTCATTTTACCGATTACCGCAAAGCTCCTTTAAGCGATCTTAATTTTCTTTTGATGCAAGAGGAGGCTCGTCTCTATCCTGATCATAAGGTGTTTGAGCAAGCCAATAAAGGCCGCTATAATATGTTCGATAAGGTTTGTGGAAGTCCCTTTATACGTGAGACTTTCACTCGGAATCATCGTTGGTCTGATATACGTGACTATTGGTATAAGGATGTCGATTCCTTCCGCAAGGTTTCCAGAAAGTATTACTTGTATAAGTAATTAGAGATTGAGGTTTTTCTCGTCCTTACCTTTATTTCCCAAAAATTACTTTCTGCAGGACTTCAGGCTCATTCGTTGTGATGATATCAATGCCCTTCATTGTGGCATGTTTACGCAACTGCTCCTCACCGTCTACAGTCCAAACGTTGACTTCCATGCCGTTATCGTGAGCTTCTTGGAGCCACTCTGGGTGTTTGTTGAAAACTCCCTGGTTGTAATCCACACCGTTCACTCCCAATTGCTCTTTAGCTTCCTTGGGGGACAAGTCGCCTGTAAGATAAGCATTTTTTGCCTCAGGAACTATCTCATGGAGACGTTGACATACGCGTTTGCTGAAAGAAATGTATTCAGTCTGTGCTTCCAAACCAAGTTGTTTAACCAATTTCACACAAGTCTCCGTCACTTTATCGTCCCGTTCTTGTGTGCTATGAGGTTTAATCTCCAGAATCAATTGGGTGTTGGGCAATGCTTTGCCTAATTGCAGGTACTGTTGCAGAGTGGGCAGGAATTCTCCATTGCCTAGCTGGCGGAATTGCAGTTGAGGATAACTGGAGTCCTCAATCCTCAAACCATCCCATACAGCATCGTGGAAAACAACGGGTACTCCGTCGGTAGTAATCCACACGTCAAATTCAGAACCATAGCAACCCACGTAGTTCGCCTTATAAAGGCTGGTGAGTGAATTTTGGGCACTTCCGTCGGTCTTCCAATAACCACGATGAGCAACTATCTTGGGTTGAGCTAATAAAGAAAGACTTGTCATGCAAGTCAACAGGATGAATGTTAGAATCTTCTTCATAATAATATGGTGTTTTAATTCATTGTGTTTCTATCGTGTTTTCTGCAAAGTTATGGAAAAATGCGATACAAGAGAAGAATTTCCATGTTTTTTCTCAACAAATGGATTTATTTTGCTATCTTTGCATCAATAGACAAATCTAAAATAAAAAAACATCAAAGATGAAAAAGTTTCTATTTCTCGTAGCATTGCTACTGTTCGTTGGTATGGCTCAAGCCACCGTGACACTCCCCTCGTATTTTACAGATAACATGGTGCTTCAACAACAAACCACCTTGAAACTTCGTGGTAAAGCATCGCCTAACGCAAGTGTTTCTGTCCAGACAGGATGGAGTCGCGCTTCCCTTACTGTTCAAGCTGATGCGGCAGGTAATTGGATTACAGAAATGAAGACCCCTAAGGCAGGTGGCCCCTATACACTGACTTTCGATGATGGCACTTCTCTTATGCTCAAAAATGTCATGATAGGTGAAGTGTGGTTGGGAAGTGGTCAGAGCAATATGCAAATGCCTGTCGAGGGATGGGGCAAGGTTTTCAACTATGAGGAAGAAATCAAGAATGCCAATTATCCTAATATCCGTCTCTTTCAGGTGAAGAATGTCGTAGATTTGAAGCCTCGCGATTGTTTTTCATTGGAATTTAACATGGGAGGATGGCAGGAGTGTAGTCCTACGACGATTCCCAATTTTAGTGCGTTGTGTTATTTCTATGCACTCCGTCTATGGGAAGAACTGAAAGTGCCTATAGGCATAATTGATGATGATTGGGGAGGCACTTTCGTGGAGGCTTGGACCCGCACCGACGTACTTGAGAGCGTCTATGGAAGCGTAGAACGTATGGCTTTCCCCAAAAGTAAAAACTATGACTTCAATACCATGAAGGCGATCTATCAGTACAAGAAGTTCTTGGCCGATAATGGTCAAGGCAATCAGCCTGGTTATCATGAGAATCCTGAGGGACCTCACTTCCCTGGCTGTCTCTGGAATGCTATGATGGCTCCTTTAGTAGATTTTCCTTTGCGTGGTTTTATTTGGTATCAGGGTTGTTCCAATGTGGGGCATCACGACTGGTATGAGGCATGTTTCCAAGCTATGATAGAGGATTGGCGTGAACAGTTCGGTAATCCTGAGATGCCTTTCTATTTTGTACAGTTGGCCAACTACTTGCAACCCAGCGATTTGCAACCTGAATCCTTGTGGGCACGTTTACGTGAGTCTCAAGCAGATGCACTTTGCCTCAAGAATACAGGAATGGCCGTGAACATTGACTTAGGCGATGCTAAGGACATTCATCCCAAAACCAAGCGTGAATTGGGCCGCCGTTTGGCAGCAGTGGCTCTCCATAACACGTATGGCAAAAAGATTCTTTACACTGCTCCAATCTATGATGGCTATTCTATTCAAAAGGATGGTGTCCATATCCGCTTCAGTATGCCTGAAGGTAGTGAACCATTCGTTCAGGATGAGAATCTGCCTGGCTTCATTATTGCCGACATGAACCGACAATGGCATGTAGCCAAGGCTTACACCAAGGGTAATGAGGTCATAGTAAGCAGCCCTGATGTAAAAGTACCCTTGGCCGTTCGTTATGGTTGGGCCGACAATCCTACTTGCACGCTGAAGACTAAGAGCGACTTCCACGTAGCTCCTTTCCGGACTGATAAGTGGTAAAGAAATAAAGCAGAAACAGCGGGAAACTACGTGCATTATAAAGAACTCATAGAACTTCTGCAGGATACGCAGCAAAGCATAAGAATCCGGTATACAGAATTGTACCGGATTCTGTGTCTTCTGTTGGCAGAAGGGACAGAAGGCAGCAAAATGGATTTCAGTGGACCTTTTGCCCGTCTGATGTATGTAGCCGATAGATTTCGACTTTCCAACCAGTTGCGTCAGCGTCTCAATTCCCTTCGAGGTCGATGTAGAGAACTTTGCAATCAGGATTCTGAGGACCTCATTGCTTCATTTCCTTATGATGTTCGTTCTGTAGCTGATTTGATCTTTTCCGTCACTCAAGAACCTGTTCCAGACGAACTTTTATCCCAGTTGCCACGTGGTGAATCATCACTTTATCATATTCGTCGAGTGGAGGTTTACATGCGTGTCTGCGTTATATCGTGGGATGATATGTTTATTTCATGTCAACCAGATGATGACGTTAGTACAGTACAAATCCGTGTCTGCTATGCTGACCCTGAAAATCGTCTGGGTAATTGGTCTTATCTGAAACATCTTTTGAGTGAAGGAAACCAACTCAATTTGATTCGTTCACAAATCAAGGAAGGGGTCTATTATCCTGAAGTCATCATTTTTGAGCCCGACTACCTAATGGATATTTCCAGTGTGGCAGGTTGTTTCTTGGATTGTGGCAGTACTCCCTATGCTTATTTGTTGCATCTTCTCACCCCCCATATTAGTACGCGTTATACATTATTGGGAAACCTTGCTGGACAGATGCTTGATGAGGCGATTAATTCAGACCCTAAACAGGAGTCTGACTACCAACAGACAGTGAGGCGTTTCATGTGGGATAACGCTCTTTCCATCTTAGCCCAATCTTCTTTGGGTGACTTCCATCAAGAAGCACAACGACAACAATGCAATATTCGTCAAATTTTGCAGATTGTTAAGAATGAGGATCCTTTTTTCCATCGTGAACATTTGCTCCTTGAACCTTCATTCTTCTGTGAGATGCTGGGACTGCAGGGACGTATGGACTTGTTGCAGGAGGATTTCCACGTGTTGATGGAGCAAAAGTCAGGGAAAAAGGATTTTCATTCTCATGGACACAGAGAATCTCATTATGTGCAGATGCTTCTCTATCAGGCTCTTTTGCACTATAGCATGCATTTGCGCAATGAAGAAATCAGCAGTTATCTCCTTTACTCGAAATATCCTGATGGGTTGATTAAAGAAGGGCCTGCACCCCACTTGCTTTTTGAGGCTATCCGTATCAGAAATCAACTTGTGTGGGGTGAGTTCCGAATGAGTCAAGGGGGTAGTCATGTGCTGGATAGCTTGACACCAGAACACTTGAACACACGTGGACTTAGGGGACGTTTTTGGGAGATGTATTTGCGTCCTCAGATGAGTGCCACATTGGATGCTTTGCATACAGCAAGTCCATTGACTCAGGCTTATGTGCACCGTATGCTTACCTTTGTTTCTCGTGAGCATCTTCTCAGCAAGATTGGTACTCCAGGTCGCGAGGCAAGTGGCATGGCTGCTCTCTGGAACAGTACATTGGAAGAAAAAGTCGTAGCAGGAAATATCTTCTACGGACTTTCTGTCATAGAATGGAGTGGTGAGGAAGATGGCGTAGATTTTGTTACCTTACAGTGTCCTAAGAACGAGGTGGATAGTCTTCCTAATTTCCGAATAGGTGAACCTTGTATTCTATATACCTATTTCATGGAAAATCTGCCAGATGTTCGACAAGCTATCCTTTTTCGAGCCAGCATCGAACGTCTCGAGATGAGCCAGATTTGTTTACGTCTTCGAACGACGCAACATAATCCTCGCGTCTTTCATCCTCGTGAAGGATACTATTGGGCAGTAGAACATGATTATGCAGAATCGACTTATAGTGCCTTATACCGCAGCGTGTACAGTTTGCTGAGCGCGAATACTGATCGTCGTGATCTTCTTTTGTGTCAGAGAATTCCCGTATCAGATACTTCCATTACTTTGCGTGGCGAGTATAGTCAAGGGGGCACGTATGCTCATTTCAATCAGTTGGTACTTCAGGCTATACAGGCTCGGGATTATTTCATTCTAATAGGGCCTCCTGGAACGGGTAAGACATCTTTTGGGCTCATGAATATTCTACACGAGGAACTTCTATCAAGCGAGGAGGGTGTATTACTGCTTTCTTATACTAATCGGGCTATTGATGAGATTTGTAGTAAGTTGGTTGAACAAGGTTTAGACTTTATCCGTTTGGGTGCACCTCAAACATGCTTAGAAGCATATCGTCCTTATTTGTTGTCAAATCGCATAAAGAAATGTACGCATATTAATCAGGTTCGTGAACTCCTTCTTAGGATACCTGTTTTCGTGGGTACAACAACTACTGTGATGGGGCAACAAGACCTGTTTGCTCTTCGTTCGTTTGGATTGGCCATCTTTGATGAGGCTTCTCAGATTTTAGAGCCTCATTTGTTGGGTATTCTTTGCGCTCGAGGAATGTCTGGAAATGCCATTCGTCGTTTTGTCCTCATTGGTGATCATAAACAGCTACCGGCAGTAGTTCAGCAGGATAGCGATGATTCTGCTGTTTCAGATATTAATCTCAATGAAATAGGATTAGTTGATTGTCGAGAGTCTCTCTTTCAACGTTTGCTCCGTATGCAGCAGAAGTGGTTCCATACAGGAGATTCTCCTTTTGTTTTCCGTTTTGTTAATCAAGGTCGTATGCATCCTGAGGTGGCCGAATTTGCCAATCGAATGTTTTATGGTGACCAGTTAACCCCCATCCCTCTCCCTCATCAGTTGGCGGATATGAATTTTCCAAATATGGATGATAGTGATGTCCTCCAGTATAGGTTGGCTCATCAACGTGTCATCTTTCTTCCTGCAAAACGTCCCACTCACAGCGATTCTCCTAAAGTAAACGAGGTGGAGGCTATCATGGTAGCTCGGGTGGTTCACGAATTGTATATGTTATACCGTCAGAATGGTCGCTCTTTTCTCCCTGATGAAACAGTGGGGGTGATAGTTCCTTATCGTCATCAAATTGCTGTTGTTCGTCGCAAGTTGGCTGAATACCAGATTCCAGGACTTACTGAAGTAACCATTGATACAGTAGAGCGTTATCAAGGCAGTCAGCGTGATGTTATCATCTATGGGTTTACTGTGCAGTTCCCTTATCAGTTAGATTTCTTGTGTAGTCAATCTTTTGAGGAGAGCGACATCCGTATCGATCGTAAACTTAATGTTGCCCTCACGCGTGCCCGTGAACAAATAATTCTTATCGGGAATCCTGATATTCTCTCTCTGGATCCCATTCACAAGAAATTATTGGAATATCTGTCGACCAAATATTAGTAGCAATACACTAATTCCCCTCCGTGCCTTAGCTGTTTATGCTTGATTTGAAATTTTTTCAAAGGTTTCCCATTCCATAGAACTTTCTTTAGAACCTGTTTCGGATTTGTTCTACCTTTTGTACGAATGGTGAGTTGGCACTCTCCTTCTTCATCCAATTGTATGGTTATTCGATCGAAGATGGGAGAAAAAAGATCATAAGCAGCTTCTCCCACTATGGTAGGATACATGCCTATACATGAGAATACGTACCATGCACTCATGGCACCATCATCTTCATCCATTTCAGGACAATACCCTCGTGGAGCATTCACGAAAGCTTGACCTACGTAAGGAGTAGGATAGGCATCGTTGCCGCCATAACGATGTGTTATGATTTCTTGACTTAGTGGATAAACAACCTTCCCTGTCTCTCTTGGCATCCCCAAGCGCCCAAAGAGGAAGGGAACATGGATGTCAGGTTCGTTGCCTTGGTTGTAAAGTTCCTGCTCGAAGAAAGTTTTCAGTTGTTTGCCAAGTTCTTTTTTCCCCACTAAAGATTCCATGCGATAAAGATACATGGGTGCACCCCATCGATATTGCCATCGAGTACCTTGATATAATCCATTCCCACGCATTTTGGTGAATGTGCTGTCAATGTTCATGAACTCACGAGGCCAAATACTATCGAAGATTTCTTCTCCCCTTGCTTTCCACTTACTGGCATCCTCATGTAATCCCAACTCATTAGCCAATTCGCTAAGTGCCCAAAAATCACTAGCAGCTTCTAAGCATTGGTCGGGAGATTTCAAAGGAAGATTTTCCATCTCATTCTTCATTCCAGGATACGCCTTTTTAAGATTGGGTATGGCAATTCCTTGTCGGTAAGCATCCAATAGGGTGGCAACAGCATGTTCTGTTCTGACGGTGGGCGCACATTCATAAGGAGTAGACCAGTCCTTTTTACCTGTCACATAGAGTTGGGCGAGGGATTGCATGATATCCTTGCTACGCTTGGGTTGCAGAAGAGTGATGAGAGGAAATTTTGTGCGATATGTGTCCCAAAGTGACCAGCTACTGTAATATTCAGAGCCAGTTTCTGCAGTATGAGTTTGTCCATCTGTGCCTAAATATTTGCGGAAAGTCTTGTCCGTTATCTGGAAAGGACTATGAAAGGTGCGATAGAGTGATGTGTAAAATATGGTCTTCTGATCTTCTGTGCCACCTTCCACACTTATTCGATTTAGGATGTGAGCCCATTCGTTTTGGGCTTGAATAGCGATGGAATGTGCATCTTCGTTCCAAACTTTCAAGGAATCAATTTGTTTCAATTCACTTTCCAGTCCTGTTGAGGCTACAATGCGAATCTCTAGTTCTCGTTTCGTATTGGTTGAGAAGGTCAGTTTCCGCATTCCATTTTCAAATGTTTCCATTTCGAAAGGGACGCTGGAGAAGAACTTATAATAAAGATGATAACGTCCTCGTCCACAGGTGTTGGAGCATTCTGCCATTCCTTGTCCTACACGAGGTTCCAGTTGTTGGAATTCCGCCTTATGACATTTTTCGAAAGAAGAGGCAGGATTCAATAGAAGAATTTGCCCTTGACTGCTGGGGAATGTAAACCTTTCTACGGCCATGTTTCGGGTGGCAGTTGTGAAAAAGTGGACTCCATTACTTAAGTCAACTTCGTAAGTGCCAGGACTTGCTTTCTCACTCTCTTTCAGCAGTTTCACGTCTTTTCCTGTTGCATCAGGCATGAGCGACACATTACCGCCACATCCGCTGCCTCCCACTCCAGAGAGACGATTGATGGAGAATCCTGAAATGATAGGTTGTTCATAGTCGTATCCAGGATGCTGACGTGGATTGCTGTCTGGCCCCACTTGTATCTGTCCAAAAGGCATTGCAGCTCCAGGTGACATTTGTCCATAGTCATCCGCTGTTCCAATAAACAAATTGGGAGTACCATTCAACTCGATGCCTTTTTCTTCTTGGGCTCCTGCCTCGCTCAATAAGCAGAACAGTCCCAGGATAAGTATAAATCTTTTTTTCATAATGTCATCTTTTTCCTTTGCAAAGATAAGGATAACTATTGAAAATTCAAAAAAGAAAATTAGGAATTAATCATGGCTGCTGAAAAAAAGAATCCTAATGGAATTCTTTGATAAGGAAACAGAGAATCATTACGTCTCTAAAAAAAGAAAAGACCTCCATGATGGGAGGTCCTTTCGTGGTTGTAGGTAATTTTCTGATATGATACTCGTCTCTACTTTTTTTCTTTCTGAAAAAGAAGGATTGAGATGAGTGTATTTCTATTAGAGTTCCAAAGTATAGCCATCACGATACTTGTAGTGCATCAACTTGCTAGCCTCCACGTCGTTCATGAACTTTTGGACAATGGGATTCCATTTGACAGGACGATTCAGTTCTATAGCAATATTACCAAGCGTGCAGACGGTGCAAGAGGAGTGACCTGTCTCTACAGGAACATTGGGATCAATACGGGTACGTATGCTGTTCAGGAATACGCCATAGTGACCAGCTTTGGTCTCGAAGGGAACATCATCGTCATTGATCTTCTTCTTCATCTCCAACTTAGGATTGCTGGTCTTGTAAGAGCCACGATGAACTTCCAACCAGCCTTCACTACCATAGATGCGTACACCCTGACCAGTGCCAAAGTCCTGCTCTGTCATGACGATGCCGTTGTCATATTTATATGTCAGGTTTTCTGTAAACTCATAACCAGGAGGAATTACCTCTACAGGTCCGCTGCCATCCTTACCCAACATCCATTGGGCTATGTCGAACATGTGAGCGCCCCAGTCGGTCATCAAGCCACCACCTGTAGGTTTATACCAACGCCAAGCACCCCAGAGTTTCTCTCCTTCTGTTTCCGTAATGAGAGGATCAAGGTCTGGATGGTATTTCACATATTCATTCAAAGGACCCAACCACTTGTCCCAGTTCAAACCTTCTGGGATAGGCTGCTCCTTCAATGGGTTGGGGATGGGAGCGCCAGACTTGGGATTCACGTTGCGGCCAACAAAGACCAGTACACGGCTTATGTCGCCTAACAGGCCCTCACGGCACATGGTGGCTGCGTGGACGAATTCTTCGCTGGAGCGCTGCTGGCTGCCTACTTGCAGGATACGTCCGTACTTGCGAACAGCTTTGCAAAGAATCTGGCCTTCATAAATGGTCAGAGTCATAGGTTTTTCCAGATAAACATCCTTGCCAGCCTTGCAGGCAGCCACAGCGATGATGGCGTGTTGATGATCAGGAACTGCAATGACTACAGCATCTACGTCAGGACGAGCCAATACGTCCTGATAGTCTTCGTAAACGTCTACCTTTACCTTCTTTTCACCTTTTCCTGTATAGAAATCGGTCACACGTTTAACGAAACGGTTTCTCTTGATGTCATATACATCGCAACCGCATACAACACGGAAGCCATCCATTCCAATGAAGCCATTCAACAGGTTCATTGCTTGCTGGCCAAGTCCGATAAAACCAAGGTTCACTTTGTCATTCGCTGTTGTCTTCTTTTTTGCTGCAGGAGATGGAACGGGTGAGGGAGCGACTGCTGCCAGCATCTGCTGAGAAGCCATCACGCCTGCCAATCCAAGTCCAGAGGTCTTAAGGAAATTTCTTCTTGAGAGCATGATAATTAGTTTTAGAATTAGTAAAGTATCTTTGCAAATTTACATTTTTTTTCATTTCCTTCGTATCACATTTCCCATATTTTTTCAGAAAGAAGGTCTTTTGTTGTCATTTTCCCCTCAATTCTTGACTCTCATAGAGTTTTTGCGTGCCTAAATATAGTAACAGTTGCCCCAAATAATATGGTATCATGATACAAAGGCTGGAATAATGAATCCGTTGTACGAACAGATGAATGCCCAGGATAAAATCCGAAATGACAAAGAGTGTGGCACCAATAATCAGGAAGGCATTCTTATGTTGTGAGGCTGTATACCACATTCCCAACAAGAGAAGGGCATAAACAGCTATTCCGTAGGCAATGATGCGGTTCTCTACTCGAGGGAATATCCAAAACATCGCCACTCCATAGACCAGCGCTACAAGAGCCATGAAGACGATTTTCAAAGACATGGACCAAGAAGTCTTGGGAGGCATCAGCCGACTATAAATAATAATGTATATGATTTGCGCCAAGGCAAAAAAAGCAATCTGAGGAATGAGCTCATTTTGCCATCCCATCACGTCGCCTAAGAAGGAGAAGAAAAGGGCTGCCATCAGGCTCCATTGCTTTTGGCACAGGGCACACAACGAGAGCCATAGCAATGGAAAAATCATTTGGACAGAAAAATGCTTAGGCAGGAAATCCAACAACGCCAGAATGACGAAGACGGAGATGACCAGAATATATCGTAACGTGCGCTTCATCAGTCCTCAAAATCAAAGTGATCAAGTACTTTTCCGCATTTGTCGCAGAACACCTGGTGTTTGTAGATAGGGCCACCGCAATCGTTGCAATGGTACACTCTTTCCTCCTTCTTCTCTGGCTCCGTATTTTTGCAAGTCTTGTCCTCTTCCATGTCTTTCTGATGGTTATTTCATCACAAATTTATAATTTTTTCATTCATAATCCAACTCCGCAAGGAAAAAGTAAAATAAAATCCTCAACTTTTAGGAGGATTCGTAATGAGAATAGTAGAATTATTCACAAATATTTGGTTGAGAAGTGAATTTTATGTTTCAAATGCTGTATCTTTGTATCGTATTTTCTTAGACACTTATGACCAGGAAACTCTTTTCTTTCATTGCAGCAATCTTTTGTTTCGTTCCTGCCATCCTGTCTTCTGCGGCAGCACGACAGAACTGGAAGGGTGACGTCCTTGTTACAGACGATGGGAGGATGGTAGGCAGGATTGTAGCCACCAGTTCGCCAATCTTCAATGAAAAGCATGCGATTAAAGCCATTGATCAGAATACTTATCTTGTAGAATGGGTCTTTACGGCTCGCGAGACTGTACCTGATGCACGTTTGGAAGTGGGCTTCGAACATGCTTCACCTGCCACGTGGTGGATGATTCCCTCTGTTTCTTATAATGGAAACCAATGGGGACAGGGGCGTGAGCCGAAAGGTGCACGTACAGAAGACGGATGGTGGACTTTTTCCTATCGTCGCACTCCAATCCCTGGAGCTGTCTATAGCGAAAGCAAGGATTTTGCAGTTGCCACCTGGAGTGATGCTCCTCAGCAAAGCAGCGAGGACTTTTCGTGTGGCATCAAGGCAGAGGAGAGAACCACCACGCATAGGCTTCTCTGGCCTGAAGAGGAAATGCCCCAAACCTATACGGCACGAGATCATTTCGAGAAAGGATGGCAACGTTCCTCCGCGATGCAAGCTGGCGAGAAGCGAGTCATCTCGATGTACATCAGCGCAGTTCCTGTCGAGCAGGACCATCGAGCCATTCACGTTTTCCTCGATACAGCTTGGAGGCAGGCCAAGCAACCTAAGATAAAGACGCCTGGAAGAAAGACAATTTGGGATCTGGGCATTCGTTATTTTAAAGAGTCCCTGTGGGCAGAAGAAGGAAGTTATCATGGTTTCAGCATTGGTTTGGTTCTTGATAAGGACGGAAAATGGATTCAGCGTCCTGGCGGAAAGTACGAGTCAGGATGGTGCGGCCAGAATATCAGCGTGGGATGCTCTATGCTGTGGGATTATTTGCAGAGAGGCGATCGCACTTCACTCGAGAAGGGACTCACCACGTTGGATTGCTGGGCAAATAATTGCCGTCTGCCCAATGGCCTTTTCATTGTTCAGTATGATGCAGTCCTTAGTGGAAATCCCTGTCGGATAGACGCTTGCAACTTAGGCACAACTGCTCTCAATTATCTTCAGGCCTATAACCTGGCAAAAGAATGTGGAGTTGATCGCCCCCAATATCGTCAATTGGCCTATGATATCTGCGATTTCGTGATGGGTGATCAACAAGAGAATGGGTGTTTTGGACGAGGATGGACGTATGATGGAAAGTGTATTTGTCGCGAGGGTACTGTGGGAGCCTTTCTGATACCAGCCTTGATAGAAGCCTTCCAGACTTGTAAGAAACCCCAATACCTCAAGTCGGCGGAACGTGCCTATAACTATTATGTCGAAGAACTTCGCAGGGATGGTTATACGACTGCTGGGGCCCTTGATACGTGGTGTATCGATAAGGAATCCTCCATCTCCATTCTGCGTTCCTCGCTCATGCTCTATCAGATTACCCATCGAAAGGAGTATCTTCAGGATGCCATACATACTTCTTATTACCTCTCCACTTGGCTCTGGCATTATGATGAGATGTATCCCCCTGAAGATCAGTTTGTTCGCGAAGGTTACCACACGTTTGGCGCTACAAGTGTTTCCGTTCAGCACCACCATCTCGACTATTATGCATGCTTGTGGATACCGCAATGGTTGGAATTGGCAAAAGTTACTGGGCAAAAGCAATGGAGAGAAAAGGCTGATGCTATCTGGAAGAATTGCTGCCAATTAATCTCTGATGGCAGCCTGATGCTCAATGGCCATCTCCGTCCTGCAGGCTCGCAGAACGAGGCTTATTTCGAGTCCAGCTGGGGCTTTGGGAATGAGCAGAAAGGTGTTCCCCCTATTGCTCGAAGCAATCGAATCAACGATTGGTTGGTGGCTTGGCCTGGTGCTTTTCGATTGGAAACGATACGTAGAACCAACAAAAAGCTGTAAAGCATTTTCTCGTCTCGTCGAGTCAAAAAAGACAACACGTTGAAACCTCAAACACAACACGTTGAAATCGCAAAGACAACGTGTTGAAATCGCCATCACAACGTGTTGAAATCGCAAAGACAACACGTTGTCTTTTTTGTCCCCTCTGGTGAGGGTGAAAAAGGTGTTTTTTAGGGGCTTTTGAATTCAGTCGTTTCCTTCCTTGCAGAAACGCTTTTCGGCCTATTCTATCCCCAATGCTTTCAAGGGAATTTTGGCGAGATACACTTTTGCCATAGACGAGGCGTGGGTGGAATAATAAGAAACCCAGAGCTCTTTTCCCTCGATGAGAAGGCCAGGATAACTGGTGTCGCCTCCAGAAGGAAGCACCATCACTTCCTCGAATCGACCATTCTCTTTACCCTTCAGGATGACTGTCTTGCATCGAGAGGGAATGTAGTGCGAGCGTGTGGAAGCAATGATGTTGTCGCCATAGAAGAGGAAATCCTGCCCCCCTAAACGCATCTCCATCTTTTTCCAACTCCATTGCGTATAGGGAGCCTCACTTACAGCCCAATAACCCAACGCGTCAGCATCATCGCGACGAACCATCATGGCCATCCTTCCATCCTGAGTAAAACGGATGGTTGTTTCATTGGGGAAACCTGGCACATCAAGGTCCGTGATGGTGCGAAAATGTAATCCGTCAGTAGTGGACATCAGGCGGAGGAAGCGGGTTCCGTTGTCTGTCCCATAGTCCACGCCATATCCCACTCCATCATGCCACGTTACGCGCCAGATCCAGTCTGAATTGCGTAGCTGGTCATCAATGACGATTCGCTGGAGTTCACTAAAGTTGACTCCGTCGCTGCTGAAGCATACATGTGGTTGCTGCCCTTGGAGTTCTTTGTTTCGATATATTGATCCGCCCATGATGACCATTAGACGTCCATCTGGCGTGATGGACAATTTAGGGTCTCGCAGGTCGTAACCCTCTTTCTCGCCCAGATAGACGGATTTCCACTTCTTGCCATCCTTGGACTGCAGAATACGTATCTTTCCTCGAGCTTCGCCATCAGGACCAAAGACGTGACCTTCACCCTCTCGGAAGGAGACGTAGAATTTACCTTGGAACTTAATGATGGAAGTGAAGGAACAATACTTGTCGCCGCCCCACAATTCTGTGATTTCAGGTGCCAGATCTCGTGCAAACATGTGGCTGCAAAGCAGCAGCAACAGCAAGGAAAGAATCTTTTTCATCATGGAAACGTTTTAAAAGTTGATAGACTATATTTCTTGATTTTTACTTTTGAGGATTACTCTATTGCTATCCATCCGAAGTTCCAGCCTTCCAGATTCGGCACTTCAAGCAAGACGTCCTGTCCTTCTTGCCTTGCCTTCAGCACTTGGTCTTTTTTCCCATTCTTCTTCCATATATATTTATGAGGACGTTGCTCACCAAGACGAAGACGCAAGGAATAGCTCTCCTCTTCACTTATGGTGCAATTCAAAAGTGCTACAGACCGGAGGTTTCCTGATGAATCGACACGGGGAACAACTACGGCCTGGGCACTGTTCTCGAGGAGAACTGGAATCCGATTACCGCTGGCCCAATCCATAGCATGTAACCGGGTACGTCTGTCCTTGCCGCTCATGCCAATAGGTTCTATTGCATACGAGCATACAACAAGTCGATGTCCTCCTGGCATGCTGTAGCCTTTGTAGGCAGCTAGTTCTTCGGGCATGGTCTCGTGCTGGAGTCCTTCCGTCAGTTTCCTGCTTTCCATAATGTTCCATGTTTCTTGATCAACAATCAGATTGTTGTTTTGCATGAGTTGCATCACTTCCGCATTTTCCATACCAGATATTCCTGGGGCATCAAGCATAAGAGCTACAGGTTGTTTGCCATCAGGGCAGAAAGGAAATCCCAAAGCAGCCAGTTCGTAAATTTGTGAGCCGGAAGATGTATTACCCCAGGCCAACGGATTGTCAGCAGGACTTGGCAGACAATAGTTGAGTTCAGGACTCAGATAAGGATTGATGCCCCCTGGTTCAGTACCCCAGTTAAAGTAAACGTATTCCTTGGCGAATTCATACCATTTCTGCAGGTGCTTGAAATAGTGGCTCGCATACCACTCCATCGGCTCCTCGGCAGAGCAGATTATAGCATAGGACATTTGAGTGGCACCCATTGCCAGATAAAACATCGTCTCGACACATATACCGTGGGCACTTTTCTCGCTGGCACGATGCAGATAGCCTTCAATCTCTGGCGCTATCTCTACAATATCAGGATTCAAGCGCCGTATTTGTCGGGCGATGTCAAGTCCTTTAACGATCATGCCTCTTGGTTCGTGGTCGTTGTAAAAGCCGTTTCCTGGCCGGCTGCATGGAACAAGCCCTGTCTCCTTCTTGTATGCATCAAAGATCTGATTCCAGTCATATCCTTCGAGCATCGAAGTATGAAAGTTCACATGTTGTAAGCCCATTCTTGTCTCAGGGGAAGCATGTTTTACGCCTCGTGCTGCTGCGGTGGCTACACAGGCTAGTCCTTCTCTACAGAAGTCTATCCATTGATGCCGCAATCTTCCACCATCCTCGTTACAAGCCATTTTATTCAAAAGAGAGGTACGATCAAATACATACCCATATCGTTCGTTGAAGATATTCAGACATGTGTCACAATAACATGAATGCACGGCAGGATAGCGCTGGGTAAGACGCAAGTCGTCATCAAGCCATACCACACGAGGATGAACAGCCTTGCAATAAATTTCCATTGCGTTCTCTACCTGTTGCAGGAATGCTTTCTGCCGAGGACAACTCTGCTGGACTGTCGTCTCACCGCCAGGACCCACGAGGGTTTGCCAATGGATGTTGGAATCAGGAGGCGTACTTCCATTCTCAGGATGACCAACAGTGATGGTTTGCAGGGAAGGTACAATGCCTATTTCTCGAAGTTCCTCCGCCAATTCGCTTACCCTAAGGGCCGATTCCTGGTGCTTGTCCAAACTGACGGTAATAGGCAGGGCCGTGCAAAGCCATACCTCATCGCATGCTTCAGGGTATTGGCGGAATGCATTGACAAGCTGGTTCCTGAGATCTTTGTCTTCGTGATGGCTGGGCCAAAGTCTGATGATTGTTTTAAATTCGGGACAACCTTCTGGCTGGTCGAAGCCTTTTTCCTGACAACCCAATAACCCCATCAGGAGAACAATGGCAATAAGACTCGTTTTCTTCATCGTTTTCTGTATTTAGTTGGCAAAGATAATGAACTTACGCGTAACCAAGAATAAGTAAAAAAAATAAATCATTCAGCTTCAATCCAGATTAGGTTTCCCTGTTTGGCTGGGATGACGAGAGGTGAAGTAAAGTCATAATTGTTCTCCTCTTGAAAGTTCTTAACAGCAGGGATGCGAGCCTTTACCTTGCCAACTTTCAGCCCCAAACGTTTCCAGTCGAAGGTGAGGGTGACGCTCTTCTCTTCATTCGAGAAGTTGCCCACAGCCACGAGCACGCGGCCCTTACGGACAAATGCAGTTGCCTTCACCTCTGGATCAGAAACTTCTACAGCATTGTTCTCGTCCCACCATCCAATCATTTGTGCTTCCTCGATGCCAAACTCCTTCCATAGTCTCCACACAGGCGCAGGGGAGATCTGCATGTAAGAGTGGCGCCCAGTGGCACCGAACACAGCACCCAGCCATCTGTTGCCGCCGTCCTGTAGCATTTCGGCCATGGGACCGAAGGGAATGCCTGAGAAGGTGATGAGCCACCCGTCGGCAGTCAGCTCATTGTAGCGGTACGACTCGCCGAACCAAAGGCGGTCGATGAAGGCCATATAGTCGGCATATTGGTTTATGGGGCCGTTGGAGTAGGCGGTATTTGAGTGGAGGTCAATGAGGGAGCCCGGGCGGTAGGTTGCCATCACGTTTCGCATGCGTTTCATTACAGAGCCGTCGAATGAAATGTCGTCCATGTACACGCCGTCGATCTCATAGTTCTGAAGCATCCATCGTAAGCCTTCGAGGTAGTAGTTTATCCAGCGAGACTGGGGGCTGGTGACCCACGCGGCATCGGTCATGCCCAGATCATATTCAGCATACCAAGCAGGCCAGTAGTCCTCCACGAGGTGTTCGCAAAGCCATGGGGCTCCTCCACCACGACCAGCAGCCATGATTTCGTGGTTCAGGCTGTGCAGGGCGTGGATTTCCGTGACGTAGTTAGTGAGTTCGCGTATGGTGTAGTAGAGCTTCACTTTCAGTCCTTTCTCATGCATGGCGTTGATGTGCGCCTTCAGTGGTTCTCGTACGATGAAGGGATAGTTGATGACGGGATTGAGCTTCCCTGCATGGTGTATGTTGCTGATGTTTGCCCCATCTTCTGATGCTTTCTCGAAGCCCATGGGATTGGCATGGTAGTAGCGTTGCTCAAACTGATGGCGGGTGTCGAGAGGCTTGGCAGGTGTGATATTCAGAACCAGTTGCAGTTCCAAGGGTTGACGTGAGAGCGTCTGTGCACCCAGAGTGGCGGTCACCACGGCCTGCGCCTCTTCGTCAGCACCCTGTGTGTGCATTACGACGCGGCTCTTGCCCTCGTTGTACCAGGCAGCGGGCAGATTTTTTCTGTAGTCGCGCAACAGGGGCCCGTGATAGGCGTCATCTCCGCGAAACTCCACGTGGAGGCCAGCCTTCACGCCGCCCATCCAGTAGCTGTCCCATAGTCCGTTCCAGTCCCATGAGCACTCTCGCGGACGGTAGCCACCGTCCTGTCCGATACCCATCATGTACTTCGAGGCATAGGGCGTATAGGTGGTTGTGTAGCGGATATCTTTCACGGGCAGTTCCTTTTCGGCCGAGAGGTGCAGTTTGAGCATCACCTGTCCGTTATATTCCATGCGGGCTTCGGTGGTTAGGCATACGCCCTTCTTCATCTGTTCGGAGGTCCAACTCACCTCTGAAGCTGCATCCTTGTGGATGTTCACCTTTCCGTCATCCAGTCGGATGATGCCGTCGGAAGTCTCCACCTCGATGCACATGGGTTTGGCGAGCACCTCGTGTCCGTTCACCATCACTGATTGGGGCAGGCCGTTGCCTGCGACTTCCAGAGTCTTCTCGGTAGCCTTGATGCTCTTGCCGCTCACTTTCATTGCCTGGAACGGCGGTATGACAGTCTTCTCTGATCCGATGGTAGAGTTCAACCAGCGCAGACGTGCCATGCGCCACAGGTCGCCATCACCCTTGTCAGCCAGCACTTTGTTCTCCACATGCAGGATGAGAGCCACGTTACGCGGCGTCATACCTTGGGCGGTTATGGTTGCCGTACCTTCATACACCCCAGCGGGAGTATCCTGCGGCACCTGCACACCGCACCACAGCGCCTGAACGTCATTCTGTGCCACGTTCACCTCCATCGTTAGTGGATGACCGTCCCAGCCTGTACCTGTACAGTTGAAGCAAGTCTGCTCACTGGCAGGGATTACCGTGCTTCCGCCCCTCTGCTTCAGGTCGGAAAAGGCTACGTTCACTCCCTGAAGGGTACCATGGGCAGCCCAAAGGCCAATTTGCCACACATAATACTCGTTCCTCAGGGCTGTACCTTCGAAGGCATCCTGTGGTATCTTCTTCACCCAACGTACAGGTAGCTGGTGAAACAGGCGGATGGGGAAGCAACGATCCTCGGTAAAAATTATGGGATTCTCGCTATGGCAGGCACGTATTGAATCTGTTTCGTCAGCTGTGGCGATGTTGCCCATCTGGGTGAAGGCCTCGAAATTGTTCACTTCCTCAAAACGTAGCACAGTTGCCTCTACAGGCTTTTCATCATGCAGCGAAGCCTTCCAAGTCTCCGCTTGTTCAGCGGGATAGGTGATATAGTCGTTATAGTCCCAAATGAATCGGCATTCCTCGCTCCCCTTACGCAGGTTGAAGGGCATGTAGTAAATCAGGTAGGTTTCCTCGCCAACTAATGGCTCGAACCACACCACTCCTTGTTCTGGCATGCGCTTCTCGGCCCAAAAGTGAGCCACTCGTTCGCCACTCTTTTGCCCTATTATTACGAAACTCGTGACATTGGTCTTCACATCTGGTCTGCGCCATTTCAAAGAGGCGCGTACAGCCTTTGTGCCCGTCGGACACTCTGCCTGCACCACGGCACGATGGTTACCCAGTCCATCGGTCAACCAGGGCTCATGGGTCACTTCGAACGGCACGCCGTCAGGTGCATAACTGGCATACTGGCTGTCAGCATCCTGTGCCGACACACTGACGACTGCCATCCACATCAGCATAGGGAGAATTCTTCTTTTCATAGGATTATATTTTTTATCAGTTAAAGAGACGCACATCATGGGTCAACAAACTTTTCATTTTGGGAAGGATAGGGTCGAAAGGTCCCTTGGAATGACGTCGGCGTTTGATCTCAGCCAATAGTTGATCTTCCACATCGTGATTGATGGAGCGTTCTGAAGGTTTTCCAACACCCAGATTCCGAGGCCATTGCTGAGCTTCTTTGATAAGACGGGAAGCTTTCCGATAGTCCCCTGAATCGATAGCGGCTGCAGCAAGGTGAAGTTTGATGTCACGGTACTTGTCGTGACTTCCGCGCATACCCTCAAATGGCAGTATCACAAGTGAAGATAGCAGCGCATCAGCCTCTTCATAACGTCCTGCAGCCACATAGGCATCCACCAACGCATCACCTATCTGTACGTTGTTTGGACAGGTAGGACGAAACGCCTGCAGCATCTCAACAGCTTCGTCAGCCTTGCCACTACCAATGAGTGCCATTGCCAGAATACGACGATACCGCCATGCTTGTTGGTCAATCTCAATTGTCTTACGGACATCTCTGATATCGCCAGAGAATGCCTGATAGCGATATACATAATAAGGAGCATACGAAGCATCATCATCAGCCACAAGCGATCGTGCTGCATCATCATCGCCCAGATAGTCCTTCAGCAACGCCAAAAGGTATCGACTTTGCCAATGTCCACCATGTGCCAAAGCCCACTCGAGGGGCTCCACAGACTCAGAACGGAATGGAAACACGTAATCAAGGGTTTGTTGTTCTGCAGCCTCAATTGCGTTTTTATCATCACGCAGCCAAGCAATCCATAGAGCCGTAAGGACATTCTGGCGGGGTAGGGCAGCGAGGATCTTCACGGCATCACGATCCAATCGGAGACTATGGTAGAAAATAGCCAACTCCAGATATTCTTCCCAAGGAATTTCCTCGCTGAAGGTGGCGGCAAATTCCTCTGCCGAAAGAGAGCCTGCGAGCATCTTTTCTGCATCAGCAAAGTGATTCAAAGGGTCAAGGGCAAGAATCTGTTCCATTCCCTCCCCCGTCTGCTTATACAGGATCATCAGGGCCGTGATGTTGTGGGCGTTGCATACGAGGGCTTTTCGGGCATATTCCGCAGCCAATCTGCTATTGCCTGAGCGGCTGTGCAGTCGGGCCAGTTCGGTATGGCATGCAGATCGGAGAGCACTATAAGGAATGGCTGCTACTTCAAAGCAGTCAAGAGCTTCCTCTTCCTTTCCAAGTGCCACGGCAGCCATGCCTGCAACATAGCCTGCCTCAGGGTTGTATTGGTCAATGGTGAGGGCCTGACAGGCAAAGTCCCATGCCTCCTTCCAACGCATGCGGAGGAGGAGCAGATGTGCCTTCATGGCTAAAGCGTCAACGTATGCAGAATCTTGTGCCAAAGCTTTATCAAGAGCCTGTTCTGCCTTGTCATACCTGCGAAATCCTATATAATCACGTGCCATAAGTAGTTGTGCTGAGGCACTTGAACCATCGAATTTTGGATTGCGGTTAAGGGGACGTTCTGAAGTGTCTTTCTCTGCTCGCCATAGCACCTTGCCTTCCATCATGATTTTGGAGGGCATTCCTTCAATGTCCACCCTGACAGGCTGGGCTGGGCGCAGATTGTGCCTTGCCGAATAGAGCGTCTTCTGCTCGCTGTCGAGAATTGTCAGGGTACCGCTGGCTGCCTGAAGCGGATAGATGCCCACGTATGTACCCTTCTCATCATTCTGCACGTTCGCCACAGCATCCAGCGACACCTCGTCTGCCACGCCGATACCCTTGTAGGGCAACCAGTACTCAGTCCACTCATCAGTGCCAAACGGCGTGAAGAGTGGCTGTCTGAAGGAAGTGTTGAGGGAACTGCCCTCCATGTTTTGGTTGTAGAGCCGTCCTCCTTGCATCTCCACATATTGTACGCCACAATCTGAAAGCAGGTCTATCCAAATCAACCCATCGTCATCACGCGACCATGCGAAATACTTGCGTCCGAGCTTCTCGTCACGCATGGCATAGTGCAGCATTCCCCAGTCGCTTTTCTCATAATAAGCCCCGAAGAAAGGCTTGCGTGTTCCCACTACATGGTACGAGATGCTGGGCATTCCCTCTTGATTGGCATAGCGTGAGATGTCGCGCCCCTGCTCGTTCAAGGGATACGAAAGGTGTTCCCCTCCGTGGCCGATGGCGTGCGAGCCTGGATAAACCAGCACCAGGTCGTCTGCCGACGTTACGCCTGAATTTGTCCATGAATAGTAAGGCTGATAACAGCCAGTAAGGTTATACCAGGTGGAGGTTGTACGCAGCCATACTGCATCCTTTGGCAGGTTTATCTCCACGCACCAACGGCTGTGGCTGGTCATCTCGAGGACGCCAATGTAGCAGCTGACACTGCCGTCTGCCTTCACCTCTGTGCGCCAATCCACGGGGTGGGCACACGAGGGAGCATGGCCGATGACTCCATAGTTGAATTCAATCCCGCCACTGGTCCAAGGACCTCTCATGGCAATCTCGCGGAACTTTACTGCATTGTTGTCGTAGAACATCTCCTTTCCAGCGGTTTTGTCGAACACCGACCACACTTTTCCACCAATCTCTGGGAATATTTTCACCCTAAGATAGGGATTCTCGAGCACCACCATCTTCCACGCCTGCTGTACAGGCACGGTGCTGAACTGCTCGAAGTTGCAGTAGGGATAGCTGTTGCGGCTCACCTGAGGAATGGGGTTCGGATCACCGAAAGGATATGTAGTCATCACAGTATCCTTCACAGTCACAGTCTGGGCACCAGCGGCCAGGCATGCGGTCATGCCAATCAACAGGAGTAAGTGTTTCTTCGTATTCATAATTATGTTTGTGTTCATGTTTTCCTTCATGGAAAGGCGAGCAAGAGTCTTCCGAATGGCAGGACAAAGTTAATGATTTGTTTTGAGTATAGTGCTCATACGCCTATGATTTTTTGAACATTTTATAAAAATTGTACCTAACACATAGGGCAGCACGAAATTCGTGACCAGATAAAGCGGTGAGGAAGAGAAGATCCACCACTTATCTGAGCCACACCGTATGCCTTGGTCTCAGTGATGTCGGCAGTCTTGGTGCCAGGTTTCGTGCTGCAGATAACAATACTGTAGTTAATCATACTCTTTAATCTTTTGTTAATCAGTTAGTTAAATAATTCTTTCTTCTCTCTCGTTCGCCCTGCGCGCTTGGGCTTTTGTTGTGTTTGCATCCACCAAAATGTTTAAATGGTAGATGGTTAAATGGTAAATGTTTCAACTTGTTGACTCCGGATTTTCAACGTGTTGTCTTTCCCTTCTTAACACGATGCAAAGGTACGTTTAAGCGAGTGCCGTGCGATAAAACGCTTTTTATCAGTAAGGCCGAGCGGAAGTACCTTAGCGACAGCAAAGGTACGGACTTCTGGTGAACC
>JAFZWK010000004.1 GCA_017617335.1 Bacteroidaceae bacterium | reverse complement strand
CCCAAAAAGAAGAAAAAAGACAGAAAGTAATTGTCAGGCTGGGAGAATAGGCTCTTGAATGAGGGAGAAATCAGGGTAAAAACATCCTCTTTCAGTCCTCTTTTCAGTTCAATTTTATTCTTTTAAAAAACAGAACTAAGAACCCAAAAGCGGTAAGGATTTCATTCTCAGGAGAGTAATGGAATTTACCGTTTACGGTTTACTGTTTACCGTTTTTGAGGCTCAAAATTCCCTCAAAAAAAGTTGCTTTCTTTTGTTGGAGAAACCATTATTTTCCTATAACTTTGGCTTCGCCGAAGTTCTTGCGCTCCGGTTGGTGCTCAGGCGCAGGCGGAGTCCTCTCGCTCGACAAAAAAAATAATTGATTTTATTTTGTTTTGTGCTCGCTTATTGAGCCGCTGGCTCCAAATTTCTCACGCTCAAGAAACAAAATATATTTATTTCTTTTCGCTTAATCGAGATTTTCGTAACTTTGGCTTCGCCGAAATCACTTTACAGTTGAAACAAGAAAAAGATGAAGCGATATAGTGCATATTTGATAGGAACCATTGTGTCCATTGCCGTTTATGCTGAAAGTTGGATTCGTGTCAACCAGGTGGGGTATTTGCCTGATAGCAGAAAAGTGGCTGTTTTCATCAGCGACGTAGAGGAGAGTCCCAATCGATTTGAATTGATAGATTGCCATACGGGCAAGTCTGTGAAGTACAAAAGCCTGAAGAAGGCACCCAGTTATGGGAGGATGGTTTCATGTTTCAGACTGGATTTTTCTGCCCTGCATCAATCAGGTGATTACATGATAAAGGTCGGAAAGACTTTGTCGGATACCATACATGTCTCGGATCGCGTTTGGGATGGCAGTGCCGATTTCCTGCTTCACTATATGCGTCAGCAGCGTTGCGGTTATAATCCCTTCTTCCAGGACAGTTGTCACATCCACGATGGTTATATCGTATATCATCCTACCAAGACGGGTCAGAAGATAGATGCTCGTGGAGGATGGCACGATGCGGCGGACATGCTTCAGTATACGGCTACGAGTGCAAATGCGACTTACCAGATGCTTTTTGCTTACCAACAGAATCCGGAATCTTTTGGTGACCATTACGATGCAAATGGCTTGGCGGGCAGCAATGGAATCCCTGATATTCTGGATGAGGCGAAATGGGGTATGGACTGGCTGTGCCGTATGAATCCTAATCCAGGAGAATACTACAACCAGATAGCAGACGATCGAGACCATGCCGGTATGCGATTTCCACAGAAGGACAGTGTTGACTATGGCTATGGAAAGGGATTGGGCCGCCCTGTCTATTATTGTAGCGGTGAGCCACAACAACGGGGTAAGTTCATGAATGCCACCACAGGAATTGCCAATACGGCAGGTAAGTTCTCGAGTTGCTTTTCTTTGGGGAGCAGAGTGCTGGCCGCTTTCTTCCCTGAGTATGCTGTGGAACTTGGAAAGCGGGCTGAAGATGCCTATCAGGCAGGTAGGACCAAGCCTGGAGTCTGTCAGACGGCATCAATCCGATCTCCCTATATTTACGAGGAATGCAATTGGACAGATGATATGGAACTGGCTTCGCTGGAGTTGTATCTGCAAACAGGAAGGGTCGATTATCTGGAACAGGGAGTTGAATATGGTCGCCAGGAACCTGTCACGCCATGGATGGGGGCAGACAGCGCAAGGCATTACCAGTGGTATCCTTTCATGAACATGGGGCACGTCCGTCTGGCTTCATTGAATACGGAGAATTGTCTCTCGCAAGAGTTCCAAAGAAATTTGAGGACAGGTATTAACAGGACGTATGAGAAGGCTCTGTCATCTGCCTATTTGAATGGACTTCCTTATATCTGGTGCAGCAACAATCTGTGTGCCGCTATGCTGACCCAGTGTCGACTTTATCGCGAGTTGAGCGGAGACGAACAATATCTGGAGATGGAAACCTCTTTACTTGATTGGCTCTTTGGATGCAATCCTTGGGGAACGTGTATGATAGTGGAGTTCCCTGGTTGCAAGGTGTATCCCACCCAACCCCATGCAGGTTGCGTCCGTTTGGGGTTAGGCAATGCTACAGGCGGTTTGGTGGATGGCCCTGTCTACAGCAGTATTTTCAACTCTTTGCTTGGTGTAGACTTGCGAGGGTTGCCTAATCAGCCCAGTCAGAATTATGAACATTTTCAACCGGAACAAATGGTTTACCACGATGCCATCGGGGATTATAGTACCAATGAGCCAACGATGGATGGTACGGCTTGTCTGATTTACTATCTGTCGTGCTTACAGAAAGATGGTAAAAGAGAAAGGGTGAAACAGAAAACTTCTGGAGTTATTAAGGATCAAAAAAAATCCGAATAAAAGAATGACAGAAGAAATGCAATTTATTCCTCTGGGAACAATCCGTATAAGATGGAATCAATCTGATCCGTGATTTTCTTGAAATCCTGAGGATTGCTTTCAAATTTTGTCGTGTCACCATCCACAATAAGAAGTTTTCCTGGATAATGGGCAATCCATTCCTCGTAACATTCATTCAGACCAGTCAGATAATCAATACGGATAGACTGTTCGAACTCACGCCCTCGTTTGCTGATCTGTGCAATCAGATTGGGAATGGAGCTGCGGATGTAGACCATCAGATCAGGCAGTCCCACCAAACTCATCATCAGGTCGAAAAGCTCGCTGTAATTTGCGAAATCACGGTCACTCATATATCCCTGAGCATGGAGATTAGGAGCAAAGATTCGAGCATCTTCGAAAATGGTGCGGTCCTGGATGATGGTGTCCTTACTTTTGGAGATTTCCACCACATCTCGGAAACGTTTGTTAAGGAAATAAATTTGCAGATTGAAGGACCAGCGGTTCATGTCGGCATAGAAATCCTCCAGATAGGGATTCACGTCCACGGGCTCATAGCGTGGAATCCATTTATAGCGCTTAACCAACATCTTGGTTAGTGTGGTCTTGCCACTTCCAATATTTCCTGCAATTGCGATATGCATAGTTCCGTTTTTTTGAGTAGTTAATTTTCTATCTTATATAGGGAAAAGGCCATAGAGGAGGCCATCAATCTTCTCTGTTATTTGCTTGAAATCCTGCGGATTATGCTCAAAGTCAATATTATCTGCATCGATGGTAAGTACGCGTCCCTTGTACTGATTGCCGATAAAATTCTCATAGAGAGAGTTCAAGCCCTTCAGGTATTCCAACTGAATGGTTTGTTCATAGTCTCGTCCACGTTTCTGGATATTGGAAACCAAGTGAGGAATGCTGGCTTTCAGATAAATCATGAGATCTGGATACTTCACGATGTCTGTCATCAGGTCAAAGAGTTCCATATAGGCTTTGTAGTCTCGGTCGGAGAGGTGCCCCATGCGGTAATTGTTGGCCGCAAAGACATAAACTCCTTCATAAATACTGCGGTCTTGGATGATGGTTTTGCTTGTCCGTGATATTTCCAGGATGTCCTTGAAACGCTCCTTCAGGAAGAAGACTTCCATATTGAAAGACCATCGAGGGATATCCCGATAGTAATCTTCAAGATAGGGGTTGTAACTGACAGCCTCGAATTTGGGCTCCCAACCATAATGCTTGGCCAACATGTTGGTCAAGGTGGTTTTTCCACAGCCGATGTTTCCTGCAATTGCTATGTGCACTTCTTGGTTCCTTTTCGTACTTCGATTGCAAACTTACATAAAAAAATCCAATTACGTGGACGTTTTTGAAAAATTATCTTTCCCACACCTCTTCTTTACACCAATTATTTTGTATCTTTGCCATCAAACAACATTAAATATACACACATTATGATACATCTACGTCGTTTAGCCTCTGTATTCGTTCTGGCTATGTTAGTTGCAACTGCTACCCAAGCTCAGTTCAATGTAACAAATCTCCGTTTGGAACACATGGTGAATCCTACAACAGTGGATACCCAGAAACCACGTTTTTCCTGGGTGAATGAGGTAAAGAAGGAAACTTTGCGCGGTCAAAGTCAATCAGCTTACCAAATAGGTGTTTCCAGTAGTTTGGAGAACTTGAAAAAAGGCAAGTTCGATATTTGGGATAGTGGAAAGCAGAAATCATCCGAGTCAAGTTTAGTACCGTATGCTGGTCCTGCTTTGAAGGACGGAGCTGATTATTTTTGGAAGGTACGTACTTGGAATCAAAAGGGTAAGGCTTCGAAGTGGAGCGAACCAGCCCAATGGGGAATGGGACTTCCTGATGGGAAGTGGACAGCCAAATGGATTGATGCAGGCAAGAACGACGGTTCTGCCCCGATGTTGCGCAAAGGCTTCAATACTCGTGGACCTGTGAAGCAGGCAAAGGCTTTTGTTTGCGGATTGGGTTATTTTGAACTTTATGTGAATGGTGAGCGTATAGGTGATGATTATCTGGTACCCAACATGACGGATTATTCCAAACGTTACGATTTGGATAAGCCAGCCATTACACTTGACAACAATTTCCGCGATTTCATCGTTCTATATCTGGCTTATGATGTGACCAAACAACTCCAGCAAGGAGCCAATGCTTTAGGCGTGCTATTGGGAAATGGTTTTTATAATCCAGATAAGCATATTGCCAGTCATTATGGCGATCCTTGTCTTCGTTTGCAGTTGGAGATTACATACGAGGATGGAACTACCCAGACCGTTGTGACTGACGGAACATGGAAAACCAAGAGGAGTGCCATTCATTACAATGGTCTCTATAAGGGCGAACTGTACGATGCCAACTTCGAGACTGTCGATTGGGCAATGGCCGATTGCCAGGAAAGCAGTTGGGCCAGCGTAAATGTAATAAAGGGTCCTGATGGCAAGATGACTGCCCAGACTTCTCCTGCAGATAAGATTACCTTGACGATGAAACCCAAGTCGCTGAAGAAAGTGGGCGAGAAGAAATACGAAGTGGATTTTGGTACAGAGATAGCAGGATGGATTCATTTCCAAGACATTACGGGAAATAAGGGTGATACGCTTCGTGTAAACTACGTCTGCGAGTCTCCTCAGGGTATTCAGCAGTACGTCTTCAAGGGTGCTGGCAAGGAGAGTTATGCTCCTCGTTTCACATGGTTTGCGTTTAGTAAGGCAACCATCACTGGCGTAGAGAATCTAACTGAGGAGAATCTGGTCGCTGAGGCTGTGAACACAGATGTTCGTGTGAGTTCCGAATTCGAGTGCTCCAATGTATTGTTTAATCAAGTGAACACAATCTGGCGCCGTTCTCAGATGGACAACATGCATGGCTGTATCGCCAGTGATTGCCCTCATCGTGAACGTTTGCCCTACACGGGTGATGGAGAGGCCAGTGCCGAGACTGTGATGCTCAATTTTGATGCATCAGCTTTCTATGGGAAGTGGATTCGTGATATGCGCAATACCCAGAATGTAGAAACTGGCTATGAACCTAATAGCGCTCCTTGGGAGCCTGGCGCTGGTGGAGGTGTTGCTTGGGGAGCTGCCATGACTATTGTGCCTTGGCAGTACTATGTACAGTATGGTGATACCCGCTTGTTGGAGGATTCTTATTTTGCTATGAAGGAGCAGGTTCGCTATATGTTCACCTGGTTGACTCCAGACGGAATCATGTTCCAAAAGAAACTTCAGACAAACGGGAAGGATCAGTGCTACTGGTTGAATCTGGGCGATTGGTGTCCTCCCAATGGCGAATTACCTCGCGATGAACTCGTTCACACTTTCTACCTGTGGCTTTGCACGAATTATGTGGCTCAGGCTGCTCATGCCTTAGGCAATACTGCCGATGAGACGCACTACAGAGATTTGGCCAACAAGGTTCGCGATAGTTTTAATGCCTATTTCTACGATGCAAAGCAAAAATCGTATGGACAAGGAGGAAGTAATATATATGCTCTCCGCATGGGTGTCCCTGCTGATCGAAAAGCTGATGTAATTGCAACTTTAAAGAAAGAGATTGCTGCCCATAATGGGCATCTCAATACAGGTTTCCTTTGCACGAAGTATTTCTTTGAAACTTTGGCTGACAACGGAATGGTAGACTTGGCATACGAGGCCATGAATAAGCGCGATTTTCCAAGCTATGGATGGTGGGTTGAGCAAGGTGCTACTGTCACTTGGGAGACATGGAATGGTCAGGATTCCCATAATCATCCTATGTTCGGTAGTGGTTTAACTTGGCTTTATCGTCGATTGGCAGGTGTGGAGACTGATGCTAAGGAGCCAGGATACCGGCATATCATCCTCAAGCCCTATCTGGTTGATGTGGAGCGCGTACGTTATGCTTTGCAGACTCCCTATGGAAAGGTGGATTCCGAAATCCTGCAACAGAATGGTGGCAGAACTTACAAGGTTACAGTTCCTGTAGGCAGTTATGCTACCCTGATTTTGCCTACAACGGGTGATGTGTATGAATCAGGTAAGACTCTCGAGAAGGTTGATGGTGTGAGTGCTGTGATGCGTCAAGGAGGTCAAACAACGGCAACCTTACAGCAAGGAACTTATCATTTCAGCTTTTGATCAATTGTTTTGATAGAATAAAAAGTAAGATACATTTTTTAAATAAATTAGATGAAAAGGAATCTTTTATTCCTGATAGGATGCCTACTCTCTTTAATTGGGATGGCTGATCCAATTGGACGTCAGCAGGCATTAAATACAGCCCGTGAATACCTGTCAGCTCACGGCAAGACCCTGGAAATGGAATCTGTGGCCTTTAAGGCACCCCGTAAGGATGCTTCTTCCATAGAAGAAAAGGCTTATTACTACGTGTTCAACGTGGGCAATGATAACGGATATGTTATCGTATCTGGAGATGACCGCACCGACCAGATTTTGGGTTATGTGGAAAAGGGAAGCTTTGATGAGGAGAATCTTCCTGACAATATGCGGTCATGGCTGCAACTTTATGCTGACCAGATCAAAT
>JAFZWK010000031.1 GCA_017617335.1 Bacteroidaceae bacterium | reverse complement strand
TTACCGTCAAAGCTCCTGTCGTGCTCGTAAACAGCATCACGCTCAACGTGACAGAACAGACACTTATTGAGGGCGAGACACTTGCGCTGACAGCAACCGTTACACCTGAGAATGCCACAAATAAGACTCTTACGTGGACTTCTTCAGATGAAAGTGTTGCCACCGTTGATGCAAACGGAAACGTTACTGCCGTTAAGGAAGGAACTGCAACCATTACCGTCAAGGCAACGGATGGAAGCAATGCTTCCGCATCATGCGTTGTTACGGTCAAGGCTGCTGTTGTACTCGTTGAAAGCATCACGCTCAACGTGACAGAACAAACGCTTTCTGAGGGTGAGACTCTTGCGTTGACAGCAACCGTTACGCCTGAGAATGCTACGAATAAGACTCTTACGTGGTCTTCTTCAGATGAAAGTGTGGCTACCGTTGATGCAAACGGAACTGTTACTGCCATTAAGGAAGGAACGGCAACCATTACCGTCAAGGCTACCGATGGAAGCGAGGTTTCCGCTCAATGCACCATTAACGTGTCAACTTCCTTCATCTTCGTTTCTAAAATCCGACTCGAACAGATGCAGGTAAACATGAATATTGGTGAAACTACGACCTTAGTTGTAAAGATCGAACCCGCAAACGCTACCAACCAAGAGATTGCATGGAGATCATCAGATCCCACGATTGCTACCGTCGAGAATGGTGTTGTTACAGCTATCAACGCAGGAACAATCTACGTTTCTGCCTCGACGACAGATGGCAGCGGCCTGAGCGATGTTTGTATTGTAAGTATTAAAGACGGAAGTGCCATCTCGTCCATCTCTGCAAGTCAAGATGCAAAGACCATCTACGACCTGCAAGGACGTAAGGTCAACTCTTCTGCAAAGAAAGGTGTCTACATCATCGGCAACAAGAAAGTTGTAGTGAAGTAGATCTCTTCCCCAAAAGGCTCATTCATCAACAAGGAAATGAGTCGAAAAACACAACGTGTTGTGATGGCAAAGACAACACGTTGAAATAGCAAAGACAACACGTTGACTTCAAGGTTTCAACGTGTTGTCTTTTTTCTTGCGTTACATCAATGTTTTGAGCTTATTTTATCCTTACCTTGTTGAGTAGCAGCCAGCAGTTCTGCAGCAACTGCTCATCGACTGCCATCTCCAGGGCGGGGGTGTTGCCGCGAGTCACATCCACCAGCGCCACAGCCCATTGGTAGGTGCCTTTGGAAAGTCCTTCGGTGCTGACAGGCAGCGTGCATGTTGTAGGATTTCCCTGCAGCCAAGTGGAGAGGTCACTCTTTGTATCGACGAATACTTTCCTGACAGAATCTCCTTGCAACAGAGCGTAAGCCACTTTGTATTTCTGGTTCCATTGCGGGATGTTGGTTGGGCAATAGCCCCAACCCAGGTTGTTCCATACGGAGCGAAGGGTAGCGTCCGTCTTTTTTGCTGATAGGCGGTCAGGCAGAGTAATAGAAGATGGGTAGAGGCGATAGCCACCTTCAGCCACAAATTGCTTGATAAGGTGGAAGGAAGTACCGAACCAAGAGCGTGTCTCGTCGCCTACGCGGAGATCCATCATGTTCACGTGCCCCTCCTTGGCTTCCTGATACTCCCCCTGGCGCACATCTTCCGGATGTCCCTCACGATAGCGGTTGCTGGGATCGCGCCAATAGCGGTGATGGGCACCCGTAATCCAACCGCCCTCCATGATAATGGGACGGCGGTAGTTCCATTTCCTGGCAAAGTCCTTTTCCCACGTTTCGTAGTAGCCCGTCATACCGAAAGCATCGTGGCGCAGGCTATATCCCTTGCGGATGGCTTCCTCGAGGAGTGCCTGGCTGCGGCTGTGGGGAGAAGCCCAACTGACTGTGTCGCCCACCAGCCGGTGGTAGTTGATGACAAGGGGTATTCTAGTGAAGGTACGGGTGTACACATCGGTAATCCATTGGAACACCTCCTCTTTCTTGCTGTAATCACCGTATCTGACGCCGTGAGCCTCGCCCCACTTGCCCAGACCGTAGGCATCGATGAAGTCCACCTTGTCAGGGTCGTTGAAGGCAGTCGCCAGAGCGGCAATGAACCTGGCATACTTCTGCTGGAAGATGGGATCATCAGGATAGGGCGACCATATCTTCGGATTGTTGGGATCCTGGAATCCCTTCGCCCCAGCCTCCTTGACATACAAAGGTGTGTTCTGCCCCTGATCACGGCTATCGACAACGATACGGAACGCCAACTTCATGTGACGGTCCAGCACACTACGGAAAAGTCGGCTGATGCGTGAATCAGGGTCGGTCCATACGTAGTGACCCTCTTCCGGCTCCAAAGAACTCCATGAAGTGCGCACATAACAGGTATTGGCATAGTCAGACACGCGTACCATGGAGTCTCCTACACTTAGTTGGTCGTAGCCAAGTTCCGTCCAGAAGTTCTCGTCCCACGTCCTGCCCATATACATGACCCAGCCATTTAGCGGATTGCGCAAGACGCGAGTCGTATTGGGCTGAATTTCTGTAGTGACATCCTTGGCATGGAGTGCGAAACAGACCGTCGTCAGCAGGATGGTTAGCAGTTTGTGTTTCATTGTTTTAGGCTTTTGGGATACAGAATGATTCGTTTCGAACACAAATTTATGAATAAAACATGAAAAACAACAGACTTTTCAAAGAAAAATTTAAAACACATCCTTTTCGCACTAACAAGAAGGAGCAGGCTGGAAATGGTTCTCCGTCAAGAGAGTGAAGTGAGTTTCAACGAAATGAAAAACACTCTACACTCTGCACCAGAGGCATTTAACTCTTTAATTACCAACAGGAAATGAGGGTGTAGAGTGGGTGTAGAGTCATCAGGCACTCTACATCTACGTATATCACTGTTCTACAACGAATTACAGGGTACTGGTGTAGAGTGTAGAGTATTTTTGAGTTCATAAGAAACTTCGCAGAGAGGCAGGAGGGTTGATGAAGTAAAAACGTCGAAAAACGAGAAAAGGAAGGAAAAATTTGTCGCAGAAGTCTTTGCGTAACAAATATTATTTGTATCTTTGCATCGCAGTCAGTTAGTTCAGCAATGGGCGGCGGGCTGTCTTATATATGAGAAAGACGTTTTCGAACGTTTGTCACGTTGGGACATGAACTTCGCAACTTCAAAAACCATAACGGGGCATAGCAACGAGACGTCTGCGTGGTGCGTATCTATATACCGTATTTTATATAGTTCGTACTGGCGTGGGCAAACTGCGTTGCTTATCCTTATGGTTGAGGCAATGCGAAGGCCCATGTCCCGAGGATAGGCAGAGAAACAGACACCTACGCCTTTTTTGTATCATAAGCTTTACATATCAATTTGCTAATTGCCAGCTTTAGGGTGTTCGTTGGCTTCATAATGAATTATCAAACTTATACCATAAATTATTATGAAACGGCTATTAACCTTAGCGACATGTTTATTATGTTTGCTTTTGCCAATGCTCGCACAAGTCAGCAATGACAATGAGGATGGAGTGAATAAAGTAAATCAGCGTTTTGCTCAGGACTTTGTGCCTGGGCAGGTACTGGTAAAATTTAAAGACCAGAGTGGCGTTAAAGTACGTCGCAATGCTCAAGGGAAATTTCGCACTGCCAGCATCAACGCTATCGATAAATTGCTACAGGAATTTAATGTTGATGATATGGAGAAGCTTTTCCCCGCCGAGGAAGCAAAGCCTGCTGCCAAGTTGAGAGCAAAGCGTGCTCCTAATGGAACAATTGTAAAAGAGCAGAATCTTGATAAAATCTTCTTGCTGAAAATGACATCCGAGAATTCAGATTCCACCATGCAACTGATAAAACGTCTTGGAAACATGTCTGATGTGGAATACGCCGAGCCAAACTACTTGGCTTACATTACTGCCGATGTGCCAGAAGGACTCTATGAGGAACAGTCTCCACAAAGCGCAAGGGCAAAAGCACCCGTATTGACAGAGACGACAGATAGCGTCATCTGTCTTAACCCAAGCCAGAATCCTCTGTATTCCCAGCAATATGGGATTACCCAACAGAATATTCATACCTTGTGGGATAAACCCATCATCAACAAAAAACGTCCTGTTATTGCTATCCTTGATACGGGTGTAGATATCAATCATCCCGACTTGGCAGATAATATCTGGACTAATACAGCTGAAGTTGAAGGAGAAACTACCTTTGATGACGACAATAATGGAATAGTGGATGACAAATACGGCTGGAATTTCGTTGAAGACTATTATGACTTGAGCGACCGCAATGGTCACGGCACACACTGTGCTGGTATTGCAGCAGCAGCAGACAATAACATCGGTGTTATTGGCGCCAATCCTTTGGCATTGATTATGCCTATCAAGATAATGTCTGACAAAGGAATCGGAGACCATGCTACCATAGCCCGGGGTATAGTTTATGCTGCTGAAAATGGTGCAGATGTGCTTAGTATGAGTTTCGGTTCACCCTCTTTGAGCAACACGATGAAGGAAGCTCTTGATAGAGCATATCAGACAGCAATTCTTGTGGCAAGCGCTGGAAACAATGGAGTCGATATTTATTATAATATAGGACCAACTTATGGAACACTTTATCCCGCTGCATATTATCTTGTATTAGGAGTAGAAGCAAGTAATTCCAAATTACAAAGAGCCAGCTTTAGTAACTACGATCCCGATGGGCCAATCTACAGTGAAGATGGTATTGACGGACGCAATTACGAGGTTCAAGTGCCGGGTGTTGGCATTTATAGTACACTACCTAATGGCCAATATAATCAACTGAGTGGAACTTCCATGTCAACACCACTCTTCGCTGGTGCTGTCTCTGCCCTGCAAATGGTAAAGGATTATCCGTCGAAGGATGTGCTCTATGGAGATTTGATTCACCTGAAAGCAGACTTCGCCAAAATTTATAGTGATGACACACCCCGAATGCCAAAGATTGACTTGGTGTCATTGAGCGTTGATGATAACGTCAAGGGTAACAACTATATAGACGGTCAAGTAGATGTAGGTGAGACGATTCTATTTACTCCTGTCTTACGTAATACATGGGCAGATGCGACAGACATCCAATTAAACTTAACAGTTGATCCAGTATATACAAGTTTCGTGGAGATAGATAATCCTTCAGTACCTTTTGGACAGAGCCTTTCCGCATATGGTAGAGCCGAAGCAGCAACTCCTATTAGGGTAACATTTGCAAATAACATTGGAGATGCCACTCGTATCAAGTTTATCCTTGAGGTCAGCTACCATGAAAGCGCAGAAAGCTTTATTCAAGATGTCTATGTGATGGTCAACAATATGGTGAAGATTAGCGGTCTCATCACAGAAGACCGAACCCTCACTGCAGATCACGTTTATCTTATCAATGACAATCTTGGTATCATGGAGGGTGCGAAACTGACAATTGAGCCAGGAACCCGTATAGAATTTGCGTATGATAAAAAAATTGGTTGTTTTGGAAAATTAGTTGCAAGAGGAACACCACAAAAACCAATAGAATTTGTTGCTCATGATGAAAATAAGCCCTGGAGGATTATCAATACTAACGGTGACACTATTTCATATTGCAAGATTGAAAATTGCAGAGTTGGATATGATGGCACATCATTGCCTTATATGGAAGATTGTATAATTATGGCGAAAACTGTTTCTGGTTACATGGATGGAATAAGAAATACATGGACTGGTCTAATTTCTAATGATAGCTTTATATCTAGTGTCGGTGGATTAAGAGAAACTTGTAAACACTCCAACATTATAAATAATGTATTAAGTTATAATATCCTTTCTCTTCCCTCCTATAATGCTCTTAACTGCAACAATTATTTTAACAATCATAATTGCTCAGCAACAAATGGGACATATTCTCTTCAATGTAAAGCTGAATTTATTGAAAAATCTGAAACACCTTCCTATTTAGGATCAAATCGAGAGGACCTCATTCGACCACACATATATGAAATGGGAAATGGATCTAGTGGATTTGGAGTAATTGATCTTAGCAATTTACCATCTCGTCCCTACGCCGAAGCTCATGGCATCGTATGGAAAGTAGTGGTAAATGGTAAGGATGCACAGGATGAGTATGAAGACTTGGCTCCGCTTGGAGTAGGACGGCATAAGTTTGAAGTGTACTTCAATCGCCCGATGAATAAGGAGGTGGCTCCCCAGATTTCATTTGGTGTCAGAGAGCCATATACACAACATTCCGTAGCTGAGGATGGAAGCTGGAATGAAGAAGGAACTATTTATACTGCTTATAAGACCATCAACGGAAAAACAATGAGCGATGGCGTGAATCGCATTTATGTTCAGGGGGCAGAAGACAATGAATTCTTTGAGTGTCCATACGAGAAAACACGCTTCAACATCAACATTCAGGCTGCTGGCTCAATGGCCACAGGCTTTTCCGCCGAGGCTGGACTTGGCCGCGTAGAGCTGACATGGAATAACTCGAACAATGACTTTGAGGATGCAATGGGATTCAACATTTACCGATATACTGTAGATGATGCCGGCAAAGCTGATACCATCTGCATCAACAGGGAGATTGTTGATATTGAAACTACAGCATATACTGACTATGATGTAGTGCCTGGCACCACCTATTATTATATGTATAAGGTATTGAGCACAGACCTGCAGGAGTACGATATGTCAAACGTGGTAGCTGTTACACCGCAGACGTCAGAACTGGGTGATGCCAATGGTAGTGGCGACGTGGATGTTGCAGACGTGATCACCACCGTGAACTATGCTGCCGGTCAGCAGCCGAAGCCCTTCATCTTCGAAGCAGCTGACATGAACGCAGACCTCAGTATCGACATCCTAGATGTCATTGGTATCATCAAAAAAATATTCCCTTCCGATGCAACAGCCACAAGTGCGGCAATGGCTACTGCAACCTACACAATCGAGAATGGGACATTATACGTGGAGAGTCCCGTTGCTTTGGCTGGAGTACAGGTGCAGCTGGCGCTGGACGGAAGAAGTCAGAAGGATGAAGTAAGAGTTGCAGAAGGCTTGAATGGCTTCGAACAGACCTCAGCATGGCTGTCTGACAACGACTATCTGTTCTTGGCCTACAACATGAACGGAAAGACGTTGGAACCAGGCAAGCACGCCCTGCTGCATATCGGCAATGCAAAAATCGGTGGCATCCGCCTGTCGGATGCCAATGGACATAACGTGGATCCCATCGGTGATGAAGCAACCCGTGTGAACCGCATGGCATCAGACGTGATGACTGTGCCAGGCATCTATGACATGCAGGGACGCAAGATCACAGGCGACAGTGGCCTGCAAGGTCAACTGCCCAAGGGTGTGTATATCATCAACGGCAAGAAAGTAGTCCGTTAATGAATTTAAAGTTGAAAATTGACAGTTGATAATTATCTGTTGCCAATGAAACGTTCGAGTTATATTATACTGGCTCTGCTCCTGTACTTCGGCATGGGAGCAAGGGCTGGCAATGTGGTGACCATAGGGACGGCGAGTGGGGCTCCTGGTGAGGAGGTGACCGTGAGCGTTTCTATGACGAACACAGACGACGTGGCCGCACTACAAGTGTCAATACCGCTGAACGACGAACTGACATTTGTGAATGGCTCGGTGATACTGAGCAGCCGCAGCAGTGGCCACAATGTGACAGCAGGAGTTAAAGACGGAACGCTCAACATCATGCTCTATGACATCAACTTCACGGCTCTCACAGGCAACGAGGGTGAGGTCCTGTCGTTCCGCTTGAAATTGGGCAACCAACCTGCAACAATTGCCCTCACGTCTTCAAAACTCATCTTGACGGACACAAGTGGCGAAATCGTTGCAGGAAGTGCTCAAAACGGCAGTGTGAGTATTCGCTGTGCCAAGGCACAATACAGCTCAATGACTATTGATTTTGGTAGTGTGCCTATCCGCAGTACTTATACACGAACCTTTACTGTGACAAATGTTGGCAACGAGCCCTTGGAGGTGACAGGCCTTCAGTTCAACAATTATCCCACTGATTTCTCGTCGACAACCCAGTTCCCAATTACCATTAATGCAGGCGGCAGTGCCAGTATCAATATCACCTATGCTCCGCAGGAGCGTGGCAAAATTAACGAGACGGTAAAAGTAGTTTGCAACAGCATATCGAAGCTAAACAATATCACTCTGAAGGCTCAGCCCTTTGCTGTGAACGAGCTGCATGTGCAACCTGCGTCAGGCATCGCCGACGAGGTGGTAACAGTGGCAATGACGATGAACAACATGGATGCCGTCAGCGGTTTCCAGCTGGAGTTTACTCTGCCATCGGAACTGGAATTCGTAGCGAACAGTTTCCAGCTGTCTGACCGCAAGCAGGGTCATACCATCGTTTCCTCCGTATCGAATGGCGTGCTGCGCATCATCTGCTATTCATCTCCAGACACACCATTCTCCGGTGAAGATGGCGAATTGGCCACCATGCAACTAAAGCTGAAAGGACGTAACAGCACGACACTGAAGGCATCAAAGTGCCTGCTCACGGCAACCATCGACAATCAGGTGATGAATGTATGCTCAGCAGACTATGGGGCAACAATAACGATTAGAAGTCCGAGAATAAGTGCCAGCAGCACATTAAGCATGGGGGCCACACCCGTAACTGAAGATGCGGTAAAGGCATTAACTGTCAGTAACGATGGGAATGCCCCACTGACCATTAACCGAATTGTCTTTGAGAAGGAGGGCTTCTGTATCCAAGAATCATTGCCGCTAACGATAGCATCCAGTAGCAGCCAGACATTTACGGTGGTCTATCCAAGCACGGAAGAAGGTGACTATGCTACAACAATGCAAATCTACTCAAACGACCCGGAGCAACGGCTATGGAATGTCAATGTGACAGGCAACCGTTTCGCGCCGAACTACCTGTCATTTACAGCTAAAGATGTACTATCCACACAAGACTTGAGCATTGATGTGGCGATGAGCAACTACGATGCCATCAATGGCATTCAGTTCGATGTGGAATACCCATCAGACTTCTATGAACCCACGAACGAACTTGTGACAACTGCCCGTGCCGCAGGATTAAGTGTATCACAACGCAGCATTAGTGCCAACACTGTACGCTACTTCTTCTACTCGCTTTCCGATACTGAGATAGCAGCAGGTGAGGGCAAGATTTTTACCTTCAAATTGCAGAACAAGGCCAACGTTCCAGTAGGACAATACAATCTACACATAACGAATATCAAGCTTGGCACGGCTGATATGGTGAACAAGTATGCTGGTACAGATCTGACAAGCACGTTCAACATAGCTGACTTCCTGCTGGGTGATGTAAACAGTGATGGAGAAGTGGATGCCGTTGACTTCAACATGATTGCCAACAAAATTCTTGGCTACCACCAAGACAATTTCAACAGAGCGGCTGCCGACATCAACGGTGACAACGAGGTAGATGCAATCGACTTCAACATGATTGCCAACAAAATCCTCTATGGCAGTTTTTCTGGCGAACAAGGAAGTAAGATGAACAAGAAAAAGACAGAAACAACTGAAAGTGAGGATTCTAAGGAACCTATGTAAGATAATAAGATGTTTAATTTTAGGCAACAATATAGCATTTGGCACAAATAAATAGGGGTGTGTCAAAAGAGGATGTGCCCATTTTGACACACCCCTTACTTGTATGTCCAACCTATTTCTTCAGCTTGCTGATGGTCTCTTCGAGGGCAGCGATTTTACCTTGAACATCGGCTTGCTTCTTGCGCTCCGTAAGTGCTCAGTCGCAGGCGGAGTCCGATTTAGACAAGAGCCTCGCTCCTCGCCACTCAATCCCCCATCTGATAATCAGCCGCTTGCAGAACCGCTCTTTCCTAAGAGACGACGTTTTCAACGTGTTGGAGAAGGCCTGTCGATGCAATGAAATGGCTTGTCTGAGGCATTTCTCGGATAGGTCTGAACGATTTCGGTATCATATTGGAAGATTATAGGTTTAGCAAGCCATTCATCTAAAAGGATTTTTGTATATTTGCAGGAGTCTTATGGACTGGTATACTGTTGAATTATATATCGGTATATCTTTACATTATCATAGACAACACATTAAATCAATATTGATATGAAAAAGAACCTTTTCCCTGTCCTCGCACTTCTATTCCTGTGCGCCTGTTCTGGTTCCGCGCTCAAAGAAGATCCCTCTTTCGCTCATGCAGAAGAGGAGGCAATGCTATGGACCTCCGAGTTGCAAAAGATTACCCCTCTGCAAGGAAAGGCATTGAGGGTACGATACAAGTATGATCCTTCTATGGACGAACTGGGGCAGTTCGGCTATCAGTTCGACAAGAACCACGTGCTCACGCTTACCTCGTCGGATGCTGTGGGAACGCTTCACGCCCTTTACACCTTCTGCGAGGTGCTGGGCATTACCTTCGACATTACTGGTCCCATCCTGCCCGCGAGTGTGGATTGGGAGAAGGTGGAGGAAACTGACAGCATCGTCACGCCTCACGTCAGGTGGCGAGGCATTCGTCAGCATGTCAACTTCAGCATGGACATCTCCTCTTATCCTATTCCTCAAGTACGCGAGTATCTGGAGAACATGGTGCGCATGCGTTTCAACAAACTTACCATCCACAGCTATCCCTACCAGTGGTACGCTGAGGATGTGACAGGCGAGATGAACTATGCAGGAAGCTTCTTCTACGGCATGATGCACCGCTGCGATAAATGGGACTTCCTCAAAGACCTGTGTAAGGATACGAACGACTCCATCTTCTGCATCCCAGGGGCTGAGGCTGTATGGAACGACAAGGCCAAGCGCAGCGAGTTTGCTATGAACTGGATGCGCGAGGTGATAACAACCGCCAAGGAGCTGGGATTGAAGGTGCAGTTCAGCTGCGAGAATCGTCACTTTACCGTAGAACAGACGAAGAAGCTGGCTTACATCCTCACAGACAACTATCCCATTGACGATCTGGAATTCATCACGGAAGAAATGGGAGACTGGAATGATGACTTGCCATACGCCACCCAACAGATAGACACCGCAGCAGCTACCATCAAGGCTCTGGAGGCCGATCCTGCATTCCAGGGGCGTGTGAAAGAACTAAAACTCGGTATCTATTGTGTTCTCCGCCATCGTATCGGTGACCTCTTCCAGCATGCCCGCCAGATACTTCCCGAGCATCACATCGCAGTCCTCTCGCAGTATGCAAGCCGCGGTGTGGCAGGTTCATACCCTTACTTCATCACTAACGCTGAGGACCTGAAATGGACGGAATTGTATTCATGGGTAGAGTTTGATGGACAGATGTACATCCAACAGAACCATGTGGAAGGAATTGATGACCTGTTAAAGCAGATGGACGAGACCGCACCCGATGTTCAACACCACAGCCTTCTGTTCAATCACTGGCGCACCGCTGAAAACCGCACCTCCTTCCGATATGCTGCAGAAGCCACGCTCATGAAGAATCGTCATCAGGATGATTTCTATAAGGAATACGCCCAGCGCTTAGGCATAGAAGATGAAAAGGCCTTCCTGGATATGCAGCATGCGATGCAGGAGCTGCACGCTTTTGATGTGGACCATCATGGGAATATCGGTTTTGCGGCCATAGACTTTTGGCTGAACGAAGGCCAGCATACCGGCTATAAGGCAGAGGAGGTACAGTACTCGTCGGATGCTTTCCTGAAGGTGGGAGAGATGCTCACCAGCCTGTATAACAACGCAACGACAGAAGCAGCAAAAGAATACCTGAGTCTGCTGGGTAACCGCGTATTGTGCTCCAAGCTCTATCTGGATTGTATCCACGATGGGTTAGCACTCAAGGAAGTGCCCCATGAGAAAAACAACCCCGTGGCTCCCACCGATCGGAAGAAGGTGAACCAGATATGTGAAAAGTGTATCGCCGGATATGAACGTATGCTTCGTATCCTGGCTCAGCAGATGCCAGACCGTGGATGTCTGGGAACTATCGTAAGCATCTGGAATGGTCCTGTCTTCGGAATGATGACTCAGAATCATAAACTGACAGGTGCCCCTCTGGATGCTCCCATGAACAACGAGATTTCCTTGGACACACCTCCATTACCTACATTCGCGAAATAGTTGAGTACAAGAAAGATTGTTAGAAAATGTACGTCACGTACAAAAAAGACAAGATATTATGATTAACATTCGTTTTTCCCTGTCAAAACTGATTGCAGGATTGGTCTTCCTCTCCACAGGAATCTGTTCGGCCCAAAGCGTTCCTGATTTCGTGATGCCTCAGGCACGAGAAACATTCATGCGCTACATCAACTGGAAAAACGGTGAGGAAACTCTCGTTTTCCCCATTCTTACCGACGTACACTGTGGATGGGGTAGCGACAGAAGTGAAACTTATAAGCATTTCGGCTATATGACAGCCACGGACCGTCTCTTCGGCTACGACTTTATGGCTAACCTGGGTGACATCGGCTTGAATGCAGGAGAAGCGCACAACAGTTCTGAAGCAGCAGATAAGATGGTCATGCAAACGCGCGAACAGATGGGACTTTTCCCGGGTATATGGATTTACGCTCCTGGCAACCACGACTGGGATGGCGGAGGCGGACGACACTTCAACAGTCAGTTCCTCTCGGACACATTCCAGAAACCAAGCGAACGATATTCCCGCGGCAAACTGCATATCGTAGAGGACAAGGCATACGGCTACTATGACATACCTGAAAAACATGTCCGCGTCATTTTCCTGAACAGCGAGGGAACGGAAACGCTTGGTGAAAACTACTATACCTTCGATAATGAACAACTGGAGTGGCTTACCGGCGTATTGAAGAATACGAGCGAGGGAACAGATATTGTGACCTTGTCCCACTACATGCCCCACCCCATCGGACGCTGGATGAGCGTGAAGGATGCCAAGCGACCCACCTGTGAGGTGCTGTGCCATCTGCTAGCCGACTTCGTGAATCGTCGCAAGGGTGGAGAACTGGGACTGGAATGGAACTTTAAGCGCAGCAAGGGTCGGCTGGTAGGTCTCCTATGCGGTGACACACATTGCAATCAGCACATAAATGATGATGGCGTGAACTACTACATCACTCAGGGGCTGGGCTTCGTGGATCCCAAGCAGATGCTTCCTGGACAGACACACATCGACTTTGACCTGAATGCATCTCTATGCTTCGATGTGATAGCCATCAAACTGAAGAGCAAACAGGTCCATTCCTTCCGCGTTGGAGCAGGAGGCAAGGATTACGACCTGGAATTCACGTACTAATCCAACTTTTGAGAGTTCATGGATAGCCAAGAACCTCACTCGAGTATTAAAAAGATATTGTTATGCTAAAATCCAGACTTGGTTGCTTCATACTTTTGGTAACCCACGCTTTATACATGGTTGCCTACTCCCCAAACGAGGGAAAAGAGGTTTCTCTTGCAATAAAAGATTCAGGCTACTGCATATCAATGGACAGGACAACTGGTTCCCTCATTTATCTTGGCCAAGATGAGAATCTTCTCGCCGATTGCAACGAGCCGCTATTCCGCATCCGTTTCCTGAACGCAGACGGAACGAACCAACTATACACCGCAACAGATGCCGAGAAGTGTATGTTCGTCCAAAAAGGGAAATGCCTAACCTTTACCTATTCGGACTTCCCCGACCGTGATTTTCAAGTATCTATTTCGGTAAGAGCAAACAGGAAAGACGGCCTTTTCCATTTCTCGATGAAGGTGGATACGGATGACCAGATAGAATGGATGGAGTACCCTTGCATCTCAGTAAAAGAGACATCTTCGGAGGACGAAGGTATCCTATGGCCCTACAACGAGGGAGCCTTCATCAGCGATGCATCCAAGCATCAATATATCGAACCAGAGTACCCAAGTCAAGGTAACTACGGCATGTATCCAGGGATGGTCTTGACTCCTTTCGTCGCTCAGGTAACGCACAAGGGAGGTGTTTATTTTGGTGCACACGATCCCGCACACAATACACGACAGGTCGATTTCCGCAAGACGGAAGAAGGAATTCATCTCCAAATCAGACTTTATCCTGGTGCAGAGAAAGGGTCATACATTTCCAGCGATGAAACTGTCCTCGGCTGTTTCGAAGGCAGCTGGTATGCTGCAGCAGATATCTATCGCCACTATTTCGATTCGCATCACAAAGGTTTTGTTCGCATAGAGAAGAACAAGTCCTTGCCTAACTGGTACTTTGAGCCTTACGTAGTCCTGACCTATTGCGTCAGAGGACACCATGATATGGACGAGATGTCACCCAACAAACTTTTCCCATACGTGAACGCGATGCCGATAATAGAAGACTTTACCAAACAGACAGGAGCTCCCGTGATGGCACTCCTGATGCATTGGGAAGGAACTGCTCCCTGGGCACCTCCATACGTCTGGCCTCCCTATGGAGGAGAAGATGCCCTCAAGGAATTTGTCAGCCGCATGCACGGGATTGGAGGAGAAGTGGGAGTCTATTGCAGCGGGATGGGGTGGACCCAAAAGAGCAATCTGGTGGAATATGATAAATCCCAAGACTTGATTGACGGACATCTTGAGAAGTATATGTGCATCGCTCCAGACGGAAACCTGCCGACTTCCAGGATTTGCACGGGACAAAGAAGCGGTTATGACCTTTGTCCTTCAACCGAATTCACAAGAAACACCCTTACCGAGGAAATGAAGAAGATACGCTCATCTGGAGTGGCCTATATCCAGATGATGGATCAAAACCACGGAGGAACTCCTTACATGTGCTACTCCCATGATCACGGGCACCCCGCTGTACCAGGGAAATGGGAAAGTGAGGCAGCAAACAAGATATACGAACAGGTTCTCAAAGAAAATCCAGGGCTGGTTCTCGGATGCGAAAGCGCTGCAGCAGAACCTTTCATCCCGAAACTCCTCTTCTCAGACAACCGATGTGGCCTTAATTTCTGGGGAGGACAGCCTGTACCTCTCTACTCGTACATCTATCATGAATATGTCACCAACTTCATGGGCAACAATGTTTGCGGAGACTACTTTGTCAACTGCCACAAGACTCTGGAAATATTCCAATATCGTTTGGCATATTCATTCCTCGCCGGAGATTTCCTGACAGTCGTTATCAATGACAAAGGAGAAATTCTGTGGGCTTGGGGACAACGCGATTTCTCGCCAGAATACCGACCTAACCGAGAGGCTTCACTTTCCTTGATAAAGACACTAACCGAATGGAGGAAAGCGTGTCCGGAGTATCTACAGTTGGGACGAACATTGCATCCTCTTCCTTTCGAATGCGGGAAGTCGCAAATATTCACCGCAACAGGTGCGATCAATGTACCTGATGTGCTGAGTGCATCCTACGCACATAACGGCAAGACCATTCATTTCCTGGTAAACTGGAGGAATGTCGAGGTGAATGTGCACTCTTCAGCATTCATGGGCAAAGAGTATTCTTTCCACCCTGATGGCAAGAGGAATCGTTGTCAAGACGGAAACATTCTCCTTCCTCCCCTATCGGTCATTGCCGTTTATTGAAGTTTATTTGGTGTCCTTTCTAACTTTACGACAAACACTCATTGGGCAAGCTTTGAAACCTAAATAAACTCCTATCGGTCCTTGACTCCGTAGACTTGACATAGCTTTGTATAACAAAAGCTGCCACGGTGAAAATGAACGTGCCAACCATTCTGCAAAAGGATATATTTCTTTTTGCACAAAGAAATCAGCACATTATTTCACTTCAGAATAACTTCCGAGTAACACGAATATCCAGAACAGGATAGACCTTCATGTGCTTTACCAAGTTTACATAGGATTTGATCTGCGAAGCAACACTTGACAAATCTCTCTCCAGATCGACTCCCTCATGAGTCAGTACTTCAGGTGCTTCTCCCAAAGACATGAATCCACATTCGAAAGCAAGGCTATATCTCTTATCCTTTGAGACAGGACCTCCGTATCCCACACCCAAATAGGGCTTAAATACATCGGTCTTCATCTTAATCTTAATCATGTTCTCGTGGTTGGGATACATCATATAAGTATCTCCCGCCTTGAATGTCCGCCCGTCATTTAAAGTCATATCTCTGCCAAACGTTCCAACAGGCATACCCATCGTACCAGCGTTGAGGATTTTTGCATTGATGGCAGGCGGGAACTCTACTCCTGCAAATATGTCATCTTCGTTGAGTACCTTCTTGTAAATATTATTGTAAATGGAAACAGCCATCAAGGAGGTCATATCCTCCACAGCATTTGTTGCTTTTGCCACCATAGAAGGTCCTGCATAGAAGCCGATAGTGATATGAAAATACTTATTCTTCAGAGGCAAGACATCCAGCATGAACTTGAAATTATTAAGTGTTGGCTTGCCTATCATGTCCACATGGTCATCCACATCATATCCAGTCATTTGCTTGAGATAATCTGAGAGTGTCTCAAACCGTTTGGCACTCTGGGAGGGATCATCTCCTACCTGGATGTCGAACTTCATTTTATAATTGAAATGAGGCATAAAGGCCGCTCCTGTCCGCAATCTCAGGAAGTCGCCTGCCGGCATTGCTATATCAAAACCTACACCTGTAGTTCCTGCCGTGAGAGAAAGATCCATGTGATTGAACATTTTCTTGTCTCTCGTAGCCTCTTCAACTATCTCAGAATAAGATTTGTGCTGATTTTCTATAAGAACTTGACCAGACATCCTAATTGAAACTATCAGGAATACTGCTGATAAGATTAAATATCGTTTCATTGAATTTGTTGCCATATATCGATTATTGATTTAAAAGATACAACTTGAAATCTGTGAACTCTTTAGAGATTGAAACACTTTGTTTTGTTCCCTTCATGAAGGCTGCCAGTCTTGGAGGAATCTCTACCACTTTCCCTGTAATACGTTCCACAGTATCCTTGAATTTGGCAGGATGAGCCGTTTCCAAGAATACACCTTTCTCATCAGGTTTCAATCCTTCCTTTAATGCACTGTAACCACATGCGCCATGAGGATCCAGTAGATAACCCGTCTCTGAGAGGCACTCGCGGATAGTGTCAGCTATCTGGACATCGCTGTATGTGGCACCACTGATGTCCTGGCATACAGCATCATGAGAGCCCTTGTATAAGTCGAGGATTCGAGCAAAATTGCTGGGGGCTCCGACGTCCATTGCATTGGCAATCGTCTGTACACTATCCTTAGGTTCATACTTACCTGTTTGCAGATACTTATAGAAGACATCATTCGCGTTGTTTGCCGCTATGAAACGCTTGACAGGCAATCCCATCTTTTTGCCAAACAAAGCAGAACAAATGTTACCAAAGTTCCCACTGGGGACACATACGACCAGATTGTCTGCCAAGCCACGTTTCTTCATCTGAGAATAAGCATAGAAGTAATAGAATGACTGAGGCAGGAAACGTGCCACATTGATGCTGTTGGCACTCGTCAGCTTCATGTGCCGATTCAACTCATCATCCATAAAAGCATTCTTTACCAAAGCCTGACAATCATCAAAAACGCCATCTACCTCCAGGGCAGTAACATTATGTCCCAACGTCGTGAACTGATATTCCTGAATAAGACTAACCTTCCCCTTGGGATACAGGACATAGACATGAACACCCTCTACACCCAAGAAACCATTAGCTACAGCAGAACCCGTGTCACCCGATGTTGCCACCAGGACGTTCACAGTATCTTCGCCATTGAAATAACGCAGCAGACGAGCCATAAAGCGGGCGCCAACGTCCTTGAAGGCTAACGTGGGCCCATGAAAGAGTTCCAAACTAAAAATGTTCTCTTTCACAGGGACAACAGGAGTATCAAAGGACAAAGTATCATAGACAATCTGCTTGAGTTTGTCTGCCGGAACATCTTCTCCAAAGAAAGCATCTGCTACCTGATATGCAATCTCCTGGAAAGAAAGTTCCTCAATATGGTCAAAGAACTCTTGGGGTAGATTCTTAATGCGCTCCGGCATATAAAGTCCTCTATCCTCGGCCAAACCTTTCACGACAGCCTTTTCCAGCGTTGCTATAGGCGCTTTCCCATTGGTCGAATAATAGTTCATATCTAAATCTTCATGAATTCGTTAATAAATTGATTGCCTTCCAGAAGTCCATACGAACCTGCCTTAGCAGATTCTTCATCAAGAGACTGCACAGAATCAGCTTCTATGCCTGGATAATAGATGCAGAAAGGAACAGGTTCATTCGTGTGAGTCCTTAACTCACAAGGCGTAGGATGGTCGGGAAGAAGGGCAACTGACACAGGCTCATTCCACTTTTCCAATTCCGCCAGAATAGGACCCACCAGACGGTGATCAAAATCTGTGATTGTCTGCAATTTCAGCGATTCATTTCCGTCATGTCCTGCTTCATCGCTAGCTTCCACATGCAAATAAACGAAATCGACTGTACGAAGTGCATCCAAGGCAGCTTGAGCCTTACCTTCATAATTGGTATCATAGAGTCCTGTAGCACCTTCTACTTCGATAAACTGCAAGCCAGCATAATGACCAATACCACGAATCAAATCCACAGCACTTATTACTGCTCCTTTTTTTATTTGGGGATAGGTGACTGTCAGAGGTGTCATCTTAGGGCGATATCCTCCACCCCAAGGCCAAATGCTGTTGGCAGGATCTTGTCCATTTGCTATACGTTGTTTATTCAAAGGATGGTCAAGAAGCAGTTCTTGGCTCTTGTATATTAAGTCTGTAAGCAAAGCTGCCGTCTCCTCTGCCTCTCTACATTCTGCCTGAAGCATATAGGGACGGAATGGTTTTCCTGGGATATCATGAGGAGGCGTGCATTTCAAACGCTTGTCACCTCCCTTCAAGACCAACAAATGACGATACTGCACACCTGTGTAGAAATGTATCCGATCATTGCCAAGATGCTTTTGAAGATACTTTATCAAGACATCACCCTCTTCGGTTTCCAATCGACCACAAGAATGATTCTTCAAGATATCCCCTTCCACGCAAACCAAATTGCATCGCATAGCTAAATCTCCATCTTCCAGTTCCACACCAATACTGGCAGCCTCCAAAGGACCTCTTCCTTCGTAAACCACATGCTGGTCATATCCCAGAATGCTACTGTTGGCAACTTCACTACCAGGATGGAAACCGTCTGGTATTGTCTTCAAAAGGCCATTTCGACCCAGACGAGCCAACTTGTCAAAGTTAGGTGTATCAGCGTACTGCATAAGAGTTTTGCCTCCCAATGCTTCGGAATGCCAATCTGCCATCCCATCACCTAAGATTATCAAATGCTTCATTCCTATGCAAGTGACATGATATCAGCAAACACACCAGCAGCAGTTACACTTGCACCTGCGCCATATCCCTGAATAAGCATTGGATACTCTTTATAGCGCTCTGTGGTAAGCATAACAATATTATTTGAGCCTTCCAAAACATAGAAAGGATGGTCACGATCGAATTCCTCAAGGGAAACACTGGCATAACCATCCATGAATTTTGCCACGAAACGCCAAACCTTGTCCTCTTTCTCCAATATCTGCCGACGAGACTCAAATCCGGCATCCAACGAAGGCAGATTCTTCCAGAAATCCTCTATAGATCCATCAAAGAACTCTTGAGGGATCAGAGGATTAGCCTCCACATCCTCCTGATTGATTTCATAACCTGCCTCACGAACCAGAATTACCAACTTACGTATTACATCACGTCCACTCAAGTCGACTCGAGGATCTGGTTCACTATACCCCTCAGCTTTGGCCATTTCAACCGTCTTACTAAAAGGTATATCATGACTAATGGTGTTGAAGATGAAATTGAGAGTACCACTCAGTACAGCCTCGATACGCAGAATTTTGTCTCCACTATTCCTCAAGTCATTGATGGTGCGAATGATGGGTAAACCTGCACCCACATTGGTCTCGAAAAGGTATTTTACGCCTCGCTTCTGAGCAATTTCTTTCAATTCCTTGTAATTAACATAATCACTGCTGGCTGCTATCTTGTTGGCTGCCACCACATTGATGTTGTGATCCAAGAAGTCTTTATATAGACCTGCTACTTCTGCACTGGCAGTACAATCCACAAAGACGCTGTTGAATATGTTCATACCTATCACTTCATCATGTAGACGTTGTATGTCACTAGGAGCGGAAGCCTTTAGTTTCTCGCGATAGTTTTCCAGATCAAACCCCTCACGATTAAACATTGCATTGTGTCCACTTGCAATACCCACCACGTTAAGCTTCAAGCGCAATTCTCGTTTCAGTTTCTCCTGTTGATGATGAATCTGCTCAATCAAGCTACCACCTACGGTACCCACACCACAAATGAAAAGGTTGAGAACCTGATATTCACTCAGGAAAAAGGAGTCGTGGATTACATTAAGTGCCTTACGAAGGTAATTTGCATCGATAACAAAGGAAATATTGGTCTCACTGGCACCTTGGGCACATGCAATCACGCTGATACCACTGCGCCCCAACGTGTTGAACAATTTACCAGCAATACCAGGCGTATGCTTCATGTTTTCACCCACGATAGCTACAGTAGCCAAACCTGATTCTGCGGCCATAGGATACATGGCGCCATCTTCTATCTCTTTGGCAAATTCCTCGTTCAACACACGGCATGCTGCATCTGCATCCACATCCTGCACACCAATACTGGTGTTGTTCTCCGAAGAAGCCTGGCTAACCATAAAGACAGAAATCCCATTTTCTGCCAAACAGGTGAAGATACGACGATTCACACCAATGACTCCCACCATGGATAGACCAGCAACCGTTATCAGAGTCGTTCCCTTAATGCTAGAGATACCTTTAATGCTTTTTTTATCATCTTTGACACCATCCTTGATGATTGAGCCTGGAGCATTCGGATTGAAAGTGTTCTTCACCAGAATGGGAATGTGTTTCACGCATACAGGATAAATCGTTGGAGGATAAACAACTTTAGCACCAAAATTGCAGAGTTCCATCGCCTCCACGTAACTCAATTCAGGAATCACATAAGCTGAACTGATTACACGTGGATCAGCTGTCATGAAGCCATCAACATCCGTCCATATTTCCAGGGATGTCGCATCAAGAGCAGCAGCAATGATACTGGCTGTATAGTCACTACCCCCTCTACCTAAATTGGTTACCTCGCCACTCACGGCATCCGTACTAATGAAACCACCCACGATACTTATTTGCGGAATGGTCTTCCAAGTCTCCCTGACCAATTTATATGTCAACTCCGTCGACAAACTGGTACGTCCAGACTTCGTCTCCGTCTTGATGAACTTACGGCTATCAAACCATTCTGCACCACGAATCAGAGTAGTCAAAATGATACTGCTGATACGCTCACCATAGGAAACAATGGCGGCTAAAGTCTTTGGACTCAAGTCGTGAATCAGATACACACCCTGATATATGCTCCGCAATTCCTCCAATAGACTCTTCACGACAACCATCAAAGTGTCTTTCTGCTTTCCGTCAGGAATGACAGCATTTATCATCTCCTCATGGCGTTCTGCTATTTCTCCAAAGGACTTTTGATACAGCGGATCGCCCTCTACAGCCATATGACTCGTCTTGATGAGTTTGTCTGTTATGCCGCCTAAAGCACTAACCACGACAATGAGGGACTCGGATTGAGTCTCTACGATTTTCTTTACGTTTAGAATACTATCTACGGAACCTACGGATGTACCGCCAAACTTGAGTACTTTCATCCCTCAAACTATCCTATTCAACAAAATTTGTGCAAAAATAGCAATAAAATCCCAATTATCTAACCAAAAGAAAAATTATTTGTACTTTTGCTGAGTATTTCATTCAAAGCATGACCCACGAATTAAATCTTAGAGTTTTACCAGAGGTGGCATACAACGAGCAATCCATCATCTCGTATTTAGACCGCGAAAAGGGGCTACAAGCCAATGCTGTCCGCATAATCAAGCGCAGTATCGATGCTCGGCAAAGGACAATTTTCGTGAATCTCACCATCCGTGCCTACGTGGATGAGCAACCCGAGGAGCTGGAATATACTCCCACCTCTTATCACGATGTGAGCGATTGCCCTGAAGTGATTGTCGTAGGAACTGGCCCTGGCGGACTCTTCGCAGCCCTGCATTTGATTGAATTGAAGTATCGTCCCATTGTCGTAGAGCGAGGCAAGGATGTTCACACACGAAAGAAAGATATTGCCCGCATCCATATTGACCAAAACGTGGATCCTGAGAGCAATTACTCCTTTGGTGAAGGTGGTGCTGGAGCTTACAGCGATGGCAAACTCTATACGCGCAGCAAGAAACGTGGAAACTGCGAGAAAATTCTAAATGTATTCGTTCAGCATGGAGCAAGTCCCAACATATTGGTGGATGCACATCCTCATATTGGAACTGACAAACTCCCTCGAATCATTGAGAACATGCGTAACACCATCTTGCGATGTGGTGGCGAAGTCCGTTTCCAATCGAAAATGACTTCCATCCTTATCGAGAAAGACAGTGTGACTGGCATCGAGGTAGAATCGAGTGGACACCTTTCCACCATTTCTGCCCAAGCTGTCATTTTGGCTACTGGACATTCTGCCCGTGATGTTTATCGATGGCTAGCCAAGAATAAAATACATATTGAAGCTAAGGGATTGGCCGTTGGTGTTCGCTTGGAACACCCTGCATCGTTGATTGATCAAATTCAGTATCATAATCGTCAGGGCCGTGGGAAATGGCTTCCTGCCGCCGAATATAGCATGGTTCAGCAAGTGGATGGACGTGGAGTATACAGCTTCTGCATGTGCCCTGGAGGTTCCGTTGTACCTGCCGCCAGTGGTCCCCAACAGATTGTTGTTAATGGAATGAGTCCCAGCAATCGTGGTGGGAAATGGAGCAACGCAGGTATGGTAGTTGAACTTCATCCTGTTGACATTCCTTCTGCGACGTCACAAGATGACCCACTCATCATGATGTATTTCCAAGAGGAACTGGAGCGTCAAAGCTGGCTTCAAGGAAACCAAAAGCAGACGGCTCCAGCGCAACGCATGACAGATTTTGTCAATGGTCGCCTCTCTGCCGACCTCAATCCTTCTTCCTACGCGCCTGGACTCCTTGCAAGTCCTCTTCATTTCTGGATTCCAAAATTTGTCAGCGATCGGCTTCGTCAAGCATTTCGCATTATGGGAAAGCAAAAGCATGGTTTCCTCACATCCGATGCCACTGTGATAGGTGTGGAAACCCGTACCAGTAGCCCTGTACGCATTGTGCGAGACAAGGAAACACTTCAGCATGTCACTATCCAAGGACTCTTTCCCTGTGGCGAGGGTGCAGGCTATGCAGGAGGGATTGTTAGTGCTGGAATTGATGGTGAGCGTTGTGCCGAAGCGGCAGCAGCCTTCTTAGCCAAATAATTCACGTACAGCATCCGCTACCTTCTTTACTGGCACCAATTCTATACTATATTGTCTGGGATCTATACCATACAGGTTTCTGGAAGGGAGAACAATCCGTCGGAAACCCAGTTTCTGAGCTTCCGCTATTCTTTGCTCTATTCTGGCTACAGGACGTATCTCGCCACTCAGTCCCACTTCGCCTGCCAAGCAGACATCACTATCGATAGGAGTATCAACATTGCTGCTCAATACGGCAGCTATTACACTCAAGTCAATGGCTGGGTCTGTCACGCGTAAACCGCCAGCAATGTTCAGGAAGACATCCTTCTGAGCCAGCTTGAATCCCACCCTCTTCTCCAGAACAGCCAACAGCATGTTCAACCTTCGTCCATCGAAACCTGTCGTACTTCTTTGAGCTGTTCCATAAGCTGCCGTACTGACTAAAGCCTGAGTCTCTATCAGGAAAGGACGAACACCCTCGATTGCACCAGCAATAGCAACACCTGACAGACCTTCCCGATTATCCGTCAAAAGCAACTCGCTGGGATTCGAGACCTGACGCAAGCCATCGTGACGCATCTCATAAATACCCAATTCGCTGGTGCTTCCAAATCTGTTTTTTATACTCCTCAGAATACGATACATGTAGTGCTGATCGCCCTCAAACTGCAGCACAGTATCCACAATGTGTTCCAACACCTTTGGACCTGCCAAGGAACCTTCTTTGTTGATATGTCCAATCAACAGAATCGACACGCCCCCGCCTTTAGCATATTTCAACAAGCTGGCAGCACATTCACGTATCTGCGTGAGACTGCCTGGGCTGGACTCCACACTATCCGTCTGAATAGTTTGAATAGAATCTATCACCACCAAATCAGGCTGCGTTTCCTCAATTTGCAGAAAGATTTGTTCCAAATTGGTCTCACAAAGAACCAACAGATCACTTTCTGCCTCGACATTGTCTTTTTTCCCTTTCTTTAGTCTGTCAGCTCTCAACTTCAATTGACGGGCACTCTCCTCCCCACTTACATAAAGAATCTTTTTGCCCCTCAGGTTCAGTACTGTCTGCAGAATCAAAGTGCTTTTCCCGATTCCAGGCTCACCACCCAGCAAGACCAGACTACCATGAACCAAGCCACCTCCCAGAACACGATTCAGCTCCACATCATGCATATCCATTCTTGGTGTCTCGTCGGCATGGATATCATTCACATGAATGGGACGTGGACGGTTATCATCCTCCACGCCAGCAGCTTTCAGGGCAGCCCGAACTGCTCCACTCACAGGCTTCTCGCTACGGATAGTTAGTTCCTTCATCGTGTTCCATCGGCCACAGGAAGGACACTTCCCTACCCATCTTACACTTTCCTGACCACAATAGTCGCAGACATAAACACTCTTGTCCTTCGATGCCATCTTGCTACTTACTACTTCTTTTGATATACACGTACGTAATCCACTTCCATCGTGATGGGCAATGCTTCATCGTCTACACCACGACTACCTCCCCAATCGCCACCCCAAGCCAAGTTCAGGATGGTGTAGAAAGGCTTATCGAAAGGCCAAGCATCTACCGTTCCTTCATTCTTATATTCCAATAATTGCTCACCATCCACATAGAAAAGCATGTGTTCGGCAGTCCATTCCATACCGTACACATGGAAATTACCCTCTGCACCCTCCACAATACGATGACCATTCTCGATGGGTGTTCCTGTGTTGTTATACTTGCGGGTATGAATAGTAGAATGAATCATATTGGGATCACCTCCTATCTCTTCCATGATGTCTATCTCGCCACAAGCAGGCCAGCGTCCACCTTCGACAGGCATCATCCAGAATGCGGGCCAAGTCCCTTTTCCTGTAGGCAACTTGATGCGGGCTTCCATGTATCCATATTGCCAACCAGTCTGGCGGCAAGCATTTATTCTACCGCTGTATATCTTACCATCATTGGCTCTGTAGGCCGAGATCTTCAGGGTGCCATCATAAACCTGTATAGGCGATATACCTTCAGGATCTTCTCTCACATAGTTCTGAAGCTCATGGTTCACCCATCCTGCAGGTTTCTCTATGATAGTCCAATCAGGACTCAACTCCTGACCTTTGAATTCATCTTTCCACACAAGCTTGTATCCCTTGGGCACATAACTGCCTGCCATCATAGTTACACAGGCAAACATCAGCATAGCCAGTAATGCAATCTTCTTCATTTTCTTATTAAATTATTGATTCTGTTTGCAAAAATAAGTTTTTTTTAGCAATCAACCAAAAAACAACACATAAAAAAAGAGAGCCTCTTGGACTCTCTTCTGCGGTGTGTACGGGACTCGAACCCGTGACCCCATGCGTGACAGGCATGTATTCTAACCAGCTGAACTAACACACCTTCTTGCGTTAAGCGAGTGCAAAGATACTTCTTTTCCTTGACACATACAAACTTTTATACAAGAATTTCTCAGCTTATAGCAATTTTATACCTCAATAATAGGTTCTCTATACCGCTTATTCTTCCACTACGCTGATTTGATAGGGATGTTCTAATGCCCATTTTGCACAACGTCTTGCTATCGCGTATTCTTCGTCTGTGGCTTCCTCTGGTTTACCATTAGGCTGAGGTGTCTTCTTGTCGATCCACCAATCATGAGTAATCTTCAATTGACTCTTCTCGACATCCACATCTACACCATACACGCTCATGATGCCCTCCGTCGTCACCAAACCTTCTATCAATGGAGGAATGCCTTCATGCAAGTGATAGCCATCGTTCGTCAGATGCTGTGCTTTTCCGAAATGATCCAGAATGGTATAGCGGGCATTCTGGATAGCCGTACCTGCAGGAATCAACAGACTCACGATGGTTTCGTCCAGAACGCGCTGGCTGGCCTCATCCGTGCGAGCCCACATCTCGTCAGAAGTCATGTCGCCCAAAGGTTTGTGTCCTGTTCCATAAGCTTGTGTAAGAAGCCAAGCCAGGGTGGCATTTGGTTTCTGAGTATGGATGTACTCGAGCAAGTCATTCAGATAGGGTTGATAGGTGTAATAGTAACGGGAATCTCCACTTTGCTGTTGCAGGATCACGATATCCCAATCTTCGCTGGCTAAGCCCTGTTGGATGCTAACGTCACGAGTCATGGTCCAATGCCCGTCGCCTGTGTGATAACGATCAAACTCATAGGCAGGTTTCTCTTCTATCAGATTGCTGTAATGAAGACTCAGTCGGCAGCCGCCAATATACAGGATTCCAAAATCAACCTCAGCTCCTGGCACCAGTTCCTCGATGAGAAACGGCACATAGCTGAAAGCATCTCTGCTGAATGAGTTACCTATCGACAAAACTCGCACATGAGGAGCATCGGCAGCCCACGCGAACACAAATGTCAACATAGATGCCATTAACAGGGTCAATATCCTCTTCTTCATATTATCTCCTTTTTTTCTTAATATGGACTTTATTTTACTTCTCTTTCTCGCAAGAATCAGTTTTGAGTATAGACCTTCATCAACTCAAAGAAGGTAGGCATATCTACCAACTCGATGCTGGGATCCAGACGCTTGGCTTCCTCTATAAGGTTCACGTACCACTCAGGACTCTTCAGGATGATGCGGAACCAATGGAAAGGCACACCTTCACGCAAATGAATTCGTTCTACCAAAACCTTGGCTGCCTCCTTGGGATCGTTAGAAACGAGATCATAATCTGACCTCAACACAGGCATGCCCCGATAGTTGCTGATGACTTCACACTTTTGAGGAACAATCCCATTGTAGCTGAATTTTCGATAAGCATCCAACGCTTTCTCCTTCATGGCAGGACCATTTCCATCGATGATAAAGCCCGTCACGCTCAGTCCCCATTTCCTGTAATATTTGGTACAATGACGCCTCCAAGTATCCATGTCTTCCTTGGCACCCTCCTGCTCCACGACACCAGGCATCAGATAACCGGCTCCGTTGTCGGCTGCAGCAAAGTAATCATTAGGGCTAGCAGTCGTTCGGAAATTGTGCAACACATGAGGTACACGCTCCGACAGCACGGGACTGATACACCACATCATGGGCATTTCTCCTCGATGGGGATTGTCCCACAAATCAGGCGTACGTTGTGACACCCACGACGAGGCATCATAATCACCCACATAGATAATCACGTAGTTGCGACTCGTGTCTACTTTTCCGCCGGCTTGCAGATAACCTGCTTTCTTCAGTTTCTTTCGAGTGGTCCAAAGTTGGGTATAACGTTTCTTCAAAGGAAAATGTTGCCAGAACGACGCGTTGGCCAAAGCACCATATCCAATCGCGTCAGCATCCTTGAAAGCCATGTATCTGCTGATCAACTCGGCAAACTGCCATTCTGTGGCCACATCCTCATGTTTGCCTCCAGTACGTTTCGTATATTTGTAGGCCCACTCAGGGAAACCTCCGATGTAGCAAGGCTGGGAGCCACGTCTCAGGTTATGCGCTTCCTGCAGCATCTCACACAAAGTGCGGTAATCAGTCCCTACGGGTTGACTCGTTTCGTCAGTAGCCTCATCAGCCCAAGGGGACAGATCGAAGAAGAAAGCCCTGCGGCTGATAAAGAAGTCATGATTGGTAAGCGTGTGATGATTGGGAGAAGAGTTCAGGGGTTTCTTGCGCCAAAATTGATCCTGATAGAATCCTGCATAGCGTCCATCCAGCCGACCTGTCTTCATGTATCGCTCCACCACCCATAGATAGGGATCGCATTTCTTACTTCCAGAGGAAGCCCGCTGCGTGCCAGGAATCTGACCCTTACCTGTAAAAAGAGAACTGCCGTCGCTTTTCACCAGCCATTCCCTCACCTCCAAGGCATCCTCGCCACTGGTCAACCTCTGATAAAGAGAACCTGGACGAGCATCCCAACGCAAGGGCAACAGATTCTCCAAACCAGCCAAGGTGCTTGCCACATTGCTTGTGGAAGCCACATTCGAGTCATAGGCTACCACACCACGAAGAAAATGACGGAAATGACGAACAGCCTCCTCCACACTTTGCAAACGTATCGTATCGCGCCCAGCCAACCATTCTCCCTCACGACGATAACGGTTCCACCAATAGGCATCGATACTGGTTCCGTGGGTTTCCACATATTCTATATATAAGCGAGGCTCATCCCTGTTCACGATGCCCTGTAATGCGCTTATGGCATGCAAATCATCCCACACACCCACTACAGCCAAACTGTCTTTGTAGTCAGCCCTCAGCGTGTATCTCATGTCCACATAGACAATCGGCTCCTGACGCTTAGCTTCAGAAGCGATGCCTACAAAGAAGAGTATCCACAACAGGAAAGTACGTTTCTTCATACCCTTAGACCTTTTTATCACTCCCTTTTTCTCCTCGTCACCTCTTTCAGGAACGTGGGACAGGCAGCAATGATTGAAAACAAAAAAGAGAGCCTCTTGGACTCTCTCTCTTGCGGTGCGTACGGGGCTCGAACCCGTGACCCCATGCGTGACAGGCATGTATTCTAACCAGACTGAACTAACGCACCGTATATGGAGCGGAAAACGAGACTCGAACTCGCGACCCCAACCTTGGCAAGGTTGTGCTCTACCAACTGAGCTATTTCCGCGTTTGTGGGCAGGGACAGATTCGAACTGCCGAAGCCGTGAGGCAACAGATTTACAGTCTGCCCGTTTTAACCACTTACCTACCTACCCGAACCACTGACTTTCATCAGGTGGGTGACTCCTGCGGGATTCAAACCCACAACCTTTTGATCCGTAGTCAAATGCTCTATTCAGTTGAGCTAAGGAGCCATTCTCAACAAATACGTGGGCGTTGACGGATTCGAACCGCCGACCCTCTGCTTGTAAGGCAGATGCTCTGAACCAGCTGAGCTAAACGCCCCTTCGCAAGACAGATGAATCACGCCAGAACCATCTTTTTTCGTTTTGCGAGTGCAAAGGTAAGGCTTTTTTTATTCCCCGCAAAACATTTCCTCGTTTTTTTTCAAAATTTTCATTCCGTCCCTTTTCCTTACCTTATTTTTTATATGTAAGGAGGCGACACGTTGAGTTGGGAAAGACAACACGTTGAGTTGGGAAAGACAACACGTTGTGATTGGAAAGACAACACGTTGTGTTTTTGCTTCCATCATGGGACGAGGTTCTTGCTCACTTTTCCGTTCTTATGACGAATGATGTTGAAGCCCTTCTGGGGACGTGAGAGACGCTTGCCATCGATGGAATAAACGGCTTCCGGATCGAGTGAGTCAGACTGCTCGTCATCAGTCATGCGGATCTGGCCGATAGCTGTAACACGTGCCTGATAGGCTTTGAGTTCTTCCTCGGAAAAGATTATCCATTGCTGGGCGGTGGCTTTGTCCGAGTAGTCGAACGTTGCCTGATTGACCAGCCCACCGTCTGAGGCCGATGACGCGACTGCATGCATAGCTTTGTTTCCGTTGCTGCTCCAGGTGAACCAATATCCGTGCGTCTTGATGGTCTCTGAACCTGTTCCCAAAGTGACGTCTGTGCGATCAGGCATTAATTGGAAATATTCCGTCGCGACCACATTCCGCCCATTAGGAACCGTCTTGAGCGACACGTTCTGGCTACTCGTCGAATGGGTCAGATATTTTCCTGTCGCCGCATTACGGAAAGTGTAATAACCCTGAGAGGGAAGGTAATCGATGTACCATGCCGCCTCGTCGCCTATCTCCTCACCTGACAGGATCATGGGTTGCCAGGCGACTATCGACGATGAACGCTGACAGAGAAGTGCGTCGCCCAATCCACATTCTTCGCTCTTGGGCATGAGATAGTATTTCGTGTTGCTATCGAAGTTGTAAGTATAGCCTGCCAATCCATTCTGGTAGCTGGACGTTGGACACAAGCCGTCGATGAAGAGGGCATAGAGGAGACAACATCCTCCGATGTACTGGATGGGCAAATGCATGTCCTTGTCAGCTCCGTTGACGAACCAGTCGTAGGTGGCTTCGTGACCCCATCCATGCACTCCATCACCCAGCATGTAACAATTGGAATTCCCTTCCTTATTCTCGAGGAACTGAAGCATCTGGTTTGCCTCTCTGCCAAGCCACTTGCCGTAGGTAGTGTTCTCACGTGTGTCGCTGCATGAATACCAGCGCCAATGGGTTCCTACTCCCACGCCGTGACCTGTCTCGTGAATAACCGTTCCGATAGCCTGATAGGCTGCATTGGGTCCAATGCGCATGTAGCCTCCATAGCTGCAATCAGCCGTGGGCGTTCCGCTTCCATAATGACCACTCAGGGTAAATCCCCTGATGCCTGTCCATTCGTTGAAATAATCGATGGTTTCCTTTATGGCGTTGCTGCAACGCTCATTCGCTTCGGCTGTTGGAGCACCATTATCCCAAGACCATGAGCAGTTTCCCTTGGGGTGCGTGACAATCTTCACCTCATCTCCGTAAGCCACTTGATAGGTGCGGTTCATCACGTAGGGCCGCAGGTAGTAAACGGTGGCGGGATCAAGTCCCGTCAGATGGTAGATCTGGCCACTCACGGAATAGTACGACGTGGTTCGAGAATCTAGGACGGTAGGATCGTGTTCCGTGCTCCAGCAAATGCCTCGCTCCAAGATGTTTGAACCGCTGAACGTGGCTCTCATCAAGGCTTGCGTGGCACCTGTCGGCACGTAGTGGTTTGTACTCTTCACTTGGGGAGCCGCTCCGCTTCCAGGTGTCGCATTGGCGAGATTGAAGGCGAGTTGGGCACGCGAGAGTGAAGCCGTTTCGGCCTCAACCTCAACGTCTGTTGCCTGGCACGTGTCGTAGATTTCCTGAGCCTTGGTAATCTCAGCCATCAAGTCTTCTGCGCCATTCAGCGTTTCGTTGTAGATCTTGTTCGCCGCTGCTATCTCCTTCTCGAGAGCCAAGTAAATGGCGATGCTTGCCTGCGCGTCCTCCGTAGCCTTCTCGAGGGCTGTAATGGTGGAATTGATGACAGCCTCTTTAGTGGTGGAATTGATGGCATTTGCCTGGCCAATCGCACTTTGCAAGGCTTCCTCTGCAGCCTTACCCATGTGCTTGCTCAAGAGGGCTTGAGCGGTAGCTGTCTCGCTTTGCAGAAGATCACATCGCTCCCTACTCTGCTGCGCTTTCCAGATGGCAGAAGTCAAGGTCATGGTGGCTGTCCTGATGTCTGACTCGCTGCTCTCTATGCTCATCGAGCGAGCCGTTTCCAAAGCTGCTGCCAGAGCCTCGTTTGCCTCAGCCGACATCAATCCACCCGTCAACTCCTCAGCATTGACTATGAGACGTGCCAACTCGTCTATCATCGCCTGCTGGTCGACATAACCTATCAGATAGAGCCGGAAGTTGTCGCATGCCAGCCAGTTACCTGTGGCGTTCTCAGCCACGAAACCTATCTCCACCTCACCTGAGATGCTGGTGAAGTCGACAGAATAATCAGAAGGCGTATAGACAGGCTTTTGCTGATCACCTGCGAAGATGTAGGCACCTTTGCAACGCGATGATGTCGATTGCTGGTTGAGATTCTGGGCAGCCACCGTCAAGCGGTACTTCCCGTTTGGCAGATTCTTCAAAGTCTGACGCACGCTTGCATTCCCCACCTTCGTGCCCTGGTTCACCCATTTCTCGATATAGTACGAACCTTTCTTGCGAGCGAAAGAAGTATTGTTCTGCAAAGAGAAGCTCGCGCTTGTCCAACCTGTGAAATTATTCATCTCGAACGAGGCATTTCGGATGTATTCCGTGCGGTCCAGAGGGTTGTCCGCTGACGCATTCTTCTGTCGATACTGATTGATGGCTTGCTCGAGAACGTATTGAGCCTCCAGCACCTCCATCACCTGGGCAGCCTCGTCGTTCATCGTCTCCTGAGCCGTCTCGATGGCAGCCTTTAAAGCTTCCGCATCGTTACCCGTCCCATCGCCATAAAGCTTGTTTGCCGTCGTGAGGTCAGCCTCTAAGGTTCCCTTGTCCACAGCCATATCCTGCCCGATGATCTGCACGTAGTCAATCACCAGCTTCGCCGAGTTGGCACTTCCGTTCTCTGCCGCCTTCATTCCGATGCAGATCTGTCCCTTGGTCGTCTTTGTCAGGCGGAAAGAAATCTTGTCCAGCGTCCATGCGTTCGCCTTGTAGCTGCTTAACGTGGACTTCACAGTAGCACCTGACGAGGGTTTCCAAGCCAGCAGAGAAGAGGATGCCGTCTTGTCGCAACCGTTGTAGGTAGGTACATTGATCGTGTAGGTTCCAGCAGGCAAAGTCACTTCCTGAGAATAGGCAAACTCCATGCCCCAACCTGTCGAGAGAGCCAGTCCGCCTCCTGCCTCGCCATCGTAGCCCTGGGTAGGCACACGAGCGCCGTTGAATGTGCCTCGAAAGCCGAATTCATAAATGCCGGCGATGGTATAGTCGTGGGTGAAACCTTGCGTCCATCCATCTATCTCCAGAATCTCCTGAGCCACCGCTGTCGTCTGCCCAGCCTTATAGTTGAAACCTTCGTCGAAGCCGTAGTTTACCAGATAGTATTTCGTCACGTCCTGCTGCGCCTTGATGTTCATCAGGCCCATTGCCAGGAGCAAAAGCATCATGCTTGTTTTCTTCATATAGCGTCCTATTTTTCTGCAAAATTACACATTTTAATTATATTTCCCTCCATCCTTCCAAGAATCAGCAGAAAAATGCATATATTTGCTCCCAAAACAACAAATACTAACCTAAAAGCGTTGATTATGAAAAAGACATCTCTATTGAAACAACTGGCAGCAATCGCGCTTGTCACCCTTTCACTTGCAGCCAGCGCCCAGACGGAGAATCCGCGAGGCATCTACAAACTGATGACCATCATAGGCAGAGCGGGCGAAGTGAACGCTCCCTTTGACCAATATAAAATATGTACGGACGAAGTGACTCTCTCTCTCTTCATGCAGCGAACCGGCAACTTCTCCCTCCACGACAACGACAAAGGCAAGATTTTCAACTATACAGGCGAAGAGCCCACGGATGAAAACGACCAGAGCATCAAGATCTTCGACAGCGATTCACATCATTTCTCCATGAAGTGGTGGAGCAAGTTTTCCAACCACCTCATTTTCCCTGAGAACAACTGGTGCACAGAGAAATACGAGGCTGACAAATACTCAAGTGAGGCGCGACCCGTCTTCGAGGCCCTGACCACCACACCCAGCATCGACTCCAGCAACCCCTTGCTCGGCACCTGGCGCATACTCGGCATGCTGGATGAACTGAAAGGAGCAAAGAAGCAAGTGAAGACCCTGAAGGCCAATTACGAAACGAGCAAATACGCGGGAAGATACTTTACCATCGCTCCCTCGAGCATCGTCTATGTCCTTGTGGATAAGAATGCCGGTGGCCAAGTCATGAAAGGAGGCTGCACAGACAAGAACTCCCTCACGCTGGGCAATGAGACGCATGCCGTCAAGTGGATCTCTAAGGACGTTGCCGCTATGGAAATGCGCAAAGAGAACACCTCCAGCTGGCAGATAATGGAGCGGGTGAACGATGGCCAAACCCTCATGAGCCGCATCATCAGCAGCCAGATAGCCAACGGAAACAGATAGAGCGAACCAAGACATCTTTTTGGCAACATCGGAACAACACGTTGAAACCTCAAAGACAACACGTTGAGATTGCAAAGACAACACGTTGTCCTGAACGCAAGGACGAGAAATGATTGAGGGGCTGAAATGATGGGGAAAAGAAGACAAAATAAGGGGAAAAAAGGCACAATCTGAAAAAAATTGCATTTTCATTAAAAAAATTTGCAAAATAATTTGGTTTATATTGTAAACTTATTTATCTTTGCATCGTGATTCGAACACAAAAGGCTGAGAACAGGCTTTCTGCAGGAGCTTGGACGAAGCCAGAGAGCAAGTAAAAAAGTTCAATAACGAATTAAATTATGTAGCAAAACAATGGAAGAGAACAAAAATTTGACTGCCGAGCGCAGTCTGGAGATCATCACGGAACAAATAGAGCGTAGTCGCCGCAATATTACTAGTAACTCGTCGTGTTCACTCATTTGCTGGGGCACTTGCGTATTCGTATTCGCCTTGCTGATTGCCTACCTTTGGAAAAATCATGGAGGCCCTGCATGGAATGCCCTGTGGGGAGTAATGTGGATACTCGGCTATGTGGGTGAATGGTTTATCAGTAAGAACAAGCAACCCGTTCCGAAGAATTTTGTCAGCAACACTATAGGGCAAGTATGGGCGACCTTCGGCATGTTCATGGGTGTCATCGGCTTTATCTTTGGTCTGGCTGGTTGCGGATTGTTACCTGTGGCATTTACGGTATCGGGTGACCACTTCAATGCTCACCTCTACGTGAACCTCACCAGCATCATCTCGTTATGCTTCGGTATTGCATCGACGATAACAGGCTTCATCTTAAAGAACCGTATCGTGCAGGTCTGTGGATTCATCGCTGGACTGGGTGGTTTCTTCGTTGCCCTGCAATACCCCTGGTCGGAGCAGCTCTATGTAATGGCAGCGGTAGCCTTCATTGGTCTTATCGTACCAGGATTAGTCATCTATTTTCAGAATCAAAAATAAAGGAGGATTCCTATGTTCCAGCCATTAGATCCTCTCCTGCACTCCGAGTTGCGGCTTGCCATCATGTCGCTACTTATTAGTGCCGACGAAGCCGAGTTCCCTTACATTAAGGAGCAGACGGGAGCCACGGCGGGCAACCTGAGCGTACAGATTGACAAGCTCACCACGGCAGGATACATCGAGGTAGAAAAGACGTTCAAGGGTCGTCGTCCCTGTACCCTTTGCCGTCTCACGCCCCAAGGCCGTCAAGCCTTCGAGCAATACGTGGAAGCCCTGCGGAGCTATTTGGAAGTGAAATGAAACCGATAAGATAATCTATCGGAATGCGAAACGAATCTGGGGGAGAAGGGGAAAGGAACGTCCTCTTCTGCCCCAAATTCAAGCGCATAACAGAATCTCTAAATACTTAATACAGCCAACAGGTCGATAAGTTCCTTCTTCACGGGCTTGTCGCTCTTGATGGCATTACTGAAGGGGACGTAGACAACCTCGTCGTTCTTGATGCCAATCATCACGTTGCGTTGCCCTTCCAGAATGGCATTGATGGCTCCCATGCCCAAGCGACTTGCCAAGATACGATCACCTGCGCTGGGGCTTCCGCCGCGTTGCAAGTGTCCAAGGATGGATACGCGCACGTCATACTCAGGATATTCCTTTCTCACCCGTTCAGCATAGTACATGGCACCACACTTGGGACTCTCGCTCACCAGCACGATACTGCTGGATTTGCTCTTGCGAATACCTCTTCCGATGAAGTGCTCCAACTGATCGGCTCCCATCGTGTCCTCGGGGATGATGGCTGCTTCGGCACCTGCAGCTATGGCGCTGTTCTGGGCCAGGAAGCCTGCGTCGCGTCCCATCACTTCCACAAAGAAGATACGCTCGTGGCTGGTGGCTGTATCGCGAATCTTGTCGACACATTCCATGATGGTGTTAAGGGTGGTGTCGTATCCGATGGTGCTGTCCGTCCCATTCAGATCGTTGTCAATAGTGCCAGGAAGGCCTATGCAGGGGATATCGTACTCCTGAGCGAACTCGCGTGCGCCGGCCAGGGAACCGTTTCCTCCTATCACGACCAAGGCATCGATACCACGCTTCTGCATGTTGTCGTAAGCCTTCTGACGCCCCTCAGGTGTCATGAATTCCTTGCTGCGGGCAGTCTTGAGGATTGTGCCTCCGCGCTGGATGATGTTGCTCACATTCTCTGTGGTAAACTCCTTTATCTCATCGTTGATCAATCCTTCGTAGCCACGATAGATGGCCATCACGCGGAAGTCATTTGCTATGGCGGCACGGGTGACTGCACGAATCGCCGCATTCATACCTGGAGCATCGCCCCCACTGGTAAGTATACCTATGCAATTAATTTTTCTCATCGCTTTACTTCATTTATCATCTGCCCTGCAAAGATACAATTTTTTTCTAAAACAAGAGTCTATTATGCTCAGATTTTGCACCAGAGAAATAAAGAAGCGGCAGGAGGCAACTTTTTTCTTAAAAAAGTAGAGGGAAAGATTTGGTCAGTTCATCGGAAAGTTGTACCTTTGCGCCCGAGTTTATTAATTTTATTTACTAACCATTAATTAATCTGTATGGCAGATTTCAAAAATGTTGCTCCATTGGAAGACTTCGATTGGGAAGCATACGCTAATGGCGACAGCAACGCAGATCAGAGCCGCGAGGCTCAGACAGAGGCCTATGAGGGTTCTCTGAACAAAATCAGCGACCATGATGTGGTCGACGGTACCGTAATTGCAATGAACAAGCGCGAGGTTGTAGTCAACATCGGCTTTAAGAGCGACGGTATCATTCCCACCAGCGAATTCCGCTACAATCCCGACCTGAAGGTAGGTGACACCGTTGAGGTTTACATCGAGAATCAGGAAGACAAGAAGGGGCAGTTGATCCTCTCTCACAAGAAGGCTCGTGCAAGCCGTTCTTGGGATCGTGTTAACCAAGCTCTGGAGAATGAAGAAATCGTTAAGGGATTCGTTAAGTGCCGCACTAAGGGCGGTATGATTGTTGACGTATTTGGCATCGAGGCATTCTTGCCCGGTTCTCAAATCGACGTGCAGCCCATTCGCGACTACGATCTGTTCGTAGGCAAGACAAT